>NZ_JBYTAI010000011.1:0-215607 GCF_058788035.1 Ideonella sp. FW305-24 | reverse complement strand
CACCAGGACGTGGCCTACCTGGCGCGCGTGATCGATGAGCAGCGCATCACCACGCTGCACTTCGTGCCGCCGATGCTCGACGTGTTCCTCAACGAAGCCAGGCCCGGCAGCGCCAGGTCGCTGCGCCAGGTCATGTGCAGCGGCCAGGCCCTGCCGCTGGAGCTGCAGCAGCGCTTCTTCCAGACCTGGGACCACGTCGAACTGCACAACCTCTACGGCCCCACCGAAGCCTCGGTCGACGTCACCTATTGGCAGTGCCACAAGGACAGCGAGCTGCAGTGCGTGCCGATTGGCAAGCCGATTGCCAACATCCAGATCCACATCCTCGACGACTTGCTCAACCCGGTGCCCATCGGCGTGGTCGGCCACCTGTTCATCGCCGGCATCGGCCTGGCGCGGGGCTACATCAACCGGCCCGAGCTGACCGAACAGAGCTTCATCCCCAACCCGTTCAGCGCAGAGCCCGGGGCCAGGATGTACCGCTCGGGCGACCTGGCGCGCTACCTGCCCGACGGCAACATCGAGTACCTGGGCCGCAGCGACCATCAAGTCAAGATCCGCGGGCTGCGCATCGAGCTGGGCGAGATCGAGAGCGCGCTGGGGGCCATGGATGCCGTGCGCGACGTGGTGGTGCTGGCGCGGGAGGACGAGCGCAAGATCCCGCGCCTGGTGGCCTACCTGGTGGCGCATGACGGGCACAGCCTGCCCGACGAGGCGCAGCTGCGCACGGCGCTGGCGCAAAGCCTGCCCGAGTACATGCTGCCCAGCCACTTCGTGAGCCTGGCGGCGATGCCGCTGACGGCCAATGGCAAGGTGGACCGCAAGGCGCTGCCCGCACCGGACATGTCACAGGGCGAGGCCGAATACCTGGCGCCTCGCACGGCGGCCGAACAGGCCGTGGCCGAAGTCTGGGCCGAGCTGCTGCAGGTCGACAAGGTGGGTGTGCACGACGACTTCTTTGCGCTTGGCGGCCATTCGTTGCTGGCCACGCAGTTGATGTCGCGCCTGGGGGCGAAATTCGGCACCGCCATTTCGCTGCGCACCGTCTTCGAGACGCCGGTGCTGGCGGACCTGGCCGCCATCCTCGCGCCCGCGGGGGCCGAGTCACCGGAAGCGACGCAGACGCCGGCCGCCCTGGGCTTGCCGGCCGAGTTGCCAGCACAAGCCTTCCCGCCTTCGCTGGCCCAGCAGCGCCTGTGGTTCCTGGATCAGCTGGAGGGCCCGAGTGCCACCTACAACGTCCCGATCGCGTTCCGTCTCGAAGGCAAGCTGAACCGGCCCGCGCTGCACGCGGCGCTGAACGACCTCGTGTGTCGCCACGACGCGCTGCGCGCCTGTTTCCAGAGCGCCGGCGGCACACCGGTGCTGCGGCTGTTGCAGCGAGTGGACCTGGCGCTCCCGTTCGATGACCTGCGCCACTCGATGCAGCAGGCGCGCGACGCAGCAGTGGCCGCGCGCATGCTGGCCGAAGCGCAGCTGCCTTTTGACCTGACGACAGGCCCGCTGATCCGGGGTGGCCTGCTGCAGCTCGGCGACGAGCAGCATCTGCTGCTGCTGACCGTGCATCACATCGTCTTCGACGGCTGGTCCATCGGCATCCTGGTGCGGGAATTCGGTGCGCTCTATGCGAGCCACGCCGCGGGGCTGCCGCTGGCGCTGCCCGAGCTGCCCATGCGCTACGTCGACTTTGCCGCCCGGCAGCGGCAGTGGCTGAGCGGCGAACGCCTGGCGCGGCAACTGGGCTACTGGCAGCAGCGCCTGAATGGGGCGCCCGCGCTGCTGGATTTGCCCACTGACCGGCCGCGCCCGCCTGTGCAGCGCCAAGACGGCGCCTCCTTGCCGTATGCGCTGCCCGCGGAGCTCTCTGCCAGGCTGCGGGCGCTCAGCAGGAAGACGCAGAGCACCTTGTTCATGACCCTGTGCGCGGCCTTCAACGTCCTGCTGGCGCGCTACGCGGGGCAGATCGACATCTGCATCGGCACGCCCATCGCCAACCGCAACCGCACCGAGATCGAGGGCTTGATCGGCCTGTTCGTCAACACGCTGGTGATTCGCACGCAGGTCGACCTCAGCCTGGGATTCACAGCACTGCTGGCGCAGGTGAGGGGCCACACGCTGGATGCCTACGCGAACCAGGATGTGCCCTTCGAGCAGGTGGTGGAGGCCTTGCAGCCCGGCCGGCATGCCCGTCACACGCCGCTGTTCCAGGTGATGCTGGCCCTTCAGAACGCGCCCATGGCCCGGCCGGAAATGCCGGACCTGTCGATGTCGTTTGTTGCCGGCCCCGTCGTCACCGCCAAGTTCGATCTGACCCTGACCCTGACCGAAAGTGCAGACGGGTTGCATGGCGACTTCGAATACAGCACCGACCTGTTCGACGCCAGCACGATCGCGCGCCTGGCCGGCCACTTCACGCGCCTGCTGCAGGCCATCGTGACCGATCCCGACACGCCGGTTGGCGAGCTGGACCTGCTGGGCAGCGGCGAGCGCCAGCGCATGCTGGCCGAATGGAACGACACCGCCACGGCGTTCCCCGGCGTGGACCCGCAATTCACGCAGGCCCAGCAGCTGTTCGAGGCGCAGGTGGCGCGCACGCCGCACAAGGTGGCCGTCGTCCATGAGGGCCGCTCGCTCAGCTACGCCGAGCTGAACGCACAGGCCAACCGGCTGGCGCACCATTTGATGGTGCTGGGCGTTGGGCCCGAGTCGCGTGTCGCGATCTGCGCGGAACGTGGCGTGGAGATGGTGATGGCCTTGCTGGCGACGCTCAAGGCAGGCGGCGCCTACGTGCCGCTCGATCCAGCCTATCCGGCGGACCGCCTGTCCCACATGCTGCACGACAGCGCGCCGGTGGCGGTGCTGACCTGCCTGCGCCAGGCCACCCGTTCGCGCCTGGCGGCGACCTTGCAGGCGCAGGGCATACCCAACCTGGACCTTCAGGCGGACGCACAGCACTGGGCTCATCAGGCGGGCGTCAACCCCGAGCTTGAAGCCGATGGGTCGGCGGGGCGCCGCCTCGCCTATGTGATCTACACCTCGGGCTCGACCGGGCAACCCAAGGGCGTGATGGTCGAGCATGCGTCGGTGGTCAACCTGATCCAGGGCCATGTGCGCCTGTGCGCGCTCTCTGAAGAGGACCGTGTGCTGCAGTTCGCCTCGGTCGCGTTCGACGCGTCGGTCGAGGAGATCTTTCCCGCGCTGACGGTGGGCGCCACCCTGGTGCTGCGGCCGGCCGACCTGGTCGCGCCAGACGAGGTCTTCCTGAACTTCATCGCCGACATGGGCATCACCGTGGCCGAGCTGCCGACTGCCTTCTGGCAACAGTGGGCGCAGAACGCAGCGCCCGCGAGCGGCGCTGAACCCGGCGCGCTGCGCCTGGTCGTGGTGGGCGGCGAGAAGGCGGAGCGCCGCCACCTCGGTCCGTGGCGGCGCGCAGTGCAGGCAGGCACGGCCTGGCTCAACACCTATGGCCCGACCGAGGCGACGGTGTACGCCACGGCCTGGAAGATGGACGCTCGCCAGGCCTTGCCGCCGGGTGAGATCCCGATCGGCCGCCCGGCGGCCAACACCCAGGTCTACATCCTCGACAGCCGTTTGCAGCCGGTACCGGTTGGCGTGGCAGGCGAGATCCACATCGGCGGTGCCGGCGTCGCCCGCGGCTACCTGAACCAACCAGAGCTGACGGCGGAACGCTTCATCGCCGACCCCTTCGGCCGCTCGCCGGGCGGCAGGCTGTACAAGACCGGCGACCTCGCCAGGTACCTGCCGGGCGGCGAGATCGAGTACCTGGGACGCAATGACTTCCAGGTCAAGATCCGCGGCTTCCGGATCGAGCTGGGCGAAATCGAGGCCAAGCTGGCTGCGGCCCACGGCATCCGGGAGGCGGTGGTGCTGGCGCATGAGGCGCCTGGCGGCGACAAGCGGCTGGTGGCCTACGTGGTGCCACATGCCGGGCACCCGCTGGACGAGGACGCCCTGCGTGCCGAACTGGCGGAGGAACTGGCCAGCTTCATGCTGCCGAGCGCCTACGTGATGTTGGACGTGTTGCCGCTGACCCCCAACGGCAAGGTCGATCGCAAAGCCTTGCCGGTGCCTGAGATGGCGCAAAGCCAGGCCGCATACATGCCGCCGCGCACGCCGACCGAACAGGCCATCGCGGAGGTCTGGGCCGAGCTGCTGCAGATCGACAAGGTGGGGGCCGAGGACGACTTCTTCCTGCTCGGTGGCCACTCGCTGCTGGCCACGCAAATGGTGGCAAAGCTGCGCGATCGCGGCGTCAACGGGATGGTTTTGAGAGACCTCTTTGCCCACCCGTCGCTGGCGACCCTGGCGAAGTTCATCGATTCGCATGCGACGGCCGCCAGGCATCCGAACCTGGTCCGGATCCGCACCCGCGGGGACGCCACGCCGCTGTTCCTGATCCATCCAATTGGCGGCGAAGTGCAGTATGCGTTCGACCTGTCGCGACACCTGGCCCCGGATCAGCCCGTGTACGCCTTGGCCGCCAGCGGCTTTGCCAGTGGCGAGAAGCCGCATGCCAGCATCGCCGAGATGGCGCGTGCCTACCTCGGTGCCATCCGCCAGGTCCAGGCAAGCGGGCCCTACCAGCTCGCGGGCTGGTCCCTGGGTGGCATGATCGCCTACGAGATCGCGCACCAGCTGCTTGGCGCAGGGGAGACGGTGGCCTTCGTGGGCATGATCGACAGCGGCTGCCCGCTGGCCAGCGAGCCGGGCGAGGCGGCCCGCGAGGTCGACGAATGCAGCGCCCTGCTGCACTGGGTCATCGACCTGCACCCCGAGTGGGTCGACGCGAGCCAGCATCCCGTCTACGACGAGGTCACACAGCTGGCGAGCGCCGGGCAACTGGACGCCATCATCCAGGTGTGCCAACGCGAGCAGCTGCTGCCGACGCAGCTCGATGCGGCGCAGGTGAAGCGCATCGTGGCGCTGTACGTGGCCGGTGCCAAGGCGGCCGACGCCTACCGGCCACCGCTGATTGCGGCGCCGGTGAGCTTCTTCGCCGCCGCGCGGCGCGAAGGCGAGGACCTCACGCTCGGCTGGGCCGCCTTGCTCGGCAAGCGCCTGCGGGTGATGGCCATCGGTGGCAGCCATTACACGATCGTGAAGCCGCCACACATCGAGAAGCTGGCGCGCGAGATCTCGGCCAGCCTCCACCGTGGGGCGAGCAGCGGGCCTTTGCATGCTGCCGCCCACATTTCGTTCGCCAACAAATAGCCGAAAGACAGCATGGACGCCAACACCTCAGCGCCCCCTCTGGATGCCAAACGCATGGGGACATTCGAGTTCTCGCGCACCATCGCCGACCTGCCCGCCCCCAAGGGCTTGCCGCTGGTCGGCAGCCTGCTCAAGCTCAGCGGGCGCCAGTTCCACCTGACGCTGGCGGACTGGATTCGCGAGTTCGGTCCCGTCTTCCGGCTGGATGTGATGGGCCACCAGCTGATGGTGCTCTCCGAGCCCGCAGCCGTGGAGGGCCTGCTGCGTGACCGCCCGGACGGCTTCCGGCGCACCTCCAACCTCAAGACCAGCATGGGCGAGCTGAAGATCGCTGGCGTCATCACCGCCGAAGGCGACGACTGGCGCAAGCAGCGCAGGCTGGTCATGGGCGGGCTGAACGCCGAGGTCGTGCGCAACTTCTTTCCGACGATGGTGGCCATCACCAAGCGGGTGCTGCTGCGCTGGAAGACAGCAGTGGCGGAGGGCCGGCGCATCGACCTGCATCGCGACCTGAAGGCGATGGCCCTCGATGTGATCGTGGCCATTGCGATGGGGCAGGACATCGACGCCGTCAACGACGACGGCAACCAGGTGCAGCGCGACATCGACAACATCTTCCAACGCCTGGGCGCCCGCAACGCCACGCTGCTGCCTTATTGGCGCCACTTCAAGCTGCCGGTGGACCGCGCGGCCGACAAGTCGGCGGACGACATCGAGAAGGCCGTCATCGGCTTCGTGCAGGACGCGCGCGAGCGCATGGCGCAGCAGCCGCAGCTGCGCCAGAAGCCCGGCAACATGCTGGAGGCGATGATCGCGGCGAGCGAGAACCCCGAGTCCGGCTTCACCGACCAGGAACTGATCAGCAATGCCATCATGAGCGTGATCGGCGGCGAAGACACCACCGCCAACTCGATGGCGTGGATGATCAACCTGCTGGCGCAGAACCCCGAGGCGGCCGCCACGCTGGCCGCCGAAGTGGACGCGGTGCTCGGCGACGCGCCGGTCGCCCGCGAATGGGAATGGCTGAAGCAACTGCCGTATCTCGAAGCGGCCCACAGCGAGACCCAGCGGCTGCGGGCGGTGGCGCCGTTCATGGGCTTTGCCAGCAACGCCGACTGCGTCGTGGCCGACACCTTCGTGCCGAAAGACACGGTGATCTTTGTCGCCAACACCGGGGCCAGCCAGGACGAGGTGCACTTCCCGCAGCACGAGCTGTTTCGCCCGGAGCGCTGGATCTTCGATGGCAAGCCTTCGCGGGAGGAAGACCCTTCGCGCAAGGTCTTCCCCTTCGGCGCCGGCCCCCGCCTGTGCCCTGGCCGCTTCCTCGCGCTGACCGAGATCAAGATGGTACTGGCGATGCTGGTGCACAACTTCGAACTGGTGCCGGACCGGGACGCACCGCCGGTCGAGCAGCTGTTGAATTTCTTCGTCGGCCCGAGTGCGGTGCCAGTGCGGCTGAAGCTGCGCGCCCGGTGAGTTGAGGCATTGATGAATTCCAACCCCATGCGTTTCGACTTCGGCATTGCCAGGCGCGTGCTGCAGGTTTCCGTGCCCTTGATGGGCTCGATGGTCGGCAACCTGATCATGATGCTGGTCGACCGCATCTGCCTGGCGCGGTATTCGGACGACACGCTGGCCGCGTCCGGGCCCGCGATCTACACGGCCATGGCCATCGTCGGCTTCTTCACCGCCTTCGCCGGCTTTTCGAGGTCCTGCGTCGCCCAGGCCTTCGGCCGATCAGGGCGGGACGAGGCGGCGTACCAGGCGGCGGTCGGCATGGTGGTCGCGGCCGTGCTGGCCGCGGTCCTGGTGCTGCTGGCGCCGGTGATCGAGCTGATTCCCCGCTTGAGCAACCGGCCGGCCGCCATCACGGCGCTTGAATCGCAGTTCCTGTATTGGGCTGCGTATTTCGGCAGCGTCATGACCTTGAACATGTCGCTGTCGTCCTATTTCAGCGGCATTGGCCAGACGCGGGTCACGCTGATTGCCGGCCTGATCGGGCAGGTCGTGGAACTGTTCATGACGGTTGGCCTGGTGTTCGGCAAATTCGGGCTGCCCGAGCTTGGCATGCGTGGCTCGGCCATCGGCACCTTGTTCGGCACCTCGGCGATGCTGGTCTTCTACTTGTCCCGGTTGCCGCAGGAGGTCTGGCACCAGCTCACGCAACGCGTCTTCAAGCGCGGGGCGACCGTGGTGGCCGACATGATGCTGCGGGTCCGGCGGGGACTGCCGCTCGGGGTCTCTGCCGGTGTCGACAACCTCGGCAACGCGGCCTTCATCTGGATGATCGCCGGCCTGGGCGCGATTGCGCTGGCGGCCAACAACGTCAACCTCACGGTCAACTACATCGGCATCGTGCCGCTGATCGGGCTGGGCATCGGCTGCAGCGTGCTGTGCGGCAATGCCATCGGCGCGAACGACTTTTCGCAGGTGCCCAGGATCATCTTCGTGACCTGGGTGATCGAGCTGGCCTATGTGGCGGTGGTGGCGCTCTTCGAGATCACCATGCCGGAACAGCTGCTGAACCCTTTCGGCCTCAGCCACAAGCCTGAAGCGATCCGCAGCGCGGCGGTCGGCACGGCCCAGGTGCTCTGGCTGTATGCACTGGCCTTCACCTTCTCGATGACAGGCGCCGCCGTGCTGGAGGCCTTCGGCCTGACAAGGTTCCTCTTTGCCACCCGCCTGGTGCTGATGTGGGCCTTCAGCATCCCGACGATCTACTTCATGACGCTGGGGCGGGACGGCAACGCCGACTTCCTGCCGATCTGCTGGGTCGTCGGTGCGTTTTTCGAGGGGGTCATCGGTGCGCTGTATGTCTGGCGGATCTGGACTGCGGTGAAGCATCGCCAGAACGCCATCGCGCTGGCGCCCGCCGGCGCCTGACCCGCTGCCCTGTTTGCCAACAGCGCCGGCGCGGGGCTGGCTGAATTCCATTATTTCCATTAAAGTGGAAACATGGAAGAAGAGATGGCCGTCAAGTCCCTCGCCGCGCTGGCCCAGCCGATGCGGCTGCGTATCTTTCGTGCGCTGGTGGTGGTGGGCGATGCCGGCATGACGCCTGGCGCGATGCAGCAAGGCCTGGAGATTCCGGCCGCCACGCTGTCCTTCCACCTGAAGGAACTGCTGCAGGCCGGCCTGGTGACCCAGGAGCGCGCCAGCCGCAACCTGATCTACCGGGCGGCCTACGCCCACATGAATGCGCTGCTGGCCTTCCTGACCGAGAACTGCTGCCAGGGCGAGGCCTGTGGCGCCAATGGTGCCGATGCCTCGGCTGCCTGCAGTTGCTGACTTCATTTCTTGAACCTGCCGACCATGACCGTCAACGTGCTGATCCTCTGCACCCACAACTCGGCCCGCAGCGTGCTGAGCGAGGGCATGCTGAACCACTGGGCTGCCAGGCTCGGCAAGGATGTGAGGGCCTTCAGCGCCGGCAGTGCGCCCAGCGGTCGCCTCAATCCCTTTGCCCTCGAAGCGCTGACCCACGCAGGTGTGGACGTGACCGGCTACCGCAGCAAGAGCTGGGACGAGTTCACCTCGCCCGAGTCGCCGCCGCTGTCCATCGTCATCACCGTTTGCGACAGCGCCGCGGCCGAGCAGTGCCCCGTCTTCTTTGGCGCGAATGCCGATGGCGGCCAACCGGTGAAGGTGCACTGGGGCTATGCGGACCCGTCGAATGCACAGGGCGGCGACGCCGGCAAGCGGCTGGCCTTCGAGCTGACCCGCCAGGCCATTGGCTACCGCATGCTGCAGTTGCTGCAACTGCCTCTTGAAACCTTGGACAAGGCCGAACTCCGGGCCGCCCTGAACGCCATTTCGGCCAGCTGACCATGAGCGCAAGCCAACTCTCCGGCGCAGCAGCGCCCAAGGCCGCATCGGCCATCTCCTTTTTTGAGCGCTACCTGACCGTCTGGGTTGCGCTGTGCATCGTGGCGGGCGTTGCGCTGGGGCAATGGTTGCCGGGCGCGTTCAAGGCCATTGCAGCGATGGAAGTGGCCCAGGTCAACCTGCCTGTGGGTCTGCTGATCTGGGTCATGATCATCCCGATGCTGCTGAAGATCGACTTCTCGGCGCTCGGCCAGGTCAAGGCCCATGCCCGCGGCATTGGCGTCACGCTGTTCATCAACTGGGCTGTGAAGCCGTTTTCGATGGCCTTGCTGGGCTGGCTGTTCGTGCGCCATGCATTCGCGGCCTGGCTGCCTGCCGACCAGCTCGACAGCTATGTTGCCGGCCTGATCCTGCTGGCCGCCGCACCCTGCACCGCGATGGTCTTCGTCTGGAGCCAGCTCTGCAAAGGCGACCCGTACTTCACGCTGTCGCAGGTGGCCTTGAACGACGCCATCATGGTGGTGGCTTTTGCGCCCATCGTTGCGCTGCTGCTGGGCCTGTCGTCCATCACCGTGCCCTGGGACACGCTGCTCACCTCGGTGGGCCTGTACATCATCGTGCCGGTGGTGCTGTCCCAGCTCTGGCGCAAGGCGCTGCTGGCCAAGGGCACGGCGTACTTCCAGGCGGTTGCGTCCAGGTTGGGTCCGTTCTCCATCAGCGCACTGTTGCTGACCCTGGTGCTGCTGTTCGCCTTCCAGGGCCAGGCCATCCTGGATCAGCCGCTGGTGATTGCGCTGCTGGCGGTACCCATCCTGATCCAGGTGATCTTCAACTCCGGCCTGGCGTACCTGCTCAACCGCAGGCTGGGGGTGCAGCACTGTGTCGCCGGGCCGTCGGCGTTGATAGGCGCCAGCAACTTTTTCGAGCTGGCCGTGGCCACCGCCATTAGCCTGTTTGGTTTCCAGTCGGGCGCGGCGCTGGCCACCGTGGTCGGCGTGCTGATCGAGGTGCCAGTGATGCTGGCAGTGGTCGCCATCGTCAACCGCAGCCAGGCCTGGTATGAAAAAGGTGCACCGGCATGAGCGCGATTCCCGAAGGCACGCAAGGCGTATTCCCTGCACTGGATGCAGGTTTCTTCGATGTGCCGACCCAGGAGCGCCTGGTGGTGCCGCAACCTTCACGCCACCGGCCGCGCTTCCTGATGCTTTATGGCTCGCTGCGCGAGCGTTCGTTCAGCCGGCTGCTGACCCATGAGGCGGCCCGCCTGCTCGAAGCGATGGGTGGCGAGGTCCGCATCTTCGACCCGGCCGGCCTGCCGCTGCCCGATGGCGCGCCGGACAGCCACCCCAAGGTCCAGGAGCTGCGCGAACTCGCCGCATGGTCCGAAGGCATGGTCTGGACTTCACCGGAGCGCCACGGCGCGATGACCGGCATCATGAAGGCGCAGATCGACTGGATCCCGCTGTCGGTTGGTGCGGTGCGGCCGACGCAGGGCAAGACGCTGGCGGTGATGGAAGTTTCCGGCGGCAGCCAGTCCTTCAACGCCGTGAACCAGATGCGCGTGCTGGGCCGCTGGATGCGCATGCTGACCATCCCGAACCAGTCCTCGGTGGCCAAGGCCTTTGCCGAGTTCGACGCACACGACCGCATGAAGCCCTCGGCCTTCTACGACCGCGTGGTGGACGTGATGGAAGAGCTGTTCAAGTTCACCCTGCTCACGCGCGACCTGGGCCCTTACCTGGTCGACCGCTACAGCGAGCGCAAGGAGAGCGCCGAGGCCCTAAGCAAGCGGGTGAACCAGCGCGCGATCTGAGCACCTGCAGTTCACGGGGCCCGGCCCCGTTTTCTCCCACCAAGTAGTTGCTGTTGACAACCAAAATCATGAGGTCTACCGTGCGCCTGCATGGTTGCTATTCACAACGAGATGCGCACAGACGTGCAGGACGGCGCTCCGGTCACCCAGGCGGCGGTCACGACGGCCAATCACGGCGGCCTGCTGCGAGAGGTTGCCCGCATGTACACGCGGGCGCAGCGGGTCGTGGCCGACTGTTGTCGCACCACCAGCACGCAGTGTCACCTGCTGACCGAGCTGGGACGCACCGGCCCCTTGCCGCTGGCCGAACTGGGCACGCGGGTCAGCTTGGAGAAGAGCTGGGTGTCGCGTGCGGTGGAGGCCATGGCCAGGCGTGGCTTGGTGACCAAGGAGCCGAACCCGTCCGACGCAAGGAGCTGGCTCGTCACGCTCACCGCCGAAGGCAAACGCACTGTGCTTGAGCTGAACCAGACGCTCGACGCCCACGCCGCGCAGTTGCTGTCATCGCTGAGCGAGCGCGACCGCCGCCAAGTCGAGCGCTCCCTGTTGCTGTTGATGAAGGCCCTGCGCGCGGACCAGGCGGCGATGTGTTGCCTGCCTGCCAGCGAAGCCGGGGCCGAACCGGTCAAGGACTCCCAATCATGTTGCTGACGTCACCCATCCTCCTGCGGCAGGCCACGGCCGCCGACTGGCCTGCCGTCGAGGCGCTGCTGCTGGCCAACAAGCTGCCGCTGGACGGTGCCCGCGACCACCTGGGCACCTGCCTGCTGGCCACGGTCAACGGCGAAGTCATCGGCTGCGCCGGCGCAGAGGTCTATGGGCACGTGGCGCTCATGCGCTCGGTCGCCGTGGCGCCGGGTCTGCAGCAGCAGGGCATCGGCCGCCAGTTGGTTGAACGGCTCATCCTCGAAGCGCGCAGCCGCGGCATCGGTACGCTGTACCTGCTGACGGTCACCGCGCCGGAATACTTCGCCGCTTTCGGCTTCAAGCGCAGCAAGCTCGACCAGGCCCCGGCAGCACTGAAGGCGTCGCAGGAGCTGCAGGGCGCCTGCCCAGCGTGTGCGGCATTCATGAGCCTGCCGCTGCAGGCGCAGGCGACCAAGCCAGCCTCGCTGGACGGCTTGCCGGTGGCGGTGCTGGGGGCCGGGCCGGTTGGCCTGGCCGCGGTGGCGCGGCTGCAGGAGCGCGGGCTGCGGGTGGTCGTGCTGGAAGCCGGGGACCGAGTGGGACAGAACCTGCTGGCTCACGGGCATGTGCGCCTTTTCTCGCCATGGCGCTTCAATGTGGACGAAGCGGTGGCCCGGGCGCTGGCCGCGACGGGTTGGCAAGCGCCGGCGCCCGCAGGCCTGCCGTTGTCCCGCGAAGTGGTCGAGCAGGTGCTGCAGCCCTTCGCCGCGTTGCCGCAGGTGCAGGCGGCGCTGCAACTGGGCACCCGTGTCACGGCCATCAGCCGCGAGGGTTTCGACAAGGTCAGGAGCGACGGCCGGGCGCAGGCACCGTTCGTGATCCATGCGCTGAGAAGCGGGCAGGCTGTGCAGTTCCGGGCTCGCGCGGTGATCGACGCCACTGGCACCTGGGCCACCCCGAACCCGCTGGGAGGCAACGGCCTGGCGGCCGATGGCGAAGGCGAGGCCAGCGGCCAGATCTTCTACGGCATTCCCGACGTGCTGGGCCGGGACCGTACCCGGTACGAAGGCAAGCGCACGCTGGTGGTGGGTGCGGGCCATTCCGCGGCCAATGCGCTGCTGGACCTGGCCGCGCTGGCCAAGGCTTCGCCGACGACGCGGCTGGCCTGGGCGGTGCGCTCGACAGTGCCGCAGCGGGTCTACGGCGGCGGCGTGGCAGATGCGCTGCCGGCACGCGGCGAGCTGGGTGCGGCGCTGCGTCGCCTGCGCGAGAGCGGTGTGCTGGCCTTCCATAGTGGGGTGCGCATCACGGCCATCCGGCGGGCTGGCGCGCAACTCACAGTCGAGGGCCTGGACCTGCAGCAGCAGCCGGTGCGCATCGAGGGCCTCGACGAGATCGTCTGCGCGACCGGCCAGCGGCCCGACTTGAACATCACGCGCGAGTTGCGACTTCAGCTGGACCCTTGGCTCGAGTCCACCCAGGCGCTGGGCCCGCTGATCGACCCGAACCTGCACAGCTGCGGAACCGTCCGGCCGCATGGGCACCGTGAGCTGGCCCACCCTGAGGCGGACTTCTACACGGTGGGGGTCAAGAGCTATGGCCGTGCGCCCACCTTCTTGATGGCCACCGGTTTCGAGCAGGTGCGTTCGGTGGTGGCCGCCATCGCCAGCGACCTGCCTGCTGCGGACCGGGTCGAGTTGGACCTGCCGGAGACAGGGGTGTGCTCGTCCGACTTTGGGGTGAAGTCAGGCGCTGCGCTCTCCGGCGGCTGCTGCGGTCCTGCGCCAGTGGCCAGCCCGTCCATCGCGTTGGCTGCTGCGGTGACACCGACGGCATCGATGACATTGACGACACCGGCTGCACCGATCGCACCCACCAAGGGCTGCGCGTCTTCCGGCTGCGGGCCCAAGCCGGAGCCCGCAGCGGCGTCCGCCACGGCGCCGGCCGGGGCACCGAGCGCGCGCCGCTGCTGTGGCTGAAGCAGCCCACGAAGGCCCTGGTGCCAGGCCGGCGGAAGTCGCGGCGCTGGGATTGGCCCAGACACACTGGCCTGGGCCTCCTCGTACTACCTGCCGGCGATCCTAGCCCGGCCGATGATTGCCATGGACCCCACGATCACCGCCATCCGCATTGCAACGCCAGACGATGCACCGGCCATCGCCGCCATCTATGCCCCCATCGTGCAGGAGACCTGCATCTCGTTCGAGCTGGTGCCGCCGACGGTGGAGGAGATGCGGGCGCGCATCAGCGCCACCTTGCAGGCGCTGCCCTGGCTGGTCAGTGAGGATGAGGCCGGCCGGGTGAGCGGCTATGTCTACGCGAGCAGGCACCGGGAGCGGGCGGCTTACCAGTGGTCGGTCGACACCACGGCCTACGTCCGGGCCGATGTGCGGGGACAAGGTGTGGGCAAGCAGCTCTACACGACCTTGAAGCGGGTGCTGGTCGACCTGGGCCATTGCCAGGCCTTTGCTGGCATTGCATTGCCCAACGCGGCCAGCGTGGCGCTGCATGAATCGGTGGGTTTTGAACTCATTGGCGTCTACCGCAAGGTGGGTTTCAAGCATGGCGTGTGGCACGACGTGGGCTGGTGGCAATGCCCGCTGCAGCAGCTGGAGTCGCCAGGCGCACCGAGGCTGGCTGCGGGCTGATCCGCTGCGCGGGCTGCTCAGGTTTCGTGCCCGGGCGGCGTGGCTGCATGCGAGTGCCGGTGGTGGATGTCCGGATGGTGCGGGTGCTTGTGCGTCAGCGGCTCGTGTCGGTGCAAGTGCCGGTGGGGCTCTGTGCCGTCCCAGGCGAAGTCGTGCGCATGTTGGTGGTGCGCGTCATGGGCATGCGCGTGGGCGTGCACCAGCGGCTCATGGGTGTGCGGGTGCTCGTGGCGCTCGCGCACGTGCAGCCACACGCCAAGCGCCATCAAGCCGGCCGCCAGCCCGAAGAGCGGGGGCGGGATGGCCGGCCAGATCGCCAACGACAGCAGCACGCCAAAAAGCGGTGCCACTGAAAAATATGCGCCGGTGCGCGCGGTGCCCAGCGTGCGCAGGGCGACCACGAAAAGTGTCAGGCTGAGCCCGTAGCCGAAGAAGCCGATCAGCAGGCTCAGGCCGACGGAAGTCCAGGGCGGCAGTGCCGCACCGCTGGCCAGTGCCAGCGCGGTGTTGCAGCCGCCTGCCAGCAGGCCCTTGAGGCAGGCGACCAGCATGGCATCGTTGTTCGAGACCTTGCGCGTCAGGTTGTTGTCGATGGCCCAGCACAGGCAGGCGCCGAGGATGAACAAGGCGCCGGTGGAGACCGAGGCCGCGCCCGGTTCCCACGACAGCAGCAGGCCGCCGATGACGATGGCGACCATGCCCAGCACGATCTGGCGGTCGGCGTTTTCCTTGAAGACCAGCCAGGCGATGACGGCCGTCAGCACGCCTTCGACATTCAGCAGCAGCGAGGCCGAGGCGGCGCGGGCCTGGGCCAGTCCCGTCATCAACAAGGCCGGCCCCAGCATGCCGCCAAAGGCAATGGCGCCCAGCAGCCAGCTGAGCTCGTTGCGCGGGATGCGCAGCGAGGCCTGGTGGGCGGGGGCGCCGCCAGCGCCGGCCCGCCACTGCCGCAGCAGCAGCCATGCCGCCAGGCCGATGCCGCTGCCCAGGTACAGCAGGCCCGCCAGCAGCAGCGGCGACATGTCGCCGCCCAGCCACTTGGCCAGCGGCGTGCTGGCGCCGAACAACAAGGCCGCGGTGAGCGCGGGGAGGGCGGGTCGCAGGGACATGGGAAACCTGGGGTGGCGCGGGATCAGGCCGGCACGGCGGCGGCTGCCGGCACCTCGTCTTCATCGCGCCTGTGCGCCCAGCGGTACAGCACCGGCAGCACCAGCAGGGTCAGCAGCGTGGACGACAGGATACCGCCGATGACCACCGTGGCCAGCGGGCGCTGCACCTCCGCACCGGTGCCGGTGGCCAGCGCCATCGGCACGAAGCCCAGCGAGGCCACCATGGCGGTCATCAGGACCGGCCGCAGCCGTGTCAGCGCGCCTTCCCAGATCGCGTCGTCCAGGTTCCTGCCTTCTTCGCGCAGGCCGCGGATGAAGGACAGCATCACCAGGCCGTTCAGCACCGCCACGCCGCACAGCGCGATGAAGCCCACCGCGGCCGAGATGGACAGCGGGATGTCGCGCAGCCACAGCGCCAGCACGCCGCCGGTGAGCGCAAACGGAATGCCGGTGAACACCAGCAGCCCGTCCTTGACGTTGCCGAACATCGTGAACAGCAGCACGAACACCATCAGCAAGGCCAGCGGCACGACCAGCTGCAGCCGCTGGGTGGCCGAGGCCAGCTGCTCGAAGGTGCCGCCCCAGGCCGTCCAGTAGCCGGCTGGCACCTTGACGGAGGCGATGGCGGCCTGGGCATCGCTGACGAAGGAGCCGAGGTCGCGCCCGGTGACGTTGGCGCTGACGACCACGCGGCGCTTGCCGTCTTCGCGGGAGATCTGGTTCGGGCCTGGCGTCAGCTCCAGCGTGGCGAGTTCTCCCAGCGGCACATAGGCCGTCGGCCCGCTGCCCCTGGGCAAGGCGATGGGCAGGCGGCGCAGCGCGTCGATGTCCTGCCGCACGGCCTCGGGCAGGCGCACCAGGATGTCGAAGCGTCGGTCGCCCTGGAAGAAGGTGCCGGCCTCGCGGCCGCCGATGGCGGTGGCCACGGTGGCCTGAACCTCGTTCATGTTCAGCCCGTAGCGGGTGGCCTTGGCCCGGTCGATGTTGACCGAGAGCATCGGCAGGCCGCTGGTCTGCTCGACCTTGACCTCGGTGGCGCCGGGCACCTGGCCCAGCCGCTCGGCGATCTGGGCGGCGGTGGTGTTCAGCACCTCGTTGTCGTCGCCAAACAGCTTCACCGCCACGTCCGAGCGCACGCCGGAGATCAGCTCGTTGAAGCGCAGCTGGATGGGCTGCGAGAACTCGTAGGCGTTGCCCGGCACCAGGGCCGCTTCTTCGCGGATCGCGGCCAGCAGCTCGTCGCGCGTCTTGCGCGGTGCGGGCCACTGGTCCATGGGCTTGAGCATGATGTAGCCGTCGGAGATGTTGGGCGGCATCGGGTCGGCGGCAATCTCTGCGGTGCCGGTGCGCGCGAAGATGCGCTCTATCTCGGGGAAGCGAGCCTTCAGGCGGCGCTCCAGCTGCTGCTGCATGGCGACCGATTGCGTCAGGCTGGTGCCGGGAATGCGCAGCGCCTGGATCGCGAAGTCACCCTCGTTCAGGTTGGGCACGAACTCGCTGCCCAGCCGGGTGCCCACCGCCACCGAGAACAGCACCGCGACCGCGGCGAAGGTGGCGACCACCGGCGCGTTGGCCAGCGAGGCCTTCAGGGCGGGCTCGTAGCGGCGCCTGGCCCACAGCATCAGCCGGTTCTCCTTTTCGGCCACGCGCTGGCCGATGAACAGCGCAATCGCCGCGGGCACGAAGGTGATGGACAGCAGCATCGCGCCCAGCAAGGCCAGCAGCACGGTGAAGGCCATCGGGTGGAACATCTTGCCCTCCACGCCGGTGAGCGCCAGGATGGGCACGTAGACCACCATGATGATGAGCTGGCCGAACAGCAGCGGCCGCCTGGCTTCCCTGGCCGCGGCAAACACTTCATGGAAGCGCTCCGAGCGTGTCAGTGGCCGGCCTCGGTGGGCCTGCGCGTGGGACAGCCGGCGCACCGCGTTTTCGATGATGACCACGGCCCCGTCGACGATGATGCCGAAATCCAGCGCGCCCAGGCTCATCAGGTTGGCGCTGATGCGGTAGGAGACCATGCCGCTGAAGGTGAACAGCATGGACAGCGGGATCACCATCGCCGTGATCAGCGCGGCGCGCATGTTGCCGAGAAAGAGGAACAGCACCGCGACCACCAGCACCGCGCCTTCGAGCAGGTTCTTCTGCACCGTGGCGATGGCCTTGTCGACCAGCACCGTGCGGTCATACACCGTGACCGCCCGCACGCCGGCCGGCAGCGACTGGTTGATCGCCTTCATCTGCTTGTCGACCGCCCGCGAGACGCTGCGGCTGTTCTCGCCCATCAGCATGAAGACGGTGCCCAGCACCACCTCCTGGCCGTCCTCGGTGGCCGCACCGGTGCGCAGCTCGCGCCCGATTTCGACCTCGGCCACGTCGCCCACGCGAACCGGCTGGCCCTGCGCGCTGCCGACGATGATGTCGCGGATGTCCTGCATCGACGCGACCTGGCCCGGCGCGCGCACCAGGTACTGCTCGCCGCGCCGCTCGATGTAGCCCGCGCCCTCGTTGGCATTGTTCTTCTCCAGCGCCGCCACCACGTCGGCCAGGCTCAGGCCGTGAGCCCCCAGCCGCTCCAGGTTCGGTGCCACCACGTACTGCTTCTCGAAGCCGCCAATCGAGTTGATCTCGGTGACACCCGGCACGTTGCGCAACTGCGGCTTGACCACCCAGTCCTGGATCTCGCGCAGGTCGGTCGGCGTGTAGGCGCTGCCGTCGGGCTTCTTCGCACCAGGCGCGGCCTCCACCGTCCACAGGTAGATCTCGCCCAGGCCGGTGGAGATCGGGCCCATACTGGGCGTGATGCCGGCCGGCAGGCGCTCCCTGGCTTCCTGCAGCCGCTGGTTGACCAGCTGGCGGGCGAAGTAGATGTCGGTGCCGTCCTGGAAGATCACCGTGACCTGGGACAGGCCGTAGCGTGACAGCGAGCGGGTCTGCGCCAGCCCGGGCAGGCCGGCCATCACGGTCTCGACGGGGTAGGTGATGCGCTGCTCGGCCTCCAGCGGCGAGTAGCCGGGTGCCTCGGTGTTGACGACGACCTGGACATTGGAGATGTCCACCACGGCGTCGATCGGCAGGCGCGTGTAGTTGTAGAGGCCCAGCCCGGCCATGCCCAGCACGGCCAGCATGACCAGCCAGCGCTGCTCGATGCAGAAGCGGATGATGCGTTCAAACATGGATGCGCTTTCTTCAGTGTGCGTGTTCCGCCGAGCCCTTGCCCAGCTCGGCCTTCAACACAAAGGTGTTGGACGAGGCGATCTGTTCACCGGCCTTCAGCCCGCCCAGCACTTCGACGCTGCGGCCATCCGACCGGCCCAGCTTCACAGGCTGGCCCTGGAAGCCGCCGTCGACTGCCTTGAACACCATGCTCTGCCCTTCGACCGACTGCACCGCATCGGCACTCACCACCAGCGGCAGCGTCTGCTGCTCGCCCAGCACCGCCACGGTGACGAACAGGCCCGGGCGCCACGCGCCGCCAGGGTTGCGCAGCGCCACGCGGGCGCGGGCGGTGCGGGTCTGCTCACCCAGCAGGGCGCCGACGTAGGCGATCACGCCCTCGGTCTTGCTGTCGAATGCAGTCGAGGAGACGATGACCCGCTGGCCCACCCGCACCGTACCCAAGTCCTTGGGCGCCACCGCGAAGTCGGCCCACACGGTGCTCAGGTCGGACACGGTGAAGATGCTGGCGTCTTCCTTGACCGCCTCGCCCAGGCTCAGGTGCTTCTCCACCACGGTGCCGGCAAACGGCGCGCGGATCTCGAAGCGGTTCAGCACGACCGAAGCGCCCGTGGCACCGACCGCGGCCAGTTTCTGCGCGGCGTTCTGCAGGGCAATGTCGGCCTCCTGCAAGGCGCTTTGCGCCTGCAGGAAATCCTGCTGGGCGGAGATCCTGTCCTCCCACAGCTTTTTCTCCCGCTCGAAGCTCACGCGTGCGGCGTCGCGGCGCTTTTGCGCGGTCAGCCATTCGCTGCGCTGCTCGGCCAGCGCGGTGCTGGCAACGGTGGCCAGCAGCTCGCCTTTTTTCACCTGCTGCCCGAGGTCCGCGTGCACCGCCTCGACCACGCCGGCCAGGCGCGGCACGACGTGGGAGGTGCGGTCGTCATTGAAGCGGATCTCGCCCTGGAACTGGGCGCTGGCCTGCAGCTGGCCCGGCCCGGCGGCCTGCAGCGTGATGCCTGCGGCCTTGATCTGCTCGGCGCTCAGCGAGACGCGCGTTTCCTCGTGCTCCTCGTGCGCTTCATGCTCGCCATGTGCTTGAGCTTCAGGTGCGTGTGCGTCCTTGTTGCCAGGTTTGTCTTCGTGTGTCTTCTTGTGCTGACCCTCGTGCTGACCTTCATGTTGTCCCTCGTGTGGGTCGGCATGCTCGCCTTTCGATTCGGCGGCGTGCTCGGCTTCTTCGCCGCTGGTGTGTCGCGCCGTCATCAGCACCGCGCCGGTGCCGAGCAGGCCCAGCACGATGAGGAGCGCCATCGCGACGCGTTGTCTGGAAGTGATTGCCATGATGGGAAGGAATGCGTTTAGCGACCGAGCAGGCGGTCGATGGTCGCGGCGGCCTGGTGGGCGCCGGACAGCGTGTTCAGGTAGCGGCTGCGGGCCTGCAGCAGCGCGCGCTGGGCATCGATCACGTCGATGAAGCCGAACTTGCCGGCTTCGAAGCCCTGGCTTGCCGCGTCGAAGGCGCGTTGCGCGGCCGGCAGCACGGTGTCCTGCAGCGTCTGCACCGAGCTGCGGGCCAGCGCGAGCTGGCTGGTGGCTTGCTGCAGCTCGCCCAGCAGCCGCAGGCGCGTGGCGCGGTGCGCATCTTCGGCCTGCAGCGCGCGCCTGCCGGCTTCGAGCACGCTGCCCTGGTTGCGGTCGAACAGCGGCAGCGGAATCGACACGCCGATGACCGCCTGCGTGCGGCCGAGTTCGTTGTCGCGCTTGGCGCCCAGGCTGAGCGTGATGTCGGGCACGGCCTTGCTGCGCTCGACTTCCACCATCGCCTGCCTGCGGCTGGCTTCGATGCGGCTGGCCTGCAGCGCCGGCGAGGCGTCGAGCTGTTGCCGCAGCTCACGCAGCGCCACCGGGCTGGGCAGCTGGCTCGCATCGCCGGTCACTTCGGAGAAACCGGGCTGCTCGTCGCCCCACAGGGCCGCCAGGCCGTGGCGCGCGGCCTGCAGCTCGGCGACCGCCTCGGCGGCCTCCAGTTGCGCGTTCGCCTGGTCGACACGCGCCCGGGTTTCGTCCACAGGCGAAACCTTGCCGGCGGCCACACGCTTGGCAATCGCATCCGCGGCCCGGGTGGCCAGCGCGGCCGAGTCGCCGGCCAGCTGCACGCGTGCCTGGGCCAGCAGCACCGAGAAGTAGCTGGCAATGACGGTGGCGCGCAGTTGCGCCTGGGCGTTGCCGAGTTCGGCCCGCGCCAGGTCCTGACTGCGCTCGGCCGCGGTCACCCGCGCCTGGCGCTTGCCGCCCAGCTCGATGGGGAAGTCCAGCGTGGCCGTGGTGGTGCGCGTGGCGCGCCGGGTGTCCTCGACCGAGGCGTTCAGCGCAGGGTTGGGGAAGGCGCCTGCCTGCTGCAGCGCACCGTCCGACGCTTCGAGTTCGCGCTGCGCAGCGGACAGGACAGGGCTGCCCGTACTCGCAAGCTGCAGCGCTTTTTCAAGGGTGAGGGGCGACGCAGGCTGGGCCTGCGCCAGGAAGGGGCTGAGCAAAGTCGCCGCCAGCCCGAGCGGCAATAGAAGTGTTCTCATCGAATCTCATGGTGGTTCCAGGGATTCGGCGAGACGGATGGCTTGGGGTCAGTCCTTTCGTCCCGCCGGCTAGGCGAGACGGGGCCACTGTGGCCTGTCTGGTCCTTCTGCGAGGGCAGAAGAGCCGGCGGTGTCCGGGCCTTCGGCCAGGCTTTCGCGGGGCACCGCGCCCAGCGCCTGCAGGGCCGGTGCCACCAGCGCGGGCGCGCCGGCATGGCAGAAGCTGCAATCGTTGTCGACGCTGAGCTTGCCCTGCGCCGACGGATCGGCGCTGCCCTGGTGCTCATGTGCATGGTGCCCAAAGTGCGCGCCCGATTGCGGCGCTCTTTCGTGCTCGCAATAGGTCGCGGCTGCGCCCCAGGCGAACTGGAGCGGTATCAGCAAGGCAAGCAGCAACGCGATGAGCTTGGTCACGAAGGGAGGGAATTCAGTGGGCAACAAGGCAGCCGCGATTGGAAACCCTGAAGCGGGTAGAGAGTCAAGGGGTCAACGATTCTGTTGCCGTCATTTTCGGCCTTAAGCTTGGCGCCCCGGCTTCTTTCGTTCCGAATCCCTGCCATGGCTGTCCACCCCATCCTGAAGATGGGCGATGCGCGTCTGCTGCGCATCGCCCAACCCGTCACCGCCTTTGACACGCCCGAGCTGCACGCGCTGATCGCCGACATGTTCGACACCATGGCCGCGGCCAATGGCGCCGGCCTGGCCGCGCCGCAGATCGGTGTGGACCTGCAGCTGGTGATCTTTGGCTCCGGCCAGCACAACCCGCGCTATCCCGAAGCGCCGGTGGTGCCGCAGACGGTGCTGATCAATCCGGTCATCACGCCGCTGTCAGACGAACTGGAGGAGGGCTGGGAGGGCTGCCTGTCGGTGCCGGGCCTGCGCGGCCTGGTGCCCCGTCACAGCCGCATCCGCTACCAGGGCCTGGACCCTCAGGGCCGGCCCATTGACCGCGAGGCCGATGGCTTCCACGCCCGCGTGGTGCAGCACGAGGTCGACCACCTGATCGGCCGCCTGTACCCGACCCGCATGGCTGACCTGCGCAAGCTCGGTTTCACCGAAGTGCTGTTCCCGGAACTGGATCCGAACGCGGACGATTGAGGCAAGGCTGCGCAAGCCTCGCTGGTGGCGCGGTTCAGGCGGCCAGCGGCAGTGCCCGGTCTGCCGGGGCCGATGCCGGCCGGGCGCTGGTGAGGTCAATGTCCGGGTGCCAGGTGTCCAGCATGAAGCCCAGCCAGGCATGGCCGGCGGCGCGCCAGCGCTGCTCCACGCTGCGCAGGTCGTTGATCAGCACCCGGTGCGGCAAGCCGCCTGCATGCTGCAGCGGGAAGCTGGCGCCGGTGCCGAACAGCTCGCTGCACTGCAGCCGCTGGTAGAGGCGAACCAGCGCCGGGCTGCGCGCGCCCAGCAGCATCAGCTGCACGCCAGCGGCTCGGCTGTGCAGGAACGCGGCCTTCATCAGCGCCAGCCTGACCAGCGGATCCGCGCCCTGCGCCACGGCGAAGCGGGTCAGCTCCACACGCGGGCAGGCCAGCACCTCGGCCGGCATGGCCACGCTGTGCTCGATCTGCAGCGGGCCACCGAAACTGTGCTGCAGCCGCATCGTGCCGACCGGCGTGCCGCTGCGCTTTTCCTCGCACAGCAGCACGCTGCTGTGCTCGTCGATGTCCATGTCGTCCGGGGCGAGCAGGGACTGCTGCAACTGCGGCAGGTGCCGGCCGTAAGCCCCGGCGCGAACGCTGCAGGTCGCCAGCAGGTCTTGCCGGGTGTGCGCGATGCGCAGGCGAAAACCGAGCAGCTGGACAGGGGCGGGCATGGACATCCCCACCATTTCGGCCCCAATGCCCACAGGGTTGAAGCAGAGACGCATGGCAGTTCCCCCGCTGTCTCGCGCTTGGCGGCCCCGTTCTTCCTGCGTCAGCCTGTCAGACCAGCCCGAAGACACGAGCGCGTCTGAGCGGGCGCGGTTCAGAATCCAGCCATCCCAACCCACCCGGAACATGCCATGGACGAGCAGCAGATCCGCTTTGACGACGGGGCCGCCTACGAGGATTTCATGGGCAAGTGGAGCCGGCTGGCCGGCGAGCAGTTCCTGCAGTGGCTGGCGCCAGCGCCTGGTCAGCGCTGGCTGGACGTGGGCTGCGGCAACGGTGCGTTCACCGAGCTGCTGTTGCAGCGCTGCGCGCCGAGCGCGGTCGAAGGCCTCGATCCATCGGAGGAACAGCTGCTGTATGCGCGCGGCCGCCTCGCCGGCCAGCCAGTCCAGCTGCAGCAGGGCAGCGCGATGGCGCTGCCTTTTGCCAACGCGGCCTTCGACGCCGCAGTGATGGCCCTGGTCATCTTCTTCGTGCCCGAGCCGGCCAGGGGCGTGGCCGAGATGGCGCGAGTGGTCAAACCGGGCGGCAGCGTGTCGGCCTACGCCTGGGACATTCTTGGTGGCGGTTTCCCTTTTGCCGTGCTGCAGGAGGAGATGGCCGCACTCGGCGTGCCGCCGCTGTGGCCACCGCGCGCGGACGCTTCGCGCATGGACGCGATGCGCACGCTGTGGACCGAGGCGGGGCTGGTGGCGGTCGAGACAAAGGAAATCCACGTCCAGCGCAGCTTTGACGACTTCGACACTTTCTGGCGCGTGGCCCAAAGCGGGCCGCGGCTGGCCCCTCGGCTGACCACGATGGCGCCGGCCGATGTCGAACGCTTGACGGTTCGGCTGCACGAGCGCTTGCGTCCGAACGCGGACGGCCGCATCCGCTGCAGCGCCAAGGCAAACGCCATTCGGGGCCTGCGACCGGCGGCGTGAACTTGGACGGGCGGCCCGCTCAGGGCGCTGCCAGCACCTGGGCCGTGGACTGCAGCTGGCCCAGCCGCGGCAGCACGTGGGCCATCGAGCCCTGGTGCGCCGCTTCTACCGGCGCGCCGCAGGCTCATGAGTGCAGGCGCTGCTGCAGCAGCAGACCGAGGACCTGTTCGTCACGCTGGATGCGCTGCGTGAATGCACCGCGCGGGCCGACCTGGCCACGCTGGCCGGCGAACTCTGTGGCGCGCTGGTGGCCTTCCGCGCGGCACATCCGTCCTTTGCCGTGCTGGTGGAGGACTCGGCCGGTGCCACCGGCCCGCTGGCCGCCGAGGTGCGAGGCCGGGTGCGGCGCTGGGTCATCGAAACGCTGGCGCCGCCCGCCACCGCCGCAGGCTTGAGCCGCCAGCGCTTGGCCGCCGTCGCGGCGGTCGTGCAGCAGGCTATGAAGGCGGCGAACCAGCTGAAGGCCGATGACCTGCCAGGCGGCGGCGCGCCCGCGCTGAAGGAGTTGGTGCTGATGCTGCGCTGCTACCTGGAGGTGGCGCGGCAGCCGGCCGGGTGAGCGTCCATCGGGCGAAGCGATGCACGGGCCATGTCGATTCAGGTCGGTCCTGAACGTCGTGTTGAGGAATCCGACGAGACTCAGCAAAGGAGAAGTCGACCATGATCCCCACCATCACCGCCTTTGAACGCTCGCCCGACCGCGGCAAGGGGCTGGCCCGTGACATGCGCGTTCGCTGGGCGCTCGAAGAAGCCGGCCAGGCTTACCAAGTTCGCCTGGTCTCCTTCGAGGCGATGAAAGCGCCAGCCCACCTCGCGCTGCATCCCTTCGGGCAGATTCCGACTTACGAGGAAGGTGACCTGGTCCTTTTCGAGTCCGCAGCCATCGTGTTCCACATCGCAGAGCGCCACGCAGGCCTGCTACCTGCCGATGCGGATGCGCGGGCCCGCGCCATCACCTGGATGTTTGCTGCGCTGAACACAGTGGAGCCGCCCATCCTGGACCTGCAAACCGCCAGGTTCGCGGAGGGAGACAAGCCTTGGTCCGAACAACGCCTGCCGCTGGTCAAGGACCGCATCCGCGTCCGGTTGCGTGAACTGTCGAACCGTCTGGGCGACGCCGACTGGCTGGACGGCGCGTTCAGCGCCGGCGACCTGATGATGGTCGCGGTGCTGCTCAGGTTGAAGCCGTCAGGCTTGCTGGACGAATTCCCCAGGCTGTCTGCCTACGTCGCCCGCGGCGAAGCCCGACCGGCCTACCAGCGGGCGTTTGCGGCGCAGTTGGCGGTGTTCACGGGGCAGTCGGCCGGCGGTTGACAAGGGCAGGGCTTGTGCCAGTTGACGCGCCCCCGCTACATGGCCGACGAGTTCGTTCAGCCTCCGGACGGGTTGGCGACCCAGTTCTGCAGCAAGAGGCCGGGCACCCGCTCGAACTCACCGATGTTGTTGGTGACAAGCGTAAGTCCCTCACTGCGGGCGTGGGCTGCGATGTGCAGATCGTTCACCCCGATGGGTCGCCCCACCTTTTCCAAGGCGCTGCGGATGGTGCCGTAGTGCAGTGAGGCCTTCGCGGTGTAGGGCAGCACCTCAAGCAAGCTGGAGAACTCTTCCACCACCGCCAGGTTCTGCGCGACTTTGGTGCTCTTCTCGGCGCCGTGGTAAAGCTCGCTCAAGGTGATGGCAGAAATCGCCATACGGCCAGCGTTTTCGTTGAATACGCCCATCACCTCGATCGGACGCCGCTTGATGACGTAGATGACGATGTTGGTGTCGAGCAGGTACTTGAGCATGACAGCTTCGACGTCAGAAGCCTTCGCGTTCGGCCTGCTGCTGCTCGCCACGCTCAGCCATGAAGTCCTCTGACGCCCGCGGTCCGTTCAGGAAGAACTCGTCCCAGGTGTGCCCTACCGGCGAGATGATGCGGTCAACGCCCCGGGCGCGCACCTGTACTTTCTTGACGCCTTCTGGGAGGCGAACGTCTGCTGGCAAACGCACGGCCTGGGACCGGTTGTTGGTGAAGACGGTGGTGATGCTCATTGCGTGGCACTTGAATGGGATATGGCGGAAGTATATGCCATCCGGCGGATGACGGATGTCAAGCCGTCGGCGGTCGCTGCTTCTGATGCAGTGCGGACAGTTCAGTCCGTCGCACGGTGGTCGCCAAGACCTTCAAACGCCGTCCACTTCTGCTCACTCGCCGCCGAAGCCACGGTCGCCTCGATGAACCGCACCCCGCGGGCGCCATCCTCCACCCGTGGATAGTCCGCCGCCAGCGGGTCGGCCGGCTGGCCGGCCAAGCGCGCGTGAATGTCTTCGGCCACGCCGAGGTAGACGTTGGCAAAGGCTTCCAGGAAGGCTTCGGGGTGGCCAGTCGGCAGGCGGCTGGCGCGGCGGGCGGATTCGCAGAGCCACGGCGAGCCGCGCGTCAGCACGCGGCGCGGGGCGTCCAGCGGGGCGTGCACGAGCTGGTTTGGGTCTTCCTGGCGCCAGTCCAGGCTGCCTTCGCTGCCGAAGACACGCAGCCGCAAGTCGTTCTCGAAGCCGGCTGCGATCTGTGACGCCAACAGCACGCCGCGCGCGCCGCCGTGGAAGCGCAGCAGCAGGCTGGCGTCGTCGTCCAGCCGGCGGCCGGGCACGAAGGCGGTGAGGTCGGCGCAGATGCGGTCGACCGCCAGGCCGGTGACGGTGGCGACCAGGTTTTCGGCGTGCGAGCCGATGTCGCCCATCGCACCGGCAATGCCGCTGCGGGCGGGGTCGGTGCGCCATTCGGCCTGCTTGTTGCTGGCCTGCTCGACGCCCTTGGCCAGCCAGCCCTGGTGGTACTCGACGACGACCTTGCGGATCTCCCCGATCACGCCTTGCCGCACCATTTCGCGCGCCTGGCGGACCATCGGGTAGCCGGTGTAGTTGTAGGTCACGCCAAAGACGGTGCCGCGCTCGGCGACCAAGCGCACCAGGTCCTCGGCCTGTGCGCTGGTGTGCACCAGCGGCTTGTCGCAGACCACGTGCAGGCCGGCGTCGGCAAACGCGCGGGCGACTTCGTGGTGCACGTGGTTGGGCGTGACGATGCTGACCAGGTCGACGCGCTGCTCGGCCGGCAGGTTCAGCTCGTGCGCCAGCAGGTCTTGCCAGCTGCCGTGGTTGCGCGCGGGCGAGAGGCCCAGGTCGCGGCCGGAGGCAATGGCCTTGTCCGGCTGGGACGACAGCGCGCCGGCGACCAGCTCGTAGCGGCTATCCAGCGCCATCGCGGCGCGGTGCACCTGGCCAATGAAGGCGTCGCGCCCGCCACCGACCATGGCGTAGCGCAGCTTGCGGGGAAATGCTTGCGCCATCAGCCGGCCATTCCGCCTTGGGCGTCCCGAGCGAAGGCGGCGTCGAAGTCAACACCGGCGGGCGCGAAATCCAGCCGGCGGCAGTAGGCGGCGCTTTCGGTTGCGCCGTGCACGCGGTCCATGCGGCTGTCTTCCCATTCGACGCTGAGCGGGCCGGCGTAGCCCACGTCGTTGAGCGCGACGATCAGCGATTCGAAGTCGATCATGCCGCGGCCCACGCTGCGGAAGTCCCAGTTGCGGCGCGCGTCGCCAAAGGCGGTGTGGCCGCCGAAGGTGCCCACGGTGCCGTCGCCCTTGTGCCACCACACGTCTTTCATGTGGGCGTTGAAGATGCGCTTGCCGAACCTGCGGATGAAGCCGATGTAGTCCACGCCCTGGTAGGCCAGGTGGCTGGGGTCGAAGTTGAAGCCGAAGCGGCGGTGCTGCTTGACGGCCTCCAGCGCGCGCTGGGCCGAGGCGGTGTCGAACGCGATCTCGGTGGGATGTACTTCGAGCGCGAAGTCCACGTCGTGTTTTTCGAAGGCGTCGAGGATGGGCATCCAGCGGGTGGCGAAGTCGCTGAACCCGCGCTCGATGTAGGCCTGCGAGGTGGGCGGGAAGGCGTACATCGCATGCCAGATCGACGAACCGGTGAAGCCGGTGACGGTCTTGACGCCGAAGTTGGCCGCGGCGCGCGCGGTGTCCTGCATCTCGCGCGCGGCGCGCTGGCGCACGCCCTCGGGATCGCCGTCGCCCCACACATGCGGCGGCAGGATGGCCTGGTGCCGCTCGTCGATGCGGTCGCACACCGCCTGGCCGGTCAGGTGGTTGCCGATGGCGAAGCACTGCAGGCCGTGATCGGCCAGCAGCTCGCGCTTGCGCTCGACGTAGCGCGGCGACGCCAGGGCGGCCTGCACGTTGAAGTGGTCGCCCCAGCAGGCCAGCTCCAGGCCGTCGTAGCCCATGCGCTTGGCCAGCGGCGCAAGCTCGGCCAGCGGGAGGTCGGCCCACTGGCCGGTGAACAAGGTGATGGGTCTGGCCATGTGGGCGCTCCTGTAGTCGACTTAGAAAGGCGAGTCCGGGAAATAGAACTGCTTGGCGTTTTCCTTGGTGATCAGCACCGAAGGAATGATGGTGTTGGGCGGCAGCTTCTCGCCTTTCAGCCGCGCCTCGGCGGTGAGCTTGATCGCGTCGTAGATGAACTTCGGCGAGTACGAGACGTTGGCCTGGATCAGCGGGTTGCTGCCGTCCATCAGCGTCTTGACCATGCCCTTGGCGCCTGCACCCCCGAAGACGATCTTGATGTCGCTGCGCTTGGCCTGCTCGATGGCCTTCAGCACGCCGATGGCCATGTCGTCGTCGGCCGCCCACACGGCGTCGATCTGCTTGAAGCGGGTCAGGAAGTCCTGCATCACCTTGAAGGCATCGTCGCGGTTCCAGTTGCCGGGTTTGGCATCCAGCAGCTTGATGCCTGGGTAGGCTTTCAGCGCAGCGTTGAAGGCGTCCATGCGCTCGTTGTCGATGGTGGTGGGGATGCCGCGCAGCGCGACGATGTTGCCCTTACCGCCCAGCGCCTTGCCCAGGTACTCGCCGGGGATGCGTCCAAAGGCGGTGTTGTCGCCGGACACATAAGCGTCCTGCGCCGAGGTGTCGGTCAGCCCGCGGTCGACCACGGTGACATAGACGCCTTTGGCCTTGACCTGGGCGACCGGCTTGGTGAGCGCAGCCGATTCGAACGGGAAGATCACCAGCGTGTTGATCTTGGTGACGGTGACCAGATCCTGCAGCTGGTTGGCCTGCTCGGGCGCGCCGCCGGCCGTCTTCACCGTGACCTTCATGCCCGGATGCGCGGCCTCCAGGTCCTTCTTGGCCTGGTTGGCCCAGAAGACGATGCCGGCGGTGAAGCTGTGCGTGGCCGACGGGATCACGACGCCGAGGTTCACCGGCGCGGCTTGCGCCAATGCGGCCTGGCCGACGAAGGCCAGGCTGGCGGCTGCGGCCAGGCCCAGCAACCGAATGCGTGCAGGGGTGCGGAATTTCATGTCATGTCTCCTGTTGTGGTTGGGCAAGACAGCCTTCTGGTGGCTGCCGAAGGGAACGAGAAAGAGGTGCCTGTGTGTCTACGGCCGGCGCCGCTGCGTGAACGCGACCGCGATGATCACGAAGCCCTGAACGGCGGCATTCAGGTACACGCTGATGATGTTGGTCAGGTTCAGGATGTTGCCGATGACCGAGAGCAGCACCGCGCCGATGACGGTGCCGGCCACGCTGCCAGCGCCGCCGCGCAGCGCGGTGCCGCCGACGATGACCGCGGCAATCGCCTCCAGCTCCCACAGCAGCCCGGTCGTCGGCGAGGCCGAGCCCAGCCGCGGCACGTAGAGCAGCGTGGCCATGCCCACGCAGACGCCCAGCAGCATGTAGGTCAGCACCTTGATGCGGTCCACGTTCACCGCCGCGTAGCGCGCGACCTGCTCGTTCGAGCCGATGGCCTGCACGTAGCGGCCGAAGGCGCTGTGGTTCAGGATCAGGCTGCCGATGACCGCGACCACGCCGAAGACCCAGACGGGGATGGGCACGCCCAGCCAGCTGGCGTAGTAAACGGGGCTGTAGACGTCTGACAGCGCGTTGTCCAGCGTGATGGCGCCGCCGTCGGCGAAGTAGGTCAGGTAGGCGCGGAAGATGCCCAGCGTGCCCAGCGTGACGATGAAAGGTTCGATGCGGCCGCGCGTGATCAGCAGCCCGTGCGCCAGCCCGAAGCCAGCGCCCAGCACGACCGCGAACACCATGCCGGCGCCCACGCTGGCCAGCGGCGACCAGCCTTTGGCGGCCAGCGCGTTCATCAGCAGGATCATGCAGCCGGCGATCAGCGCGGCCATCGAGCCCACCGACAGGTCGATGCCGCCCGAGATGATGACGAAGCACATGCCCACCGCGATGATGCCGATGAAGGCGGTGCGGGTCAGCACGTTCATCGCGTTGTCCAGCGAGGCGAATTCGCTGTTCAGCAGCGTGCCGGCAATGCACAGCAGCACCAGGCCCAGCACGGGCCCGATGCTGCGCAGCCGGTGCCAGTGAGTGCGCCAGTCGCTGGCCGGGGTGCTCAGGATGTTGGGGGTCATGGGGTTAAAAGAAAGCGCCGGGCCGTCCCAAGCTTTCTGGTTCCCCTCGGGGGGCGGGTTGGGCGAAGCCCGGCCCTTGAGGCGAGTGGACACCTGTTGCATGGGCGATCAAGGCCTCTTCGCTCAGGCGATCCGCCTGCAGGGTGGTGGTGAGCCGGCCGGCCCGCATCACCGCCACGCGGTGGCACAGGCCGATCAGCTCGATCAGTTCCGAGGAGATGACGATCACGCCGCAGCCCTGCGCGGCAAGCTGGTGGATCAACAGGTACAGGTCGCGCTTGGCACCCACGTCCACGCCGCGCGTCGGCTCGTCCAGCACGACGACCTTCGGGCCGGGCTGCAGCACCTTGGCCAGCGCCAGCTTCTGCTGGTTGCCGCCAGAGAGCGACGAGGCGCGCAGCGACAGCGAGCCGGTGCGGATGCCGAACTCGCGCACCGCATTGCCCAGCGCCTGGCGCTCCTGGTCCTTGCGCAGCCAGGGCTTGGCGTACTGGCGCAGGTTCATCAGCGTCAGGTTCTCGGTCAAGCCCATGGCCACGTGCAGGCCCTTGCCCTTGCGGTCTTCACTGAGGTAGGTCAGGCCCAGGTCGGCGGCCTCGCGCGGGCTGCGGAGGGTGACGGCCTGGCCGTCGATCTCGATGCACCCGGCGCTGCTGGTACGCAAGCCCAGCAGGCCTTCGAACAGCTCGGTGCGCCCGGCGCCCACCAGCCCGGCAAAGCCGAGGATTTCGCCCGCGCGCACCTCGAAGCTGGCTTGCTGGGCCCAGCCGGGCACCGTGAGGTCCTGCACGCGCAGCCGCACCGGCGCATCAGTCGGCGGCGGCTGCTTGGCCGGGAACAGGTCCGACAGCTCGCGGCCCACCATCAGGTTGGCCATTTGCGCGCGGCTCAGGGTGCGAGTTGCGGCGCGGGTAATGAAGCGCCCGTCGCGCATCACGACGACTTCGTCGGTGATGCGCTCCACCTCATCGAGCTTGTGCGAGATGTAGAGAATGGTGGTGCCGCCGGCCTTGAGCTGGGCCATCAGCGCGAACAGGCGCTCGGTCTCGCCGGGCGTCAGCGTCGCGGTCGGTTCGTCCATGATCAGCAGGCGGGCGTTGCGCGCCAGCGCCTTGGCAATCTCGACCAGCTGTTTCTCGGCCACGATCAGCTGGCGCAACCGGGTGTCCGGGTCGCGCTCCAGGCCCACGCGCTGCAGCACGGCCGCAGCTTCGCGCCGCATCGCTGCGTCGTCCAGCCAGCCGCCGCGTTTCTTCTTCTCGTGCCCGAGGAAGATGTTCTGCGCAATCGTCAGGTCCTCGGCCAGGTTGAATTCCTGGTGGATCAGCACGATGCCGGCGGCCTCGGCGTCCCGCGAATTGGCAAAGCGCACCGGCTGCCCGTCCAGGCACAGCTGGCCCGCGGTGGCCGTCTCGTAGCCGGCGGCAATCTTCATCAGCGTCGACTTGCCAGCGCCGTTTTCGCCCAGCAGGCCGTAGATGCGCCCCGCGTCCAACGAAAAGCTGACCCCGTGCAGCACCTGCACCGGGCCAAACGCCTTGACGACGTCCTGAAACGAAAGCGCCAGCATGGGTCTCCTCGCGCCGGTCGGAAGCCGGCGCTTTTTGATTGAGGGCGATCCTATGAGCGCTGCTTCGGCCCAGCAAGACCAAAGTTAGACCAAATTCGGGTCGAAGTTGGCCGCGGCCGGATTCAAGCCAGCAAAGGCCGCAGGCGTTCCTGCATCGCCAGCGCCGCCGCGCCGATCAGCCCGGCGCGCTCGCCCAGCGGCGTGTACTGGATCTCCAGGTGGCGCGTGGAGAGCGCCAGTGAGCGGTGGTAGACGCTCTGGCGCACCGCGGCCAGGAACAGCGGGCCGATGCGCTGGATGCCGCCGCCGATGAAGACGTGGGACGGGTTGTAGAAGTTGACCACCGAGGCCAGCATCTGGCCGATCAGCGCGCCGGAGCGCTGCACGATGGCATGGGCCGCGGCGTCGCCCGCGCGGCTGGCCAGCGCCACGTCCTGCAGACGCAGCGGCTTGCCGCTTTCCAATGCCTTGGCCAGTGGCGGGCTCCTGCCGGCTTCTGCCGCTTCGGTGGCGGCGCGCACCATCGCCGGGCCGGCGGCCATGGTTTCGACGCAGCCCAGGTTGCCGCAGTGGCAGCGCGGGCCGTTCGGGTCCACGCAGATGTGGCCCACGTCGCCTGCCGAGCCGTTGGCGCCGCGGTAGACCTGGCCGTGGCAGACGATGCCGCAGCCCACGCCGGTGCCGACCTTCACCACCAGGAAGTTCGGCAGCGAGCGGCCCAGCCGCCACAGCTCGCCCAGCGCCATCACGTTGACGTCGTTGTCGACGAAGACCGGCGCGCTGAAGTCTGCTTTCAGGTCCTCGCGGATCGGGTAGCCGTCCCACTCGGGCATCAGCGGCGCGTTGACCAGCTGCCCCAGCCCGAAGTCCACCGGCCCCGGCACGCCGATGCCGATCGCAATCACATCCGCCGCCCTGGCGCCGCATTGCTGCAGCAGCAGCTTCATCAGCGCACGGATGCGGGCCAGCAGCAGGGCCGGGCCGTCGCGCACATTGGCCGGCTCGCTGTGGTGGGCCAGCAGCGTCAGGTCCGGCGCCAGCACGCCGACCTCCACGCCGGTGGCGCCCATCGCGATCGAGATCAGCACGCCCAGCCGGCGGCTCAGCCGCAGCGTCTGTGCCCGCCGCCCGCCGGTGGCAACCTGCTCCTCGGTCGTCTCGATCACGCCCTGGGCCAGCAGCCCGGCGACCGCCGCGTTGGTGCGGCTCTTCGAAAACGAGGCCTGACCGGACAGCGCGTCACGCGACAGCCCGCTCGACCAGAAGATGTGGTCGAGCAGCGCGGTCTCGTTGCGGGAGAGCTGCCAGCGTTGCATCGGGCGCCGATGATAGCCAGCGGCCCCGTTCAGCCGGCGGTGGGTGGCGAGCTGAGGTACAGCCGCGTCATGCGGACGATTTCCTGGGTGGCGGTTTTCAGCGAGACGCCACTGGGCCGGGTGGCGACCACCGCGTGCACCAGCGCATGCAGCGAGTGCATCAGCATGTAGACGGCCAGGCGCAGGTTGGGCACGCGGACCTGGTCCGGGTAGCGCGCGAGCAGGTGGCCCATCTGCTCGGCAATGCGGGCTTCGGTTTCTTCATGGCTGCTCAGCATGTCCAGGCCCGCAAGCTGCGTCTCCAGCACGCGGTGCAGCCCGGCCTCCACGCGATGGGCCTCGACCACGCCTTCGATGATGAGCTGCAGCGCTTCGTCGAACGGCAGGTCTTGCGACAGCGCGAAAGCGCGGTCCATGACCTCGTCCATCTGGCGCGAATGCCGGTCGTGCAGCGCGGTGATCAGCGCGTCCTTGTTCGGGAAGTACTGGTACAGCGAGCCGACGCTGACACCGGCGCGTTCTGCCACCAGGTTGGTGTTGGCCGCCGCATAACCGCGCTCGACCAAAACGCGAGCCGCGGCGTCCAGGATGGCCGTGACGGTGGCCTGCGAGCGCGCCTGGCGCGGCGCCTTGCGTGGGGAAACGGCGGTTTTCATCGACGGACTTGGTGGGCGAGAAATGCGAGTTGGAAATACGAGCAGGAACTCGCATAGTGTGGGCCTGTGCCCGGGGTGGCGTCAACACGATTGACGGCCGCGCCGGGTGCGAACGTGAACGACCCCGCACTGGACCTGACATGCCCGCCCGCCCCTACACCCTGTTCATGCTGCTGAAGGCCACGACCCGCTGGCTGGCGCTGGAGGCCGAGCAACGGCATGCGCTTGCCGACGACGCGATGGCCGAGATCTACAACCGCTTCCCCTCGGTGCGGCTGCGCTTCTTCAACGCCGGCGCCTTCCATGGCCGTTGTTCGGACGTGCTGGTGTGGCACACCACCGACCTGCCGGAATACCGTGCCGCAGCGGACACGCTGCGCGCCAATCCCTTCCTTTCCGAGGCCCATTTCGACGTGCTGGACGTGATCCCCAGCGTGCCGGACGACTGGCGAGAATACGAATGGAACGGCGGCCAGGCCTGGGCCTGATCAGCCTTTGCTGAGCGCCAGCACCTGCGTCAGCGACATCGTCGCACCGGCGCGCCAGGCTGCTTCGGTGGCCGGCCAGCCGATCTGCAGCGCCACCAACCAGCGCGTGCGCCGTGCCTCGCGGGTGTCTTCCGGACCCAGCATGCCAAAGCGTTCGGCGAAAAATGCCTGCGCGAAACCCATCACAGTGGCGGCGCGTTCGGGCTGGCGCAGGTGGGCCAGCGCGCGCGGCAGGTTCCATAGGCCGTAGAACAGCTCGCGCCAGGCCAGCGCCTTCACGGCTTCTTCCAGGCAGGCATGGAAGGCCTGCAGCGCTTCGGCGTGGCGGCGCAGGTCGCCCAGGCAATAGCCGCGCACGCTGAGCGTGAAGCACAGCAGGCGCGACTGGCCCAGCGCACGCGCTTCGGCCTCCACTTCGCCGAGCAGCACCAGTTGCTCGGCCACGCGGCGCTGGAAGCCCAGGTTGATGGCCAGCGCGATGCGGCCCTCGTTGGCACGCAGCCGGTTGCCGCTGCCGGCCCACAGCGCCAGCACGCGGCGGCGCAGCGGTTCTGCACCGGCATGGTCATTGCGGTTGCGCATGATCAGCGAGGCCTGCAGACCCAGCAGCCGGGCGTGCAATGAATCGGCCTTCACCGCCTCGGCGGATTGCAGCGCCGCCAGCAGCCAGGCGTCGTCCTCGGCCATGGGCTGGCCCACTCGCATGCGCACCCGCAGTGCCCAGCCCAGCGCCCACGCCGCCAGCGGCTCGGGACGCTGGTCGATGAAGTCCGCGGGCAGTTCGGGCGCGTGCGGGACGATGCCCGGTTTGCCGATCAGCGCCAGCACCGCGTCGGCGTGCGCAAGCGCCGCCACGTGCAAGCCGGCCTCGAAGCCGTGTGCGGCCAGCACCGCGTGGCCGAGCAGCTTCAGCGCGGGTTCCGGCGTGGCCTGCAGCGCAGCTTCCAGTGTGGCCAGGCCGGTGGCGGGCAGCGTCAGGTCGGTCAGCGCCGCACGGTGGGCCCAGACGATGGCCCAGGCCTCTGCTGCCTGCACGTCGTGCACGGCGCTGGCCAGGGCCAGCAGCAGGTTGGGCAGTTCGTGGCGCAGCCGGGCCAGGTCAGGCGTGGGCCCGTCCAGCGTGGGCAGGTGGCACAGCCACTGGCGGTGGCGGCTGCGCCAAGCGGCACGCTGGGCGTCGTCGAACTGCGCCGCGGCGTATTCGCGCACCGTTTCGTAGGGTGTGAAACGCGGCGGGCGCGCGGCGTCGCCGGGTGCTTCGTGCATGACGATCAGCGAGCTGGCGACCAGCTCGTCCAGCGTCTGCTGCACACGGGCCGGCGAGGCTTCAGGTTCGGCCACGGCGCGTGCTGCCGCCGCGTCGCAGCCGCCGTCGAACATCGCCAGCGCGGCCAGCAGGCTGCGCTGGCCGTCGTCCAGCAGGCGCCAGCTCCAGGCGATGACTTGCAGCATCGAGGCATGGCGGGTGTCGGCCGCACCGCGTGGGCCGGCGCGCGCCAGCAGGGCCAGCGTGTCGCTGCTGGCGCGGCCGAGTGCGACCTGCGTGCGGGCACTGTCCAGCAGTTGCACCCACTGGGTCGGCGGCGTGCTGCGCACCCGCGCGGCTGCCAGCTCGATGGCCAGCGGGTGGCCTTCGAGCAGCCGCACCAGCTCGCCAATGGCCGCGGCGTTCTGCGGGTTCAGGTGGAAGTCGCTGCGGCGTTCGCGGGCGCGGTCCACGAACAAGGCCACGGCGGGGTTGGCGACCATCTGCTCGGCGCTGTCTCCCGCGGCGGGCAAAGGCAGCGGCTCGACGGCCAGCAGCTGCTCGCCGTCCACGCCCAGCACCTGGCGCGTGGTGGTGACGATGCGCAGCGTCGGCAGCGTGGCCAGCAGCTCGGTCACCAGCTCGGCGGCCGGCTGCGCGACCTGCTCCAGGTTGTCCAGCACCAGCAGCGTGGTGCGCCCGGCGAGGGCCTGGCGCACTTGCTCAAGCGGTTCGGCGGCATGGCTGTCCAGCTGTAGCGTGATCAGCAGCCTGTCCACCAGCTGGGCTGCATCGAAACACTGCACCATGGGCACGAACAGCAGCCAGCCGGGCCAGTCGCCACCTGCCTCGGCCAGTTCACGCGCGCCTTCCACTGCCAGTCGCGTCTTGCCGCTGCCACCGGGGCCGACGATGCTGACCAGGCGCTGCCGGCGCAAGGCCTGGCGCAGCCGCTCGCGTGCAGCGGCCATGCCGAAGGCAGGGGTGAGATAGAGCGGCAGCGCGGGGGTCCAGGGTGCAGGCAAGGGCGCGGGACCGGTGGGCACCGGGGCCGCAAGCCTTGCTTCCGGCAAGGCCTCGGCCAGTGCGGCCAGGCGCATGCGCTCGTCGTCCACCCAGTCGTCGTAGAAGCCGGGGAGCAGCTCTCCGCGGTACAGCGCACGTGCGGCCTCGAAGCGGCCGGCGCGGCAGTCGGCCTCGAACTGCAAGGCGTCGCAAGCGAACGCGCCGGGCGCTGCGCGCAGGTGCTGGCGCTCGGTAAGGATCACAGTCCCGCCGCCAGCTTCCAGCAGCTGCTTGAGCACCGACAGCGTCTGCCGCAGCCGGTTGCGTCCCACGTCCAACGCCACGCCCGGCCAGAGCAACTCGACCAGTTCCTCCCGCGCATGCGCCCGCTCGGGCCACAGCGCGAGCCGAGCGAGCAGCGCCGCCGCCGCGCGGCTGGGCAGCCGGATCAGCGTGCGCTGGCCGTCCTGCAGCGACAGCTCGCCCAGCAGCCGCACCTGCCAGCGCGCGGCGGGCAAGGCTGGCGAGAGGGGCACGGGCGGCGGGGACACTGGGACAAGGCCGTCAGTTCTTCTTTTCGCGCGTCAACACCACCAGCGGCACGACGATGGGCGACAGCACGATGGTGTAGAGCAGCAGCACGCCATCGGTCGCCACGGTGACCGGGGTGGACAGCGCGCCGGCCACGCGGTCGCCGGTGGACTGTTCGGCCGTCACCTCGATCACGTAGCGCTGGTTCAGCTTCTCGGTGGCGCGGGCGCTGACCAGCGTGCTTTGCAGGTAGCGCTGGCCGACCAGTTCGCCGCGCAGCACATGGGCTTCGGGGTTGGCCGGGTCTGCGCCGCGAATGAAGCCCATGCTGCGCGCGGCGTCCTGCTCGGCGGGGGTGATCAGGTTGTCGATCTGTAGTGTGTAGTGGCCGCGGATCTTGCCCTTGGCGTCGACCCGGAAGCTGGACAGAATGCCCTTGCTGCGCGCATGCAACGGCGAGGCGAGCAGGGCCAGCAGGCCGGGCGGTGCGTCGAAGATGTAGTGGTAGCCGCTGCCGATGACGACGATGTTCTTGCGGTCCTGCGAGATCAGCAGTGAAGAGATGGTCTCGGTGTAGCGCACGACGCTGGTGCCGCTGTCGGGCGGCGGTGCCGGGGTGGCTGCTGGCTTGGGCGGGTCGCCTGCGCAGCCGGCGAGGGCGCTCAGGCCGGTGCCCAGGCAGGCAGCGGCGCCCAGGGTCAGGCGTCTGCGGGTCAGGAACATCGGGTCGGTCTCCTCGCGCGGGCTGTGGGTGCGCCGCTGTGCATGGGGGTGCCACCAAAAGCGTACCAGAGCAAAACGGCGCGGCCGTGGCTTTGCGCAGCGCTGGCTGTCCCTGGTCAACAATCTGGCGCGTCGCCACTTCCCGTTGCCTCCCATGCCCCGTTCGTTTCCCTGGCGCTTCCTGCCCTTTTGTTCCCTGCACCGCCTGGCCGCGGCAGCCGGGCTGGTGGCGGCCGTGTTGCCGGCTGGCGCAGCAACCAGCTGGCCCAAGCCCACGCTGGCCGAGCAGAGCGGCTACCTGCGCACCGGGCGCTACGAAGAGGTCGAGCGCCTGTGCGCGGCCTGGCAGCAGGCGCAGCCCAAGGCGGTACGCTGCATCCGCTTCGGCCAGACGCCCGAAGGCCGGCCGATGCTGGCGCTGGCCATCTCGCAAAGCGGTGCGCTGACGCCCGAGGCAGCGCGCCAGCGCGGGCTGCCGGTGGTGCTGATCCAGAGCGGCATCCATGCCGGCGAGATCGACGGCAAGGACGCCGGCTTCCAGGTGCTGCGCGAGGTGCTGGCCGGGCAGGCCGCGCCGGGCGCGTTGAAGCATGCGGTGTGGCTGTTCGTGCCGGTCTTCAACATCGATGGCCACGAGCGCTTCGGCGCCTGGAACCGACCCAACCAGCGCGGCCCGGAGGAAATGGGCTGGCGCACCACCGGCCAGAACCACAACCTGAACCGCGACTACCTGAAGGCCGACGCGCCGGAGATGCAGGCCATGCTGGGCCTGGTGCGCGACTGGGACCCGCTGGCCACGGTGGACCTGCACGTGACCGACGGCGCGAAGTTCGAGCACGACGTGGCGGTGATGGTCGAGCCGGTCAACGCCGGCGACCAAGCGCTGCGCAGCGTGGGCCGCGCCTGGCGCGACGGCGTGATCGCCGACCTGGCGCAGCAGGGCTCGCTGCTGCTACCGTTTTATCCCAGCTTCGAGGTGGAGGACGACCCGGCCTCCGGCGTGCGCGACAGCGTCTCGCCACCGCGGTTTTCCACTGGCTATTTCCTGCTGCGCAACCGGCTGGCGATGCTGGTCGAGACCCATTCGTGGAAGGACTACCCGACGCGGGTGCGGGTGACGCGCAACACCATCGTATCGGTGCTGGCCCGCATCGCCGAGCATGGTCAGGCCTGGTTGAAGATCGCGCACGAGGCGGACGAACGGGCGGCGAAGCTCGCCGGCCAGCCTGTGCCCCTGGACTACGCGGCCACCGACAAGGCGCGCATCGTGCCGTTCCGCGGCTATGCCTACACGCGCACGCCGTCGGACATCAGCGGTGCGCTGATGACGCGCTACGACGAGAACAAGCCCGAGGTCTGGCAGCTGCCGCTGTACGACGAGGTGTTGCCAAAAACCGTGGTCAATGCACCTGGCGCGGGCTACCTGGTGCCGGCCGCCTGGGCGGCCACGGTGGCGCGTTGGCTGGACCTGCATGGCGTGCGTTACCAGCGCCTGCCTGCCGGCTGGGCCGAAGCGCCCACCAGCACCTGGCGCAGCGAGCAGCCGAAGTTCGAGGCCACCTCCAGCGAAGGCCGCCAGCGGCTGAGTGCGCCGGGCGCCTGGCGCAGCGAGGCGCGCAGCCTGCCGCCGGGCTCGCTGTTCGTGCCCATTGCGCAGCCTGCCGCGCGGCTGGCCATCGCGCTGCTGGAACCGCAGGCGCCGGACGGGCTGCTGGGCTGGGGCGTGTTCAACAACGCCTTCGAGCACAAGGAATACATGGAGCCCTATGTGGCCGAGGAGGTCGCCCGCGCGCAACTCGCGGCGGACCCGGCGCTGGCCCAGGCCTTCCAGCAGAAGCTGGCCAACGACCCGGCCTTTGCCGCCAGCCCGCAGGCCCGGCTGGACTTCTTCTACCGCCGCCACAGCAGTTGGGACGAGCGTTACGGCCTGTACCCGGTGCTGCGCGTGGACCAGCCGCCGCCGGCCGCGAAGCTGTGACGCTGCCGCCGCTCAGTGCGGCCGAGCTGGCCGCGCCGCTGGTCGAGCGTGAGCGCACGGCGCAAGTCTTTGCTCAGCTGCAGCAGGCGCTGGCGGCGCGCGGCCTGGCGCTGCGCGCACCGCCGGCCGAGCCGCAGACCTGCTGCGGCCGCGGCTGCAATGGCTGCGTGTGGGAAGGCTTCTACGCCGCGGCGGGGTATTGGCAGGAACAAGCGCTGGCGCTGCTGGCGGGTGCATCTGCGTCGGTTCACAAATGAACCATATTTGCATAATGGTTCTATTTTGAACTAAGCTGCGCCCATTGCTGTTGCCCCTGAGCGCCATGCCTGCCAAACCCAACGCCGTCTCGCTCGCCGAATCCCCGTCCGCCTTGCCGGCCGTCGATTCACCCGCCACCGCGGCCGCGGTGCTGGCGGTGTTCTTCCGCATCTCGGCCGAATGGGGCTTGAGCCCGGCCGAGGAGCAGGTGCTGCTGGGCGTGGGCAAAACGACGCTGTTCGCCTGGAAGGCCGGCCGCGTGAAGACCGGGTTGGACGCGGTGGTGCTGGAGCGCCTGAGCTACCTGCTGCGCATCTACTCGGCGCTGGAAATCCTGCTGCCAGTGCCCGAGCGCGCGCGGGCCTGGCTGAAGAAGCCCAACAGCGCGCCCTTGTTTGGCGGCGGCACCGCGCTGCAGCGCCTGCTGGCCGGCCAGGTGGGGGACCTGATGCTGGTGGCGCAGTACCTGGACGCGCAACGCGGCGGAGACTTCTCGTGATGGAGGCTGGCTATCCGGTCCTGGCCGCGCTGGGCTGGAACCCCTGCTACCGGCTGATTCCCAGCCGCTTCCCGCCGGTCAGCCTGTTCGACCGCGTGGCCAGGCCCGAGGAACTGGACGCGGTGTTTGCGGTGCAGGCGCTGACTAACCCGCGGCTGCGCCAGGAAGTGGGCGACATCCAGCTGGTGGCGCCGGAAGACCGGGTGAGCGGCGACGGCAGCACGCCTGTGATGGCCGCGTTCTGCCACCTGAACCCGGGCGGCAGCCGCTTCTCCGACGGCAGCTGGGGCGCCTACTACGCGGCCGACTCGCTGGACGCCGCGGTTGCCGAGGTCTGCCACCACCGCACGCGCTTCTTGCAGGCGACGCAGGAGCCGGCGGTGGAGCTGGACCTGCGCTGCTACGTGGCCGACGTGGTGCAGCCGCTGCACGACCTGCGTTCGGCGGCCTTTGGTGCCGTGCACGACCCCGACAGCTACACCGCCTCGCAGGCCTTGGCGCGGCGGCTGCGCGCCGAAGGCAGCTGGGGCCTAGCCTACCGCAGCGTGCGCTTCGAAGGCGGCAGCTGCGTGGCGCTGCTGCGCCCCAAGGCGCTGGCGCTGCCGGTGCGCCAGGGGCCGCACATTGCGCTGCAATGGGACGGCGAGCGCATTGCGAGCTGGTACCGTAAGTCCGAGCTGCGTAGCCTGGCGCCGCTGGCGAAGGATTGAGGCCCTGGTGCTTCAGCCGCCCAACGCGTCCAGCGGCAGCTGCAGGTAGCGCAGGCCGTTGGCCGCCGGTGCGGGCAGTTGGCCGGCGCGGATGTTGACCTGCAGTGACGGCAGGATCAGCACCGGCACCTCCAGCGTGGCGTCCCGGGCCTGGCGCAGCGCGACGAACTCGGCCTCGCTGCGGCCGCCGCCCACGTGCAGGTTGTGCGCCCGCTGCTCGGCCACGTTGGTCTGCCAGCGCGGTTCGCGGCCGGCCGGCGGGTAGTCGTGGCAGACGAACAGGCGGGTCTCGGCCGGCAAGGCCAGCAGCCGCTGGATGGAGCGGTAGAGCTGGGTCGCATCACCGCCGGGAAAGTCGGCTCGCGCGGTGCCCACGTCGGGCATGAACAAGGTGTCGCCAACGAACACCGCGTCGCCGATCTGGAAGGCGATGTCAGCCGGCGTGTGGCCCGGCACGGCCAGCGCGCGGGCGGTCAGTTCGCCCACTGCGAAAACCTCGTCGTCCTCGAACAGGTGGTCGAAGTCGCGGCCGTCCGGGTGGAAGTCCGGCCCCAGGTTGAACAGCGGCGCAAATGCGGCCTGCACGCGGCGGATGGCCGCGCCGATGGCAATGCGTCCGCCCACCTGTGCCCGCACCCAGGGCGCGGCCGAGAGGTGGTCGGCATGCGCATGGGTTTCCAGGATCCAGTCCACCTGCAGCGCCTGCGCCTGCACCCAGTCCACCAGTGCCTGTGCCGAGTGCGTGCCGGTGCGGCCGGACTTGGCGTCGAAGTCCAGCACCGGGTCGACCACGGCGGCGCGGCGGGTGGCCGGGTCGTGCACCACGTACGAGACGGTGGCCGTGGCCGGATCGAAGAAGGCTTGCACGACGGGCGATGCGGACTTGGACATGCGGTGTCTCCATGACAATTTACAAAAAAATGATATATTCAAATACATAATGAATACCGGCGCAGGGGTTTGCGCTGGCTCAAACCCGGGTGAGTTCGTGATGTCTGTCGTGTCCCGCATCGATCCCCAGCGCCTGCGAGGCGCCGCGGCCGAAGCCGTGGCTGCCCTGAAGGTGCTGGGCAATGAAGACCGCCTGCTGCTGCTGTGCGAGCTGTCGCAGGGCGAGCGCAGCGTGAGTGAACTCGAAGCGCGGCTGGGCATTCGCCAGCCCACGCTGTCGCAGCAGCTGGGTGTGTTGCGCGCAGAAGGCGTGGTCAGCACGCGGCGCGATGGCAAGCGCATCCATTACCAGGTGGCCGATGCGCGGTTGCTGGAAATCCTGGCGGTGATGTACCGCCTCTACTGTCCCAAGGAGTAAGCCTCATGCACATCGACTGGTCCTCCTTCACGCCCTGGCCCGCGCTGGCCGGTGGCGCCCTGATCGGCCTGGCCGCTGCGGCCATGGCCTTGCTGCTGGGCCGCGTGGCCGGCATCAGCGGCATCCTCGGCGGGCTCTTGCGCCCGTCGCCGGGAGAGAGCCGCTGGCGGCTGGCTTTCCTGATCGGGTTGTTGCTTGCGCCCTGGCTGGTACGTGCGGCGGGGGCAATGCCGCCATTGAAGATCGAGGCCTCCAGCGGGCTGCTCATCGTGGCCGGCTTGCTGGTGGGCGTGGGCACGCGCTACGGTGCGGGCTGCACCAGTGGCCATGGCGTCTGCGGGCTGTCACGGCTCTCGGGGCGCTCGCTGGTGGCCACGCTGGTGTTCATGGCCGCGGGCTTCGTCACCGTCGCGCTGGTGCGGCATGGCGGTGTGCTGTGAACCGCATCCGCATCCTGTTGGCCGCACTGGCATCGGGCCTGGTCTTCGGCCTGGGCTTGATCGTCTCCGGCATGGTGCAGCCGGCCAAGGTGCTGGGCTTCCTGGACCTGCTGGGCGCCTGGGACCCTTCGCTGGCGCTGGTGATGGGCGGCGCCATCGCCGTGGGCCTGCCCACGTTCGCCTGGGCCAAGCGCCGCCAGGCCGGGCAGCAGGCCAGCCTGCTGGGCGAGCCCATGCGCTTGCCAGAAGCGCGCCAGATCGACCGTCGCTTGGTGCTGGGCAGCCTGCTGTTCGGCGTGGGCTGGGGCCTGGCGGGCCTGTGCCCGGGGCCGGCGCTGGTGGCGCTGGGCGCGGGCAGCGGGCCTGCGGCGCTGTTCGTGCTGGCGATGTTGGGCGGTATGGGTTTGTTCGAATGGCTGGAAAGGCGACGGCGTCCATGAAGCCTATGGCGTGCCGCGCATTTGCGATACATTGCGGGACATGAAGACCGCCACCATTCCCTCCGTCCGTGTCGAGCCCGAATTCCGAGCCGAAGTCGAGGCGGTGCTGGGAAAGGGCGAGAGCTTGACCGAGTTTGTCGAAGCGGCGCTGCGCGCGAGCGTGGAGCGCCGCCGCCTGCAGTCCGAGTTCATCGCCCGCGGCCTGCGCTCGCGCGACGAAGCGCACCGCACCGGCGATTACGTCGCGGCCGATGTGGTGCTGGAGGGGCTGCAACGCAAGCTCGACGCGGCGCGCGCCAAGGCCAAGGTAGCCAAGACCGGCAAATGAGTGCCCCAGACCTGCCGCCTCGCGTCAGGCCCCAGAACAACATGCAAGGGGGACGAGAAAACTTGGGACGGCCCGGCGTTCCCTCATGACCTTCACCGTTCGCCTGACGCGCGAGGCCGAGGCGGACCTCGGGCGCCTGTTCGATTTCGTGCTCGAACGTGAACTGGCGCGCGAGCTGGAAGGCGAGGGTGGCGACCTGGCACTGGCCGAGCGGGCACTGTCGGCCATCAGGGCAGGCATTGAGACGCTGAAATCCTCTCCGTTCACCTGCCGCAAGGCGGGCCGCGACCCGTTCTTGCGGGAGCTGGTGATCTCGTTCGCACACGCTGGCTACGTGGTGCTGTTCGACATCGAGGACGCCGCGAGCGTGTTGGTGGTGGCGGTGCGGCACCAGCTTGAAGACGACTATCACTGACCCAACGGGTCGCGCGGGTTGTCCCGATGCGGGGCAACCCTTGCGTAATCTCGCGTCTTACAACTTGCATCCAAGTTGCATAACCTGCGGGCCTCGCAAGGAAACGCCGGGCCGCCCCAAGTTTCCTTGACCCCCGCGGGGGGCGGGCTGGGCTCAGCCCGGCCCGGGGGCCCTCCATAAGAGAAGCACCGGCAGGAGAGAGGCATCCGTGGATTGCATTCTGGAAACGCGCCAGCTCACCAAAGAATTCAAAGGCTTTGTCGCCGTCAACAAGGTGGACCTGAAGGTTCGTCGCGGCAGCATTCATGCATTGATCGGCCCGAACGGCGCCGGCAAGACCACCTGCTTCAACCTTTTGACCAAGTTCCTCGCGCCCACTTCGGGCACGATCCTGTTCGACGGCGAGGACATCACCAAGGAAAGCCCGGTGCGCATCGCGCGCCGCGGCGTGATCCGTTCGTTCCAGATATCGGCCGTGTTTCCACACCTCACGGTGCTGGAAAACGTGCGCGTGGCGCTGCAGCGCCAGCTGTCCAGTTCGTACCACTTCTGGCGTTCCGAAAGCTCGCTTTCCGACCTCAATGACCGCGCGATGCACCTGCTGCGCGAGGTCGACCTGGAGCGCTTTGCGGCGCTGGAGGCTGTGGAGCTGAGCTACGGCCGCAAGCGCGCGCTGGAGATTGCCACCACGTTGGCCATGGCGCCCAAGCTGATGCTGCTGGACGAGCCCACGCAGGGCATGGGTCTGGAAGACGTGGACCGCATCCGCGCGCTGATCAAGAAGGTTGCGGCGGACCGCACGGTGCTGATGGTCGAGCACAACATGAGCGTGGTCTCCAGCATTGCCGACACGATCACGGTGCTGCAGCGGGGCGCCACGCTGGCCGAGGGGCCGTACGAGGTCGTCTCGAAGAATCCGGCGGTGATCGAGGCCTACATGGGCTCGACCCAGACCGAACTCGTGGGCGCGCACTGAGATGAGCAAGACGCCCTTCCTCGAAATCCGCGGCCTGCAAGGCTGGTACGGTGAGTCGCATGTGCTGCATGGCGTGGACTTCCACGTCGATGAAGGCGAGGTCGTCACGCTGCTGGGCCGCAATGGCGCCGGCCGCACGAGCACGCTGCGCGCCATCATGGGTTTGATCGGCAGCCGCAAGGGCTCGATCAAGGTCAAGGGCATCGAGACCATGGGCATGGCCACGCACCGCATCGCGCGGCTGGGCGTGGGCTATTGCCCGGAGGAGCGCGGCATCTTCTCCAGCCTGTCGACCGAAGAGAACCTGGTGCTGCCGCCCACCTTGGCAGAGGGCGGCATGAGCGTGCCGCAGATCTACGAGATGTTCCCGAACCTGAAGGAGCGCGCCGGCAGTCAGGGCACGCGGCTGTCGGGCGGAGAGCAGCAGATGCTGGCGGTGGCGCGCATCCTGCGCACCGGCGCCAAGCTGCTGCTGCTGGACGAAATCTCCGAAGGCCTGGCACCGGTCATCGTGCAGAAGCTGGCCGAGATGGTCACCTCGCTGCGCCGCCAGGGCTACACCATCGTCATGGTGGAGCAGAACTTCCGCTTCGCCGCCCCGCTGGCCGACCGTTTCATGGTCATGGAACACGGCCAGGTGATCCAGTCCTTCACGCAGGCCGAACTGCCCTCGCGCCTCGAACGCCTGCACGAATACCTCGGCGTCTAAGAACGCATTCAGTTCCCATGGAGTTACAGGAGACCAAGATGAAGAAAATCAAAGCCATCACTGCCGCAGCTGCTTCGCTCTTTGCACTGGGCGCCGCGCAGGCCCAGGTGTCGGGCGATGTGATCAAGATCGGCTTCATCACCGACATGTCGGGCCTGTACTCCGACATTGACGGCCCCGCTGGCGCCGAGGCCATCCGCATGGCGATTGCTGAAGCCGGCGGTGCGGTGGCCGGCAAGAAGGTCGAGCTGCTGGTGGCCGACCACCAGAACAAGGCCGACGTGGCCGGCGCCAAGGCCCGCGAGTGGTTCGACCAGCAGGGCGTGGACCTGTTGATCGGCGGCACCAACTCGGGCACCAGCCTGGCCATGGCCAAGGTGGCGGCCGAGAAGAAGAAGCCGTTCATCGCGGTGGGCGCCGGCACCTCGGCGCTGACCAATGAACAGTGCACGCCCTACACCGTGCACTGGGCCTACGACACGATGGCGCTGGCCAAGGGCACCGGCGGCGCGGTGGTGCGCGCGGGCGGCAAGAGCTGGTACTTCCTGACGGCCGACTACGCCTTTGGCGCCGCGCTGCAGAACGACACCAGCAACGTCGTGAAGGCCGCAGGCGGCTCGGTCGTCGGCTCGGTCAAGCACCCGCTGTCAGCCAGCGACTTCTCGTCCTTCCTGCTGCAGGCGCAAGGCAGCAAGGCGCAGATCCTGGGCCTGGCGAATGCCGGTGGCGACACCATCAACGCGATCAAGGCCGCCAACGAATTCGGTGTCACCAGCACGATGAAGCTGGCCGGCCTGCTGGTCTTCATCAACGACATCCACTCGCTGGGCCTGAAGATGACCCAGGGCATGTACCTGACCGACAGCTGGTACTGGAACAAGGACGCCGAGACGCGGGCCTGGAGCCGCAAGTTCTTCGAGAAGATCAAGCGCATGCCCTCGTCGCTGCAGGCGGCCGACTACTCAGTCGCGAGCAACTACCTGGCCGCCGTCAAGGCCACCGGCTCGGACGACGGCGACAAGGTGCTGGCCCAGCTGCGCAAGACCCCCATCAACGACGTCTTCGCCAAGGGCGGCACCATTCGCCCGGACGGCCGCATGGTGCACGACATGTACCTGATGCAGGTCAAGACGCCGGACAAGTCGGTCGAACCCTGGGACTACTACAACGTGGTCGAGACCATCAAGGGCGATCAGGCGTTCACCACCAAGGCCGAGTCCAAGTGCGCACTGTGGAAGTGACCCACCCCCGAGCGGCTGCGCCGCTCCCCCTCAAGGGGGCGGCACCAGCGGACCGGCAGAGCCGGATCCGCGGCGCCCGCTTGGTTAACGCGGCCTGAGCCACGCGAGAAGTCGATGGAAATCTTTGGAGTTCCCCTGCAGGCCTTTCTGGGGCAGTTGCTGCTCGGGCTGGTCAACGGCTCGTTCTATGCCGTGCTCAGCCTGGGCCTGGCGGTCATCTTCGGCCTGCTGGGCATCGTCAACTTCGCCCACGGCGCGCTCTACATGATGGGCGCGTACGTGGCGTGGCTGCTGATGGAGAAGTTCCAGATCGGCTTCTGGTGGGCGCTGATCCTGGCGCCCATCGTCGTCGGCGCGATCGGCCTGGTGATCGAGCGCACGCTGCTCAAGCGGCTCTACAAGATCGACCCGATCTACGGCCTGCTGCTGACCTTCGGCCTGGCGCTGATCGCCGAAGGCGTATTCCGCGACCAGTTCGGCGTTTCGGGCCAGCAATATGCGGTACCTGAATTGCTGCGCGGCGCGACCAACCTCGGCTTCATGGTGCTTCCGAACTACCGCGCCTTCGTGGTGCTGGCCTCGCTCATCATCTGCCTGGGCACCTGGTTCATCATTGAGCGCACCCGGCTCGGCGCCTACCTGCGCGCCGGCACCGAAAACCCGGCGCTGGTGCAGGCTTTCGGCGTCAACGTGCCGATGATGGTGGCGCTGACCTACGCGGCCGGCGCAGGCCTTGCGGCCGTGGCCGGCGTGCTGGCCGCGCCGGTGATCCAGATCACGCCGCTGATGGGCAGCAACCTGATCATCGTCGTCTTCGCGGTGGTGGTGATCGGCGGCATGGGTTCCATCATGGGTGCCATCCTCACGGGGCTGCTGCTGGGCCTGGTCGAAGGCCTGACCAAGGTGTTCTATCCGGAGGCCTCGAACATCGTCGTGTTCGTGATCATGGCCATCATGCTGATGATCCGCCCGGCCGGCCTGTTCGGCAAAGAGAAGTGAGCCAAGAGGCTGAGAGTCTTTCGAACATGCCCGCTCATCACACCATAAGTCTCCCGCTCGTCGTTGCAAATGCTCGCCATGGCCTGAACCATGGCTGTGCTTTGCGCCTAGATCGGAAACCTTCTGGCGCGCTGCTCTGGCACGCCCGAAAAACTCTCAGCCTCTGATGCAAGCCAAAATTCCCACCACCCGCAGCAGGACCTTCTCTCACGAGATCTCCCGCTGGACGCCCGCGCGCCTGGCCTGGGGCCTGGGCCTCGTGCTGCTGGCCATCGCGCCGTTCATCGGCCTGTACCCGGTCTTCATGATGAAGGCCATGTGCTTCGCGATCTTCGCTTGCGCCTTCAACCTGCTGCTGGGCTTCACCGGCCTGCTGTCCTTCGGCCATGCCGCCTACCTGGGCAGCGCGGCCTATGCCACCGGCTGGCTGGTGACCAGTGCCGGCTGGCCACCCGAGCTGGGCATCCTCGCCGGCATGGCGGTGGGCGCCGGCATCGGCCTGCTGGTCGGGCTGATCGCCATCCGCCGCCAAGGCATCTACTTCGCGATGATCACGCTGGCCATGGCGCAGATGGTCTATTTCGTCTGCCTGCAGGCGCCGTTCACCGGCGGCGAAGACGGGCTGCAAGGCGTGCCGCGAGGCAAGCTGCTGGGCTTCCTGTCACTGGGCAATGACCTGGTGATGTACTTCTTCGTGCTGGCCGTGTTCATCGCCGTCTTCCTGTTCGTGCTGCGCGTGGTGCACTCGCCCTACGGCCAGGTGCTCAAGGCCATCCGCGAGAACGAACCCCGCGCCATTTCGCTGGGCTACGACGTGGACCGCTACAAGCTGCTCGCCTTCGTGTTGTCCAGCGCCCTGGCCGGCCTGGCCGGCTCGCTCAAGACCCTGGTGCTCGGCTTCGCCACGCTGTCCGACGTGCACTGGAGCCTCTCCGGCGAAGTCATCCTGATGACCTTGCTCGGCGGCATGGGCACCTTCGCTGGCCCGGTCGTCGGCGCCATCACCGTGATCGGCCTGCAAGACATGCTCGCCGACCGCGTCGGCTCCTGGGTCACCGTCATCATCGGCGCCACCTTCGTGGTCTGCGTCGTGGCTTTCCGGCGTGGGTTCGTGGGGGAACTGCTGGCTTGGCAGCAGCGGCGCAAGCCGAAAGCACAAGGCTGAATCCCCGTTTCGGGACGTTTCGCCGGGCTTTCAGCCCATTCGATGGCATGGCTTGCGAAGCCTGCCAACGAGAACGCCGGCGCCCTCGGCGGTTGATCACGGGCAAATGACGGGATTCACTTCTTGCGTCATTGGCTTTGCGCACGTTTGGGTTCAGCGGTTGCAATTCCCAAACATCAATGCCGGGTAGGCTCAACCATTCGACGGCGGCATGGTTGATGCTTCCCGCCAGCGCCTGCAACGTCAGGTTGCCGTTGGCCAGATCGTGGCTACACGTCTGGACGGGGTTGATCCGTGCGAGCGAGTGGTCGGGAGTTCCTTCGAGCGAATGAGGCGGAATGAAAAATCTGGTGCGCACATTCAAACTTTGGGTCCGTTTGAATATCTTGAAAACCGTCTTCCTGTCCATTAGAAAGAAGGCTGGCTGCATCAGGATCTATCCAGATGTCCACATTCACGTCGCCTCCACGTCGTCCATTTCTGGCACAGGAGTGCTGCGTCTGGGACCAAAATGGAGCGGACTGAGGTACTTGGCTTCCGAAATTCACCTTGCCAAGCATGCCAAGCTGATCGTCAATGGGCGTTTTGCGCTGTATACCGGCTTTCACCTGTCCGTGTCGGAAGGCGCCACGCTTGTCCTGGGCGAAGGTTATGTGAACAACAAATCGACGATTGATTGTTTTTCATCCATCACCATTGGCAATGGGGTGGTGATATCCAAAGGTGTCACCATTCGCGATAGCGACAATCACGCCATCGATGGCGTCAAGGAAATCAGTGCGCCGATCGTCATCGGAGACCATGTATGGATAGGCATCAACGCCACCATATTGAAAGGCGTGAGCATTGGAAATGGCGCTGTGGTCGCCGCAGGCGCGGTGGTAACGAAAGACGTGCCCGCCAATGCACTGGTGGGGGGCGTGCCCGCCAAAGTCATCAGGGAAGGCGTGAGCTGGGAATGAGCTGTTCGGAGTGCCAAGTCGTGAACCAGGCGTCTCTTGGCGGCCGGGGTGCCAGTGCCGAAGCCCGAAGCTCAATCTGCCTGTGAATGGTTCTGGCACAGCAGCTTGCCCTCGGCCACAGGCACCGCTGCGGCTTGCACATCGACAGGCGCCTTGGTCAGCAGCACGCCGTTCTTGGCGGCCACCACCTCGGCCATGATGGACAGGGCGATTTCGGCGGGGGTCTTGCTGCCGATGTAGAGGCCGGCGGGGCCGTGCAGGCTGTCGAGAGCGGTGTCTGGCAGGTCGAAGTGTTCGCGCAGGCGGTCGCGGCGCTGGCCGCTGTTGCGGCGAGAGCCGATGGCGCCGACGTAGAAGGCCTGGGACTGCAGGGCGTCGATCAGGGCCAGGTCGTCGAGCTTGGGGTCGTGGGTCAGGGCGACGACGGCGGTGCGGGCGTCGGGCTTGAGGCGCAGCACCAGGTCGTCCGGCATTTCGTGGCTGAGGGTCACGCCGCTTGTCATGCCACTCAGGTGCCAGCTGGCGCGCTGCTCCTCGCGCGGGTCGCACACGATGACCTCGAAGCCCACGGTCAGCGCGATCTGGCTCATGTAGCGGGACAGGTCGCCCGCGCCGATCAGGATGAGCCGGGCGCGTGGGCCGAAGCAGGTGATGAGCTGCTGTGCGTCCAGTCGGGGCAGGCTGTCGCGCAGGCCCTCGCGCAGCGTCACCTCGCCGGTCTGCAGGTCCAGCACGCGCTCGGTGCCCCGGCGCTGCTCGCAGGCTTGCAGCAGCTCGGCCAGTCGGCTGCGCGCGGTGACCGGCTCCAGCACCAGCTCCACGGTGCCGCCGCAGGGCAGGCCGAAGCGGTGGGCCTGGTCGGCCGAGATGCCGTAGCGCAGCACGGCGGGCACGTCGCTGGCGCATGCGGCCTGCACGCCACCTTCGCGAATGCGCTGAACCAGATCGTCCTCGATGCAGCCGCCTGACACCGAGCCGACGGTCTCGCCGCGCGCGTTGATGGCCATCAGCGAGCCCGGCGGCCGTGGTGAGGAACCCCAGGTTCTGGCCACGGTGACCAGCACCACGGCCAGCCCGGCCGACTGCCAGCGCAGCGCACCGCGCAGCACCAGCGTGTCGAGGTCGTCGGTCGTGTTGTGCGGTTCCACTGGAGGGCTCAGGCCAGTTTGAAGGGCAGTTCGCGAATCGGCTTGCCGGTCAGCTTGGCCACGGCATTGGCAAAGGCCGGGGCCAGCGGCGGCAGGCCCGGCTCGCCCATGCCGGTGGGCGGCTCTGCGCTGGGCACGATGTGCACGGCGATCTCGGGCATCTGGGTGATGCGCGGGACCACGTAGTCGCCGAAGTTGCTCTGCTCGACCATGCCGTCCTTCAGCGTGATGGCCGCGCCGGGCAGGCACATGGACAGGCCCATCAGCGCTGCGCCCTGGACTTGCGTCTCGACGGTGCGCGGGTTCACCGCCAGGTTGCAGTGAACGCCGGCCGTGGCCCGGTGCAGCACCGGCTGACCGTCCTTGACCGAAGCCTCGACGACATAGGCCACCACGGTCTGGAAGGACTCGTGCACCGCCACGCCCCAGGCGCGGCCGGCGGCGAGCTTCTTCTTGCCGTAGCCGCTCTTGTCCACGGCCAGTTGCAAGGCGGCCCGGTAGCGCGGGTGCTTGTCGCCAAACTGCTGCATGCGGTAGGCCACAGGGTCCTGTTTGTTCGCGCGGGCAATCTCGTCGATCAGGGTCTCCATCACGAAGGCCGTGTGGGTGGAGCCCACGCTGCGCCACCAGAGCACGGGCACGTTGACCTTGGGATGGTGCGCGGTGAGGCGCATCGGCAGGTCGTAGGGTTCGCGCATGCCCTCCACGCCAGTGCTGTCGATGCCGTTCTTCACCATGAAGGCTTCAAACGGCGTGCCGGTGACGATGGACTGGCCGACGATCACATGGTCCCAGGCCAGCACCTTGCCCTGCGCATCCAGGCCGATGCGCGCCCGGTGCAGTTGCGCCGGCCGGTAGTAGCCACCGCGGATGTCGTCTTCGCGGCTCCACAGCGTGCGCACCGGTGCGTCCAGCCCCGCGCCGCGCGCGGCCTTGGCGATCACGCAGGCCTCGTAGACGTAGTCGCTGGTGGCAATCGCCCGCCGGCCGAAGCCACCGCCGGCCATCTGCACGTTGACCTTGATCTGCTCGGGCTTGAAGCCCAGCACGCTGGCGGCCTTCATGCCGTCCAGGCCGGGCATCTGGCTGCCCACCCACAGCTCGGCGCCGTCTGCGCCGATGCGCACGGTGCAGTTCAGTGGCTCCATGGGCGCATGGGCGAGATACGGGAACGAGAACTCGGCTTCGATCTTCCTGGCGGCACCGGCCAGCGGCGCCATGTCTGCTTCGTAGAAATGCGGGCCGGGTTGGTTGGCCAGCTCGCGGTACTGCGCCAGCAGCCGGGTGCTGTCGACCTTCTCCACGCCGTCGGTGTTCCAGGTCACCTTCAAGGCGTCCCGGCCCTGCTTGGCCGGCCAGTAACCATCGGCGACGATGGCCACGCCCTCGGCGCCGCGGTCCAGCGGCACCCTCAGCACTGCCTTCACGCCCTTGATGGCGCGTGCGGCGCTGTCGTCCAGCGTGGCGATCTTGGCGCCGAACACCGGCGGGCGCTGCACCACGGCCGTGAGCTGGCCGGGCAGGTGCATGTCAATGCCGTAGTCCTGATGGCCGCTGCTCTTGGCCTTGGCGTCCAGCCGGGTGGTGGCCTGGCCGATCAGGCGGAAATTCTTCGGGTCTTTCAGCACCACCTTTTCGGGCACCGGCTGGGCCATGGCCACCTGGGCCAGCTCGCCGTAGCCCAGCTTGCGCCCGTCCGGCGCGATCACTTCGCCAGCGGCCGTGCGCAATGTGGCCGGGTCCAGCTGCCAGCGTGCCGCGGCCGCGGCCACCAGCATGGCCCTGGCACGGGCGCCGAGCTCGCGGTATTGCGTGAAGCTGTTCTTGATCGAGTTCGAGCCGCCGGTCAGGTGCAGGCCCATCACCGGGTCGACATAGGCGCCGTTGTTGCTGCCGTGGCGGCTGCTCACCTTGGCCCAGTCGGCATCGAGTTCCTCGGCGAGGATCATCGGCAGTGCGGTCTGCACGCCCTGGCCGAAATCGAGCCGGTTGATGATCACGGTGACCGCGCCGTCGGTGGCGATCTCGACGAAGGCCGAAGGCTGCTGGGTTGGCGCCAGCGGCTTGGCTGCAGTGGCGTCGGCCTGCGCCAGCCCCAGGGTGGGAAAGGCGCCCAGCGCAAAGCCGCTTGCGCCGGCCAGCTTCAGGAAGCTGCGGCGCGGCAGCGTGGCGGGCGCGTCGGCTTGCTGGCGGTTGAGGATTTCCTGCAGCGCGCGCGGCAGTTCATGGCGATGGGCTTCGGTCAGCATGGGGAATCCTCCTTCAGGCGATTTGCTTGGCCGCATCGGCCACGGCCGCACGGATGCGCGCGTAGGTGCCACAGCGGCAGATGTTGCCGGCCATGGCGGCGTCGATCTCTGCCGCCGTGGGCTGCTTGCCCTTGGGCAGCGACTTCAGGAAGGCCGTGGCGCTCATGATCTGGCCGCTCTGGCAGTAGCCGCACTGGGCCACGTCATGCTTGACCCAGGCCGCGTGCACGGCGGCGCCGACCTTGTCGCTGCCGTTGGTGATGGCCTCGATGGTGGTGATCTTGCCGCTGGCGGCGGCCGAGATCGGCGTGATGCAGGAACGGATGGCGTTGCCGTCCAGGTGCACCGTGCAGGCGCCGCACAGCGCTGCGCCGCAGCCGAACTTGGTGCCGGTCATGCCCAGCGTGTCACGCAGCGTCCAGAGGATGGGGGTGCTGGGGTCGATGTCGACCGTGTGCTCCCGGCCGTTGACGTTGAGCGTGTTCATGAGCGGTTCTCCAAGAGGTATAGGGGCGAGGGCTGGGGCGGGCACCTGCGTGAGAGGGCGCGGCTTCACCGCCGCCTCATGCTGAAGGCGGTGGTGCCCCAGGGTCGGCGCAGCAGAGTGTCCCTGTTTGGCCGGGATGGCAATTGCCGTTTTCGACGCTTGTCTTGCCTGATCCGACACATCGTCGTCAAGAATGGGAGGCCGCGCCTGGCCGGCATTAGAGTGCGTACTGGCCGCCCCCGTCGTCAGCCTCAGCCACAGGGCATGTTCGCGACGTGGTCATTCTGTTCTACCCCGGCACATCCCCGTGCTGATCGATCGATGTCCATCGATACCCTGGCCCATGAGATCGGGCGGATTGCCCAAAATGATGGCGAGCGCACGACAGCGCTGCCTTGCCTGACGCTGTATCGACGCAGTCTCCACTCCGAGCCCATGCCCTGCATCTACGGGCTGGGGCTGGGTGTGGTGGCGCAGGGTGCCAAGCAGGTGGCGTTGGGCGAGGAAGTGATCGCCTACGGGCCCGGCCATTCGCTGCTGACCACGGTGGACTTGCCCGTGGTGGCGCACATCACCCGGGCCGGCGCTGCCGAGCCCTATCTGGGCCTTTGGCTGGCGCTGGATGCGCGGGCGCTGGTGCAGGTCGCGGCCGAGCTGGACCTGCCGCCAGTGGCGCGCGAGCACTCGCCGCTGGCCATCTCCCGCTGTGCGCTGGAGGCGCCGCTGCTGGAGGCCTTGATCCGCCTGGTGCGGCTGCTGCACGAGCCCGCGCTGCTGGCACCGCTTGCGCCGCTGGTCCAGCAGGAAATCATGGTGCGCTTGCTGTGCGGCCCGCATGGCCCCTTGCTGCGGCAGCTGGTGGCAGCAGGCTCGCCCAGCCACCAGGTCGCCCGCGCACTGGCCTGGCTCAAGCAGAACTTCACCCGCGACGTGCTGATCGACGAGCTCGCTGCCCGCGTGCACATGAGCCCCTCGACCTTCCGCCAGCACTTTCGCGGCCTGACCGGCATGAGCCCGGTGCAGTACCAGAAACAGCTGCGCCTGCAGGAGGCGCGGCAGCTGATGCTGAACCACGATCTGGACGCCGGCAGCACGGCAGTGCGCGTCGGCTACGAGAGCGCCTCGCAGTTCAGCCGCGACTACAGCCGCCTTTTTGGCGCCCCACCGCAGCGCGACATCAAGCGCATGCGCGAGCAGCCGGTGGCGTGAGAAGCGTCGGGCAAGCCAGGCGCTGGGTGGCTACTCGGTGTCGCTTGCGCAAACTGGGCAGACTCGGCGCCGCCTGCCTGGTGGTGATGGCGTGTTGGTCGGTGGCCCCCGGCGAGCAGGGTGGCCCACAGCAACGCTGAACACCCCCTATGGAATGCGGAGCCTGCAGCGCGTGGGCGGCGGCTCCGGCACCTCGTTGCACACCTCGAAAGCCTCCGGCTTGGTGGCGCCGCGCGCCGTGCGATACGGGCCAAAGCACTCGATGCTCTCGGCATACAAGCGCTGCCAGGTGTCGCAGTCGGTCTGATCGTCTGGCACCTGTGCGGGGCGCTTGCCCGTAGGCTGGGAAGCAGCCGGAGCGGCGCCCGCCGCCAGCTGCCGGCGATCCTGCTCGGCCGCCAGCGCGGCAGCCCTGGCCTTCTCCTTCTGGGCCCGCTCCTGCGCCTCGCGCTGCTGCTCGGCCGAAGGCGGGCTGGCCCACATGTCCAAAGGTTTGGCCGTGCGGCGGTACTGCTCCGGCACCACTTCGCCGTAGTGAACCCGCCCGTTCTCATCCACCCAGCGGTACACCGTCGCCGCCATGGCGCCAGGCGGAGCCAGCAGCAGGACCGTGGCCGTGAGGGCAGAGAAAACAGCGCGAAGGTGGTGCATGACGGGAGCGATTATGGTTGGCCGGGCCCGGCCCAGCAGACAAGATCAAGCGGATGAGAAACGGGAGAACTGCCCCTCGACTTTGACCCTCGACTCGCTCCGAACGCCCGAACGCCCGAACGCCCGAACGCCCGAACGCCCGAACGCCCGAACGCCCGAACGAGTGGGCGGCGATTACCGTTCGATACTCTATTCCGCTGCCTCGGATTTGGGATGGGCTGCTGCCGCGCCAGAAAATGCCTGACAACGAACGACCAGGGGGAAATCGTGTCGGGACCATTGATCGTCATCGGTGACAAGACCAGCCACGGCGGCGTGGTCATCGAAGGTGCGCCCTTGACCATGACCTCGGGCAAAGCCATCGCCCGCATGGGCGACAAGGTGACCTGCCCGCACAAGGGCCATGGCGGGACCACGGTCATCGCAACCGGGGATCCGACATTGATCATTGACGGCAGGCCTGCAGCGCGCAACGGCGACAAGACGGCATGCGGCGCGACGCTGATTTCGTCACAAGCGGTGACCTTCACCCAGGATGGTGCTGCCACTGGCGGGAGCGCAGGCACCCAGACGAGCGGTACGGTGGGCGGTGCGGCAGCCGGCTCCAATCAGGCGCAGGCTGAGCCGGCCCGCTTTGAGTGGGACGAGCAAGTGAAGATTGCAGTCTCCGGCGACACGGCGATCTTGATCGGCCTTCCATGGTTCATCCGCGTGCCGGACGGCCGCACGTTTTCTGGGCGCCTTGGCGCGAACGGGCAGCTTCCGCGCATCGACACCATTGCCGAAGACCGCTACGAGATGTTCTGGGGCGATCAGGCCCTTGAACAGATGCAAGGCGCACCAGCATGACAAAGACGCTCGTGCAATCCTCAACCGTCAAGACCAACGCACAGAAGGGTTCGGTCTGCCAGGTCAATGTCGCAGCCGTCAAGTTCGCTGCCCTGTGGGCAGCGTATCCGAGCCATGATCCATGCGACGCGAGGGATCAGGACGGGAACAAGCTGTTTTCGAATCAGTGCGCGATTCGTGTGAGCAACGCTTTGAAAAACGTCGGGGTCACGTTCAAGTCGTACCCCGCCAAGCGCAAGTGCTGGGTTCATCCCAACGATGACCACTGCTTGGCCGCCAAGGAACTTGCCGACTGGCTTGAACTGCAGCCCTTCGTCGGCTGCAAGAAGGCTGAAATCATCACCGGCGAAAGCTGGCGCGATCAAGTGGTGGACCGATCCGGCATCCTGTGTTTCGAGGACTACTACACCCCGTCGCATGGCTCAGGCGGCGACCACATCGACCTTTGGAACGGAAGCCGGATGACAGACCTGTCGTCCGGCTTGAGAACCCGCTTTGGCATCGTGATCCCGTTCGGCGTCTGGTCCGATCTGCGCAAAGCAAAGAAGATCCGCTTCTTCCCGGTGGCCGCATGAGGAAGTTGGGCTTCTATGTTCTAGGAATGCTGGGGGGCACGTTGGCTGCCTGGGCCGGGCTGCTGGGATGGGCAGCACTGACCCTGAACCATGGCGATAGCCTGTGGGACCGCAACCCCTCGGCCGCAGACGCCTTTTTCGCGCTGTGGTTCATCCTTGCTGTGGCCGGGGCGGTGATTGCGGAGCGCCTATGGAGGCCCAAGCCATGAACCTGCTTTAGCCAATGACGGCCGTGCGCGTTCGTCACCCTCGTCGGCTCCGTTCAGCACCATTGCTGCGAACTTAAGCCGTAACCCTTGTAGGCCACGTTGGGATGTGGTGTGTTGCGGTTCGGCGGGCGAGGACTGGAGCGACTTGGGACGAAACGCTGGGTCGTCTTGCCAAGCAATGCCAGGACTCCGTCGAAGGTGCGCCGCTGGCTCGTCACCCCGACTTCAAGCGGATGGGAAATGGGAGACCTGCCCCTCGGTTCTCGCACTCGTGCTCGACTCCTCGACTCAGTGACCCTCGACTCGGACCGTAGATATGCAGTCTGTCCCTCGTCGTGATTCATCCACGCGGGCGCAATTCGGCTTTGAAGGAAAAAGGTACCTCAATCAACTGTGGTCATTGACCCGCGGGGAAGTCCCGTAGACCTGTTAGGCACCATCATTTTTCCAGCCTGAAAGTTTCCGCGCCGTACATCCCCGTTTCAACGCCAATCCCACCGTCGCTGGTTCTGTGCAACTTCAGGCCGGCAAACGCGCGCATCGCACTGAGCGGGATGTCGTCCTTCACCGGACTCAAATCGTCAGGATAGACCCCGTGAATCGCGCGGTAGCGTTCAAGCGCCGCCATAGTCGCCTCGTAGGAGACGCTAATTTCGTTGGCGAGTTCGGTTGCCTTTATGCAAGGCTGCTCCTCTCGCGGCAACTTGTTGTGAACGAAACTGCCGTCTTGGCACAAGTCATCATATAAGCGATGCGCCCCCTGCACGCTGCCCGTTGTTTCCAGAGTACGAGCTCTTTCATAGGACTGCCATTCTTCCGCTTCTACGTCGCGGTCGTGCGCAGCAGATCGATATGCGTACGAGGCGAGCGCGGCCAGCACGATCACCAGCGGGCCTACGCTGTAAATCCAAGTTCGAGCAGTCGCTCGCATGGTGGTGCCTAACGCGTTGCATCAGGCACCACAGCGCCTAACAGCGCTGAAGGTGCCTGCGTAACAAGTTTGGTTGGCGTGGGGGCAAATTCTTGATTCATCTGGTTATTCCTCCCTATTGGTTGGCTGCCCATCCAGTATTAAGTTTTCCGACAAAAGCGGCGTCTGTTACAGATTCTGATGACTCGCGGTCGCATTGCCAAGGGAGTGGGCATGTTGCCATCTGTCTTGCGCCAAGCGCCGTCGCGTTGCCTCTGAGAGCACGCGGTAGGCGAGTGGATTTTGCCAATTTTGCTCAAAAAGCCTATGATGATGGCAATGTTGGCAACCCAAGGAGTGCTGCACATGGCGATCAGTTCTACATCCCCTGAGGCGGCGGGCGAGAAGGGTGCGCACCTGGGCGGGCAGCCGGCGCTGACTTGGCCGTTGGCCTTGCCGGCGGAGTTGGATCCGGCCATGGCAGCTTCGCTCACCATGGCGCTGGAGAAGGCCTTGCATTTGATGGTGGACACCGGCCAGCAGATCACGGTGCTCAGCCGTGCGGACCGGCTGGCCGAGTTGGCCACCGGGTTGCTGGAGCCGCAGCTGGAGCTGGTGGAGGACCGGGTTCATCGCATGAAGACGGTCAACGAGGTGTTTGGCCAGGGTGACTGGCTGACGGCCGAGCAGATCAATGCGCTGCAGCTCGATCCGCCTGCCAACAAGGCGCACCCGGCCAGCGACTGGAAGCGGCGTGGGCGCATCTTCAGCGTCAACTACGGCGGCAAGGAGTACTTCGCCCGCTACCAGTTCGACGCGCTCTACCAGCCCTTGCCCATCGTCAAAGAGGTGCTGAAGGCTCTGGGCGAGGCGGCGGACCCGTGGGTGCTGGCCAGTTGGTTCCACTTCCCGAATGGCTGGCTGAATGCCGAGGCGCCCAAGGATTCGCTGGACCATGCGCAGGCTGTGCTCGGTGCGGCCGCAAAACGCCAAGCCACCTACCACGCTTGATGCCGGCCCTGCCATTGCCGGCGCCGCCTGCAGAGGCTGCTTTCACCGTGCTGCCGGTCACGCGGCAAGAGGTGCCGCTCTGGTACCACGTCTACAGCACCCAGCGCTTTTCCCAAACCCACGCCCGCAGCTTCGCCCAAGGCTGGGGCGACACCCGTTTCGCGCCGATTGAGCACGCGCCGGGGGAGCCGGTGCACACCTATTACGCTGCCAGCGACCGCCAAGCCTGCTACATGGAATCGGTGCTGCACGACGTGGTGCTGCAGCCGCCCGGCATGTTCGAGGTCGACACGCTGCGCCACCTGCACCTGGTGACGCTGCGGCTGCCGCCCTCCGTCGCCTGCGTGCAGTTCCACACCCCGTTCCTGCCGGCGCTGGGCCTCAGCCGCGCGCAGCTGGTCGACAGCCTGCCCGCGCAATACCCCCAGACGCGCGCCTGGGCCCAGGCCGCCTACGCCCAATGCCCACAAGCCCAGGCCATTGCCTACGGCTCGCGCCGGCACGACGCGGGCCGCTGCCTGATGCTGTTCAAGCAGCGCCTGCCCGACCCGCCCTTCGAGGTGCTGGCCGAAGAGCCGCTGGCGGTGGGCCCGCGACGCGCCGAGTTGCTGGCGCTGGTGCGGGCGCTCAAGCTGCACGAGGTGTGAAACGCCAAAACACCGGCAAACCGCCATGACCCTGCTCTCACGTTCGCTGAAGGAGGCCATCGTCACCATGCTGGCGGCCCTGGCCACCTTGGGCTGTGCGCTGGCCCTTGCGCCGGCGGCTGGCACGGCGGTGCTGGGCGTGGTGCTGTGCCTGTCTCTCTCGCGCAGCCAGCTGGACCGCGACCGGCGCGGCCGGATCGAAGCAGCCATTGCCTTGCCGCTGGTCAGCCTGGCAGCGTTTGGCGTGGCTATGCTGTTGCATGAACGGCCCTGGTGGGGGGCGACCGCTTTTGTGCTGGTCATCTCGGCGTCCATCTGGCTGCGTCGCTTCGGCGATGCAGGGCGCAAGGCTGGAAGGCTGATCGCGCTGCCGTTCGTGGTGCTGCTGATCACGCCGCACCTGCCGGCATCGCCAGGCGGCCCGCTGCCGGCCTGGTTGCTCACGGTGGTCGTTGCGCTGCTGGCGCTGTTCTGGGTCAGCCTGCTGCATGCGCTGGCGCAGCGGTTGCGCTTCCTGACCAGCTTGCCGCCCGAGCCCAGGCTGCCCGCAGCACCTCAGGCGGGCGGGCTGCGGCCCATTGCCAGCAGCAGGATGGCGATCCAGATGGGGCTGGCGCTGGCGGCGGGCTTCGCGGTGGGGCATCTGTTTTTCGGGCCGCACTGGGCCTGGGTCGTGTTGACTGCGTTCATCGTCGGCAGTGGCAACCAGGGGCGGCTGGACGTGGTCTACAAGAGCGGGCTGCGCGTGCTGGGCGCGGCGGCCGGCACCATGATCGCGCTGGCCGCGAGCGGTGGCCTGGGTGGGCATGACCGCGGCACGGTTGGGCTCATGCTGCTGGCCGTCTTCCTGGGCCTGTGGCTGCGGCCGCTGGGCTACGCCTGGTGGGCGCTGTTCGTCACGCTGGCGCTGGCCTTGCTGCAGGGTTTTGAAGGACTGCCTGCGCAGGACGTGCTGGGCCTGCGGCTGGCGGAGATCGTCATTGGCGCGCTGATCGGCGTGGCTTCGGCCTGGTTTGTCCTGCCGGTGCGTTCGACCGACGTGCTGCGCCGGCGCATCGCGGAGGCCCTGGCCGCGCTGGCCGAGGCCGGTGATCCGGCGGCAACCGAGCGCTCAGCCCAGCCCTTCCTCGCCCAAGTCGCCAACGTGGAAAAGGTGGCGCCGGCCTTCCGTGCGGCGAGGCGGCTGACACGGCGCTGGCACCCGCTGCAGCCTGCCGACTGGGTCGACACACTGGCCGCCTGCCAGGCGCCCGCTTGCCGGATGCTGGCCCAGGGCGAGGCGCCCGGCCAGGTGCGCAAGGCCCTGGCTGCGGCCTGCAAGGCCATGCGCGAGCCGGCGGAGATCGGCCCGGCGCTGGTTGCGCTGCTGCAAGCGCTGGACGCTGCTGCGGCCGTCAAGCCTCAGGCCTGAGCTTCAGACCCGGCCCGCGTCCACGTCCTTCAGGAAGCGGACGCGCGTCGGCCATGCAGGCCTGGTTGTCGTACAGCGCCATGCGCGCGCTGGTTGCGGCCACCGGGATTGGGGTCAGATTCCATTTCCTGTGTGGCCGGCGTCTGGCATGACCGGATTCACTGCGAGCGCCGAAGCGACGACTGAGACACGCGCCGCGCCAATTGATGTTTTCAAAGATCGGGACACAGCCCCCGTTCGGCCTGAGCCCCCCGTTCGGGCAGAGCTTGTCGAAGCCAGCTGTCCTTCGACAAGCTCAGGACGAACGGACAAGGGGCCCTCAGGGCGAACCGGCGAGAGGCACTTCGACGGGCTCTGTGCGAACGGATTCAAAACTGTCTCACTGGGAAACTGATTCAAAACTGTCTCGAATAAGGGTGCCTCAATAGATGCGCTGCCCGATTCAGCTGGGGCTCTGCAGCACCGCCACGCCCTCGGCGTCCAGGTTCACTTCGCTGGTGGTTGCGCCGTCCTCGTGTTGGTCCAGCAACGAGCTCATCGCCGTCGGCAGCCTCACCTTTTGCGGCTGCTGGCCATGGTTGATCAGCACGACCACGCGGTGCGTCGCGTCGCCCCGCACGCAGACTTCAACCTCGGCGGGCACGCCGGGCATCGGCGCGGAGACGGCAGCCTCGCGCAGCCATCCGGCCGTGAGGCGGTCCAGCAGGGCCTCGTCCAGCCAGGCGCCCACGTAGGTGATGCGGCCCTGGCCGACACGGCGGGTCAGGACCGTGGGCTGGCCGTCCAGCCAGCCGTTGGACTTGCCGTAGCGCAGCCGCACTTCGGTTTGCGCGTTGTTGGCCTGCAGTTGCTCGGCCCAGATGCTGGCGCTGCCGGCGGGCATGTCGCCGGCACCTTCGCCGCCGACCACCGGTACCGGCTTGTCCAGCGCGTAGAACTGCGCCACCTTGCCGCCGAGCAGCTCGGCCAGGGGGCCAGGCTGGCGTTGCGGGTGCAGGCCGTTGTCGGCGTTCTTCATCGCGCTGCGCGGGCCGAGCACCAGGTGGCCGCCTTGCGCCACATAGGCCTTCAGCAGGGCCGCCTGCGCATCGGTGAGGACGTTGAGCGAGGGCGCGACCACGAGCTTGTAGCGCGCCAGCGGTGCCAGTGCCGAGACCACGTCGACCACCTGTGCCTGCGCGCGCAGCGGCCGGTAGAAGGCCTTCATTTCGGCCACCGGATCGAACTCGGCCGAGTGCTTCTGGAAACCGAGCGCCCAGCGGCTGTCGAAGTCGTTGATCAGTGCCACGTCGGCCTGCGGCGTGGTGCCGGCCAAGGCCTGGCCGGCCTGGGCGAACTCGGCGCCGACCTGCTGGATCTCGCTGTACACCGGCACGGGCTCGCCGTCCGCACCCACCAGCGTGCCGTGGTACTCCTCCTGCCCGTTGGGTGCCGCGCGCCACTGCCAGTAGGCGACCGCGTCCGCACCGTGGCCGACCGCCTGCCAGGCCATGGCGCGCACCTCGCCCTTGTGCAGCGCCACGTTGGTGGCGCGCCAGTTGACGAAGCCGGGCTGGGTTTCCATCACCCAGAAGTTGCGCTGCTTGTAGCCTCGGGTGAGGTCGTGGCGCGCCGCGTTGTCCACCCAGTCGTAGCGCTCGCCGGCCACGTAGTCGTCCCAGGCGGCAATGTCCAGCGCCTGGTGCACGGTGTAGGCATCGAAGCCGGCGAACCAGCCCATGGTGTTGGTGGTGATGAACTGGCGCGGGTCGGCGTGCGGGCGGATCGCATCGACCTGGTTGATCGAGTAGTCCTTCCAGGTCTCGCTGACGAAGCGTTTCCAGTCCAGCAGCAGGGCCGGGTTCTCGTCGGCCGCGCGCACGGGGATCTGCGCGAAGTCGTTGTAGGTCTGGCTCCAGTAGGCCGTTGCCCAGCGTTCGTTGAGCGCGGCGATGCTGCCGTATTTGCGTGCCAGCCAGGCGTGGAATTGCTGCTTGGCCTCGGGGTCGAACGAGTCTTCGGCGTATTCGTTGTCCAGCTGCCAGCCGACGACATTCGGGTTGTGTCCGTAACGGCGCGCCATCTGTTCGGCGATGGCATGGGCGAAGCCGCGGTAACGCCGGCTGGCGAACGAGAACTGCTGGCGGTTGCCGTGCTCGTCGCGCACGCCGTCTGCGTTCATGCGCAGCGTGTCGGGGTATTTCTGGGTGAGCCACGCAGGCGGCGCGGCGGTCGGCGTGCCCAGCACCACGACCATGTGGTGGCGCGCGGCGGCGGCGATGGCATGGTCCAGCCAGGTGAAGTCGTATTTGCCTTCGCGAGGCGCCATCCGGCTCCAGGCGAACTCGCCGATGCGCACCAGCTTGATGTGCGCAGCCTCCATCAGCGTGAGGTCATGCTCCCATTGCGCTTCGGGCCATTGCTCGGGGTACCAGGCCGCGCCGAGCAGCAGCGGCGGCGCTTCGGCGTAGCGGGTCGCCTGGGCCTGCGCTTGCGGGATCAGCGCCAGGGGCAAGGCCAGGCTCGCTGCCAGCAGCCAGGCGGCCTTTGACAAACGGGCGCTGGCGGCGGCACGTCGCGGCATGGGGCGTTCCTGGTCGGGGAGGTGGCGGTGTTTTGGACGGCTGCCGCTCAGGCGCGTCCCGCGTCCACGTCTTTAAGGAAGCGGATCAATCCGGTCATGTACGTGGCCTGGTCGTCGTAGAGGGCCATGTGGGCGCCATTCGGGCAGTGCAGGTAGCGGCCGCGGCGCACGCGCTTGGCAATCAGCTGCATCTGTGCGGGCTCCATGGTGTCGTGCTGGGCGCCAATGGCCAGCGTGGGCACCTGGATCTTCGGCAGGTCGGCAATGCGGTCCCAGCGTTCGAGCTTGCCGCTGGCGCCCATTTCGCTGGGGCCTTGCATCGGCACGTAGATCTTGCGGTTCAGGCGCGAGAAGCTGCGCAGCACCGGCTCGGGCCACTGGTCTTCCGGCATGCGCAGCACGTGCTGCACGTAGAAGTGCTTCATCAGCAATTCTTCGTACTGCGGGTCCTCGAAGCGGCCTTCCTTCTCCAGCGCCAGGATCTGCTTGAGGGCGCCCTGGTCCATCGCCGGCATCAGCACCTCATGCGCGTAGCGGTTGTACTCGGGGATGCTGGCGACCATGTTGGAGATCACCAGGCCCTTCAGGTGCTGCTGGTGCTGCAGCGCGTACTCCACCGCCAGCAGGCCGCCCCAGGAGTGGCCGAGCAGGTAGAAGTCCTTGGGCCCCAGGCCCAGCGTCTGGCGCACCTGTTCGACCTCGTCCACATAGCGCGGCAGGTCCACCAGCGAAGGATCGTCCGGCTGGTCGCTGTAGGCCGAGCCGAGCTGGTCGCAGTAGATGAACTCGATGCCGGCCTGCGGCAGGAAACTCTCGAAGGCCTCGAAGTATTCGTGCGTGGCGCCGGGTCCGCCGTGCAGCAGCAACAGCCGGATGCGCGGAGCATGGCCCGTGCTGGGCCCCACCCGCTTGGTCCAGACGCGGAAGCTGCCCTTGGGTGTCTGGATGGGCACCATCTGAACGCCGCCGGTTTTCACGGCCGGTGCTGCGGGCTTGCTGGATGCCGTGGCCGCGCTGGCACCCATCGGCAAGCTCAGCCCGGCCAGCGCTGCGGCCGGCAGGGCGGCGACACACAGGCGGCGGACCGGATCAGGCGCTTGCGTTTCGGGCGAGGGTTCGGTGGCGGTGGGCAGGTGTTGTGGCATGACGGAACGACATGGGGGCCAAGGTGCGTCGCATGCTAGCCCAGCACAGGCCTCACGCTGTGCTTGCGTTGACCGCCTCGGCCACCGCCTGTAAGGCCCGCCCGCAGTCGTCCCTCGTCAAGCCACCGCCCAGGCACAGCCTCAGCCCCTCGGGCGGCTGGCGGTCGGTGGAAAACGCACTGCCTGCCACCGCGGCCACGCCCAGCGCCTGCAGGTCCACCGCCAGGTCATGCGCCAGCGCGCGACCATCTTCAGGCACTGGCAGCGGTAGCCAGGCATGGAAGCCATGCGGGTGGGTGCGCACGCCCAGCGGGCCCAGGCGCTCGCGGATCAGCGCGCTGCGCCAGGCGCATTCGGTGCGCACGGCGGCCAGCACGTCCGCACCCAGGCCTTGCTCCAGCCAGCCCGAGACGATGGCGGCAATGAAGGGCGAGGCCATCACCGTGGTGGCGCGCAATGCGCCGGCCAGGCGCTGGGTGGCGGTGGCGCTGGGCGACAGCACGTAGGCGGTGCGCACGCCGGCGCCCAGCCACTTGGACATGCCGCTGACGTAGTAGGTCAGGCCCGGCGCGTAGTCCGCCAGCGCGGGTGGCGCGGCGGCGGGCAGCATGCCGTAGGCGTCGTCCTCGATGATGGGAATGCTGTAGCGCAGCGCGATGTCGGCCAGGCGCTCGCGGCGGGCGATGGGCAGCGTGGCGGTGGTCGGGTTGTGCAGGTTGGGGCAGAGGTAGAGCGCGGCCACGTGCGTGCTCTTGCAAGCGGCTTCGAACTCGTCGGGCAACACGCCGTTGGCGTCCATCGCCAGCGGGTGCAGCTGGATGTTCAGCTGCGCGGCAATCGCCTTCAGCCCGGGGTAGACCATGGCCTCCACGCACAGGCTTTGCCCCGGCTTGACCAGCAGCGAGACCAGCGCCAGCAGCACGCTGTGGATGCCCGGGGCGACCAGCACGCGATCGGCCCTCGCGTCCGGCACCATCGGCGCCAGCCACTGCGCGGCCAGCTCGCGGTCCCGTGCGGTGCCACCGAAGTCCTGGTAGCGCATCAGGTCGTGCAGCGGCGTGGCGGTCACCAGCGCTGCGGCACGACCCTGCAGCGCCTGCATCGCGGGGTGGTCCTCGATTTCCGGCGGCAGGTTCATCGTCATCTCGGCGCCGGTGCCCGCGCGCAGCGGCAGGCCGATGAAGGAGCCGCGCACGTAGGAGCCCAGGCCGGGCCGCGAGGCGATCAGCCCGCGCTCGCGCGCCGCCGCAAAGCCGCGCACGACGGTGGTGTAGTTCAGCTGCAGCACGCCCGCCAGGTCGCGCAGCGGCGGCAGGCGTTCGCGCGGCGCGAGCCGGCCCTGCTGCAAGTCCTCGGCGATCAGCTCGGGAATGAGCTGATAGGCCGGCAGTGCGCTGCCCTTGAGGCGGTGGACCCAGTGCGTGAACGGCATCGGCTTTGGCTGGATGAGCTGCTGCAAGTGTGCCTGCCGCATGGGCTGATTGCATGCGCCGCGCGTCGAAAAGACCGGTGCATCGCGGTGCATGCGCGCCATTGATCGGGTGCCTTGATTGCATGGCGGGCGATGCGCTTTGGTGCAGGGTCACACAGTCAGCAAGGCATGGGCAGCCAACCGGTCGGGCGACGACGCCCCGTTGATCGCATCTTGATCGGGCGCCGTCGAGGCGCCGTGGCACATCCGTCGCAAGAGGAAAGGCGTGACCAGCAGTTGGCTGGCCACCTTCCACCACACGAGGAACACTGTCATGCCGAAAGTCACGCACCCCGTTGCCCACAAGGGCGATTTCCTGGTCGACTATGAAGAGAAGGTCTTCGAGGACGTGAAGGCCGAGCCGGGCGAAAAAGCGCTGGTGACCTTCCACACCGTGGCCTTCGAAGGCTCCATCGGCCTGGTCAACCTGTTGCAGGCCACGCGGCTGCAGCGCAAGGGTTTCGAGACTTCGGTGCTGCTCTACGGCCCGGGCGTGACGCTGGGCGTCAAGCGTGGTTTTCCGAAGCTGGGCGACGAGGCCTTCCCCGGCCACCAGAACTTCAACAACCAGATCACCAAGTTCATCGCCGAAGGCGGCAAGGTCTACGCCTGCCGCTTCGCGCTGCAGGCGCTCTACGGCCACGGCGAAGGCGCGCTGATCGAAGGCGTGCGCCCGATCAACCCGCTGGACGTGCTGGACATCGTGCTCCTCCATCGCAAGGCCGGCGCGTTCATCCTGGACACCTGGACGCTTTGAGGCCGCGCCATGGCTGACACGAAGCAGAAGACCGTGCGCGCCGCTGCCGCGCAGATCGCCCCCGATCTGGACAGCGCCGACGGCACGCTGGCCCGCGTGCTCGAAACCATGCGCGACGCCGCGCGCCGGGGCGTGGAGCTGATCGTCTTTCCCGAGACCTTCCTGCCCTACTACCCGTACTTCTCCTTCGTGCTGCCACCGGTGCTGCAAGGTCCGCCGCATTTGCTGCTGATGGACCGCGCGCCGACCGTGCCCGGCCCCACCACGGATGCAGTGGCCGCCGCGGCGCGCGAACTGGGCATGGTCGTGGTGCTGGGCCTGAACGAGCGGGACCACGGCAGCCTCTACAACACCCAGCTGATCTTCGACGCCGACGGCCGCCTGCTGCTCAAGCGCCGCAAGATCACGCCCACCTACCACGAGCGCATGGTCTGGGGTCAGGGCGACGGCGCCGGGCTGACGGCGGTGGACACGCGCGTGGGCCGCGTGGGCGCGCTGGCCTGCTGGGAGCACTACAACCCGCTGGCCCGCTACGCGCTGATGGCCGAGCATGAAGAAATCCACTGCGCGCAGTTCCCCGGCTCGCTGGTCGGCCCCATCTTCGCGGACCAGATGGGCGCGACCATCCGCCACCACGCGCTGGAAGCTGGCTGCTTCGTCGTCAACGCCACCGGCTGGCTGCACCCGGAGCAGATCCGCAGCATCACGCCGGACGAGAAGCTGCAGGGCGCTTTGCGCGGCGGCTGCCACACGGCCATCGTCTCGCCCGAAGGCAAGTACCTGGCCGAGCCGCTGACCGCGGGCGAAGGCCTGGTGATTGCCGACCTGGACATGGCGCTGATCGCCAAGCGCAAACGCATGATGGATTCGGTCGGCCACTACGCCCGGCCCGAGCTGCTGAGCCTGGCCATTCGCCGCGAACCCGCGGCCACCACGCTGGCCTTGCCGGCTGGCGCTTCGCCCTCTTTCACTGAACCGCTGACGGGAGCTTTCGATGCTTGAACTTGCCAACCGCCCAGACGCCCGTCAACTGATGACCGAGCTGCAGTCCCAAGGCCTGCGCCTGGTGGACCCGAGTGCCGGCGCGGCCAGCCGCCGTGGCGGCGCCGGCCCGTCGGACCACAAGGCCGTGACGGTGGACGGCGTGACGCTGATGGTGCCCGTGCACACCGCCACCGCCTTCAGCTCGCCCTTCGTGGCGGACGCGCCAGGGGCAGATGGCCTCAGCACGCTGCGCCGCGGCCACATCCCCATCGCGCAGATCCAGTTCCCGCGCCAGCCCAGGTTCTACAGCCGGCAGACCGCCGAGGGCGTGCCGTATTCGCACATTGCCACGCTGCACGGCAGCGACGTGCTGGCCACCACGGTGCTGCAGACCTGCATCCGCTACGAGAGCCGGCGCAAGGCCTGCAAGTTCTGCGCAATCGGCCAGTCGCTGGCGGCAGGCCGCACCATTGCCCGCAAGACGCCGGCGCAACTCGCCGAGGTGGCGAAAGCCGCCGTCGAACTGGACGGCGTGAAGCACATGGTGATGACCACCGGCACACCGCCCACGCCGGACCGGGGTGCGGCCATCCTCTGCGAAAGCGCCGAAGCCATCCGCGCCGCGGTCGACCTGCCGCTGCAGGCCCAGTGCGAACCGCCGGACACGAATGCCTGGTTCCAGCGCCTGAAGTACAGCGGCGTGGACACCTTGGGCATGCACCTGGAAGTCATTGGCGAAGACCTGCGCCAGCGCCTGTTGCCTGGCAAGGCCGAGGTGCCGATGAGCCGCTACTGGGATGCCTTCGAGGCCGCCGTCGAAGTCTTTGGGCGCGGCCAGGTCAGCACCTATCTGCTCGCCGGCCTGGGCGACAGCGCAGACACCTTGCTGGCCGCCAGCGAGCGCCTGCTGGCCCTGGGCGTCTACCCCTTTGTCGTGCCCTTCGTGCCCATCAGCGGCACGCCGCTGGAGGACCAGCCTGCGCCGTCTGCCGAGTTCATGCGCGAGGTGCTGGCGCCGCTGGGTGCGCTGGTGGGCGTGGCCGGCATGCGGGCGGGCGACATCAAAGCCGGCTGCGGCCGTTGCGCGGCCTGCTCCACGCTGTCCCGCTACGAAGCGCCCCAGTCACTGCTCGCCAGCTGAGGAGACGACGATGAACCTCGCGATGCATCTGGCCGGCCGCGCGCCGCTCGCACCCTGGTGTGAACTGCCCACGAACTTTGAACCGCAAGAGTTTCGAGTTCAGTGGGCAAGCAACCCCTGGATGCAGGCTCAGGCGCTGGCTTTGCGCCGCCAGGTGTTTTGCGAGGAGCAAGGCCTGTTCGACGGCAACGACCTCGACGCCATCGACCGCGACAACCCCAGCACACGGCTGCTGGTCGCGCTGTCCTGCTGGGGTGGCCAGCCGGACGAGTTGCTGGGCACCGTGCGCATCCACGAGGCTGCGCCTGGCCTGTGGTGGGGCTCGCGGCTGGCGGTGCAGCGAGGCTGGCGCCAGCATGGCCGCCTGGGCAGCACGCTGATCCGCCTGGCCGTGTCCAGCGCGCATGCGCTGGGCTGCCGCGAATTCCTGGCCCAGGTGCAGGCGCAGAACGTTCCGCTGTTCCAGCGCCTGAACTGGCGGGTGCTGGACGAGCAAATCCTGCACGGCAGGCCGCATGCGCTGATGCGCGCGGACCTGGCGTTTTATCCGCCGTGCGAGACGCCGTACGCTGGTTACGTGCTGGCGCAGGGGTGCCGTCATGACTGAGCTACATCGCCTCATTGAAGCCTTGCGCACCAGCCGCGGCTTTGCGCACAAGCGCGACATCGCCGCCGTGCTGCAGCGCCTGCAGTCCACCACCGGCCACACCGCCGTGCCGAACGGCGACGACTGCGCGGTGCTGCCCGATGTGGCGGGCGACGGCCACCTGCTGTTTGCCATCGAAGGCTTGATGGCCGACTTTGTCGCGGCCATGCCGTGGTTCGCCGGCTACAGCGCGGTGATGGTCAACCTCAGCGACATTGCCGCGATGGGTGGCCGGCCGCTGGCGGTGGTGGACGCGCTGTGGAGCGCCAGCGAGGCCGACGCGGCCGAGGTGCTGGCCGGCATGCGCGTCGCCTGCGAGCGCTACGGCGTGCCGCTGGTCGGCGGCCACACCAACCTGCACAGCAGCAGCGCACAACTCGCGGTCGCCGTGCTGGGCCGCGCGCAGCGGTTGATCAGCAGCTTCGCGGCCCAGCCGGGCGACCGGCTGCTGATGGCGGTGGACCTGCGCGGTGAATGGCAGGGCGCGCACCCGTTCTGGAATGCGTCCACCTCGGCGCCTGCGGCCAGGCTGCGAGCAGACCTGGCGCTGTTGCCGGCGCTGGCCGAAGCCGGGGTTTGCGATGCGGGCAAGGACATCAGCATGGCCGGCGTGCTGGGCACTGCGCTGATGTTGCTGGAAAGCTCTGGCGTGGGCGCGCGCATCGGGCTGGACCGCCTGCCACTGCCGCCCGGCACACCCGCGTGGCGTGTGGCGGGCGACGCTGCAGAGGCCGCCCGGCTGCGCTGGCTGAGCGCGTTCCCCAGCTTCGGCTTTGTGCTCAGCGTGCGGTCTGCGCATGCGGCCGAGGTCATGGCGCGATTCGCCGCGCATGGCATTGCCTGCGCCGATGTGGGCGAAGTCACGGCGGGCACCCAACTGCGGCTCAGCCTGGGCGACGCAGAAGCCACGCTGTGGGACCTGGGCGAATCGCCGTTCATCGGCAGTGGGAGCGTGACATGACCAATTCCTTGCGCATCGCCTTGCTCACGCATTCCGTGCTGCCGCGCGGCGGCGTGGTGCACACCTTGGAACTGGCCGAAGCGCTGCATGCGCGCGGCCATGCGGTGACGGTGCTGGCCCCCGCCGAGCCGGGGCAGCAGCTGTTCCGCACGCCGAGCTGCGAGGTCGCATTGCTGCCGCTGCCCGAGGTCACCGGCGACCTGGTGCAGCAGGTCGGCCAGCGCATTGTCGGCCTGGAGCGTGGGCTGCCGCCGCTGCTGCGTGGCCGTTTCGACCTGCTGCATGCGCAGGACAGCCTCAGCGGCAACGCGCTGGCCACGCTGCGCCGCCGCTGCCCGGACCTGCCGGCCTGGGTGCGCACGGTGCATCACCTCGACAGCTTCGCCCAGCCGCAACTGGCGGACTGGCAGCGCCGTGCCTGGCAGGCGGCCGACGCGGTGGCCTGCGTCAGCGACACCTGGTGCGAGTGCCTGCTGCGTGAGCACGGCCTGCGCGCGGCCCGCATGTTCAACGGCGTGAACCTGGACCGCTTCCGGCCCGGCCCCGTCGCGGGTGACGCTGCGCAGCTCGCGGCGCTGGGTCTGCTCGACGACACGCCGATCTGCCTGGCCGTTGGCGGCGTGGAGCAGCGCAAGAACAGCGTGCGCCTGCTGCAGGCCTTCGGGGCTTTGCGCGCCAACGATCCAGCCTGGGCCGATGCGCGCCTGGTCATTGCTGGCGGCGCCAGCCTGCTGGACCACAGCAGCGCCTTGCGTGGCTGGCAGGCGGCCTTGGCAGCGCTGGGCCTGGGCGAAGGACCGGGCGAGCCGGTGCAGCGCCTGGGCGCGGTGGCAGATGCCGCGCTGCCCGCGCTGATGCGCCGCGCCCGCCTGCTGGCCATGCCTTCGCTGGTCGAGGGCTTCGGGCTGGTGGCACTGGAGGCGCTGGCTTGCGGCACGCCCGTGCTGGTTTCGCGCCGCGCCCCGTTCACCGAGCACCTGGCTGGCGCGCCTGCGGTGGCCTGGTGCGAGCCGGAAGACGTCGGCTCCATCGCGCGCGGCCTGCAGCAGGCCGCACTGGCGCAGCGATTGCACCAGCCGCCGCCTGTGTGCCTGGCGCACAGCTGGGCCCGCAGCGCGGCGCTGCACCAAGGCTGGTACCAGCGCGTGCTGCAGCGGCGCGTGTTGCGCACGGGCGTGAGCCGCGCCGACCAGGCCGAGCGCGACGCGCAGTCCTGCGACATCCCATCCTGAACTTGAACCGACCGGAGCCACCATGCCTGCCATGCACTACACCGTCCGCTGGCCCGATGCCAGCGAGACCACCTGCTACTCGCCCTCGCTGGTGATCCAGGACTTCTTTGCGCTGCAGCAGGACTACCCGCTGCCCGAGTTCCTGCGCCGCCTGCGCGAAGCCACGGCCATTGCCAACGAACGTGTGCAGGCCAAGTTCGGCTTCACCTGCTCGCGCGCCAGCGATCAATTGGGCGACACCGAGCGTCGCGCCCAGACGTTTGCCCAGACGCCGGAAGCCAGCGTGAGACTGCTGGCCTTTGGACCGGCTGATTGAGGCATCTTTTTAATCGAATCCGACCCGACCTACAACTTCCGCGATGACCTCCCCGTTCGCACTGAGCCTGTCGAAGTGCCCGCGTCGAGCTGCGCGCCGGCTTCGACAGGCTCAGCCCGAACGGTGTGTGTTGCCACGGAATGTGAGATCTTCATGTCAACACACTGGAAAGGCGCCACGCCATGTCTGTATCTCTCCCTCATCATTCCGTGCTCATCGTTGGTGGCGGTCAGGCCGGGCTGTCGCTCAGCCATCACCTGCAGGCCGCGGGTGTGGACCATCTGATCCTGGAGAAGCACAAGGCCATGCACACCTGGCGCACGCAGCGCTGGGACAGTTTCACGCTGGTCACGCCGAACTGGCAGTGCGCGCTGCCAGGGCACCCATATGACGGGCCAGATCCGCATGGCTTCATGAACAAAGGCGAGATCGCGGCCTACCTGGACGGGTTCCGGGCCAAGCTGCAGCCGCCGCTGCGCGAGGGCGTGGCGGTCGAGGCGGTGAAGCCGCTGCCGGATGGCGGCTTCCAGGTCCGCAGCAGTGACGGCGAGTGCACCGCGGACCAGGTCGTGGTCGCTTCCGGCGGCTACCACCAGCCCATCGTGCCGCGGCTGGCCGAGCGGCTGCCGGCCTCGGTCACGCAGCTGCATTCGGCCGACTACCGCAACCCCGATCAGCTGCCGCCGGGCAAGGTGCTGGTGGTGGGCGCCGGGCAGAGCGGCGCGCAGATCGCCGAGGACCTGCACCTGGCCGGCCGCGAGGTCGTGCTGGCGGTGGGCGACGCGCCGCGCTGCGCGCGCTTCTACCGCGGGCGCGACGTCGTCGACTGGCTGGCCGACATGGGCTACTACGACATGCCGGTCACGCGCCACCCGCTGCGCGAAGGCGTGCGCGACAACACCAACCACTACGTGACCGGCCGCGACGGCGGGCGCGACATCGACCTGCGCCGTTTCGCCCTTGAAGGCATGCAGCTTTACGGCTCGCTGCAGGCACTGGACGGCGACACGCTGCGCTTTGCGCCCACGCTGCGGGCCGCGCTGGACGGCGCTGACCGCACCTACAACAGCATCAACGCCAGCATCGACCAGCACATCGCGCGGCAGGGCCTCGACGCGCCGCCGCCCAGCGTCTACACGCCGGTGTGGCAGCCGGAGGGCGAGCGCGAGACGCTCTCGCTGGCGGCGTCCGGCATCACCTCGGTCATCTGGTGCATCGGCTTCTCACCGGACTTCCGATGGCTGGACGCGCCGATCTTCAACGGCCGTGGTCACCCGGTGCATGAACGCGGTGTGACCGCCGTGCCAGGCCTCTACGTGCTGGGCCTGCCGTGGCTGCACACCTGGGGCTCCGGCCGTTTTTCGGGCGTCGCGCGCGATGCGGCCTTCCTCGCCGAGCGCATCCAGGCCTTCCAGCCGGCAGCGCAGGCAGGCCGGGCGGCCCAGGACCTGGCGATGGCTGCCTGAGGCCAGGGCCCGCCGGTCAGCGTCAGTGCCCCCGCAGCGAAAACGGCACCGGGAACAGATGGTCGTAGTCCGCAGCGGCCACGCGCTCGACGTATCCGGCCGTGCTCGGCGGCAGGCTGACCACCGATTCCGCGCGCCAGACCGGGATGCCGGCCCAGCGCTGGCAGCGCACGCGGAACTCGCGTGGCTGCGGGTAAGGTTGCGAGTCATGCGGCATGCGGGCGTTGGCCGAACGGCGCCGCAATTCCTGGCTCCGCCAGCCGTGGCGCTCCCGACGCACCAGCGCGTAGCGCCCCAGGGCATGCTGCAGCGCGAGCACGCGCCACACCAGGCCGGCCGCGAGCAGCAGAACAAGACAGGACGTCATCGCCAAACCCTCCTGGTGGCGCCGCGGTCAGGCCGCAGCTGGGAGCACAGGAACAGCCCCTGCAGGGTAGGCTGATGGTGAGACGCGGGTTCCGCGGAAGAGCGGGGCTGTTGCGGCCCTTTTTGTGGGGTGAGGTGTGCGCGAAACCGCTGGGAAACCAGTTCGGCGCCGGGGCTCAGTCGACCCGCGTGAGCAGGTAGTAGAGCTCGTCGCTGCCGTAGACCAGGATCTGGCCGCGGTTGTTGATGTGCTGCACGTTGGTGATGCGCACGCCCTCCGGCAGGGCGGTCACCGGCGTCAGCTTCAGCACATCGCTGCAATCGCCGGAACAGATGAAGCCGTCGATTTCGGGTGTGTGGAGATAGTCGATCTTGCCGAGGATCACGCCGTCGTCGTTGATGTCCACGGCCCAGGTGTGCGCATCCTGCGGCAGGTTCAGGTCGCGCAGGGTCGACCCCGGCTCGGCCGCGAAAGCCCGGGAGGTGCCAGTGCCCCGCAGCAGGTATCGGCCCACGATGCGCCCCTGCCGGTTGACCGCCATCGCGGTGCTCTGCGTGGCCAGCTTCACGTTGTGCAAGGGGACGCTCTGGGTGTAGGGCGGCTCGCTCACGAAGGCCAGGTCGCGGCCAACGCGGGGGCCCGTCACATGACCGCTGCCCACGACGACGCCTTCGTCGTTGATGTCCGTGGGCGTCATGCGCGCGCCCCAGTCCGCCAGGGTCTGCACGTTCCCGGTGGTCAGGTCCAGTACCAGCCCCGCGGTGGCCCCGCCGTTGTAGGCCACGATCTGCCCGAGGTTGTTGATGCTGAACGCGGCCCCGATGGACTTGCCGTTGAACAGCTCGCTGAGGGGTTGCAGCGCGCCGCCGCCGGGCTGGCCCAGGAAACCCCCGGCGGCCATCTGCCCGACGATCTGGCCGGCATCGTTGAGCCCGTAGACGGTGAGGAGGCTGGTGTCCTCGGCGACGTCGAACACGGTCATGCCGAGGCCGTTCTCCCCGGTGACGAAAGCCCGCGGTACGCCGTCCTTGCCCCTCAGGTAGCCGGCGACCTGGCCTTTACTGTTCAGCTGCGAGGCCTCGATGCGCGCCTCCTTCTCTTGCTGGATCGGCGTGGCGGTGTACAGCACCTGCGCGAGCGCGCCGGCACCGGCCAGCGGCAGGGCGAGCAGCAGGCCAAGGCCGATCGAGCGCAAGAGGGAGTGGTTCATGACGGGGGGGCTCCGGAAGGGGCAACGAAGGTGTTGCGGCCGATCATAGGGATCTGGCCTGGCCTGTCCATCCCGCAGACTGCTGAGGTTCCGATGGCCGTCGTTTGCCCGCCACCGGCCGTGAAAACGGCCCCGGTACGCGTAGACGCCGTCGCCTGACGGCCCGCGCCTACGCGCAGCCGCCGGGTTGCCGCAGCGCCGGCTCGGCGCCGACCTTGATCTCGGTGACCGACACATTGGCCTCGACGCGGATGGCGAAGCGCTTGTCGCCCGAGGTCAGCAGGATGCTGCGCTCGTTCACATCGGCGGCATGAGCCGCCTGCAGGTCTTCCGCGCGCGAGCCCAGCGCCCGTCGCACCCGCTCGATGGACGAGCCCACGCGGATGCCCCAAGGCGTGACGACGAACTTCTCCTTCGTCGCGATGCGCACCACCTTGCCGCCCTCGACCCCGAACTGCAGTTCGTCCGACGCGCGGTAATGCCCGCATCTCGCCTTGGCCAGCCGGCCCACCGCCGGCAGGTCCTTGCGCCCCATCTTCTGCAGCAACCCGCGCACCTCACCGATCGGCATGCCGATCTGCACCGGCCCATACGAGTTCATGGTGACGATCACGTCCGCCTCCTGCGCATGGGCAGAAGCGGTCAGTGCGGCGGAGATGGCCAGCAGAAGGGAAGGAAGGAGCTTGCGCATGGGACAGCCGAAGCCTGTGAGGGCGAAGGGAATGCCCCGGTTCCGGCGATCAACCGGGTGGGGCGGGGCGGGCCACATTGTGCTTTGGCTGGCGACTTCATGCTTGGCTGGCGGTCGCGAGAGGTCCGGAATCAGAAGCCGACCTGAATGTGCGTCAGCAGGTACAGAGCCCAGCTCAGTGGTGCCAATGACAGCAGCAGGCCCAGCCCCACCCACTTCAGCGCGCGTTCCTGGCGCAGGTGCGACACAAGACCGAGCAACGCGCTCGCAAAGGGCGGTAATGCCACCGCCACCGCCGCCACCGCCGCCACCAGCAACGCCCAATGGCTTCCGGGCTCAATTTCGGCGAGGGCGACACACGTCACCGCCAGTGGTATCGGGCACAGGACCGACAAGACGGCGAAGCGCTTCGCATGCAACTTCTGCGCGAGTGATGTCGTGTGGGGGTCTGGATCTGTCATGAGGTCGGTGCCGCCAACGACAGGGGATGGCCCTGCACGCTGGCGAGTGACGCGGTGCATTGTCTTGGCAATGCAGCTGAGCCCGCAGTGCCGCGTTGCACGAGGGCTGGTACCAGCGCGTGTTGGAACGGCACGCCTTGCGCACCGGCGTGAGCCGTGCCGAACAAGCCGAGCGCACCGCGCTGTCATGCGACCTTTCTTCCTGAACCTGAACCCGCTGGAGCCGTCATGCCCGCCATGCACTACACCGTCCGCTGGCCCGATGCCAGCGAAACCACCTGCTACTCGCCTTCGCTGGTGATCCAGGATTACTTCGCGCTGCAGCAGGACTACCCGCTGCCCGAATTCCTGCGCCGCTTGCGCGAAGCCACGGCCATTGCCAACGAGCGCGTGCAGGCCAAGTTCGGCTTCACCTGTTCGCGCGCCAGCGATCAGCTGAGCGACACCGAGCGCCGCGCCGCGTCCTTTGCGCAAACGCCGGAAGCCTGTGTTCGCCTGCTTGCTTTCGGTCCGGCCGATTGAGAAAAAGAAATACCTGTTTAATCGAATCTGACCCGACCTCCAACTTCCGCGATGACCTCCCCCGTTCGCACTGAGCCTGTCGAAGTGCCCGCGTCGCGCTGTGCGCCGGCTTCGACAGGCTCAGCCCGAACGGTGTGTGGTGCCACGGAATGTGAAATCTCTCCGCCAACACACTGGAAAGGCGCCACGCCATGTCTGTATCTCTCCCTCATCATTCCGTGCTCATCGTCGGCGGAGGGCAGGCCGGCCTGTCGCTGAGCCATCACCTGCAGGCTGCCGGCGTGGACCATCTGGTGCTGGAGAAGCACAAGGCCATGCACACCTGGCAAACGCAGCGCTGGGACAGTTTCACGCTGGTGCCGCCGAATTGGCAGTGCGCATTGCCGGGCCATGCGTATGCCGGGCCGGCGCCGAATGGCTTCATGAAGAAGGGCGAGATCGTTGAGTACCTGGACGGGTTCCTGGCCAAGCTGAAGCCGCCGCTGCGCGAGGGCGTGGCTGTCGAGTCGGTTCGGCCGCTGCCGGGCGGCGGCTTCCAGGTCCGCAGCAGTGACGGCGAGTACACGGCTGACCAGGTCGTGGTGGCTTCCGGCGGCTATCACCAACCCATCGTGCCGCGGCTGGCCGAGCGGCTGCCGGCGTCCGTCACGCAGCTGCATTCGGCCGACTACCGCAACCCCGATCAGCTGCCGGCTGGCAAGGTGCTGGTGGTGGGCGCTGGGCAAAGCGGCGCGCAGATCGCCGAGGACCTGCACCTGGCCGGCCGCGAGGTCGTGCTGGCGGTGGGCGACGCGCCGCGCTGCGCGCGCTTCTACCGCGGGCGCGACGTGGTCGACTGGCTGGCCGACATGGGTTATTACGACATGCCGGTCACCGCCCACCCGCTGCGCGAAGGCGTGCGCGACAACACCAACCACTACGTGACCGGCCGCGATGGCGGGCGCGACATCGACCTGCGCCGCTTCGCCCTCGAAGGCATGCCGCTTTACGGCTCGCTGCAGGCACTGGACGGCGACACGCTGCGCTTCGCGCCCAGGCTGACTGCCGCGCTGGACAGTGCCGACCGCACCTACAACGGCATCAACGCCAGCATCGACGCGCACATTGCCAAGCTCGGCCTGGACGCGCCGCCGCCCAGCGTCTACACGCCGCTGTGGGCGCCGGAAGGCGAGCGCGAGACGCTGTCGCTCAGTGCGTCCGGCTTCACCTCCGTCATCTGGTGCATCGGCTTCGCGCCGGACTTTCGCTGGCTGGCAGCCCCGGTGTTCGACGGCCGTGGCCACCCGGTGCACGAGCGTGGCGTGACCGGTGTGCCAGGGCTCTATTTCCTCGGCCTGCCGTGGCTGCACACCTGGGGTTCGGGTCGCTTTTCCGGGGTGGACCGGGACGCGGCTTTCATTGCCGAGCGTATCGGCGAACTTGTCTTGGCGACCGAAACAGCACCGGCCGTTGCCGTGCGGGACACATGCCCTGTTTGAGCGTGCCCGCAGGGGCGCACAGGCACGCAGGCGCAGGTCGCGCCGGAGCGTTCTCGGCCCCAGCGAGCCTGCCTGGCCTTTGGCAGCGGCTAACCAACCGCATACAGTTGAGGCTTGGGTAACGGCCGGGGAGGACCGCTTGAACGATTGGTTGACGACACAGGTGGCTCACCGCTGGGCCGGTTGGCCGGCGGGCCATACCGTTGACTGGCGCGACGACCTGCCTCAGGTGTGCAGCCTCGTTCGTGACATGGCGCTCTACGACAGCCATGCGCGGGCTTATGACGCGCTCAACGGATTTGATCAGATTTGCACGTGGTCCGAGGAAAACCAGTGCTTCGAGCGCAGCGGCCGTCGCGTCGGGCGGCCGCAACTGGGCATTCGCCAGACGAGGTTTGCGAACCTGGTTTGGTCATGGGGTATTCAGGGCAAGTTCTTGACCAACTGGTGCGATGCGCAGGGTTGGGATTACCGCAGCAAGCTGCCTAGCCTTGGGAACATACCGGTGATTCAGTATTGTCGGCGCGCAGTCCAGCGCGGGCAGGTTGTGCTGATGCCACTTCCCCGCTTCTACATGGGTCCTGGCGGGCCGAATTTGCCGGACCTCGCCGACCCTGCGCCTTTCCGGGCCAAGCGCAACCAAGTGGCCTGGCGCGGCAGCTTGACCGGGACGCTGAGCGATTGGGGTGATGAGCTCTGGTGGGCCGAATCAGTGTTTGGCAAGACAGTGAGCCCCAGGGACTTTGTTCAGGGTCGGAAGGTCACGCGCTGGCGGGTGGCGAATGCGTTGCGCGAGAGCTTGTTTGCCGATGTGAAAATCACACTGACCGACGCCCAGCGCCAACGCATGGATGAGAGCCCTCCACTGCGCGATCTATTGCAGGGATTGATTGGTCAGCGGTTGCCCATGCAGCAACTGAGGCAATCCAAGTTCCTGCTGGTGATCGATGGCAATGACATAGGCTCCAACAAGTACTGGAGCCTGCTCTCAAACTCGGTGGTGCTCCTGGTCGAAAGCGAATGGGAAACCGCACTTGATGCCGGCCTGGTGGCTGGGGTGCACTACGTACCTGTGCAGGCCAACCGAGCTTCCATAGAGGCGGCGGTCGATGCCTTGATTGCCGACGAAGATCGCTGCGAGTCGATCATCTCGGCTGCCCATGACTTGCTGGCGCCACAGCTTCGGTTGGAATGGCGAGACGCTGCCGACTGGCTCACATTGCAGGCCTACGCCAGTCGGGTGAGGTTCATTCCACCGTTGCCGACCATGTGGTCGCTTGCCCGGCGCTGATTCGTTGTTTTGCGCCACCGCTCCGTGGGCCCTGTTGGAGGCATCTACGCGATGCGACTTGCGACGCTTGATGCCTCGCTGCAGGCCACCTGAGGCGGCCCGCCACGACGTCTCTTCACTGGTTCCCGCGCCCTATACTCGTCGAATGAACCAGAAGGTACATGTCGCCACCAGGCCAATGCCTGGGAAGAAGACGGCGGGGGCAGCGCGGGAGAAGGTTCCGGCCAAGACCGCGGCAAAACGCAGCGCGAAGCCCGCGCCCACGCGCACCAACGATCCCGAGCGCACGATGGCCGGCATCCTGGAGGTGGCCTACCGCGAATTCGCCGAGAAGGGTTGGGCGGGGGCGCGCATCGACGAGATCGCCGATGCCACGCACACCAGCAAGCGGATGATCTACTACTATTTCGGCAGCAAGGACGGGCTGTACCTTGCGGTGCTGGAGGAGGCCTACCGCCGGATGCGCGCCATCGAGGCGCAGCAGCAACTGGAAGATCTGCCGCCGGAGCGGGCGCTGCGCCGGCTGGTGGAGTTCACGTTTGACCATCACCAGGGCCACCCGCAGTACATCCGGCTGGTGATGTCCGAGAACATGAACCGCGGGCAGTTCATTGCCCAGAGCAGCAAGATCCAGCAGCTCAACGTGCCGGCCATCGACGCGATCCGCCAGCTCTACGAGCGCGGTGTGGCCGAAGGCGTGTTCCGCGCCGGGCTGGATGCGATCGACATCCATGCCTCGATCTCCGCATTGAGCTTCTTCAACGTCTCGAACCAGCACACCTTCGGGCTGATCTTCAAGCGCGACATGCAGGCCGCCGGGAACCTCGCGACGCGCCGCAGCAATGTCGTCGAGATGGTGGTGCGCTTCGTGCTGAAGTAGCTCAGGGCTGCGGGCTTTCAGGCGCTTCGCCGGGGTGGGCTCGCTAAGATTCGCCTAAATTCTTAGGAGAAATCCGTAATCGAGTTGAGCCAATCCGGAAATTCCTAAGTTCTTAGGCGAAACAGTAGCTCTAACGATGACTGGCTGGTAGAGTTCCTAAGAAATTAGGAGTTTTGACAGTGAAAGTCGTCATCAAGTCGCCAGAACAACTTGGCTTGGCTCTCCGAGCGGTGCGCCGCAACAGTCATGTGACACTGGACGTGTTGGCGCAGACCGTTGGCGTCAGCAAGCAAACCGCCACCAGTGTAGAGAAAGGCCAGGCGAAGCTGAGCACGATGATGGCCTTCCTGAGCCTCGTGGGCATCGAGCTCTCTGTCGACGTCCCTGAGGCAGCCATGGAGCCATTGAAGCGCCTTGAAAGGGCTCGCGCGGACAAGCAGAACCTGCCGGACGATGAGAGCGTCTGACATGCGCACGTTGAACGTCTTCATCGCCAAAAACCAGGTCGGAGTACTCGGAGAAGGTGATGGCATCTGGCGCTTCACCTACGACCCGCAGTGGGTCAGCCTTGAACGCAGCTTCGACATTTCGCCGGCCCTGCCGCGTGCGCGGCTCGAACATCTCGATGGCGGGTCTATGCGCCCAGTCCAGTGGTACTTCGATAACCTCCTGCCCGAAGAGCAGCTGCGCGTCGACATCGCGAAAGAGGCCAACATCCGGGACTCGCAAGACGCTTTTGCGTTGCTGGAGTACCTGGGTGCGGAGTCGACTGGCTCACTGACCCTGTTGCCGCCCGGCCAGGACCTGCTGGACACTGCCGAATACATCGAACTGACTGACGAGGAGCTCAGCGGCCGCATCGCCAATTTACCCAGGGTGACGCTGACAAAGGGCGCGCCAAAGCGAATGTCGGTGGCCGGGGCCCAGCACAAGCTGCTGGTCTCCATGTTGGGCGACAAGGTCTTCGAGCCCGTAGGCGCGACACCGTCCACCTACATCCTGAAGCCGGACCACCCACAGGCGCAGACATATCCAGCATCCGCCTTCAATGAATTCACCACCATGCGGATGGCCCGCGCCGCCAGGTTGTCAATTCCCCATGTGGCGCTGAGGTATGTGCCGCAACCGGTGTACTTCATCCAGCGCTTCGACAGACGAACGGAGAGGGTGGGCAACGCCAGGCGAGCCGCAGGGATACCACCAGTGGTGCATCGGCTGCATGTGATTGACGCCTGCCAGCTGCTGAACAAGGACCGCCTCTTCAAGCACGCCGGAGCCAACCTCGATGCGCTCGTTGCCATCATTGCCAAGTGCACCAACAAGCTTGCCACCGCGCTGGCGTTGTTCAGGTGGCTGGTGTTCAACATCGTGGTCGCCAATGACGACTCCCACTTGAAGAACCTCAGCTTCTTTGTCGACCACGAAGGTGTCAGGATGGCGCCGCACTATGACTTGCTGTGCACTGGCGCGTACCACACCAGGGCCCTCGCCGATGAGGCTGGTCGCTGGAGCGACGTCAAGATGACCTACGCTCTGCCTGGCGCCCTGACGTTTCGTGAAGTCACCCTTGCCTCCGTTGTCGAGGCGGGCCAAATCCTCGGACTTCCGACGAAGGTTGCCCAAGACATCGTCAATGATGTTGCGACCAGAGTCGAGCGCGAGTTTGCTGTCATCAAGAAGGAGCACGAGGACTTCGCCTCGGAGTGCCCGCCAGCGCGGGCAGCCCACTACGCGCTGGAGGGTCGTCTTTTGCGAGTCATCGAACACATCACGCTCAAGGACATGCTGAGCAGGCTGAAGACGCAACCACCGGCCTGACGCAGGACTGGCGCACTGCGGGGAGGGGGCGGCATTGACGCCAACACTCGCCGGGAGTGTGTCGCGCCGCAGGGGTAAACCCCGAATTTATAAAACGAACCAGTTCGTACATTACGTGTCGTGCAGATCGCGCCGGGACAGGCGCGGCTGGCCAGGGTGGGCATTTCGAGGCCCCAAGGAGACACGGTGAAGAAACTGATCGACGGCTACTGCCGCCTGCTGGAGTACACGATTGCGCTGATGCTGGCGCTGATGGTGCTGCTGGTGTTTGGCAACGTGCTGCTGCGCTACGGCTTCAATTCGGGCATTGCCGTCAGCGAAGAACTCAGCCGCTGGCTGTTCGTGTGGATGACCTTCCTGGGCGCCATCGTTGCGCTTCGTGACCACGGCCACCTGGGCTCGGACATGCTGGTCTCGCGCCTGGGGCCGACCGGCAAGAAGGTCTGCCTGGCGCTGGGCCAGCTGCTGATGCTGTACGCCACCTGGCTGCTGTTCTCCGGCAGCCTGGCACAGGCGCGCATCAACTGGGACGTGGAGGCGCCGGTGACCGGTGCCTCGGTGGCGATCTTCTACGGCTCGGGCGTGCTGTTCTCGGTGTCTTCCGCGGTGCTGCTGCTGCGCGACCTGGTGCGCACGCTCAGCGGCCAACTGGCCGACGACGAGCTGGTGATGGTGCAGGAGTCAGAAGACCTGGCGGTCATGGAAGCGCTGGGCCACGACAAGGCGCCGCCCATCGGGCAGGGCCCGAACTCGATGACCTTCCCGCGCTGAGCCGAGAGAGCTGTGCCATGACCGTCTTCATCTTCCTCGGTTCGCTGCTCGCCGTGATGGCGCTGGGCGTGCCCATCGCCTATTCGCTGCTGCTCTCGGGCGTGGCGCTGATGTGGCACCTGGACATGTTCGATGCGCAGATCCTGGCGCAGAACGTGATCAACGGGGCCGACAGTTTTCCGCTGCTGGCGGTGCCGTTTTTCATGCTGGCCGGCGAGGTCATGAACGTGGGCGGGCTGTCGCGCCGCATCGTCAAGCTGGCGCTGTCGCTGGTGGGCCACCGCCGAGGCGGGTTGGGCTTCGTGGCCATCGTCGCGGCCTGCATGCTGGCGGCGCTGTCTGGATCTGCCGTGGCCGACACCGCGGCGCTGGCCTCGCTGCTGCTGCCGATGATGGTGCGCGCCGGCCATGACAAGGCGCGTGCCGGCGGCCTGATCGCCTCGGCCGGCATCATCGCCCCGGTGATCCCGCCGTCCATCGGCTTCGTGATCTTCGGCGTCGCGGCCAACGTCTCGATCAGCAAGCTGTTCCTCGCCGGCATCGTGCCCGGGCTGCTGATGGGGCTGAGCATTGCCATCGCGTGGTGGTGGGTCGCCAAGCGCGAGAACATCGTGCCGCCGCCCAAGGCTTCGCTGGCCGAGCGGCTGCATGCGCTGCGCGAATCGACCTGGGCGCTGGGCCTGCCGGTGATCGTCGTCGTCGGCCTGAAGATGGGCGTGTTCACGCCGACCGAAGCGGCGGTGGTGGCGGCGGTCTATGCGCTGCTGGTCTCCACGCTGGTCTACCGCGAACTGCACTGGCGCCAGCTGAAGGACGTGTTCGTCACCGCCGCGAAGACGACCGCGGTCATCATGTTCCTGGTCGCGGCGGCCATGGTCTCGGCCTGGCTGATCACCGTGGCCGACATCCCCGCCAAGATGATTTCGCTGCTGGAGCCCTTCATGGGCAACCAGACGCTGCTGCTGATCGCGATGATGGTGCTGGTGATGGCCGTGGGCACGGCGATGGACATGACGCCCACCATCCTGATCATGACGCCGGTGCTGATGCCGGTCGTCAGGGCCGCGGGCATCGACCCGGTCTACTTCGGCGTGCTGTTCATCATCAACAACGCCATTGGCCTGATCACGCCGCCGGTGGGCACGGTGCTCAACGTGGTGGCTGGCGTGGGCCGCATGAAGATGGACGAGGTCACGCGCGGCGTGCTGCCCTTCATGACCGCGCAGTTCATCGTGATGTTCCTGATGGTGTTCTTCCCCTGGCTGGTGACTGGCCCGGCGCGCTGGTTCCACAGCTGAACACCGTCCCGCCTTTCCCTTGTCATTCATAAAAACGGAGACACGACCCCATGAAGCGATTTTTCCTGAAGGCCACGCTGGCCGCGCTGAGCCTGGCCGCCTTGGGTGCCGCCACTGCGCAGGACATCAAGGAACGCACGATCAAGTTCGCCACGCAGAACCCCAAGGGCCATCCGCTGGTGATGGGCATGGAGAAGTTCGCCGAGCTGCTGGCCGCCATGAGCGGCGGCAAACTGCAGGTCAAGCTGTTCCCGGGCGGCGTGCTGGGCGGGGACGCGCAGAACGTCTCGGCGCTGCAGGGTGGCACGCTGGAGATGGTGACGCTGAACGCCGGCATCCTGGCCTCTCAGGTCAAGGAGTTTGCGGTGTTCGACTTCCCGTTCATGTTCGGCAGCGCGCAGGAGGCTGACGCGGTGGTGGACGGCCCGTTCGGCCAGATGATGCTGGCCAAGCTGGACGCCAAGAACCTGCACGGCCTGACCTATTTCGACCTCGGTTTCCGCCAGCTGACCAACAGCAAACGGCCGCTGACCAAGGCCGAGGACATTGCCGGCCTGAAACTGCGCGTGATCCCGAATGCGATCAACGTCGACTGGGTCAGCGCGCTGGGCGCCAACCCTACGCCGATGGCCTTCCCCGAGGTCTACGCGGCGATGGAGCAGAAAGCCATCGACGGCCAGGAGAACCCGCTGTCGGTCATCAACATCAACAAGTTCTTCGAGGTTCAGAAGTACCTCACGCTGAGCAACCACCAGTACAACCACCAGGCGGTGCTGGTTAGCCAGAAGCTGTGGGGCGCACTGAGCAATGACGAGAAGAAGCTCTTCAGCGACGCTGCAGCCGAGGCCGCGAAATACCAGCGCCAGGTGGCGAGCGAGCAGACCGGCCAAGCGCTGGACGCACTGAAGAAGGCCGGCATGCAGGTCAGCGAATTCAGCCCGGCCGAGCTGGCCAAGATCCGCGAGAAATTGAAGCCGGTGATCGACAAGCACGCGGCCATCGCAGGCGTCGAGACGGTCACCGCGCTGCAGGCCGAACTGGCCAAGCTGCGCAAGTAGACGCCAAGCACAACGCCGTTCCCCTTCCCATCCGCGCGCCGCATCGAGGCGGCGCGGCAGGCGAACTCACGCCTGTTTTCTTGACAGTGCCCACAAAGACATCCCCTTCCGAGGAGCGACATCCCATGACCATCCGTCCACGCTTGCACCACCTGAACACCACCGCCGCGGCCGCCGTGCTGCTACTGTCGCACGGCCTGGCCGCTGCCCAGGCCACGCCGGCCACGTCCAGCGTCACGCTGTTCGGCCTGCTGGATGTCAACATGTCGCGCTACTCGCCCGGCAGCCATGCCGGTGGCGGTGTGCAGAACGTGATCAATGACGGCGTGGTCAACGGCCTGAACGGCTCGCGCTGGGGCATCCGCGTGGCCGAAGACCTGGGCGGCGGGCTGAAGGCTTCGGTGCTGCTGGAATCCGGCCTGAACGCCGACACCGGCACCCTGGGCCAGGGCGGCCGGGCGTTTGGCCGCCAGGCCTTCATTGCACTGAGCGCGGCCAATGCCGGCGAGCTGCGCCTGGGCCGGCAGTACATCCTCAGCGACTCGGTGGTCGGCCAGGGCAACCCCTTTGCCAACGCGCTGGTCAACAACCCGACCACCGCGGTGACCAACATGGGCAAGGCGCTGCCGATGTGGTTCAACGCACCGCGGGCCGACAACGTCGTGCAGTACCAGACGCCGAACTGGGCCGGCTTCACGGCGGCCGGCCAGATCGCGCCCGGCGAAGGCACGGCGGACCGCTTCCACGGCCTGCGTGCCGTCTACAGCAGCGGCCCCTTCTACACCGGCCTGAGCTACGAGTGGAACAAGTCGCGCACGACCGGCGAGAACACCAACAAGTCGCTCAGCTTCACCGCCAACTACAACTTCGGCTTCATGAAGCTGGAGGGTGGCCTGCAGCGCAACACCGACCTGGCCACCGGCAGCGTCAATGGCGCAGCCTCTGGCGTCACCAACCTGCTGGTGACCGGCGACAGCACGTTCACAGCGCACGAGATCGACGGCTGGACCATCGGCGCCGAGGTGCCGGCCAGCACCGCGCTGGTCTTCGGCCTGAACTTCACGCGCATGAAGTACGAGGCGGCCAGCGGTGGCGCGAATGCAGACCTGGGCAAGCTCGCGCTGACCGCGCGCTACGGCCTGTCCAAGAACACCTTCCTGTACGCCGGCGGCTCCATTGCCACCGGCGAGCTGAAGGCGTACATCAGCCAGAAGCAGGTGCTGCAGGCCGGCCTGCGCATGGCGTTTTGAGCACAGGGGCGCAGCGATGATCCGCGGCAGCACCACGCTGATCGCCCACCTCGGCTACCCGACGCACAGCTTCAAGTCGCCGATGATCTACAACCCGTATTTCGAGCATGCGGGCATTGACGCCGTGGTGGTTCCCATGGGCATTCAGGCGCCTGTTTATCCAGCCTTGCTGAAGTCGCTCTTCCAGCTGACCAACATCCGCGGCGCACTGATCACCATGCCGCACAAGGTCAGCACCGTGGCCCTGATGGACGAAGTGACACCGGCGGTGCAGATCGCCGGTGCCTGCAACGCCGTCCTGCTTAGGCCCGATGGCAGCCTGCTGGGCGACCTGTTCGACGGCGAGGGCTTTGTGCGCGGCGCTTTGCGCAAGGGCTGCGTGTTGGCTGGCGCACGTGCGCTGGTGGTGGGTTGCGGTGGGGTGGGTTCGGCCATTGCGGCCTCGCTGGCCGAGGCCGGCGTGGGCGCGATCTCGCTGTTCGACGCCAGGGCCGAAGCCGCCGAGGCGCTGGCCGTCCGGCTGCGCCAGCACTACCTTCGGCTGGTGGTGCACACCGGCTCGAACGACCCGGCGGACCACGATGTCGTCGTCAACGCCACGCCGATGGGCATGGACGACGGCGACCCGCTGCCGATGGACGTGTCGCGCATCGCGCCCTCGGCCTTCGTCGGCGAGGTGGTGATGAAGCAGACCATGACGGCCTTCCTGCGCGCCGCCCAGGCCCGCGGCTGCCGCATCCAGGTTGGCACCGACATGCTGTTCGAGCAGATCCCGGCCTACCTGGAATTCTTCGGCTTCCCGACCACGACGCCTGAGGTGTTGCGTTCCTTGGCGACACTGGCGTGATGGCGCTCCCGCCCCCGCCGCCGTTCACACCGGCTGGCGGTAGCGCTGGCCCTTGAAGCGCAGCACCAGTTCGTGTGGGCGGATCTGTTCCAGCACCAGCTCCGCGCCCAGCTTGGCGCCTTCGTGCAGCACCTCGCCGTTGACGATCAGGAAGCGGCTGGCCGGGTCGTCGGAGTAGACCGAGCCGCTGATGGCCAGCTTGGGCAGCTCGCGGCGCAGGCTCTCTGGCAGTTCGGAGACCAGCGGGACGCGCGTGTCGGCTGCGGCCGGTTGTGGCGCTGGGGCTGGCGGGGCCGCGGTCAGGGCAGGTGAGGGCGCCTGGGGGGCTTCGGGAACCGTGGCGGTGCGCGGCTTGACGGGTACGGGGGTCACGACCGGGGCGGGTGCAGGCGTGGGCAGGTAGATCGACGACGCGGCGGGCGCCGGCACGCTGACGACCGGCTGTGCAGCCGGTGGGGCGGTGGGCGCCGGCACCGGAACGGGCGCGGCCGAAATCACTGGCGCTTCGACCGGCGCGGCGACTTGCGGTGCCGGTGCTGGAGCCGACACCGGTGCGGCCGGTTCGCGCTGGGTCCACCAGCTGCCGGCGCCCACGCCGGCCAGCAGCAGCAGGCCGCCGCCGGCCCAGGGCAGCCAGCGCCGTGAACTCATGGCGGGCACCGGCTCGCTGCCGGGCAGCGGCTGGGTGTGCAGGCCCGGCACCTGGCCGCGCTCGCGTTCGCGGTCGGCTTCGGCCCGGCGCAGGGCATCGAGGATGTAGGACATGGCGGTGCTTCTAGCGTGCAGCGTCCAGGCGCGGCTCGGCCACGCCGGACGCCCGGTTGATCTGCATCAGGGTGATGGGGCCGACACGGCCGTCCGGCTGCAGGCCCTGGCTGGCCTGGAAGGCCTGGACCTGGCGCGTCATATCGGCCCAGCTGGGTGGCGGCGCACTGGCGCTGCTGGCAGGCGCCGCCGCGCTGGCGGCCAGGCCGGGCACCAGCGACAGCTGGGTGGCCAGCCAGTCGCGCAGCGGGCCGATGTTGTCGGCCCGGTTGGCATAGCCCGGCGGCACGCGCCAGAAGGTGGTGAACTCGCCGCGCCAGGCGCCGGCCAGCTCGGCCAGCGCGATGCGGCGCGGCGCGCCGTCCACCCACAGCGTGGCCTGCTGGCCGTCCAGCCCGACCAGCGCTGCGAGCGCGGGCGGCTGGCCATTGCGCTGCAGCGTCAGCAGCACCGGCCGGTCGATCAGCCGGATCAGCGACAGGCTGCCGCTGGCGCTGCGGTAGCACTGCAGGCCTTGCTGCGCGGCGACGCTGCAGGGCTCTGCCTGGCTGGCCAGCGGCAGGCCCCAGCGCTGGGCCAGCGCCTGCCAGGCCGCGCCGTCCTGCGGCGTCCAGTCGGCCAGGTGCAAGGGTGCGGCAGCCGTTGGACTGCTGGCGGCCGAGGCGGCCTGCGAAGCGGCGCTGGCTGCGACGAGCGCACCCGAAGCGGCGCGTGCGGCGGATGCGGAAGGCACGACGCCGCTGGCCGGCCGGGCGGTGCTGTACGCCAGCGCCGTGCCGCTGCGCGTGGCTTGCTGCTGCAGCCACCAAGTCAGCCCGGCGCCAGCCACGGCCGCCGCCAGCACCGCCAGCCCCATGCCCAGCGGCGACGGGCTGCGCCTGGGCGGTGGCGGCGCGAGCTGCGCATCGAACACTTCGGCCGCGGCCTGGCGCACGATGGCGGGTGCGATCTGCGCCTGGCCACCGGCATAACCGCCGAGCAGCGCGCGGTCGCACAGCAGGTTGATGCGGCGCGGCACGCCGCGCGTGAGCTGGTGGATCAGCCGCAGCGCTCCGCGGTCGAACGGCAGCGCGCCGGTGAGGCCGGCCACGGTCAACCGGTGGCGGATGTACTGCGCCGTCTCGGCTTCGGACAACGCGCCGAGGTGGAAACGGGCGATCACGCGCTGCGCCAGCTGCTCCAGTTCGGGCCGGGCCAGGATGCCGCGCAGCTCGGGCTGGCCGATCAGCACCACCTGCAGCAGCTTGCGCTCGCTGGTCTCCAGGTTGGTCAGCAGGCGCAGCTGTTCCAGCACGTCGGCCGAGAGGTTCTGCGCCTCGTCGATGATCAGCACATTGTTCCGGCCGGCCGCGTGCTGGGCCAGCAGGAAGGCGTTCAGCGGGTCGACATAGTCCTTCACCGTCTTCGCACCGGGCGGCACCGGCACGTGGAACTCGTCGCAGATGGCCTGCAGCAGCTCGGTGACGGTGAGCTTGGGGTTGAAGATGTAGGCGACGTTGCAGCTGGGCGGTATCTGCTCCAGGAAGCAGCGGCAGACCGTTGTCTTGCCGGCCCCGATCTCGCCGGTCAGCAGCACGAAGCCGCCCCCGCCGCCCAGTCCGTACAGCAAATGGGCCAGCGCCTCGCGGTGGCGCTCGCTCATGAACAGGTAATGCGGGTCCGGTGCGATCGAGAACGGCGCTTGTTTCAAGCCGAAGAAGGGCGCGTACATGGGGCGGCAGGATAACTGCCCCGGCGCCCCGCCCGGGATCGGCTCAACTGCCGGCGCTGGCCAGCCACTCGCCGCGGGTCCACGTGTGGCTGCGGTCCACGCTGCCGTCCGCCCCCAGGTCCACGCCCACGGTGACGCTGCCGCCACCCACGCTGACCTCCAGCCGGTTCCTGTCACTCAGGTCCACCGTGAGCGTGCCGCTGACCGGGTTGCCGCTGGCGTCGTAGCTCACGGCGCCCTGCGTGGCCAGATGCAGCGAGAAGGCATGCAGCAGGCCGGTGGCCGAGAGGTCGGCCACGCTGGTGCTGCTGGTGGTGCTCAGCGTGCCGGCGAGCCAGGTGGCGTCGCGCTGGCCCTGGGCGTTGGCCAGGGTGTAGCTCACATCGCGGCCGTTGCGCTGGCTGCGCAGCGCGAGGCTGGCGGCCTGCCAGCTGCTGCTGGTCTGCCAGGTGCCCGCCGGGTCGCCGCTCTGGCTGCGGGCGATGGTTTCGCTGCCGGTGAGCGTGAGCGTGCCGGCGGGCAGCGCCGCGACCAGGCCGTCGGTGCCGGTGGACAGCGTGAGGGCGAGGCTGCTGGCGCTGGCCTGGTTGACCGTCAGCGTGGCGCTGCCGGTGAGTGCGGCCGCGCCTGCGCTGCCGCTGCACTGGCTGAAGTTCATGGCGTAGACCTCGCCGGTGTCCAGCTGGCCATTGAGCAGCAGCACGTTGCTGGCGCCGCTGAGCGTGAGCTGCACGCTGCCGCCGCCTGCACAGGCATGGCTGCCGGTGAGGTCCGTTGGCTTGGCCGAGAGCGTGCCGCTGCGGGCCGAGGCGGCGCTGAGCTGGCTGGTGTCGACCGCTAGCGCGGCGTTCACGGCCAGGTCGGCCGTGGCGGCGGCGTCTTCGGTCAGCGTGCTGGCGTCGGCACTGGTGCTTTGTGCGGTGGCGGCATCGGGGCCGCTGCTGTCGGATGAGCTGTCACCGCCCCCACCGCCGCAGGCGGCGAGGCTCAGCGCCAGGCCCACGGCCAGGCTCAGTTTCAGAACGGGAAGACGGTGGGGCGTTTCAGGCATCGGAGACTCCATGGGACAGGGGTTTAGCAAGGGTTGGACAAAGGCATTCGGGGTTGCGCGCGGGCTTGCTGGCCGGCAAGGCCGGTGCGGGTGGCCCGAAGACCACTCGCAACCTGGCGCGCCAGCCGGGTGTGGCGCGCAATGCGCGGGCGATCGCCAGCCAGCCTTGCAGCGCGATTCGCAGCGGGTTGTAGGTGTCGACAGGGTGCGCCAGGCCGTAGCGCGGTGGCAGGTCGTCCCGCTCGGCGACAAAGCTGCCGAACAGCCGGTCGAACACGATCAGCACGCCGCCGTAGTTGCAGTCCAGGTATTCAGGGTTGCAGCCGTGGTGCACGCGGTGATGCGAGGGCGTGTTGAAGATCCACTCCAGCGGGCCCAGCTTGGGGATCCAGGTGGCATGCAGCCAGAACTGGTAGAGCAGGTTCAGCGTGACCGTGGCCAGCACGGCCACCGGCGAAAAGCCCAGCCACACCAGCGGCAGGAAGAACAGCACGGTGCCTGTCAGCTTGCCGGTCCAGCCCAGGCGCAGCGCGGTGGCCAGCGTCAGCTGGTTGGGCGAGTGGTGCACCTGGTGCGTGGCCCAGAACCAGTTCACGCGGTGGGCTGCGCGGTGGTACCAGTAGTAGGCGAGCTCCTGGCCGAGGAACAGCGCGGCGAACTGCCAGGGCGTGGCCAGCGTCAGCGTGTCCAGCCGGTGGGCATGGGTCCACAGCAGCAGTGGTGCGGTGAGGGCGGTGCCCAGCAGGTCCACGAGCCGCCGGCCGACCATGTCGCCCAGCGTCGTGCCGAAGGCGCGCCAGTCGTAGGGCTGGCCGCGCCATTGCAGGATCAAGCCTTCGAGCAGCGCGGCGCCCAGCACGCCGCCGGTCAGCAGCCCGATCAGCCAGGGTGGCAGGTGCAGTTGCGATGACAGCGGGTTCATGGCCTGCATTGAATGCCGCCGCGGCCCGCGCCTGCGCCACGCCACGCGACGACTCATGACAGCGCTGCAACATTCGCCGGCCCGCCGTGCCCGGCCCCTACACTGGTTGCCAGCTCTGCTCGACCCGTCGCGCCATGAATCCCTCCAGCACTCAGGCCCTGGTCCTGATCGTCGACGACGATGCCGAACTGGCCGGCATGGTCGGCGAGCTGCTGGGCCGCGAGGGTTGGCAGGTGCACAGCGTGCTGACGGGTGGCGACGGCCTGCGCGCCATCGAGCGCCTGCACCCCGAGCTGGTGCTGCTGGACGTGATGCTGCCGGATGCCAACGGCTACGAGCTGTGCCGCCAGTGGCGTGGCCGCTGGCCGGCGCTGGGCCTGCTGATGCTGACCGCGCGCGGCACGCCGATCGACCGTGTGCTGGGCCTGGAGATCGGTGCCGACGACTACCTGGCCAAGCCTTTCGAGCCGCGTGAACTGGTGGCCCGCGTGCGGGCGCTGTTGCGCCGCAGCCGGGGCGGCCCGCGGGACACGCCGGTGCTGCGCTTTCCTGGCCTGCTGATCGACCTGATGCAGCGCGAGGTGAGGCTCACGGCCGCGGACCAGGAACAGGTGCTGCCGCTGACCAGCGTTGAGTTCAAGCTGCTGCTGACGCTGGCGCGCAGCCCCGGCCAGCCGCGCAACCGCGACCAGCTCAGCGACGAGGTGCAGGCCGGCAGCTACCGGCCGCAGGACCGCACGGTGGACGTGCAGGTGGCCAGGCTGCGGCGCAAGCTGCGCGAGGCCAGCCCTGGTACCGAATGGATAGACACGGTGCGCGGCGAAGGCTATGTCTTCGTGCCGCGCAAGCCCGGTGGCTGAGGCGCAGCCGCAGCCGCGGCCGGGCTGGCGCGGGCGATGGGCCTCGCGCAGCATGTTCGCCCAGGTCCTGGCCGCGCAAGTCTTCAGCGTGGCGGGTGTGGTGCTGCTGCTGGGCGTGCTGTTCTACCTCGATCGCAACCTGACGCTGGCGCGTCTGATTGCCGAGCGCTGGGCGCCAGCGCTGCAGCAGGCAGCAGGCAGCGCGCCCGCGGCGGCAAGCCAGAGCCTGCCGCAAGTCCTGCAGAGTGCGGCGCTGCCCGCTCACGCCGACCTGCTGCCCGGCCGGGCACCGCGCATGGCCGAGCTGCGCGAGCGGCTGCAGGGCAAGGGCGTGACGGTCACGCAGCTGGCCATGGTGCGCGGCGAGCCGCAAACGCTGTGGCTGCAGGTGCGCGGCCCCGCCGGCACCCGCTGGCTGGGCATTCGCGAGCCGCTGGTCGAACCCTACCTGCCGCTGCGGGTGGCGCTGGCCCTGGCGCTGGGCCTGCTGCTGGTGCTGGCCGTCAGTGCCTGGCAGGCCTGGCGGCTGGCCCGGCCGCTGGAAGTGCTGCGCCAGCGCATGGCCGCGCACCGCCCCGGCGACATGCAGGCTGCGGCGCCCGAGCGCAGTGCGGCCGGCACCGGCAGCAGCGAGATCGCCGCCATTGGCGCGGCCTGGCAGCAGACCCAGGCCAGGCTGAGCCTGCACGAGCGCGAACGGGCGCTGATGCTGGCCGGCATCTCGCACGACCTGCGCAGCCCGCTGACCCGCATCCGGCTGGCCGCTGCGCTGCTGCCGGACGGGCCCGGCGTGGCCGAGCGGCGCAGCAGCATCGAGCGCAATGTCGCGGCAATGGACCGCCTGCTGCAAGGCTTTCTCGACCATGCCCAGGCGGCTGACGTGGCGCTGGATCAGCCGGTCGAACTGGTCGAGCTGCTGCAGAGGGTGGCGCGCCAGGCGCTGGACGCGGCCTTGGCCGAAGACACCGCAGCACTGCCCGGCGGCGAGCCCTTGTTGCGCACCGAGCTGCCCGCGCAGCTGATGCTGCCGGCCGCCCACCCCTGGCTGCTGGAGCGGCTGGTGGCCAATCTGCTGGACAACGCGCGCCAGCATGGCCGCCCGCCCTGGGTGCTGCGTGCCGAACTGCGGCAGCAGGAGGTGGTGATCGAAGTGCAGGACGCCGGTCCCGGCATTGCCGTGCAGGACCGCGAGGCCGTGCTGCAGGCCTTCTACCGCGGCGATGCCAGCCGCAGCCTGCCCGGCAGCGGGCTGGGCCTGGCGGTGGTGCGCGATGGCGTGGCCAGGCTGGGCGGGCGCATCGAGTTTGCGCATGACGCGCCGAGGCGCCACGTGGTGCGCTTGTGCCTGCCGCTGGCGCGCGGGCCTCATGAACTCATCTGAATCGGTCGCTTCTGCGGGGGCGGGTGCTGCGGTACGGTGAAGCGTTTTTCACCAGGAAGTTCTGCCACCGATGTCTGCTCGCCCATACCCGCTGCCGCAACCTTCCGAAGCGTCTTCCCCGCAAGCCTTTGGCCGGCGACGGATGCTGCAAGCCGCAGCCTTGGGCGCGCTGGCCGCCAGCGCCTGGCCCGCGCTGGCCGACGACGCCAGGCTGCTGCGCGTCGGCTTCCAGAAGGGCGGTGGGCTGCTGGGCCTGCTGAAGGCCCAGGGCAAGCTGGAGAAGCGCTTTGGGCCGCTGGGCTGGACCGTCAGCTGGCATGAATTTCCGGCCGGACCACAGTTGCTGGAGGCGCTGAACGCCGGCAGCGTGGACGTGGGCTACACCGGCGCGCCGCCGCCGATCTTCGCGCAGGCGGCCGAGAAGGACCTGGTCTACATCGGCGCCGAGCCGGGCGGGCCCAGCACCGAATCCATCGTCGTGCTGCCCGCCTCGACGCTGCGCGGCGTGGCCGAGCTCAAGGGCAAGCGCGTGGCGGTGCAAAAGGGCTCCAGTTCCCACTACCTGCTGCTGGCCGCACTGCGCAAGGCCGGCCTGGAATTCACCGAGATCCAGCCGGTCTACCTGGCGCCGGCCGACGCACGTGCTGCGTTCGAGTCCGGCCGGGTCGATGCCTGGGCAATCTGGGACCCGTACTTGGCGGCCGTGCAGGCCACGCTGAAGGTGCGGGTGCTGGCCGACTATGGCCAGTTGCTGCGGCCCAATGCCTTTTATGAGGCCTCGCGCCGCTTCGTCAGCCAGTACCCGAACGAGACCGGCCTGCTGCTGGACGAACTGGCGGCGCTGGGCGCCTGGGCCACTGCCAACCCGGCGCTGGTGGCCGAGCAGCTGGCTCCGCTGGTGGGCCTGCCGGTGGAGGTGGTGCTGGCCTGGCAGCAGCGCAGCCGCTACGGCGTGCAGCCCATGGACCCGGCCACCGTCGCCACCCAGCAGAAGGTGGCCGACCTGTTCTTCGAGCACAAGCTGATCCCGAAGAAGATCGACGTGGCCGCGGCCGTTTGGCGCTGGCCGAAGGCTTAGGAGGCTGAGCGGCTGAGTCCTTTCGCTGCCACGGCCCTTTCCCACACCGGGTTTCGGGTCGGCCCTGAATCTGCTGCAATCGCGCGGTCGGTGGCAGATGCCGCCGGGGTCGAAGCGGAAGGTGGGTGCGATGAAGCGTGGTCTGGCGAAAGTCTGGATGGGCATGTGCCTGGCACTGGCCGCGGCGGGCGAGCCTGCGTGGGCCGAAACCGCGCAGCCAGTGGCGGTGCCGCCAGTGGCCGCGCTGCCGGTGCAGATCGCACCCACTGGTGACTACGAAACCCGCGACCTGGACTGGTTCGACGCCACGCGCGACCGCGCAGTGCCGGCGCGGCTGTACCTGCCCAAGGCCGAGGCTGGCGCAGCGCCGGTGCCGCTGCTGGTCTTCTCGCACGGCCTGGGCGGCACGCGTCAGGGCTACAGCTACCTGGGCCGTTACCTGGCTGCGCATGGCGTGGCCAGCCTGCATGTGCAGCATGTGGGCAGCGACGGCAGCATCTGGACCGGCAACCTGATGCTGCTGGCCTTCCGCATGCAGAGCGCGGCGATGGAGCGGGAAGCCATGGCGCGGGTGCAGGACCTGCATTTCGCGCTGGACCAAGCCTTGGCCGCGCCGGAATGGGCCGGCCGGCTGGATGCGAACAAGGTGGTCGTCGCCGGCCATTCGTATGGTGCCAACACCGCCATGCTGGCGGCCGGCGCGCAGATCTGGCGCGATGGCAAACAACTGCCGTTGCGGGACGCACGGTTCAAGGCCGCGCTGCTGCTGTCTTCACCGCCGTTTTATGGCGAGGGCAGCCCCGTGGGCATCGTCGGCAAGATGGATGTGCCGGCGCTGCACATCACCACCGCAGAAGACGAAATCAAGGTGCCTGGCTATCACAGTCCGCCCAGCGACCGCATTGCGGTGTTTGAAGCCATGGGCAGCGAGCACAAGGCGCTGGCGGTGTTCGAGCAGGGCTCGCACGGCATCTTCACGGACCGCATCGTCGCGGGCGGCGAAGCGTTGAACCAGCAGGTCAAACAGGCCACGCAGGAACTGGCGCTGGATTTTGTGCAGCAGGTCTTCGGGCTGCAGCCAGTGGCGCTGGCCAGCTGGCACGAGCGCTACAAGTCCTTGCTGGCGCGTTTCGAATTGCGCTGATGCGCTCAGGCTTCGGCGGAGGGTTCCGGCGCCGCTTCTTCGAGCTGGCTGGCAAACCACGGCAGGGCCGATTCGTAACCCAGGTCGAGTTCACTGTTGTCCGGCGCCATGAAGGGCGCGCTGCGGGCGGACAGCCAACGGCTGATCATGCTGGTGGGGGCAGAAATTCTCATTTGGCGTTCCGAGCGGTCCATGAGGCGTCTCCGGAGGTATGTTCGAGTTGATGGTGTCACTTTAAGAAAAACCTCGCTGGCCGCGCATCAGATCATCCCCATGCCGCGTGTAGGAATTCGCCCACACGCCACGCTCTGCAGCATTTTGGTAACAGTTTTCCCCTGGGGAGAATACCGATCTGACCATCTTTGGCCGGGCTCCGGCATCGCTCTTTTGGGGGATGTGAAGATTCTTCGCAACACCTGCCCAGTACTCGGGTAACTGCCCGCAGTGCAAACCCTCGCTGAAGGTTTTGCTGTCATCACTTGGTCACGAAAGCCGGTTGCGGCACATTTTGATTCATACTCGGCGACGGAATATCTTTGATACTTTTGTGCTTGACCGGGTCTCGCCAAAGCTGCCGGGCATTTCCCGGGATATTCAGGCTGGCCGGATCCTGCATCGGTTGATTCGAACTCGGCAGCGCCGCCGGCGCCCGCGGTGCTGCACTGGCGTCTGCTAGCGTGTAGGCCCCGCGCGTTGTCGCGGGTCCTCTTCTCATCATTGCCTTGAGTTCTCACGCCCGCATGCGTTTTCTTCACGCCGCCGACCTTCACATTGACAGCCCCTTGCGCGGCTTGGGCCGTTTCGACGGCGCGCCGCTGGACCGCCTGCGCGGCGCCACGCGGCGCGCGCTGGTGCGGCTGGTGGACCTGGCGCTGGACGAGCAGGTCGCCTTCGTGCTGATCGCCGGTGACCTGTACGACCGCGACTGGCAGGACTTCCACACGGGCTTGTTCGTGCGCAAGCAGATGGTGCGGCTGCAGCGCGCTGGCATCCGCGTCTTCATCGTGCTTGGCAACCACGACGCGCGTGGCGTGATCAGCCGCGAAGTGCCGTGGCCGGACAACGTCAAGGTCTTCTCCAGCCGCAGCGCCGAGACGCTGCGCATCGACAGCGACGATCTGCAGGTGGCCCTGCACGGCCACAGTTTCCCCAACCGCGAGGTGCCGGAAGACCTGGTGCCGGGCTACCCGGCCGCCGTGCCGGGCTTCTTCAACATCGGCCTGCTGCACACCAGCCTGGTCGGTGCCGAGGGGCACGACACCTACGCCCCGACCACGTTGGCCACGCTGAAGACCAAGGGCTACGACTACTGGGCGTTGGGCCATGTGCACGCGCGCCAGGTCGTCAACGAGGACCATCCGCGCGTGGTCTTTCCCGGCAACCTGCAGGGCCGGCATGCCCGCGAGACGGGACCCAAAGGCTGCGAGCTGGTCGAAGTGCAGGGCGGCCAGCTCAGCGCGCGCTTCGTGCCGCTGGATGTCGTGCGCTGGCACCGCGTGATGGTGGACCTGTCGGGTGCGAGCACCGTGGACGAAGTGCCCGGTCGGGTGGTGCGCGCGCTGCAAGCCGCGGTTGCGGCCGATGCCGATCTGGCCAGCGACGCCTTGCATGCGCTGCGTGTCAGCCTGCAGGGCGAAACCGTGCTGCAGGCGCACGAAGCACGGCAACCCGGCGCGCTGGCCGCGCTGGTGCAGGCCGCGGCGCAGGACGTGATGGGCGCCGAGCTGTGGATCGAGAAAGTGCAGCTGCAGCTGCGCTCGCCGCTGGACCGCCAGCGCCTGGCCGAAGGTGGCGACGCATTGGCCGAGCTGGTGCGCGGCGTGGACACGCTGGCAGCCGACGGCCAGGCGCTGGCCGCGCTGTGCCAGGCCACGCTGGCCGATGTGCTGGACAAGCTGCCTGCCGAGCTGACGGCCGCGCTGGCTGTCGAAGAGGCGCAAGGTGCCGCGCCGGACGACGTGCCGCGTCTGCTGGACGCTGCCAGCCTGCAAGCCTTGCTGCGCGACGCCGAGGCCACTTTGCTGGCCCGCCTCGGTGCCGCGGAGGCCCGGCCATGAAGCTGCGCACGCTGTTCCTGAACGCCTTCGGCCCGTTCACGGCCACCACGCTGGACTTCTCCGGCCCGGCTTCGCTGCACCTGCTCTACGGCCCCAACGAGGCCGGCAAGTCGTCCGCGCTGCGCGCGATGGGCGACCTGCGCTACGGGATTCCAAGACTGAGCACCGATGACTTCGTGCACGCCCACCGAGACATGCAACTGGCCGGCGCTTTCGAGGACTCGGCCGGGCAGGTGCACACGCTGGCCCGTCGCAAAGGCCTGAAGGACACGCTGACGCCGGCCGACCCCGCCACGGGTGCAGCGCTGCCAGTGGCGCCGTTGACGGCAGCGCTGCAGCAGGCGCTGACCGGCAGTGTCTCGCGGGAGGTTTTCGAGACCATGCATGGGCTGGACTCGGCCCGCTTGCGCAAGGGCGGCGAACAGCTGATCCAGGGCAAGGGCGAACTCGGCGCGGCCTTGTTCGAAGCCAGCACCGGCACGGCCGGCATCCAGGCGCTGCTGGCCACCTTGCAGGCCGATGCCAAGCAGTTTTTCAGCCCTCGCAGCCAGACGGCCCAGCTCAACGAGGCCAGCCGCCAGCTTGATGATGCGCGCCGCCGCTACAAAGAAGCGCTGACCAAGCCCGATCAATGGAAGGCCTTGAAGCGCGCCCATGACGAGGCCGGCCAGCAACTGGCCCAGGTGCGGCAGCAACTCGCGCAAGCGCGCCACCGCCAGGCCGAGTTGGCCGAGCTGCGCGCGGTGGCACCGCTGCTACGCGAACTGGACGCGGCCCAGGCCACATGGGATGTGGTCGCTGAACACCGAGCGCTGCCCGAGACCGCCCGCGAACAGCGCCTGGCCGCCGCGCAGCAGCAGGCGCAGGCCAGCGCCGCGCTGGACGAAGCCGAGGAGACATTGGCCGCGCACCAGCAATCGCTGGACGCACTGGCGCTGGCGCCTGCGCTGCTGGCGCAGGCCGCCAGCGTGGACCGGCTGGATGCCGACTGGGGGGCAGTGCGCCGCGAACGTGCCCAGCGGGTGCAACTGGCCGCGGTGGCCGAAGGTGAAGCTGCGCAGCTGGCGCTGCAGGCCAGCCGCCTGCTCGCGCCGCAGCCCTTCGACGGTGCGCTGGACGCCTTCTTCTCCCGCCTGCCTTCGGCCGCCGACCAGGCCTCCTGGCAACAGGCGCTGGACGACGCACAGGCGGCGGCCGTCGAGCTGCAGCAGCTGCGCCGCCAACGCGACCAGGCGGCAGAGCGCCTGGCGCCGCTGCAGCAGGCCGACGATCCCCTGCCCGCCGCCGCCCCTCGACAGGCCCTGGCTGCCGCGCTGCAGCGCGCGCAGGCGCTGGGCGACACCGACAACCGTGCCATGGCGCTGACGCAGGCTGCCGAGGCGGCGCAGCGGGCACTGCAGCGCGCATTGGCCGAACTGGACTTGCCCGATGCCGCGTCGCTGCTCGCCAGCCGCCCGCTGCCTGGCACCGAGGTCGACGCGGCCGAAGCCGAAAGCCAGGCGCTGCGCGACCAGCTCGCGGTGAGCAAGGCCACGCAGGAACGCGTGCAGGCCGACCTGGCCGTGCAGCAGCGCCGCCTGCGCGGCCTGGCCGCGGCCGGCGAGCTCGTCACTGCCGAGACGCTGCGCCAGGCCCGCGCGGCCCGCGAGGCCGATTGGCTGGCGGTGCGCAATGCCTTCATTGACGTCGCGGAAACCCGGCCCGCGGACCCCGCCGGCCTGCCCGCGCAGTTCGAGCGCAGCCAGGCCGATGCCGACCGCCAGGCCGACCTGCTGCGCGCCGGCGCCCAGCGCGCCGCCGAGGCGGCAGAGTGCGAATCGCGCATTGCCGAGATGGGCGAAGCGCTGGCGCAGCAGGCGCGCCTGGCGGGCGAGCTTGGCGAACGCCAGGCCCGGTGCAGCAGCCGCTGGGCCGAGCGCCTGGCCGCGCTGGCGCTGCCAGGCCTGGCACCGGCCGCGCTGCGCGAGTGGCTGGGCCAGCGCGGCGCCGCGCTGGACGCACACGAGCGCTGGCTGGCCGCGCAGCAGCAGGCCAGCGCGTTTGCGCAGCAGGTCGAACTGGCCAGCGCCGCGTTGGCGCAAGCCCTGGCCGCCGTCGAACCGGACCACGCGCCAGCCGCCGCTTTGCCCGCGCTGCTCGCCCAGGCCGGCGCTTGCCAGCAGGCGCTGCAGGTGCGCCAGACGGCAGCCGAGCATCGCCAGCAGGCGGTCACCGCGCTGCAGGCCGAACTGCAGCGCGCCCAGGCGGCCGAAGCCGGCTGGGCCGAGCGCCAAGCCCGCGCGCAGCTCGTGCTGGACGCCGCGACCCGCCGCCTGCACCTGCCGGATGGCGCGCCGCCTGCCGCGGTGCACGCCCGCCTGGCCGAGCTGCGCGACTGGGCGCTGCAATACCAGCGCCACCAGGATCACCAGGCCCAGCTGCGCCAGGGCGAGGCCACCGAGGCCGCCGTGCGGGCGCAGTTGACGGCGCTGGGCGAGGCGTTGGAAGAGGCAGCCAGCGATGCCCGCGGCGATGCGATCGACAGCTGGTGGGACGGCCTGAATCGCCGGTTGGACGAAGCACGCAGTGCTGCCCGCACCCAGGCCACGCTGCTGCAGCAGAAGGAAACCGAAAGTCGCCGCAAGGCGCGCGCCGAGCAGGCGCTGGAAGCCGCGTTGTCGCAGCTGGCCCAGCTGCTGGCCCAGGCCGGCGTGGCCACCGAAGCCGAGCTGCCGGAAGCCGAGGCCCGCGCCACGCAGCGCCGCGAGGCCGAGGCTCGCCTGATGAGCCTGCAGGCCCAGCTCGCCCGCGCCAGCCAGCGCGACGCGGCCACGCTGCGCCTGGCGCTGGCCGATGGCGACGCGGTGGCGCTGGACGTGGAACGCGAGGAACTGGCTGCGACCATCGAACGACAGGAAGCCGCCGAAGCCACGGCCATCAACACCGAACACGCCGCCCGCACCGCGCTGGCTGCGGTCGACACCTCGGACGAAGCCGCCCGGGCCCGCGAGGAGATGGAAGCAGCGCTGGCCCGCTACCGTGCCGGTGTGCGGCCGTGGGCGCAGCTGAAGCTGGCCGAGGCGCTGCTGGCCGATGCCTTGCGGCGCCACCGCGAGAAGGCCCAGGGCCCGGTCGTCAAGCTGGCGGGCGACTATCTGCGGCTGATGACCGGCGGCCGCTTCACGCGGCTGCAGGTCGACGCCGAGACCGAGCCGCCGGTGCTGCGCCTGCAGCCCGAAGGCGGCCAGCCGATCGCCGTGACCGGCCTGAGCGAAGGCACTGCCGACCAGCTCTACCTCGCGTTGCGCCTGGCCGCACTGGAACTCCAGCGCACGCCCGAGCGCCAGATGCCGCTGGTGCTGGACGACGTGCTGATGACGGCAGACGACCAGCGCGCCGCCTGCATGCTGCAGGCACTGGCGCGTTTCGCCGCCGGTGGCCAGGTGCTGGTCTTCACCCACCACCGCCACCTGCTGGAGATTGCCGCCCAGGCCTTGCCTGCCGGCAGCTTCAAGGTCCACCAGCTGCTGCCGGCGTTCGTGCAAGGCTGAAGCTGCGACGCTCGGCGCTCGCCGGGACCGTTTCCACCCTCGTTCCGGTCTCGTGCACGGCTGGCACTCCAAGGTGCTGGCTGCCGCAGCCCTGCTTGAGGCCCGCCAGTCCGAAGCCGAACTGCGGCTGCTGGCGGAGAACGTGGGCCTGGACTTGCAGCGGGCCGTGGGCGAGCTGATCCGCCAGGCCTGCGAGGCCGTGGGCTGGGACGCCGAGCGGCTGCGCGGCTACCGCTGCAAGGTGCGCTACCCGATCTACGGCTCGCAGATCGGCATGGCCTTTTCGTTGCCGGACTGAAAGGGGCAGCGGTTTTGAAGCCCTGAATTCGACCGTGTAAGCAGTGGTTTTGCCTGCCTTCGGATGGCCGGCTGAACCTCACAATGCGTCGCGATCGCCTGGGGTTTCCAGGCACCAATTTCGCGCCAGCGCTGGCTCGTCACGCGGGAAGGCATGCATGGGCTGTGAAGTGTCGTCAGGGTGGGTTGCCAGGTTCTGGCGCCGGGTCGGGTTCGCCTGGCTGGCGGCGGCCATTGCGGCTGCTGCGGCTGCGGCTGCCCAGGCGGCCGAGCCGGTCACGCTGGCGGTGTCGCGCACACCGCTGTCGCTGCCTGTCTACGTGGCGCAAAGCCAGGGCTACTTCGCCGCCGAGGGGTTGGACGCGCGGCTGATTGACTGCATTGGCGGCCACCGCTGCATGCAGCTGATGCTCGATGGCCAGGCCGACGTGGCCACCGCCGGCGAGCTGCCGGTGGTCTTCAATGCCTTCAAGCGGCAGGACCATGCCGTCATCGCCACCATCACCACGACGGCCGACGACGTCAAGCTGGTGGCACGCGGCGGCAACGGCGCGCCCGCGCCCAAGGCACTGCGGGACCTGGCCGGCAAGCGCGTGGGCGTGGTGGCCGGCACCTCCAGCCAGTACGTGCTGGACCTGGCCTTGCTCACCTCCGGCGTGGACCCGCGCGGCGTCACGGTGCTGCTGCTGCAGCCCGAGGAGATGCTGCCTGCGATGCGCGCCGGCAAGGTCGACGCGGTCTCGATCTGGGAGCCGTTTGCCCATTCGATACTCAACGGCCTGGGCGGCGAGGCCAGCGTGCTGCCCAGCGCCGGGGGTTACCTGGGCACCTTCAACCTGGTTGCCCAGCGCCGCCTGCTGGTGCTGCGGGACGCGATGCTGCAGCACCTGCTGCGGGCCATCGACCGCGCCGAACGGCTGATCCAGCAACACCCCGCGGAGGCCCAGCGCCTGCTGCGCGAGCAACTGCAGCTGGCGCCGAAGTCGGCCGAATGGGCCTGCAAGGGCCTGAGCTACCGCCTGGGGCTGGACCAGTCGCTGATCACGACCATGGAAGGCCAGGCCCGCTGGGCGCTGCGCGAGGGCCATGCCAGCGGCGAGCTGCCGAATTTCCTGGGCCTGGTGCATGCCGGGCCCTTGCGCCAGGCCGTGCCGAATGCGGCCGGTTCGCTGAAGTAGCCGGCGGGCAGGAAGGTACAGCCGCATGCGCATCCGCTTCCAGCTGCAGGCCGCCATCGTGCTGTCGGTGCTCGTGAGCCTGGGCACCGTGTGGGTCGTCGCAGCGACCGACCGCGCCGAGGACGGTGCCAGCCGCACCCAGGCCCAGGCGCAGCTGATGGCGCACGAGGTCACAGGCCTGCTGGTGCTGACGCAGGAATACGCCCGCCATGCCGAGCCGCGTGCGGCCGGGCAGTGGCAGGCACGCATGCAGGCGATCCAGGCCGCGCTGGCCGATGAACATGCCTCGTTTGCCGACGGCCCGGCCTTCCAGGAATTAAAGGCGGTGGCCGATGCGCTGCCGCCACTGTTCGACACCCTGCAGGTGGCCTCGGCCCAGTCCGACGCCTTCTCCGAGCGGCGCAAGGAAATGGTGCTGGACCGGCTGCTGACCAACACCCAGGCGATGAGCGACTACGCCTACCAGTGGCACCAGGACGCGGTGCAGGAGCGGCTGGAGGCCAGCTCGCGTTTCCGCCTGGCCGCGCTGGGCGGGCCGCTGCTGATGCTGCTGGTGGTGATCGGCTCGGCGCTGGTGGTGCGCATGCGGGTGCTCAAGCCGATGCAGGCGCTGGAGCGGGCCACGCAGGCCGTGGCCAGCGGCGATCTGGCCACGCGGCTGAACAACCCGGCCAAGGACGAACTGGGTGACCTCGCACGCCATTTCGACCGCATGACGGCCTCGCTGGCCGGCAGTGGCGAGCAGCTGCGCCAGTCCGAAGCCCAGCTGCGTGCGGTGACCGACAACGTGCCGGTGTTGATCACCTACGTTGACCGCGACCAGGTCTACCGCTTTGCCAATGCCCACCACCGGGTGGTCTTCGGCGTTGAGCCCGAGCGGCTGCTGGGCCGCTCGCTGCAGCAGTTCTGGGCCGACGACAAGGCGGCATATGCGCAGATGCGGCCGCCGGCCGAGGCCGCGCTGCGCGGCGAGTCCGTGGTCTTCGAGAGCCTGCGCGGCACGCCGCGCGGGCCGCGCCATTTCCAGTCGGTCTACCTGCCGGACCTGGACGAGCGCGGCCAGGTGCGCGGTTTTTACGCGATGACCACCGACGTCACCGAGCGCAAGCAGGTGGCCGCCGCGCAAGCCATCAGCGAGGAGCGGGTGCGCAACATCCTGCGCCACGCGCCGGACGCATTCGTCAGCCTGGACATCCACGGCCGCATCACCCGCTGGAACCGCCAGGCCGAAGCCACTTTCGGCTGGCGCGAGGCCGAGGTGCTGGGCCGGACCATGCACGAGCTGCTGATTCCCGAGCGCCATCGCGCCGCCCACCTGGCCGGCTTCGAGCGTTTCCGCGAAACCGGCGAAGGGCCGGTGGTCAACCAGCGCATCGAGATCACCGCGCTGCACCGGGACGGCCACGAGATCCCGGTCGAGCTCTCGGTTGGCGCGGTGCGCGAGCCCGAGGGCCATGTCGCGAATGCTTTCCTGCGCGACATCTCCGACCGCCTGGCCGCGAAACAGCAGCTGCAGGCGCTGGCCCGGGTCGACGTGCTGACCGGCCTGCCGAACCGGCTGCAGTTCAACGAGCGCCTGCCCGAGGCGCTGGCCCGGCGCCAGCGCAGCCGCGCGGCCCTGGCGCTGCTGTTCCTGGACGTGGACCACTTCAAGTCCATCAACGACTCGCGCGGCCACGCGGCCGGTGATGCGGTGCTGGTGCAGTTCGCCAGCACCGTCTCGGCCTGCGTGCGCAAGACCGACAGCGTGGCCCGCTTGGCCGGCGATGAGTTCGTGGTGCTGCTCGAAGGCCTGCACAACGATGCCGAGCCGCAGGCGATTGCCCGCAAGATCGTGCAGGCGGTGAACCGGCCGATGCAGTTCGAGGGCGAGCTGCTGCAGGTCTCGACCAGCATCGGCATTGCCTACCTCGGGCCCGAGGCCTTGCCGGTGGAGGCTGCGGCCTTGCTGGCCCGGGCCGACGAGGCGCTGTATGCAGCCAAGCGTGGCGGGCGCAATGGCTTTCGCATGCTGGCGCTGGCGGCGTCCTCTGCAGAGGCCGCGTCATGAAGCGGGCACTGGTGGGCATGCTGGCCGCATGGCTGTTGGCCGGCTCGGCCGTGGCGGCGCCACTGGTGCTGGCCATGTCGCGCGGCTCGGTCACACTGCCGGTCCAGGTGGCGCAGGACGAAGGCTATTTCGAGGCCGAGGGGCTGCAGCTGAAGCTGCTGCCGTGCAACAGCGGGCGCGAGTGCGCAGAGGCCGTGCGCAGCGGGCAGGCCGACCTGGCCACCGCATCGGAGCTGATCGTCGCCTTGAGCGAGCGCTACGACCTCAGCATCCTGGCGACCATCAGCGCCTCGTCGCACCAGATCAAGCTGATCGCGCGGCGCAGCGCCGGCATCCAGGCTGTGCGGGACCTGGCTGGCAAGCGTGTGGGCACGGTGACCGGCAGCTCGGCCCACTATTTCGTCGACAGCCTGCTGCTGTTCAACGGCATCGACCCGGCAGGCGTCAAGGTGCAGAACTTCGACCCCACGCAGCTGCCGCAGGCGCTGTCGGTGCACGAGCTGGACGCGGTGGCGATCTGGGAGCCGCTGGCCTCTTTGACGCTCAAGCAGCTGGGCAGCGACGCGCTGGTGCTGCCCAGCCCGCGGGTCTACACCCAATACTTCAACATCGTCGCGCCGCAGGGCCTGATGGAGCGGCGCGGGCCGGACATGCGGCGCGTGCTGCATGCGCTGCTGCGCGCCGAGCGTTTCATGGCCCGGCATCCCGACGAAGCCAGGCGCGCCATGCAGCGCATGCTGGACATCGACGCGGCCCAGGCCGATGCCTACTACCGCGAGCAGGACTACCGGGTGCGGCTGGACCAGGCGCTGGCCGCGACCATCAGCGCCCAGATCCGCTGGGGCATGGCAGCCGGCCTGCTGAAGGGCCGGCCGGCACCGCCGCCCGGCGACCCGGCGCTGGCCCCGCGGCTGATCGTGCCCGAGCTGCTGCGCACGCTGTCGCCTGCGGCAGTGACACTGGTCAACTGAGCCTTGGGCCAGCCCACGGCCACCTGTTGGCCCCGTGGGTTGCCGCCGCCGCGGCGCTCCCGTGCAGGTCTTACTTCGAGACCTTCAGCGTGATGCCGCCGGGGAAGTACTTGCTCAGGTCATCGCCGCCGCCGAGCTTGTCGCTCTGCAGCAGCACGTTGTTCTGCGCGCTGTCGATCACGAAGACATTGAGGATCTGGTAGACGCCAGGGGTCTGGTCCGAACGCAGCTGTGCCAGCGCGCGGAAGGTGGCGCTGTCCTGGCCGACCTGGCCCACGTGGCCATGCAGCTCGATGGTGTCCACGCAGTCGGCGAACTGGTTGGCCAGGCAGAACTCGACGATGGCTTCCAGCACGCCGGCGACCGCACCGTTGCCGGTGTCGGCGGTGCCCAGCTTCACGCTGGCATAGGGCAGCGTACCGGTCGGGGTACCGGCGGGCGGCGTGGACAGCGAGAGCTTGGGCGTCTCCACGCTGCCGCTGGTCAGCGTGGGCGGCGTGATGTCGTAGCCCTTGGTGTTCTTCACGGCGAAGCTGGTGCGGCCGCCCAGCGGCGCGATGTCCTCGGGCCAGTACATCTTCATGTTGAAGTTGCCGTCGGACAGGAAGACCGAGTCGACCTGCCAGGTGCCAGGCTCAGAGAAGCGGCTGAACGAGGGCGTACCCAGCAACTGCGCGCCGATGGAAATGCGGCCATCGACCTTCATCTGGCCGTACATGGTTTCCACGCGCTGCACCATCTGGCCCGACGGGCCCTTCAGGTTGATGATGTAAGTCGTCAGGCCCGACATCTCGTCGGACATCGTCACGTCCAGGTCTTCCTTGGGATTGACGGACTGCGCGTTCACGTCGCCCACCAGCGAAAAGCGGGTCAGCACCGGTGCGGTGTTGTCGGCGGTGCCGGCGGCCTGGGCCGCGGCATGCTGCTGGCTTGCTTGTTGCTGGATGGCTGCCATGCGCTGGGCCGGCGACTGCATGGCGGCGGGCAAGGGGCGCGCTGCCACGGCCTGGCCGCCGATCAGGGCGGCAGCGGCGGTCAGGGCCAAAGAGGTCGAACGGGAAACGGTCATCTCAGCAAACTCCATGCATACGGTCGGGAACAGCTACCGGGTGGTGGCCAGGCGGGTGAGGTTGGCACTTCCGCCCGGCTCGGGTTGGCGTGCTGTGCCGGCCGAACATGAACGAGAAGTGAATGCAGCATATCGATGTGTCGGAATCAAGGCAACAATTCTGAAAGAAATTCTCAGAATATTTTTCCGTCTGGTCGCGGTATGCTGGTGAGATGAACTCGGACATCCCCCGGAGCCGTTTGGCCGACGTGGCGCTGCGTCAACGCGCCGAGGCCACCGGTCTGGCCTTGCAGCATTCCATCGATGCGTTGCTGGGCCAGCTGGCGCGTGCCGGTGCCCGCGACCAGAAGGGCCTGCAAGCGGTGCTGAAGCTCAGCCAGTCGGCCGTCAGCCGCTTGATGACGTCCACACGCAGCAGCGACCCGCTGGCCACGCTGTTTGCCATCCCCGGTCAGGAAGCGCTGCGGCAGATGCTCAAGGGTGCCGCGCAGCACGGCGCGACCAGCGACGCCATTGCGAGGGTCGATGAAGCGATCAGCGGCTTCGAGCGTTTCATCGACGTGGACATGGGTGACCGCGCGACGCTGGAGGCCGTGCTGAGCGACTGGGCGCAGGAGTCCCGCGCGACCTTCGAGCTGCGCCACAAGACGGCGGCCTTCAAGTCCGTCAGCGCCTTGCGCGGCGTGCAGGCGCAACTGGTGCTGAACACCGGCATCCTGTACCCGTCCGCCACCAACCCGACCTACCACGACTGCATCGGCATTGACGCGTTGCTGGGCTGCCGGCGCACCCGGCCTTCAGGCGTGCTGCGGGTCTGCAGTTCTTCGATGGCGGCCGATGGCGCGCACTTCACCGCTTCGGGCATTGGCGGCCAGACGGTTCACAGCATGGCCGACATGCTGCTGCCGCAGTATTCGACCATCTCGACCGACGAGATCGAAGTGGCCAGCCACGGCCACATCGTCGAGACCGCGGTTTCCGGCCTGCCGCTGGGGCGGGCAGATGGCCACGGCGGCGACCTTGTCTTCGCGATGCTCTATCGCAACCTGCACCGTGCACGCCGCGGCAGCGGCGGCCCCACTTCGGGCCTCGGCGGCCAGGCCGAGCCGCCATCGGAGGCCTACATCGTCGATGCGCTGCTGCACGAGGACGTCTGGCCTGGCGTGGTGCCCGAGGTGCGGCTCTACGACACGGTGGTGCGGGGCATTGCCCATCCTGACGACCCGGCGCGCGTCGGTGATCGGCTGGACATGCTGGAAAGCGTGCAGTTTCTCGGCCGCGGCCCTGCCGCGTTCCGCATGCCTGAGTTCCCGCAATATTCCGAGTTGATCCGCCACGTCTGCGAGACCCAGGGCTGGGACGCCGAGCGGCTTCGCGGCTACCGCTGCAAGGTGCGCTACCCCATCTACGGCTCGCAGATCGGCCTGGCGTTCACCTTGCCCGTCTGATCTGGCACGAGCGGGACCGTGGCCTGACCTTGCGCTGATCCGCTGGCGTTGCCGGCGCACCCGCGAACCCGCCCGGCGGGCGGCTCGGTGTACTCACCGAGCCCGTTGCCCCATCACTGCGCCATCAAGACGTACTCGTGCTGCGCATCGCGCAGCGTCAGCGTGCGCTTGTCCCCCTTCTGGCCAACGACGAATTCCACGCCGCTGAAGCCCGGCACCAGGGTGGACAGGGTGGTCGTGCCATCCGGGTTCTGGCGCGTGGCCATGTCGCTGTCGAATTCGCCGAAGTCGAAGTGCAGGCGATTGCCGATGCGGCTGACCTCGATCGCGCCCACGGCGGCATTCACGTAGCGCCTGGCCAGCTTCGCGGCCACCGCCGGGTCGGCCGGCACCGTCAGCAACTTGCGCTCCACCGCCAGGTCGTCGTAGTAGGCCTTGGCCTGCGTCGCGACTGCCGCGTCAGCCTCGGGCTTGCCATCGAACAGCACCTCCAGCAGCTTGCGGCGGAACTGGCTGCGGATCACCCAGCCCAGGTCGCCATTGGTCAGCACCACCGCGCCCACGCCATGCTCGGGCAGCCACATCATGTCGCTGTGGTAGCCGATCATGTCGCCGCCGTGGTGCACCACCGGCGTACCGTAGACGGTATTGACCTCCAGCCCCATGCCATAGGTGAGGTCGGTGCTGACGGTGACCTGCGGCGCGCGCCGGGCCAGCAGCGGCTCGCGCGAGACGTAGGTCTTGCCGTCCGGCAGCTTGCCCTCGGCGAGTTCCATCGAGACGTACTTCAGCACGTCGTTGACCGTGCTCCAGCCGGCACCGGCCGGCCGCATCGGCACGATGGACAGGTTCATGCGGCGCTCGGCGGCAACCATCCTTCCATCCTCGTCGGGCGCATGCGGCATCGCGGTGTTGCCCACCTGCGCCGCCGCATAGTCCAGCGTGCTGCGGCGCATGCCCAGCGGGTCGAAGACCAGGGCCTGCATGGCCTGGTCATAGGCCTGGCCGATGGGCAGCGCCGGGTAGGCCACGTGGCCGCCGATGTAGCCGGCCGCAGCCGCCATCGGGTTCGAATACTGGAACAGCTCGCCAAAGCCGCTGGTCGGCTGCATGGTGCCCAGCAGCTTCATGGCGCCTTCGGGCGTCAGGTCCTTGAACTCCAGCAGCCATTCCAGGTCCTGCCGCGGCATGCCGGTGCAGGCGCAGATCAGGTGCTTGACCAGCACCTGCCGCGTGGTCTCGGGGCTGCCAAGCTTGAACGAAGGCAGCAACTGCGTGGCCGGCGTGTCCCAGCCCATCTTCTTCTGGTCGACCAGCTTGGCCAGCATCAGCGTGGTCATCGCCTTGGTGTTGGAGGCGATCTGGAAACGCGTGTCGGCGTCGACCTTCTCCGGCTGGCCCAGCGCGCGCACCCCCAGCCCGCCGGCAAACACCAGCTTGCCGTCCTGCACCAGGCCGAAGGCCACGCCAGGCACCCGGGTCTCTGCCATCGCCTGCTGCACGAACTGGCTCAGCATGGCCATGCGCTCGGGCGTCAGCGGCGCTGCCTTCTTGCCGGCGAAGCTCTCGCGCTCGTAGCCCTTGGGCAGCAGCTTGCCGAAGATCTGGCTGAGCTGCGCGCCGCGTTTTTCGCCGACGGCGTTGGCAATGTCCGCGATCACCACGGTCCACACACCGTTGGCGCGCTGCACCAGCGCGCTGACCCCACGCTCCTCGTTCGGACTGGTCTGGTACACCAGGTTGCGGCGCTCGCTCCAGCCGTCCTTGGCGGCCACCGGCGAGGCCAGGCGCAGCGGCCATGGCGCGCTGCCCTTGTAGGCGGCCCAGGCCGCGGCGACTGCTGCGTCGGCATCGGCTGCATCGGCCACGTCCATCAACACCACAAGCGAGCCGCCCTCCGGCGCTTCCAGCAAGGTGGCCGGGCCGCGCTGGCTCAGCTTCCAGCCCTGCGGCGCCAGGAAACGGTTGCCGGCCGTGGTCGTGCTGGGCGTGTCGGCGGCCAGCGGTGCGGCCGCCGCCGCGGCCTGCGCCAGTGCGACCTGTGGCAGCGCAGCCCCGACCGTGCCCAGCAGCAGCGCGGCTGCCGTGGCCAGCTCGCCGAGCTTGCGTGTGCGTGCATGTCTCATGCCATCCTCCTGTGGTGTCGCCGGGCCGGATGACCCGCAGCGGCGGGCCATGATGCCAGCGCGCTGCGCCAGCGGCGAGCCGCAGATTGGGGGGACACGCGCGGCCATGAAAAAGGCGGCCTCGCGGGCCGCCTGAATCAAACGCTTCGGCGCAAGTTCAGCGCATCAGGCTGTAGCTCAGCGGCACGAAGCGATAGCCCTTGCCCTCGGCGCGAAGATGGCCCAGGCCGGGGAAGGACAGGTGGGCCGCGCCAACCAGCTCGCCGGTCTTCGCTGCCTCCGCATACGCCGCCTTGCGCTGCACGGCAGCGGCCTTCGAGTCCGAGTCGAACTCGATGGTCACCGAAGGATCGTCGAACTGCACCGCGGCCACGTGCATCAGGTCACCCCACAGCACCAGCGTCTGGCCATTGCTTTCGATCTTGTAGGTGGTGTGGCCCGGCGTGTGGCCGTAGGCGGCGTGGCCGCTGATGCCGGGCATGAACGTGGTGTCGCCGCTGAAGGGCGCGAACTTGCCGGCCTTCTGGTACGGGCCAATGGCATTGATCGGGCCCTGGAACGAACCCTTGTTCTCTGCCGTCGCCTTGTCCAGGTTGGCCTGGCTGAGCCAGAAGTCGGCGTCACGCTGGTCCGCGTGCACGGTGGCATTCGGGAAGGTGCGCTCGCCATTGCCACCCAGCCCGCCGACGTGGTCCGGGTGCATGTGGGTGATGAAGATGTCGTCGACCTGTTCGGGCGAATAGCCGGCCGCCTTCAGGTTGGCCAGCAGCTTGCCCGTCGTCGGCCCAAACAGCCCGGCCGCGCCGGTGTCCACCAGCACCAGCTTGCTGCCGGTGTTGATCAGGTAGGCGTTGATCGAGGTCTCCACCGGCGCCTGCTGGAAGTTGCGCGCCAGGGCCTTGGTGGTCTTGGGCGCGGGTTCGTGCAGCAGCTTGTCCACCGGCAGGTTCACCGTGCCGTCGGACAGCGCGGTGATCTCGAATTCGCCCAGCATCACGCGGTAGTAGCCCGGCGCGCTGGTCTTGACCTGGGGTGCCGCGGCGTGTGCGGCCGGCAGCAACGCGACGCCGCCAGCGGCAGCGACGATGGTGGCCATGGCGGCCCGCAGGATGGCGCGGCTGGCGCGTGCTTGAATTTGCATGTGGGATGCCCTCTGATGATTGGTGCGACAAGCTTGCCAGCCGGGCTTGTTGGCCGCCACTGGCATCCGGTCGGGGGGCACGCTATCCCAGATGGCCTGACCCGCTGCGACGTGGGGATTCAAGCAACTCGAAATCGCGCAAAAGTCAAGGACAGAAAAGGCAGATCCAGCTTGCCGCTTTTTGCCGCAATCCAGTGCCAACCCAGGCGCGACAAGGGCTTGGCGCGGCCGTCACCGGCTTATCCACAGGCTTGTCCAACGTCACTGGGGACTGACCCGATGAACTGGCCGGAAAGCGTGCCCTTTTTTACAGCAATGTGACGGTTCGCCTTGTGCATCAAGCACTTGAGACCGCCGCCCAGCGCTTGTCCACAGGCTTGTTCAGCCTGGATGGGGGTTGTTGTATGAACTCAGCGACAAGGAGCTGGTGGCTGCCGAAGCCAAGGGGCGCAAGGCGATGCGCAAGAAATGAGGCGAGGCCGGTACCGGTCACCAGGCCGACAACAGGCTCATCGCGCCACAAGAGCCGCAAGCGTGAGAGCGCAAAAAATGCCGACGTTGAGCTTCGGCTCCCAGTAGCTCATGAAAAGGAAGGTGACCGCCCACCAGCCCAGGCCAGCGGCAAGCGTCAGCACCAGCACAGGGGTCTCGGTCACGAGTGCCATGGCACGCCAGGCGAGGAACAGGCCGAGCAACCCGAAGGCCACCTGCCCCAGAGAAAACGCGGTGTTCAAGCCGTAGTAGAGCGTTGTCTCGGGGCCTGGCGGATGCTTGCCACGAATGGCGTGCGACACAACGTCGATGAGGAAGTGCAGCATGCCACTCAGCGTGAGCCAGCCGAAGCTTGCGTAGACCAGGTATTTGCTCATTGCCATGCGATGTCAGAGACAGCTGTTCTCCCATCGGCGCGTGCCGGGAAAGCAGCGCCGGGGGCCTTGGCCAGGATGGGCTGCCAGTCGGCCTGCCATCGCCTGAGCGCAGCGTCACTGCCGCGGAAAGTCAGGTCCAGGAACGCCAGAGAGAGCTCGGCGGTCGCTGCCTTCACCTTCGGATTCAACGCCGCGCCGCCCGTGAGGGAGCGGTCGGTGAAGACGCTGTGCGAGCCGCCTTGGAAGACTGCGAGCAGCTTGCGAGGGTCGGCGATGGCGTCGAACACGGCCAGCCGATCGACCAGGCCCGAGCGGTAGCCGGGAATCTCGATCACGTCGTCGGTGGCCGTCACATGGACCGTCGGCATCGACACATGGGCGAGCACTGTTGCCAAGTCGGCTTCGCCGTAGAACGGCGGTGCAGAGATGACAATGGCGGCCGAGAAGCGGGGATCGTGGCAGTCGACCGTGCGGCCCTGCCGGACCACCTGTGCCCCTGCGATCAGCAGCGTGGTGTTCGCGCCGTACGAGTGGCCGGCCGCGACAAGGCGACGAGGGTCCACGGCGGCACCAAGCGCACCGGTTTCATCGGAAAGCATGCGGTCCAGCGCAAAGCGCATGTCGGCGGCCCGGGCCATCGCCTCGCTTTCCTGAGCCGCTGCCTGCAACCGGCCCACCACGCCGAACGGGTTGCCGCGCCAAAGCGCGGCGTCGCTGCCAACATGCTGCACGTGCAGGCTTGCCACGCCGCGGGATGACCAATGCTTGCCAAGGTAGCTGTACCCCTGCCGCGAGCCGCCGATGCCGTGCGAGAACACGACCAGTGGCACCCTGGTCGTGGGCGACAGATCGGCTGGCCAGTACAGGCGTGAAGGCACGGGACGTGAACGTTGCGTGTCGACCCAGTCGAAGTCGTGCACCCGGTACGGCGGCACGGCAGGCTGCGCCCGCACCAACGCCGGCAACGGAAGAGCTGTTGTGGCCAACAGGGCGCAAAGCCTTCGCCGCCGCGGGTCCGCCGGCGCGCCGGTGCCGGTAATCAAAAGCTGGCTCCGGTGAGCCTGGCCGATTCAACCCACAGGCGCGCCGCATCCTTCTCGTCGAGTGCCTGGAGTGGCATTCGGGCTGCAGCGGGGTGGCCCCGTGTCTCGCTGAGCCTGTCGGGGCCGTAGTAGCCGCCGCCTTTGGCCTGGGGCGCGGTTGCAGCGTAGAGCGTGGGCAGGGCCCCTTGCGCGGCAGGCTGAAACAGGAACCACAAGAAGCGGCGAATCATGGCTTGAGGGCTGGCAGCGCCGGCGCCGTTGGGCAGCAGGTCCGTGCGCGCGATGCCCGGATGCGCGGCGACACTTTGCAGGCCCCAGCCGTTGGCGTCGCTCTGGCGCTGAAGCTCGAACGCGAACATCAGGCAGGCCAGCTTGGATTGGCCGTAGGCCACCATGGGCTTGTAGCCGCGCTCGGATTGCAGGTCGTCGAAATGCAAGGCGCCCGCTCGGGCTGCGACGCTGGACAGGCTGACGACACGTGGCTGGCTGCCCTTTCGCAGCAGGGGAAGCAGGTGTGCGGTCAGCGCGAAGTGGCCGAGGTGGTTGGTGCCGAGCTGCAGCTCAAAGCCGTCGACCGTCAGCTCGCGCCGTGGCGGCGCCATGACAGCGGCATTGTTGATGAGCAGGTCCAGGCTGCCCTGAGTGGTGCGCAGCCTCGCGGCGAACGCCTTGATGGTCTCAAGGCTGGCAAGGTCCACGGGCTCGAAGCTCACCTCGGCCGCAGGCACGCTGCGCCGTATCGCTTCGACTGCAGCGGCGCCCTTTTGAGGATTGCGCCCGGCAATGATGACCCGCGCACCAGCCCGGGCGAGCGCCAATGCGTCGTGGAAGCCCAGGCCTCCAGTGCCGGTGACGACCGCGGCGCGGCCTGTTTGCGGGGGGATGTCAGATGCGGTCCAGGGCGCCATGTGTCCTCGTGTATGGTATCTTGGATGCAGAAATAACTGCACCAAGTGCAGTTTGTACCGCACTTGGTGCAAATACACAAGAGCCCTTCCATGTCGGAAACGTCCCACCTGGCGCCTGGCGCGTCCACCGAAGGCCTGCGAGAGCGCAAGCGACGCGAGACGCGCGACCGAATCGCCGAAACCGCCCTGCGCCTGTTCCTCGCCAACGGCTTCGAAGGCACGACGCTGGACGTCATCGCCGCCGAATCGGGCATTTCCCGGCGCACCTTCTTCTCGTACTTCAAGTCCAAGGACGACATCCTGCTGTTCTCGCAGGACGTCCATTGGCGAGCCATCTACGCCGACTTGTTGAAGACTTCGCCGGACGTGCCGCCACTGGATGCCGTGCGGGACATCTTCGTGAAGCACATGGCGCGCTACAGCACCGAAGAGATGGTGGCCATCGACACGCTGATGCGGTCAAGCGCCACGCTCCAGTCGCGCAAGCAGGCCTTTTACGCGGAGCAGGAACAGGTGCTTTTTTCGCAGCTTTGCGAAGTCTGGCGCCAGCCGGAGCGCCGCACCGCGCTGCGCATGGTGGCCATGGTGGCCATGGGGGCGATGCGCTTGACGACACAGACCTGGCACGAGCAGCCCAGTCCCAGAAAGCCGATGGCCAAGCTGCTGCGTGAAACCTTCGAGAGCCTGAAGTCCGAGCTTTGAACCCGAGGTCGTGCCGGGCCGGTTCTCGGCCCTCGCGGGCCAGGCGCGCCCGCGATCAGGCGCCGCTTGCCGCACGGGCTACAGCAGCGCCAGGATTTCCTTGCGCTTTTGCTGGTATTCCTCTTCGCTGATCAGGCCGCGCTCGCGCAGCCGCTTCAGGGTCAGCAGGCGCTGCTCGATCTCGTCGGCCGAGACGGCCTCGCGTGCGCGCGGCGCAGGGAGCGTCGCGGCCGCGGCAGGCGACGGCATCGGCACCGCTGCGGCGGGTGCCGCAGCGCTTGGCATCACCAGCGGCACTTCCAGCCAGTCGGAGCGCTTGCTTGCCGCGGAAGCGCTTTGCAGCACGGCGTTTCCGGCCTTCGCGCGGGCGCCGAATTCGAAGTCAGGCCGGGTGTGCGTGCCGCGGGCACGGTCGAAGAAATCGAACCGTGCGTCGTGCACGATCAATTGCAAGGCGCCGCCCTGGACGAACAAGCGGGCGGTCACCGCGCTGGGGACGAAGAAGCTGCCATCGTCCCGCCGAGCCGACGAGACGAAGACGACATCGTCGGAGGGGGCCGCAATCGCGAGCGCCTTCGAAAGCGATTCGGCAAGGTCCTTGAGCTCGCCGTTGCTGAACAGGGGCGCGTCGGCGTTGGCGGTCTGCGAACGGATCGCCCTCAGCTGCGCCAGCAGCAGATCGGCGGGCACCCGGGCCGGGTGCTGGTTGGGTGCTGCGCCAGCCTCGATGGACACGAGCCGCACCTCGGAATAGTCGCCAAGCGTCCAGGTGCGCTGGCGAGCGGGCGCGCTGGACGCGGCCTGCTGCGCGGCACTGGAAAGCGACCCGATGCCCGCATGAACCGGCGCGGCGACGGCGATTGCCGCACCTGCCATCAGCACGACGCGAGCAGTTTGACAGAGCTTGGTTTTCATGGCGCAAACGATAGCACCGTCGCCTGGTCGGGGCTGCGAAGCGATTCAAACCGTGCTCACGTCGCGCAAGGCGCTGGTGAAGTCTCGCCTGCAGGCGGCAACTTTGGCCAAGCCTGGTTGCATGCTTGCGAAACCGGCCACGCCGCATTTGCAGACGGCGCTTGGCGGCTTGCTGCGATCAGGACGCCGAGGCAGGCCCTTCCTGCGGCGGCCAGTGGTGGGTTTCGGCCTGGCACGACACGCACCAGGCATAGAGTGCGTCGTACATCACCAGGCCGTGCCGCAGCATCTCGTGGTCATCGGCAAAGGTCTTGGACAGGCCCAGCGAGATGGCGTACAGGCCGGCCGATTGCGGCGCCAGGTCCAGGCGCGAGGTGTCGGCGCCCCGCACGATGGTGGCCAGCTGGGCGAGCGCGGGTTGCTGCAACTGGTACTTCGCAAGGAAGGCATCGAAGCTGCAGAGCTCGCCCACGTGGGTCATCTCCACGCCGGGAATGTCATAAGGCACCGCGCCGGTTTGCCGGGCGACTTCCAGCACCTGACTTGCCGGCACGTAGAGGAATTCGGGCGCCTTGTCGATGAAGCGGGCGATCAGCCACGGGCAGGCGATGCGGTCGATCTTCGGGCGTTCGCGGGTGACCCATTTCATGAGCCGGCTCCTTTGTCCTGCGTTGGCAGGTCTTTGCGCAGCAGGGGACGAGTCTGGATGTTCACGGCAGCCCCCGGGATGGTGACGCGAATGGATGCTGTCGCTCGGGTTGTGGCATTCAGGCGCCTGAATGAACCATCAGCGGATGCACCACCAGGCCGATCAGCGCAGCCGAGACGACGATGACCGGCTCGGTGACCTTCTTGAAGCGCCACAGCACCAGGGCCGTGACCAGCGCCAGCACGGCGGTCACCCAGTCGGTGATGGAGCGCTGGCCGATGACGATCACGGCGCCGGCAATGGCCCCGATGGCCGCGGCCGTGACGCCATCGACAAAGGCCACGATGGCGGGCCGCTTGCCGTACTTCTTGAAGTACGGCGCCGGCAGCACCGTCAGCAGGTAGCAGGGCAGGAAGGTGGCCACGGCGGCCACCACCGCGCCCCAGAAGCCGGCCACCAGGTAGCCGATGAAGCCAGTGGTGATCACGACGGGGCCGGGGGTGATCATGGCCACGGCCACCGCGTCGACGAATTGCCGGTCGGTCAGCCAGCCGTATTCCTTGACCACGCCGCTGTACAGGAAGGGCACGATGGCCAGGCCGCTGCCGAACACGAAGCTGCCGGCATAGGCGAAGTAGGCGCCGATCTTGGCCAGCTTGGCGGTGTCCACCGTGTCGAGCGCGAACATCGCCACCAGCGGCGCGGCAACACCGTTGACGCTGCCGCGCTTGAGCCAGGCCGGCGGCACACGCCAGAACCAGACCAGCACGCCCGCGCCGAGGAACAGCCAGATCACTTCGGACTGGGTGATGACCGTGACCGCCAGGCTGACCGCGAAGATGGCCCACAGCAGCTTGTCCTTGCCGATGTTCTTGGTCGTGAGCTTGTAGGCGCTCATCGCGATGATGCCGATCACCGCCGCGCCGACACCGTAGAAAACAGCCTGCATCCAGCCGATGCCGCCGAACGAGACATAGGCGGTGCCCAGAGCCACCACCATCACGAAGGACGGCAGCACAAAGGCCAGCCCGACCAGGGTTGCACCGGTCAGGCGGTAGTGGGCGTAGCCCAGGTAGACTGCCAGCTGGGCCGCCAGCGGTCCGGGCATCAGCTGGGCGATGGCCATGCCTTCCTTGTAGTCGGCCTCGGTGAACCAGCGGCGTTTCTCCACCAGGTCGCGGTACATGTAGCCGACCAGGGCCACCGGGCCGCCGAAGCCCCAGGTGCCCAGGCCCAGCATGTAGGCCACAAGCTGCCAGAGCGTGTAGGAGGGCTGCGCGGGCAGGTCGATCGGTGGGCTTGTCGGGTCGCTCATGGGGTTCTCCTTCTCCTCAGGTCCTGTTCTTGGTGGGGTCGCGCTGAAAGTAGGCGTGGAGGGAATCGAGCACAGTGGCCATCTCGGCCAGCAGCGCGTCGTCGTCGTCGCCGAGGCGCTCGCGAGCGCCCGACAGCACGGCCTCGAAGCCCAGCGCCTCGGGCACCGGCTCGCCGCCCACGTCGAGCTGGTGGACCATCGCGGCCAGGCGGCCGAGCGCCGCGTCGCCTTCGAGGCCGAAGCTGAGCATCAGCGTCTCGAAGGTCACGAAGTGGTCGACGTGCGAGAAGCTCGCGCCATCGAAGTCGAAGCCCAGCGCGTCGGCAGGGCAGTCCGCCGGTTGCTGCAGCCACAGGAAACGCGCCTGGGGGTCGATGAAGCGGCGGATCAGCCACGCGCTGGCAACGCGGTCGACCCACAGGCGCCGCCGAGTCGCCCAGAGGCGCCCCTGGTAGGCGTCGGCGCGCAGGCGAGGCACCTGGCCTTCGACTTCCTGCGGCTCGTTCGGTGACAAGAGCCGCTCCACGCGGCGGCTGAAATCCGTCCACGCGGCGTCTGCTTCCAGGCTGGCGTCGCCAGGGAAGAAGTCGATGGCGCGCAGCGCGTGGAAGTCGCGGTGCAGCTTTCTTTGCAGCCGCGCCAGTTCTGAGGGCGCGAGGCCAGGCAGCGTGGCTGCTGCCTTCTTCCAGGCCGCGATGAGCGCTGCGTAGTCCTCGGAGCGGTCGAACAAGGCCGGAAAGGCCAGCGCTTCGTCGGCCCCGGTGGGGCTGGCTTCCATGGTCCAGGCGCTGCCGCCTTCGCGAAGACAGGCCTCGGCGAGCTCCCGCAGCGCGGCCTCGTGCCCGGCTCGGCGCGGCAGCAGGTAGACGCCGTCACGCAAGGCGGCGCAGCCCTGGGCCTTGAGCGCGCGCCAGATCCGCATCCGGGCGGTGGCGCTTTGCGTGGGCAGCGAGAGGACCAGCAGCAGCCAGGCCCCGGCGGGAGAAGGATTCATGTAGTTGATGCTACATATGTGTAGTGATCAATACAAGGCTCTTTCCTGGAGCCGCCTTTGCCGCGTTGGGGCGCTGGCAGCGGGTGCTTGGCATGCCTTTCCAACGGCTTTCGCATATGAAACCACTGGCAAGTTTCCTGCTTGAATGTTCGGCCGCACCCAGCGGCCCAGAACCATTCATGCAGAGGGATTGCCATGTCGAAAGCCGAGCGCCGCCACCCCGCCAGCCCGTTCGCCGGGCACCGGGCCCTGCTGATTTCCTTGATGCTGGGAGGACTGCTGGCACCGGCTGCAGGATGGGCGCAGCTCAAGCCGGGCTTCGCGCCGAACGAGGCCCAAGCCTCTGCGCGCACCGATCTGATCGATCTCGAATTCAGTGCCTCACGCAACATGTTCACCTGGTGCGACTACAAGGGGCACTTGTGGGTGGGCACGATTGACCCGGTGACCGGAAACTTCCTGAAGCCGACCTACCGCATGCTGGATTCGGATGCCATCACGCCCCAGGAGATGAACATCACCACCAATGGGCCGGAGTGGATCTCCACCGCCACCGGCGACCATGTGGTCTACACCAAGTTCGCAGGAGGCGTCTCGAAGGCTTCGACCGCCCGCCTGGCCATGGTGGAAGGCAGCGCCGATGGCAGCACCTGGGGCACACCGACCCTGCTTGGACCGGACGCCGGCCGCAACGCACCGTATGCGAGCGACGACGATGGCGACCCGAATCCGCGCATCAGCTACGTGGACGCCAAGAACAACCACTACTGGCGCTACGTCTACCAGGCAGCCTCCGAGGCCAAGGTCCAGGGCATGGCGCGCACGCCCAAGCCGGTTTCGGTGCGCTTCACCAAGGGTTATGCCGGGCTGGTCTATGCGCAGGCTGTGAACGGCATCAACCAGGTCTTCCTCGAGCACCTGGACAGCGGCAGGCTGGTGCAGATCACCAACGACGATGGCGCCAAGGACGAGCGCACCGTGCCCTGGGTCTGGCGGGCGCCGGAGTACGGCAACAAGCTGACGCTGATGAGCACGGTCAACGGCAACGAGCTGCGGTTCTTCCAGCAGGCGGACGGAGACGGCCTGGGCGACAGCCCGTGGTCACCGATTGGCAGCGTGATGCTGCCGGAGGGCGGCACCGTGGCTTCGCCGGAGCCGTTCACCTACAACGGCAACTCCTATGTGGTGTTGGCGATCAAGAGCGTGCCAAACGACTACCCGTCGGCCATCTACGTCGCCGCAATCGCCCCCACCGCTTCGCCGCGGCTGTGGAAGGTCTCCGATGACAGCGCCCTGCGCATCCGCATGGATCCCGAGGTGTTCATCACAGGCGGCGGTCCCGTGGTGTTCTACAACCGGTTCAATCCGGCGGTGAATCCAGACTCGCCGTACTGCGCCGACTGCTCCGAAGGCGTGTGGCGAGCCAGCACCGGGCTTTGACAGCGGCGGGTGCTTGCGCCGGATCCGGCAGTCCGGTGTGCCGCCGCGTGGGTTGTCGCACAGACCTGGGCGCCAAGAGGGCAGAGGCTACGTGTCTTTCAACCCACCGGAAGGCTCGTCATGAAGACCGATTCGCAGCTGCAGCAGGACGTGATGGCCGAGCTCAGGTGGGAGCCCGCGGTGCATGCGACGCAGATCGGCGTCGAGGTGGAGGACGGCGTGGTCACCCTGGCCGGTGAGGTCAGCAGCCATGTGGAGAAGTGGAATGCGGAGCGCGCCGCGCAGCGTGTCAACGGCATCAGGGGGCTGGCCGTCGAGCTGGAGGTCAAGCTGGGCGCACTCGACAAGCGCACCGATGTCGACATCGCGCAGTCGGCCCGGAACATCCTGAGCTGGACCGGTTCCCTGCCCGAGGACGCCGTGAAGGTGCTGGTCGAGCAGGGTTGGCTGACGCTGTCTGGCGAGGTGGAGTGGCAATTCCAGCGCGAGGATGCCGCGGAAAGCCTGCGCAGCCTGCCCGGCCTCACGGGGGTGAGCAACCAGATCGGCATCAAGCCCTCGCCTTCGGCCACGGTCGTCAAGGCGGAGATCGAGGCCACCCTTCGCCGCAGTGCCGCCGCCGATGCGAAGGCCATTGGCGTCGAAGTCCATGGTACCAGCGTGACCCTCACAGGGGCGGTGCACAGCTGGGCCGAGCGTGATTCGGCAACCCGCTCCGCCTGGGGCAGCCCCGGCGTTCGCAAGGTCATCGACAAGATGAGCCTGGTCTACTGAACCCTCAGGTCTCCACTTCGCAGCCAGGTACCCCTGCAGGGAGGGTCGGAGGCGGCCATGTCACGCTTTCCGGCGTGGTGGGGTCGTGGACCTGATGAAGCTGGTGCACTGAGCGCCGGGCGCTTCTCAGCTCAGCTCGTTGACGGCCTCTTCCGCGCGGCGGTGGCATTCGAGGGTCAGCGTGCGGGCCTTGTTGGCGTCATGGCGGGCGATGGCCGTCACGAGCTTGCGCCTGTCGGCGGCCAACAGGCCGGTGGCCTGGCGCCAGCGCTTGACCGAGCCGCCGGCCAGCTGGCGGGTCATGTCGATCTGCATGCCGGAGAGGAACTTGCAGGTCGCGATCAGCAAGGCGTTGTGGGAAGCATCGGCCAGGCCGTCCAGGAAACGCTTCAGGCCGACTTCAAAATCCTCGCAGGTGCTGCCTTGCTCGATCTGGGTCAGGGCATCCTGCATGTTCGTGATCTGTGCCTCGGTGCCACGCACGGCGGCCAGTTCTGCGGCATGCGCATTCAGCGCCGACAGCACGCCCAGCACATCCTGCGTGCTGATCTTCTCCAGCTTGATCATCGAGTCCAGGGACTGGGCAATGAGTTGTCCGGCGTCGGCCGTCACGTAGGCCCCGCTGCCGTGCCGCACTTCCACCATGTGGATGGTCGCCAGCGCCCGGATGGCTTCACGCACCGTGGCGCCGCTCACCTGGTAGGAGGCCGCCATTTCACGCTCGGTGGGCAGCTTGTCGCCACGCGAAAATTCACGGCTGAGGATGCGTTCGCGCAGATCGTCCAGGATTTGTTCGGCGGCGCCGCCGCGCGCGAGCGGGCGGAGACCCGGGGTCTGCAGGGTTTTCACGGCGGGGCGATTTGCACGCGTCACTTGATGAATCTGATTATGCATGGGCCCTGTTGCCCCAACCGGCCCCACCCGGCCCCGTCCAGGCTCAGGCTGGTGTGCCGTGCAGCAGCTGCAGCCCGGTGATGGCCGTGCCCACCGAGACGATCTGCACGATGCCGGAAGCGACCTCCTCGTTGTCGCCGTCCACCAGGTAGGCCACATGGGCCGGCTGCTGCTGCAGGCCCAGGCCATAGTGCAGCGTGCTGCTGGCGGCGCGGGCCTGGGCAATCACTTCGGGCAGCAGCGCACGCTCGAAGAGGTAAAGCCCGGCCATCGAAGCGTCCATCAGCTTGTCGAACAATGGCCAGGCCAGCCGCACTTCGTCGAGTTGCAGCAGCCCGCAATGGCTGGGCACCAGCCAGGACAGCAGCCGCAGCGCGCCACGCGTCACCGATTCGCTGAACAGCAGCGTCATCCCCGGCAGCGCGGCCAGATCGCGGTAGCACTGTGCTGTTTGCGCCCCCATGCCGAAGATCACGCAGCTTAGCTCTGGGTGCGCCGCAGCGTAGGCTGCCAGCGCCTGAACGTTGGCCTGCACGTCACTGGACTGGACCGCGGTGGTGCTGAGCGTGGCGATGGTTTCCATGCCGTCGAGGAAGCCGTGCTGAAGCATTGCGTTTTGTGCCCATGTCGCCGCGCCTCAGCGGCAGAACGAAGAGGTCGGCCGAAGGGTGACCACCTTTTGATTCGGGACAACCTACCGCCAGAACTCCCACCATCTGCTTTGGCGGCCGGGTCCTTGACCGCGAGTCGAGGCGAGTGTTTCAAATCCGTTGCCTGCAAGGCCCGGTGTTTCTTCGTCGTGCTTGAAACCGGCAATGCTTTGGGCCAGCTGCAGTGGCACCTCGAAGAAGAAGTCGACCTCCTGCGCAGCCGAGTCCTCCTCATCCTGCAAACGCTTTGCAGCCTGGAGGATTTCGTCAAACGATGCCGGCAGGCTTCCTTGGGTCACCAGGTGCCGCCGGGATTCTTGTCCGTCATGCTCGGCGCTCCATGCCATCTTGCCGGCGCGCCAGCAGGCGGCTTGGCAGTGCATGACGTGTTCTTCCACGGCGCAGGCCACGATGTCATGTTTCTCCGAATGGGCCGCGAGAAAACCCGGCGAGAGGATGGCGTGTTCGTCGCCCCTTGCGACCACCAAATACCCCTTGCCTGGCAGTTCGGCACCTTGCAATGGTTGGCTGGCCAGCGTTGCGAACTTACCCGTTGGCGTGAACCCCAGGTCCTCGGTCATTTGCCGGGCCGTGGCGCCCATGATGGCAATCCATGAAATGTTGAATCCCATGCGCTGTCAGCCTTTGAGTGGGCCAGTTTGGACCCTCGAGAGTCTAAAGGGCACCCGGTGAGGGCACGCGGGGATCATTTGTTGCACCCGCAGTCGTCGCCCGCCGCTCGGCCTGCGGCACCGCCCGCCGCACCACCGGCAGCACCGCCTGCCGCGGCCCCGGCTCTTTCGAAGAATGGATAGGTCCATCTCTCCACGTGATAGGCGTCGCCCATCGCCGCCGCTGCGCGCCGCTGCGCGGCAGTGAGTCCTGCCGTTCCGAACTTGGACTCGACGTAGTAGGAAACGCCCCTGATGGAACGCCAGGTGCTGTCGACGAATGTTGTCTGACCTGGAATGGACTGCGAGTTGCGGGCGGCCGTCTGGACGCTTCCCTTCAGCGTGTTGCTCACGACGGAAAGGGCTTCGCCAATCTGTCCTTTCGTGCCGTTGGAAAGGCCGCGCAAGGCACTCGTCAGGCCCTTGCCGCCAAGACCGCCGCCGAGGGCACCCAAGGCGGTGGAGGCCGCCAGGCGGCCCAGGCTGACACAGTGGAGGTTGCCGCCGTTTTCGATCAACTGCGACACCAGGTCCACGCCGAAACCGATGGCGGCGCCAACGCACCAAGGGCACTGCCCGGTCGGGTCGCTTTGATTGACTGGATTGTTGCCTGCGTAGGCGTAAAGATTCAGCCCGCCCGTTTCCCCGATGGGATCTCGCGACAGCCATCGCCCGGCCGCCGGGTTGTAGGCGCGGTACTGCGTGAGGTACAGGCCGCTGGTGGGGTGATAGAACATCCCGGCGTAGCGGAAGTCGGTGCTGGTGGCCGTGCCACCGCTGGCCGCCAGATTGCCGTAGGCGTCGTAGTCCAGCGAGCCCAGCACGTTGCCGTTGGCAATGTTGGTGGTGTTGCGCACCGAGCCGAGCTGGTCGCGGTCGTAGTAGGTTTTGGCCGAGTTGGATGGCCGGTATTCACCGTCGGCGTAGTAGAGCCGCGTCACGGCATCCGATGCATCTCGTGCCTGGCACAACTCCGCGCCGCACCACAGGTAGCGCGTCTCGGTCGTCGTGCTGCCGTTGGTCTCGACGATGGCCACGCGCCGGCCCAGGCCGTCGTAGCGGAACTGCGTCTTCAGCGCGGCATTGTTCTTGTAAAGGATGGTGGCCAACCGGCCGGCACCGTCCCAGGTGTAGGTGCGCTTGCCATCGTCGGTGATGTTGCCGCCGCCGTCATGGGTCACGTTGGCACCAGCCAGCTTCAGCAGCTGGTTGTTGACGCCAAAGGTGGCGGCCGAGGTGCCACCGCCTGGCAACGTGAGGCTGGTGAGGTTGTCGGCCGGGTCGTAGGTGTAGGTGGAGGCGTCGCCCGGCGAGGCCGTCAGCGCGGTCACTCGGTCCTCCACGTCGTAACCGGGTGTCCAGTTGCGCGCGACCCCGGCGACCGTGGTGTCGGCAATGCCGACGTGGCGGCCCAGCGCGTCGCTGGTGTATTGGTAGCCGCGTGTGCCCAGGTGGGCGAGGCCTTTCAGGCGCCGGTCGTTGACATTGGTGTCATAGGTGAACGTGGTCTTGGCTTTGGTGCCGATGGCGAGGGTCAGCAGCTGCTCGGTTTCGCCCAGGTAGGTGTAAGCGCTGCTACCCAGCGCGCTCTGTCCGGACAGTGCGCGGTCCAGTGCGTCGTAGGCCACGCTCTCCACCGTCCCGGCCACCGTGCGATTGATCATGCGGCCCAGCTTGTCGTAGCCGTAGACGATATCGTCGTTGGTGTACGGGCCGTCCTCCTTGCTCAGTTGCAAGGCGCCCAGCGTGCCGACCGCGCCGTACTGGTATTGCGTGGTGCCCGTGCCGTCGGTCATGGACTTGATCCGCGAGAACACCGGGTCGTAGCTGAAGCTGACGGTCGGTGTGCTGACAGAGCCACCGCTGTACGCGATGCTGGCGAGCTGATTGTCTTTGCGGTAGCTGAAGGTTTGCGTGCGGCCTTCTGCGTCGGTGCGAGACTTGAGTCGCCCGCCGTAGGTTTCCCAGGCCAGGGTTTCGACACTGCCATCGGCGTAGGTCTTGCCAATGGGCCGACCTTGCAGGTCTCGTTGCCAACTTGTCACGTTGCCCTTGGGGTCGGTGATCGAGAGAAGTTGGCCGTTGCGGTAGTAGCCGTAACTCACGGTGCGCAGCAGCGCGTCGACCACGCCGGTCAGCCGGCGATTGGCGTCAATCACGTAGCTGGTGAGTCGCCCGCTTCGGTCGGTGTAGCTGCTGAGGTCCAGCTTGTCGTAGGTGCGCAGCTCGGTGCTGCCATCCGGATAGGTGGTGGTGGTGGGCCTGTCGAATGCGTCGTAGGCGTAGCTCACCGTCCGGCCTTCGGAATCGGTCGCAGTTGCCACGTGACCCTGGCCGTCATAGGCATAGGACAGGGCCGTCTTGGCGTTTGGATTGGTGATGGTCTGCAGTTGGCCCAGCGCGTCGTACTGCATGCTCCACACCTGCCCGAGCGCATCGGTCTTGGTGAGAAGTTGCCCGGCCGGGTTGTAGGTGTACTGCGTCACCTGTCCCGCTGCGTCGGTGTAAGTCAGCGGCAGGTGCTGGCTGTTGTAGGTGTACTGAGCGGTGACGTAGTAGTTGCCGTTCTTGTCGCGTATCCGCACCCGGGTCACGTCGATGCCGTTGCCATTGCCGTAGCTGTACTGCGTGTAGCGGCCTTCAGGGTCGGTGACCGAGGCGATGTTGCCCGTCTGGTTGTACAGCACGGTGGTGAGCTGCGTGCTGCCGTCGTCCAGCACTCGGCCGATCTGCCAAGGTTGGTTGTAGGTGCCAGATGTGAGGCCGCTGTCATTGGGCGTACGCAGCCACAGCCGGCCTTCCAGCGGATCCAGGCTCGACGCAGCCGCGCTGGACGAATAGCTGAAGTTCACCATGTCGTGGTACCAGTGCTGCACCTTGGCCTGGGTGTAGTCACCGGCGGCCAGTTGGTAGGCGTGCTTGTCCCAGTAGAAGGTGTTGCGGTAGTACAGGTACTGGTTGTCGTCGGCCATGCCCGCGGGCATGCCGCGCGGGTCCGAATACGGCATGCCAGGCGCCGACTGCTTGGACTCCACCCGCTCGGTGTAGCCCAGCGGGTCCGTCATCTCCAGCACCCGGTCCGGCCCGCTCTCGGAGGCCGTGAAGGTGCTGGCACCGTAAGGCGTCGTCAGCTGCGTGATGAAGCTGCCCGCGTCATAGCTCAGGGTCGAGGCCAGGCCCAGCACGTCGGTGATCTTCTGCAACCGGCCCGAAGCGTCGTAGACGATGGCCGCAAAGCGGTTGAACGGATCGGTGACCTTGGTCACCTGCAGCGGGAAGCTCGCATTGCCATAGGCCAGCTTGGTGATGCGGCCCACCGCATCGGTCAGCCTGGTGACCCGCATGCTGCCGTCATAGGTCAGCGTGACCGCATTGCCCTGCGGGTCCAGCACCTGCGTCAGGAACACCCGGCGCGGGTAGACGGTCGCCCCATCCGGGCTGGCATACACCTCCACGCTGCCGTCCTTGAAGCTGCGCTCGTAGCGCACCGGGCTGGCCGAGACCATGCGCAGCAGCGAATAGCCCGCCGGCTCGTGGGCGAACTTGCCGGTGTTGGCTGAATAGCCCGTCTCGTCATAGGCGCCGCCCCCGCGCACATAACTCATCGTGTTGACCCCCGGGCGGCCTGGCACGTCCACCACGTAGGCCAGCCAGTTGTGGGTCCACTTCGGGCCCAGGTTGCCGAAGGTCGGCAGCGTGGGCTGGCGCGCCTCGCGCTGGTTGTAGGTCAGCTGGAAGAAGACATCCGGGCCGACCGCCGGCCGGTAGCCCACCGGCGTGTCCGTTAGGTTCAGGCTGACGTTCATCGAATGCGCGTTGTAGCCGCACATGCCGGCATTGCCGCAAGGCGGCTTCTCCTTCGGGTCGTCCGGCCGCGTCGCGTTGGGATCGCCCGAGTTGGTGTAGCCCATGCCCCGCACCTGCGCGGCCTCGGCCACCGTCACCGGCCGCCAGCCTGCCGCCGCAGTGGCAGCCGGGATCATGAAGAAGCCCGTGCTCTCGCGCTCGATCGCGTCCCGGCTGACCCACAGGTCGGTGCCGAAGGTCGGGTCCTGGATGTGGAAGCGGTCGCCTTCCTGGCCGACGATGGCCGCGTAGTGGCTGACCTTCCAGTGCACGACAGACGGCACAGGGATCGGCGTGTTGCCGACCCGGAAGGCCGCGCGGTACGGCAGCTTGGCCGCCTTGGCCAGTTCCGCCACCTGGCCCAGCGTGACGCCTTGCGGGCCGGACTGGTAGCGCTCCAGCAGCTTCATCTCCGGCTTGCCGGGGCTGCCGGCATTGGCCGGGTTCAGCAAAGCCAGCCGGCGCAGCGCGTTCGGGCCACACAAATAGGCGACACCGGGGTTGTTGTCCATCATCCACAGGCCTTGCCTGGCGCCTGCGACGAGTTCGGTGGCCGGGCCGATCAACTGCCGGCCTTCCACCGCCGCCAGCAATTCCTTCAGGCGCTCGGCATGGCCCAGGCGGGCGTGCATGCGGATCAGCTCGCCGACGGCCCGGTCGGCCATCGCGCGGGCTTGGGGGGATGGATCCTGCAGCGACTGGCCGATGGTCCAGGCGTCTTCCCAGGCGGCGATGGCACGCGAGAAATAGCCTTCGCGGTAGTACCACAGGCCCAGGTTGGTCTGCAGGCCCAGGCGCCAGGCGGACTGCGGGTGGGCGGCGAGGAAGCGCTCGACCGGGGCCAGGCCGTCGAGGCTGCCGGGGTTGAGGCCGGCCAGGGCCTGGGTGAGGGCGGCTTCGTCTGCGGTCACCAAAGCGCTGGTGGCGATCAGGGGTTCCTCAAAGCCGGGGACGGCGCGGGGCGCCAGTGATAGCGTGGGGGCGGCCACCATGCTGGCCGCAGGCGCTTCGGTGGCCTGGACGTTGGCGACCTGCAGCAGGCCGCCGATGACGAGCTTGGCGCTCAGGCGAGCCAGCATGCGCAGACTAGAAACCATGGCCATGGATCGCTCCCGTGGAAGGTGACGCAATGCGAAAAATTCTTGCACGCTCGCTCACCCGCTTGCCGGTCTTTCGGCGAGCAAAGTAGGGGGATGGGTTAACGCGAGGGTGGCCGCGTTTTTGCTGGCGCGGATACTGCTGCCCACCGTTGTGACAAGGTTCCGCATGCGCCTGCAAGAGTCCCTGAAGTTCGCCTGCCGGCCTTTGCTGCTGCTGGCCCTTGCCTGTGCCACCGCTGCTGCGCAGGGCGCTGCGCTGCGCCTCGCGAAACCGGTCCCTGCCTGGCCGGACATGGCGGTTGGGCCCAGCCAGATCCAGGTCGGCAGCCTGACACTGGAACGCTGCCACGAGATCGCCTACTGTGGCCGCCTGGACCGCCCGTTCGACCCCACCGGTGCGGTGCCCGGCACCATCGCCATCCGCTTCGAGCTCTACCGCCGCCACCTGGCGGACCAACCGGCCACAGGCACCTTTGTCGCCGTCGAAGGTGGGCCTGGCTATCCGTCCAGCGGCACGCGCAGCGCCTACCTGCGCCTGCTGTGGCCGCTGATGGACAGCAAGGATTTGCTGCTGGTCGACAACCGCGGCACCGGCGGCTCACAAGCCGTCGACTGCCCGCGCCTGCAGACCGAACACCGCAGCGGCGGGCCGACCGTTGCCGACATCGCCGCCTGCGGCCGCCAGCTGGGCGCCAGCGCGCCGCTCTACAGCAGCGCCTACGCGGCAGACGACCTGGCCGCCGTGCTGGCGGCGCTTGAGCGCAGCTCGGTCGACCTCTATGGCGACTCCTACGGCACCTACTTCAGCCAGGTCTTCGCCTACCGGCATCCGTCCTTGCTGCGCTCCGTCGTGCTGGACTCGGCCTACCCTGTGCCCATGGTCGGCGGCGAGTCGCCCTGGTACCCGTATTTCGCGCCGACGATGAACAACGCGTTCAACCAGGTCTGCGCCCGCTCACCGTACTGCGCTGCCTTGCCCGGCAGCGGCATGGACCACATCCAGCCTGCGCTGGACCTGCTGCGCGCCCATCCGTTCGACGCCCAGGCCCGCAATGCCGACGGCGAGATGACAAGTTTCCGCGCCGACGCCTCGACGCTGGCGCTGGTGATGCTGGCCGGCGCGCCGCCGTACGTGGTAGCCAGGGAGCTGGACGCGGCAGCGCGTGCGTTCGTGCAGAGCGACCAGGCGCCGCTGCTGCGCCTGATGGCCGAGGCCGTCAGCTCGCAGGACCCGCGCTATGCCCACGACCTGCCGCAGGCCTACAGCGAAGGCCTGTTCTGGGCCGTCAGCTGCCAGGACTATGCGCAGGTCTACGACATGACGCTGCCGCCCGCCGCGCGCCAGCAGCAGCGCGACCAGCGCATGGCCGAGCGCGAGCGTCGCCAGCCCGGCACCTACGCACCGTTCAGCATCGACGAATTCCGCGGCATGTCGCTGGACTACAGCCTGCTGGACGCCTGCGTGCGCTGGCCCACGCCTTCCGCTGAGCACCCGCCCGGGCCGCTGCTGCCGAAACACCCACAGATGCCAGCCGTGCCGGTGATGGTGCTCAACGGCGAGCTGGACACCATCACCACGCCGCCCGAAGGCGCCGCTGTCGCCTCGCTGTTCCCGAACGCCCGCCACATCGTGCTGGCCAACGAGTTCCACATCGGCGCCTTGCCGCCGATGCTCGACGACTGCGGCGCAAACCTGGTGCGCCGCTTCTTCACGACGCTGGACGCAGGAGACGCCGACTGCGCGGCCCGCATCGCCCCGATCCGCACCACGCCGCTGTTTGCCCTGCGCTCGACCGACTTGCCGCTGCCCCAGCCCTTGCCCGGCAACCAGGCCGGGCCAGCCGCACTCAAGGCCGCGGCCGCGGCCGTGCTGGAACTGGGCGACGCCATCGCCCGCCTCGAAAGCGCCGGCGGCTCGCTCAGCCCGGCGCTGCGCGGCGGCAGCGTGGCCAACCAGTTCAGCGAAGGCATCTACCAGCTGCAGTTGGTCCAGGCGCGCTTCACGAACGACGTGGCCGTCGACGGCCAGCTCAGCTGGCCCTGGGGCCGCGGCACGGCGGTTGCGCAGATCCGCTTCACGACGGCCACCGGCGAGCGCGGCGAGCTGGCCGTCAGCTGGCCCGAGCAGCAGGCCGGCAGCCTGGCGACGCTGAGCGGCACGCTGGCGGGCCGCCGCGTTGAAGCGCAGATGCCCGCGCCCTGATCTCAGCCGGCCAGAAAGTCGGCCTGCCTGAACCTCGCCGCCAGGAACTGGCCGTTGGCGACCAGCGCGGCGGCGTCGTGCGAGGCCACGTTGGCGACGATTTCGCGCAGTTGGCTGTCCAGCAGGTCCAGCTGTTCGGCCAGCAGCTCGCGTGCTGTCTTGCCGTCTTTGAGCGGATGGTTGAGGCGGAAGGCGGGGGGCAGGGCGGCGTAGTTGGCGAGGGTTTCGGGCAGGTAGCGCAGCACGGTTTCGCGCACGGTGAAGAGCTCGTCGCCGTGGGTCTGCGCGCCCACCAGGCGGGGCAGCACTTCGGCGGCGGACTCGCGCACGCGGGCCAGGTGCTGGCGCATCTCGTCGTTCAGGTGCGGGCTGGCCTGGGCGATGACGGTGTCCAGGCGGTCCAGCGTTTGCGCTACGGTCAGGCTGTCCTCGATGTGCCGCTCCAGCGCCGGTGGGCGGCGGCCGAGCAGCCAGCCCGCTGCGTACAGGCCGACGGTGATGAGCAGCCAGCCGTGGCCGATGAGGCCGGCGAACAGCAGCGCAGGGCCAAGCAGCGCCAGCGCGCAGCCGGCAATGTTGGCGCTGCTGTACAGCCACAGCAGCAGGCGCAGCTTCAGCGTGCGTTCAGGCATCGGGGTTCATGGAGGTCACTGATAACCGCGGATTTCCTTGAACACCTGGCTCAGCTGCAGCTTGCGGCCGTCGAACTCGCGGCCACCGGAGAGCTGGGCGATCTGCTGCATCTCGGCCACGTTGCCTTCGCCGAACAGGATGGGGAAGATGCGCGCCGGCAGCGGGCCGGTGTGGCTGGCGCGGAAGTCGGCCAGTTTCAGGCCCGCGTTGTTCTCGCCATCGGTCAGCAGCACGATGCTGACCTGGCGCTTCGGCTCGCGCTTCATCTCCTGCGCCGCCAGTGCCTCGGCCTCGCTCAAGGCGGAGTAGATCGCGGTGCCGCCGTCGGCACTCATCGCATCGGCCTGGTGCAGCAGGCTGGCGCGGGCGCTGTCGATCTGGCCTGCGTCAAAGCGCACCCAGACCGGTGGCGCGACCTCGCTGGCGAAGGTGATCAGCACCACGCGCTCGCGGCTCTGGAAGGCGCTGTAGCGAGCGCTGGCGGTGGTGGCAGTGGTGTCGGCACCGGTCAGCTGCTTCAGCGCGCTGCGCATCGCCTGCAGGCGCTGGCCCTGCATCGAGCCGCTGAGGTCCAGCACGAAGATGGAGGTGGCCGGCTTGCGCCATTTGGCCTGGTAGGCGGCCAGCACCGCGTCTATCACTTCCAGCCGGTTCGGGAAGGCCAGCTCGGCCACCGCGCTGGCAGGCAGCGTGCTGGCCAGCGGCGCCTCGGGGTTGGCCGGGCGAAGGAAGGCGGCGGCGAGCGCATCACGCTGGAAGGGCAGGGCCTTCAGCGCAGCGACCAGCTGGTTGTACGGCGCGCGTTGCGCCTCGTTCAGCAGCATCAGCGGGTAGTCGGCCGAGATCATGCCGTCGCGCGGGTAGACGAGCACGAGCCGGTCGGCCGGTGCCAGCCGGGCATTGGCGCGCAGGATCACGGCCTCGTAGTTGACCATCGCGTCGATGGCCGCGGGGTTCTTGATGTAGGCCTCGGCCAACCAGCCCGAACTGCCGGCAGTCAGCTGCTGGCCGCTGAGGAAGGCTTTCAGACTGGCCTCGTCCACGTCCTTCTCGCTCAGGTCTTCGGTCTTGCCGGCCAGCGCCGAGGCCACGGCGAACAGCGCGCTCATGCCGGTGTTGGAACTGGTGGCGTTGGTCATGCCGTAGCGCAGCCTGCCGTCGCCCGCGGCCTGGGCGATCTCGGCCCAGCCGGGCGCCTGCCGGTCCCAGCCAAGCTCGGCGGCTTTCACGGCCTTCACGCCCAGCGCAATGCGCGAGTAGAAGAGCTTGTCGCGTGCCAGCGGTTTGGCCTGCAGCGCCAGCGCCGGGTAGGCACCGTTGGGCGGCAGGATGGCGTCGAAATGCTCGCCGGCGTTGATGCGTTCGACGATGTCCAGCGTGCCGGCGTACGAGAGCTGCAGGTCCACGCCCGCGGCGCGCGCCGCGGCGATCAGCGGCGCTTCCAGGTCCTTCAACTCGGAGCCGGCGAGCACGGTGAATGGGGTGGCGCCTGCGCCGTTGTCGGCTGACGCTGCGGGCTGCTTGCCGCAGGCCGCAAGCGCCAGCAGCACGGCGGCGAAGAGCCACCACCGGCCCAGCCTCACAGCGTGACTCCGCCGCTCGGTGCCTGCAATGCTGCGCTGCTGTCCTGCTGGCGCACCCGGTCCAGGTAGCTGCGGCTCTTGGCCACCTCATCGCTCAAGGTGTTGACGGTCGTCTGCATGGCATCCAGCGCCTGGACCTTGAAGTCGGCAATCGCATCCATGGTCTGGTAGATGTTGGCAAAGGCCTGCTGCAGCTTGGCAAGTTCGATGGTGCTGCTGGCGGCCTGCTGGTGGATCGCACCGCTCTGCTCGCGCAGCAGCTCGCTGGTGCTGGCGATCAGGTTGCCGGTGGTGGTGTTCAGCGCGCTCACCTGGTCCAGCACCAGCTTCTGGTTGGCCAGCGCCTGGGCCACGATCACGGCAGTGCGCAGCGCGGAGACGGTGGTCGTGGTGGCACGGTCCACGCCCTTGCTCAGCTCCAGGTTGTTCTTGCGGATCAGGTCCAGCGCCAGGTAGCCCTGGATGTTGACCGCCAGCTGGGTCAGCAGGTCGGTGACCTTCTGGCGTGCGTAGAACAGCATTTCCTCGCGCACCACGCGGGCCTTCTCGGGGTCGCTGGCGTCCAGCTCGGCGGCCTTGGCGGCGAGCTGGCTGTCCAGGGCCTTGCCGATGTGCACGTACTTCTCCAGCCGCGTCATCAGCGCCCAGAGGTTGGTCTTCTCCTGCTCGATCGCGGCGTTGTCGCGCAGCAGTTCGTCCTTGCCGCGCTTGAGCGATTCGATGATGGCGTTCAGGTGCGCCTGCGAGGACTGGTAGCGGTCGAAGTAGTCGACCAGCTTGTTGCCCAGCGGGATGAAGCCCAGTAGCTTGCGGGCCGAGAACAGGTCGCCCTGGCGGGACGGGTCCAGCGCCTCGACCTGGCGGCGCAGGTCGACCAGGGACTGGCCGATCTGCGAGCCCTGGTCGAACAGCCCGTTCTTCAGGGAGCCTACCGGCCGCTCCAGCATGCGGTTGGACACCGAGGCCGAAGCTTCCACTTCCTTGTTGCCCATGCTGTGGATGCGCTCGACCGCCAGCTTGAACTGCGGGTGCTGGCTGTCGTGGGCGCTGATGTCGTCAATGAACTGCCGCACCTGCTCGTCCAATTCAGAGACCTCTTCCGGCTTCAGCCGCACCTTGCCGCTGGCCGATTCGATGGGCAGCGCCACCACCGGCGCTGGCGGCTCCAGCGTGAAGCTTGCGGGCGCTTGCAGTGTGTCGGTCGGCTTTTCGATGTTGTTCATGTTCGGCTCCCTTTCCTTGTTGGGTTCGTGTTCACTTGAAGCGGGCGTCAATGCCCACGATCATTCGTTCCAGCCACTCGAAGCTGGGCGGGTCGATCACGTCCACCAGCACCTCGGGCACGTTCACGCCCTGCTTGGCCCAGCCTTCGGGGCCGTGGCTGTCGCCACCCGTGCGAAAGCCGTATTCGTGGGCCAGCGCGCGCAGCGCCGGGTCGTTTTCGAGGGCGGTGCCCAGCCGCGCGCCGGCGGCGGTGTAAGGCACCAGCACGTGCTTGGAGAAGACGGTGGGGCGCGGGTAGATCAGCACCATGTCGCGCTGGCGCTGGTTCGGGTTCTTCAGCCAGAAGGCCACCAGCTGCGACTCGTAGGCCACCAGCAGCGGCGCCTTGCCCATGCCCAGCGCCAGGTAGTCCTCGAAGGGCCCGGCAGACGACTGCTCCTGGAAGCCCTGGCGCAGGAACAGTGGCGCGACCAGCGGCATCACCCGGTCCACGTCTTCCTGGCTCTGCACGATCTGTTGGCGGTTGGCCAGGTAGCTGGCCAGCGCCAGGTACATCGCGGCTGAGTTCGAGGTGCGCACGTCGGTCGAACTCACCAGCACCGACTTGCGGGTGGCAAAGGCTGCGCTGGCCTTCAGCTCGTCCCATCGCGTGCCGTTTTCGACCAGCTTCATCAGGGCTGGCAGGTCGGTCAGCTCGTAGTAGTCGCCGTGCTTCGTGGCGATGTCGTTGGCCACCAGGATCTCGGCGATGGGCCGCCAACTGGCTAACACGATGGGCGTGTAGAAGGGGTTGAAGACCGCAGCCGCCTTGGCCTTGGCTTTCAGCTGCTGCGCGGCCGGTGCGCCGGACGGAAAGCCGAAGTCGTAGCGGCTGGCATCGACGCTGGCGGCAATCGCGCGTGAGCCAGCCGTCTCCACCGTCACGTGCAGCCCCTGGGCCGCCAAGGCCGACTGGACCTTCGGGTCTGCGAAAAACGCTTCTTTCTCCGAGCCGATCAGTCCACGCAGCGTGACCTGCTGCGCCTGGACCTGCTGTGCGGCGGCACTGGCCGCGGACTCACCTTGCAGGCGAGCGTGGGAAAACCAGGCGCCTGCGCCGACGGCGGCCAGCAAGGCCACTCCCAGCGCCGGTGCCAACAACTTACGAACCGCCAAAGATTTGCGCTCCTCGCACACCCCAACGAGGGTGTTTGCGCGCGACGCTAGCGGCACTTTGTGACAGGACACTGCACACGCGTCGTGATTTCCGCAGCGCTTGCCATCACCGTCACCTGATCAAGCGACAGTTACCGGATATTTGTAACGCAACCAGAGAGTCCCGATTCCCCATGCGGTAGCGCGACGCTTGGGAGTAACCCGCGGCTTCGATATTCTCAGGCGGGCGCTGTACATCAAATAGGGGATAGGGTGATGGGTAGCGCTTGCTCCGCGGGTTGGCATCGAGTAAATTGAATTTGGAGTTGCGCTGCAGGGATGTGGCGTGGCTTCAGTTCGCGTTGTAGGAAGAACTGCAATAAGACCTTGACGCGCACGCGGGAAATTCTGAGCGCTTCGCCCTTGGCTTGATGTTTCGCCGGGGCGCTGCGGCAGTACGTTGAATTCCTCGAAGTGTGGGCCCGATGTTGGCTGCCGCTGTTGCGCTTTTGGCGCCTCTGCGCAACCAGCAGGTTTGCTGCTGCATGGGAGTTTGGCGAAAAGAGTTCATCAAATCAGGCGAGGGTGCCGGTGAATACCGCGGCGAAGCCGTGGGCGTGCCCATTCATGCAATGCGCGTTACTGTTGCGGCAGCGCCGTTGCGTTGAAAAATTATTCATAAGCTCGTCTGCCCCATGCATATGGGGCTGGATTATCTTTTTCTTGGCTGTCCGAATATTGGAGGAAGTCATGGCAGAAATGGTGGTGCCTGGCACCTACGTCGAGGTACGTGCGGAAGGTTTGATTTCGGCGGGTGGCGTGAGCTCCGGCATCGTCGCCGTCATCGGGACCGCCGCGGCGGGCCCGGTCGGCCAGCCGGTCACCCTGTCTGGCATGGCAGACGCCAGTGAGCTGTTCGGCGCGCCCGACAGCTTCAGCGTGCCCAACGACGGCAGCAACCCGCTGACGCTGACGCGCGCGCTGCAATACGTCTACGGCAATGGCGCCTCCACCGTCATTGCGGTGCGCGTGGCGAGCTCGCGGGCCACTGCGGCCCAGTTCGCGCTGAAGGATGGTGCGGACAACACCATCGCCACGCTCAGCGCGGCCACGCCCGGTTCCTGGGGCAACAACCTGCAGGTTTCGGTGGACGCGGCCAAGGTACCGGCGCGCATCAACAGTGAGCGCCAGACCTCGGGTTTCGCCAACCTGGCCTACCACCGCGTGCTGCCCACGCCGCAGAACCGCATCCAGGTGATCCGCGGCGACACCCGGCGCGTGGACACCTTCAACATCGTCTACAAATCGGTCGCCACGGCCGAGCCGGTGGGCAAAGTCGGCAACGTGTTCCAGCTGGCCAGTGCGCCGGTGGCGCAGGTCGCGTCCATCAATGCCGTCACCGTGCTGGACGGCGATGGCAAGCCGCTGCGAGCCTATGGCGCCAACCCGCCGGCCGGCGTCACCGCCGGCACGCTGCTCTACGACATCGCCGTCACGCCCGCGCTCAACGAGTTGCGCATCAACCCGGCCAACGGCCAGCTGACCTTCGAGGCCACGCAAGTGCCCACGGCGCAGCAAAGCGTGGTCGCCACCTACGCGGTGGACCACGCCGCGCCAGCCGCCGGCCAGGTGCTGGTGACGGTGTGGAACGGCCACCTGGACTTCCACGCCGGCGAAGCGCCGCGCGCGCCGGCCGCCGACACGCTGCTCGCCAGCTACTCGGTCGAGTCGGCAGACAGCGTGCAGGTCACCATCGGCTGGGGCCAGACCAAGGAAAGCTACATCGTGCCGGACGGCAACATGCTGGCGCAGCTGGCCGCAGGCTCGCGGCTGGTCAGCGTGGCGCCCAACGGCAACTTCGCCAGCGCCAAGCCGGCGGCAGGCGTGGCCTCGTACTTCGGCACCGGCAGCAACCAGGGCGGGGCAGATGGCGCCGACGCGGCGGACACCGACTACGCCGCCGGCCTGGAAGCCATTGGCAACCAGCTGGTCAACATCGTGCTGCTGGCCGGGCAGGACGCCAACACCATGGGCTCGGTGCTGATCGACCACCTGAAGGCCACCGAGGAAACCGACTTCGAGCGCATCGGCGTGATCGGCGCCACCGGCAGCTCGGTGGCCGAATTCCTGGGCCACAACCTGGCCGAGGCGCGCGTGGTGCTGGTGGCGCCCGGCATCAAGCTGCCGGACGGCTCGGTGCTGCCGCCGGCCTACACGGCTGCGGCGGTGGCCGGGCTCATCTCGTCACTGCCGGTGCAGACCAGCCTGACCAACAAGGCGCTGAACATCCCGAACGTGGCCTTTGCCGCCAACCGCGGCCAGCAGGCGCAACTGATCGAGCGCAACGTGCTGGCTGTCGTCGTGAAGGAAGGTTTGCGCGTGCTCAAGGGCGTGACCACCGAAGGCGTGGGCGAGCCGTATTCGGCCATCCCCACGCGCCGCATCGTCGACTACGCCAAGTACGGCGTGCGCTCTGCCGCCAACCCCTACATCGGCCGGCTGAACAACACGCGGGTGCGCACCGCGCTGAAGGCCACGCTGGACGCCTTCCTGACCGGCATGGTCCAGGACGAGGCGCTGACCGGCTATTCGCTGGACGTGACCGCCACGCGGGCGCAGGAGATCGCCGGCCAGGTGAGCGTCGTGATGACCATCCAGCCGACCTTCAGCATCGACTTCATCCGCGTCGTGATGACGCTGCAATGATCAGGAGCACGCTTCATGGCCAATGATGTCTTTCGCGCGATCGACGCGGTGCTGGTGCTCGGTGTCGAGGACACCTCCACCCCCGAGGGGCAGGCAGCCGACGCGATGGTCTCGCAGTACGACCTGTCCAACGTCGTGGGCCGGCTCACCAATGTCGCGATCAGCGTGACCAGCGACGTGCAGCCCTTCTACGAGATCGGCAGCCGCTACCCCACGCACTTGCGCCCCGGCGTGGTCCGCGTGACCGGCACCGCAGAGCGCGCCCACGTCAACGGCGCGCTGGTGCGGCTGATGCTGGGCGAAGGCGCCACCAGCCCGCCGTCCGGCCCGTCCTTCGTTCAGCCCTCGTTCAACCTGATCTCCACGCTGCGCGACCCGAACCACCCGACGCAGTCGACCAAGGTCACGCTGTTCGGCGTCAAGTTCGACAGCTGGGCCTATGCCATCCCGAGCGACAGCTTCGTGATGGAGTCGGTCGGCTTCCAGGCCATGCGCGTGGCCTATGAGGAAACCTGAGCGCCATGTCCAACGCCCAGGCCTTGCCCATCGACACCCCGCAGATGCTCTCGCCGCAGGAACTGCTGGCGGGTGGCATGCTGGTGCACGAGGTGGAGGTGCCGGCCGCCGTGCTGTCGCCAGCGCAGGGTGCAGACGCAGGTGGCCGCGTGCGGCTGCGCCCGCTGAAGGTGGCCACGCTGGCGCTCATTTCCAAGGCCGCGCAGGACGACGGCTCGCTGGTGCCGCTGCTGATCGTCAAGGAGTCGCTGATCGAGCCGGCGCTGTCGTTTGACCAGGTGCGCCAGTTGCATGCCGGCCTGGTGCAGTTCCTGGTCGCCGAGGTCAACCGCATCTCGGGGCTGGACACCGATGGCGGCGCGGCCCGCGCGGCTGCTTCTGCGCCGATTGGCGCGGCGCATGTGCTGCTGGCGCGGCACTACGGCTGGACGCCGGCCCAGGTGGGTGAGCTGTCACCGGGGCAGGTGGCGGTCTACCTGGCCGGGCTGCAGGGCAGCGACGGGGGCGAGCCATGAGTGCCCGCTGGGACGCGGGCGCGCAGCTTTCTGTGCGTTGCGCTGAACGCCTGTTTGAGAGTGCCGGGCTGCAATGGGTGGACCATGCGGACGCCGCCTGGCCGGCGGATCCTTGGGCGCGCTTCGACCAGCTGATCCGCGCTGCGCTCAAAGGCGGCACACCTTGCCAGGCAGCAGTGGCCGAACCTGTGGCCAGCACACTGGCGCCGAACTGGCCACGGCCGCGGCCGGTGCCCGTGGTGGTGTCGCCGTTGGCCAGTGCGCGATCTGCGGCCGGCCCGACGGCCGGCGCGTTGCTGCCGCCCGGCTGGGTGCCTCCGGTGCCAGTGCAAGCCGCGCAGGCAGCGGCAGTTGCAGAGCAGCCCCTGGGCTTGGTCACCGCTGTGCCCGCCGGCCCGGCAGCGCGGCGAGCGGCGCTGGCAACGCTTCGCGAGCCGGCCGCTCGGTCAGCTGAGGCCTTGCCGCAACACGCCATCCTCAAATCCGTTCACCCTGAGCCTGTCGAAGGGCCGGGGCTTCGACAAGCTCAGCCCGAACGGGATGCGGATGCGGATGCGGATGCGGGTGCGGGAGGCGCGCCTGTTTCCCCCGTCCGCCAACCGTTCGCCCTGAGCTTGGCTAAGGGTCAAGGCTTTGACGGAGCCTTTAGTCCTGAGCACGGTCGAAGGGTCAGCCCGAACGGCGGAGGGGCGTCACCCTCTCACGGCGGCGCTGCATCACTCTCTCAGGGTGGCGCTTCGTCACGCTCTTCGGTGGACGGGGCGTCCCCCTCTCCGTTCGCCCTGAGCCTGTCGAAGGGCCGGGGCGCTGACCAGGTCGGGCGTGCGCCGCTGCCGCACCCCACCCGGCTCGTGCAAGGCCTGTCCGGGCTGCGTGCGCTGATGCAAGGCGCGGTTGCCGAGAGCCAGGCGCGTGTCGATGTGCCGCCGTCGCTGCAGCCGTCCAATGCGGCCACCGCCGAGGCAACTGCGCAGATCGCCGCCGCAGCGCCCGTCGCATTGCCGCCCGTGCCCGCCTTCACGCCCGCACCCACACCCCGCCCCTGGCCCGAGCTGGACGCCGTCTCCGAAGACATGCTGGTGGACCGCCTGGTGGACCGGTTGCAGGAGCGCTGGCGTGAACACGCGCTGCGCCAGTTCGGTTTCACCGGGGGGCTGCTGTGATGCGCGTCCCGTGCCTGCAAAAGGCTTGAGATGGCGCTCGAACTCGCCGGCGTGGTGCTGGACAAGCTGCTCAGCATCGACGTGACCGAAGGCGCGCGCTTCGTGCGCCATGCCGTGCCCGGCCAGGAGGGCGACTATGCGCAGGCGCTTGGCCGGCCCAGCGTGCAGATCCGCGTGCGCGGCATCTGCTACGGCGACGGTGCGGCCGACGACATCCAGACCCTGCGCGGCCATCTGCTGGGCCGTGCGCCGGTGGACTTCCTGTGCGAGATCACCGGCCAGGGCTACTTCTCGCAGGTGCTGGTGGACAAGCTCGAAGTCGGCCAGCGGGCGGGCCGGCTGGACGAGTTCGACTTCAGCTGCGAGCTGACCGAGTACCTGCCGCCGCCCCCGCCGCCAGCATCCAGCCCGTTTGGTGACATCGACACCAGCCTGCTGGACGAAGCCGGCGCGCTGATGGATGACGTGCAGAACGCGCTGGCCGAGGTCGCCGGCCTGGTGGACCTGATCGCCGGCGCCGCCGACTTCGCCAACCCCACGACCCGGCTGCCCGGCATGCTGGACGCCTTCAGCGGCGCCACTGGCGGTGCGGCCGGCGCGCTCTCGGCCATCGGGGAACTGCTGTGACCGGTGCCACCGCCAGCCTGCCCGACCTGGGCCCGGCGCTGGACGCCGCGACCAACGCGCAGACGGGCCTGTCCAGCTTCATGGACGTGGCCGGTTCGCTGGCGAGTGGCGACTCGGGTTCTCCATTGGGCGCCGTGACGCAGGCCTTTGGCGGTGTGCAGGGCGCGCTGGACATCGACGTCAGCGGCCTGTCCGAAGCGCTGCCCAAGGCCATCAGCACGATCCAGAACGCCCTGCCTGGCGACGCGCTGGCCTTCATCGAGAACCTCAACGAAAGCTACCAGGGCCTGTCGGACTTCCTCGCCAACAGCCCGCTGGTGCAGCAGATCCACCCCGGCGACAGCCTGGAGCAGACCGCGCTGAAGCTGATCGAAGCCGTGCTGAGCGCCTTCAGCGACCGGCTGACCGAACTCGGCAGCTCGCTGATCGACGCCGACACGCTGGCCCAGGTCACTGCGGCAATTGGCACCATCGAGCAACTCGCCGGTGGCCAGGTGCCTTCGGCCGACGACCTGCTGAACTTCCTCGCCCAGCAGCTGGTGGGTGTGGACCACGACCTGCTCGCCGGTGCCAGCCAGCACCTGGACGGCGCGCTGGCGCTGATCCAGCCGCTCACCGCCGGCGGCATCGAGGGCCTGATCGGCACCGTGCGCGACCAGGCCGCCCTCAGCTTCCAGGCCCTGGCCAACGCCATCGTCAGCTTCGACGCGGCAGACGCCGCCGCCTACGCCGCGCTGGAGGCGCTGCTGCAGGCCTGGTCCGACGCGCTGGGCCTGGCCTTCGACGCGATTGACGCCGGCTGCGACGCGCTGACCGCGCTGGTCGCGGACGACGCCTGGGACACGCTGTTCTCGGCCTATGCCACCGTGCTCGGCGCCGTGCCGCTGGTCGAACTGCCCAGCGTGGACGATGCGGTCGACGCCATCGCCTCGGTGATCGAATCGCTGCTGTCGCGGCTGCGCATGAGCCTGTCGCCGCAGGACCTGGCGGCCCAGATCGCGCGCGCTTCCAATGGCGTGCACGAGATGTTCGCCGCCTCGCCGCTGTCGCAGGTCCAGCAGATCCTGATCGACTTCATTGGCAAGATCCAGCAGGCCATCGAGGATGTGCCGACCGAGCAGGTGCAGCAGGCCGTGAGCGGCATGCTCACGCGCGTCAAGCAGGAACTCGACGACCTGCACATTGACCAGGTTCGCAGCGGCATTGCCAGCGGCTTCCAGGCCGCGCACGACTTCATCGACCAGAACATCGGCGACGACCTGCTGGGCGGCCTGAGCAGCACGCTGGCCGGCGCGCTGGACCAGTTCAAGCAGATCCCGATTGCCGACGTGGCCGACGCCATTGGCGACGTGGTGCAGCAGGCCGGTTCGCTGATCCAGCAACTGGCCAGCGACCTGTCTTCCGCGCTGGACGACCTGAAGGCCTTGCTGGCCCAACTCGACGGGCTGGACTTCAAGCCGGTGGCCGACGAGGTCATCGACGAGATCGACGCGCTGAAGGCCAAGCTCTCGGCCATCAAGCCCGAGTCGCTGTCCGAACCCGAGAAGATCGCCATCCAGGGCGGCCTGGCGCTGCTGCGCGCGGTGGACCTCGAAGGCATGATCGAGACCCAGCTGAAGACGGGTTTCAAGACCATCGACGACGAGCTGGCCGAAGCAGTGCAGGCCGTGCTGGACGCCTGGAACAACTTCCGCGACCGCATCATCGGCTTCGACGGCAGCGCCATCCTGGCGCCTGTCAATGCGCTGCTGGACCAGGTCGAGAAGTCGGTCAACGGCATCAATGCCACGCTGGTGCTGGCGCCGCTGGACGGGCTGGTCGACCAACTGGTGGCCCAGGCCGACAAGCTCTCGCCTGGCCAACTGCTGGAACCGCTGAAAGCGCCTTACCAGCAGATGATGGCCGCCATCAACCGCGCCAGCCCGGACGTGTGGGTCGAGCCCTTGCGCCTGCTGCACACCGAGATCGACCGCCTGGTCGACCTGATCGACATCACGCCGCTGCTGGACACGCTGGAGCAGAAGGAGCGCGAGCTCTTCACCCAGGCCCGCGACGGCCTGGCCAGCGCGCTGGACAGCGTGCACCTGCCGCCGCCGCTGGACACGTTTTTCGAGACCATGAAGGCCTTGATGCTGGGCCTGGCCGACGCGGTCTTTGGCGACCCGGACGGCGCACTGCGCCAGTACAACCTGACGCTGGGCGACAGCGTCAAGCCCAGCAGTCTGTTCAAGCCGCTGGACCTGGTGTTCGACCAGCTGATGGCCGCGGTGGACAAGCTGCCCGTGGCCGACGTGGCCAGCGCGCTCGAAGCCATCCGCACGGGGCTGGGCATGGCCTGGCCGGCGTTGAACCCGGCTCAGGTCACGCGCTTGTTGCGCGAGGCCCAGCAGCGGGTGGACGCGCTCTCGCCCAGCGCGCTGGCCGGCGCCGTGACGCTGCCGGCGCTGCGCGTGCGGCTGGACGCGCAGATCGCGCTGTCGGCCGGCAACGGCGCCGCCAAGGCCTCGCTGAGCGCGAAGTTCGACCTGGTGCTGGCGCCGCTGAAGCTGGATGTGCCCAGTTCGCGCCTGCAGCAGCTCGACGGCCGCGTGCGCGCACTCTCCGCCGCCTTGCGTCAGCGCATCAACGGCCTGGACGCCAGCGGCGCGCAAGCCGCCTACAACCGCCTGAACAGCGGCCTGGCCAAGATGCTGCCGGCCTTCCTGACCCAGCCGCAAGCCATCACCGCCGACACGCTGCACGGCGCGCTCGCCACGCTGCGCCCTTCGACCAAGGCACGCCGCATCGACCTCGCGGTCGACCGCTTCCTCGGCGACCTGGCGCCGCTGCAGGCCGCGCTGGACGATGCCGTCAACGGCTTCTTCGGGGAGATCCGCCAGGCCGCACTGGTGCTGCACCCGGCCGGGCTGAAGACGGCGGTGGCGGGCGTCTACGACACGCTGCGCGCCAAGCTGAACATCCTGGACCCTGACGCGCTGGCCGCCGAGCTGAAGACCACCGTGTGGGACCCGCTGATGGACCCGCTCAAAGCCATCGACCCGGCAGCGATCCAGGTCCAGCTCGATGCGCTGTACCAGCAACTGGTGGCCAAGATCACCGGCAGCCTGCGCGGCATGCTCACGCAGCTCAAGCAGGCCATCGACGGCTTCCTGAACCAGGTGCGCGCCGAGCTGAAGAAGGTGCTGGACGCGCTGAAGGCCCAGCTCGAAGCCATCCTGGCCGACGTGACCACCTTGCTGCAGCAGGTGGACCAGCTCATAGTGCACGATCTGCTGGAACGCCTGCTGACGCTGCTGGCCAACCTGCAGACCAGCTTCGACCAGCAGCTCGACCGCGTGCTCAACGAGTTCGACACCATGCTGAACGCGATCCCGCTGGGCGCGCCGTCCCAATCTTCCGCACTGGCCCTGTGATGGACGCGCTGCAACGCCTGCAAGCCTTCGACGCCACGCAACGCGCGGCGCGCGACACGCGCTGCGAGCTAGGCCTGCCAGTGGAAGTGCGCGAAGGCCCGCAGCTTTGCAGCTACGCCTGGCAGGCCGGCGAACTCGCCACCCTCACCGAGCCCGATGGCACCCGCTACGACTACCGCTACGGCGTGGACGGCCGCCTGACCGAGGTCGACCGCAACGGCCGCGCCTGGGCGCGCTACCGCTACGACGCCGCGGGTCGGCTGACCGAAGCCAAGCGGGCCGATGGCGAGCGCGCGCACGACTACGACGCCCAGGGCAAGCTGCTGCGCACCCGCCGCGGCGGCGCCAGCCCGTGGGTCTACCGCTGGGCGGGCGGCCGTGTCAGCGAAGCCCGCGCTGACCACGAACACACAGCGTTCGACTACGACGAGGCGGGCCGCTTGATCGGCCTGACGCAGCGCGTCGACGGCGTGGCCCTTAGCCTGCGTTTCGACTTCGATGCCAACGGCCGCCTCGCGCAGGTCAGCTTCCCCGAGTGGGACCAGCGCATCGGCTTCGAGTGGGACGCGCGTGGCCGTGCCACCGAGGTCAGCTGGAACGGCGCGACCGCGGCAGAGCTGGGCAGCGACGACGCCCAGCGCCTGGCCTGGCACCGCGGGCCGGACAAGCTGCTGCACCAGACCTGGCACGACCCCGAGTCCGGCCAGCCCCTGCGCGAACAACTGACGCTGGCCGGCCGCGAGCTGTGGGCGTGTGCGCTGGAACGCGACGCCGCGTTCCGGCTTTCGCGCGAAGGCGAACGCCAGCACCGCTACGACGCGCAAGGCCGGCTGATGGAAGCCACCGAAGGCGCGCAGGCCTGGCGCTACGCCTTCGGTCCGGCCGACGAGGTGGTGGGCGAGGGCGACGACTTCGCAATCGACTGCGATGCCGTGGGCCGTGTGCTGTGCGTGCGGGACGCGACGGGCGAGAAGATCTACCGCTACGACGAAGCCGGCGAGCTCGAATCGCTGCTGGTCAACGGCGAATGCGTGGGCCGCTTTGTCTACGACCACAAGGGCCGGCTGGTCGCCAAGCACGGCCAGTCCGGCGGCGAGCGCTACCTCTACGGCGCAGACGATGGCCTGCTCGCGGTGGCCGACGGACACGGCCGGCCGAAGTTCATCGTGCTGCGCCTGCCCACCGGCGTGGTCGGCCTGGTGGACTTCCGCGGCAACCCGCAAGGTGAGCTGCGCAGCCTGCATGCCGATGCCGGTGGCAACCTGGTCTTCTGCGGCGAAGAAGGGCCGTATCGCTACGACCCCTACGGCCTGCCGCTGCAGGCCGATCTCATGACTGGCCTGCCGCTGCAAGCCGAGGGCTGCGTGCCGGCCATGTACCGCGGCCGGGTCTGGCATGCCGAGCTGGGCCTGTACCGCCTGGGCGCGCGCTGGTACGACCCGCGGCTGCGCCGCTTCCTGACGCCCGACAGCCACACCGGCGCGCCGGACGATGCGCGCCTCGTCAGCCCGTTTGTGCTGGCTTCGGCGCAGCGCATGCAGCGCGCCGGCCTGCTGGCCGACTGGCTGCGCGAGCCGCGGCTGCGCTGCCGTTACGCCTACTGCGCCAACGACCCGGTCAACCGCTTCGACCCGAACGGCCACTGGAGTTTTGGCGGCGTTTTGCTGTCGCTGCTGGGCGTGATCTGGACGCTGCCGAACACCGCGTTCGGCCTGGCCATCGAGGTCAGCATCCTGATCGGCGAAGTGGTGCGCTGGCTGGTCTGGGCTTTCACGCTGGGCCATGTCAGCTGGCAGACCCCCGGCTTCGACGTGGCCTCGTCCGGCAGGCTGAATGCCTTTGCGCTGGTCTTCAAGGGCGGCTGGCTGGGCTCGTTCGACGGGCTGCTGGGCATCACCTTCGGCAACGTCTTCTTCGTCAACGGCGAGTACGAACAGAACGCCGCCTGGCAGGCCTTGCCGGATCCGGTCTCGCCGCCGGCCTACAGCGGCGCGGTGAGCATCCCGAAGTCCCAGGCGCTCTACGAGCACGAGCTGCGCCATGTGAACCAGTACGGCTGGTTCGGCCCGTTTTTCCACCTCGGCCTGCCGCTGTTCGGCGTGTACCTGTGGGACGTGATCCTGCGCGGCTACCAGGACGCCGAGCTGGAAAAGGATGCCCGCGCCCACGGCGGCTTCCCCACGAATTGAGGGCCTCGCAAACATGGCTGGCCTGAACCCCCGTTTCGCCTTCACCGCTGGCAGCCTGAGCGCAGACAGCAGCGCGCCGGTGGCTGCACCCTCGCGCTTTGTCGTCGAGCGCAGCCTGGACGTGCCGCTGGACGGCTTGCGCGTGCTGCTGGCCGAAAGCGGTGGTGTGGCGGTGGGCGACCCGGTGACGCTGGACCTGGGCGATGAGGACGGGCTGGAACGTGTCTTCACCGGCAGCGTGGCCGAGCTGCGGCCGCGGCTGGGCGGCTGCCAGCTGGTCTGCGTGGGCACGCTGCTGTCGCTGGTGGAACTGCGCGTGGCCTCGTTCTACCAGCAGCAAAGTGCCGGTGACGTCGTGCGCGACCTGATTGGCCAGGCCGCGCTGGAAGCCGGCCAGATCGAAGACGGCGTGACGCTGGCGCGCTACGCCTTCGAGCGCCGGCAGGGCGCGCACACGCAGCTGCGGCGCCTGGCCGAGCGGCTGGGCTTTTCGCTGTTCAGCGACCGCGAGGGCAAGGTCAATTTCCGCGGCGTGGGTGCTGCTGCGTCGCTGGGCAGCGGTGGCCTTGGCGGTGCAGTGGGTGCGGCGGCCGGTGCAGTTGGTGCCGCGGCTGGTGCGTTGGGCCTGGGCGGTGGTGGTGGGCTGGCCTATGGCAAGCATCTGCTCGCGGCCGAGGCCACGCTGCAGCCTGCGTTTGCACGCCAGGTCACGGTCGGCGGCGAGAGCCCGATGTCCGGCCAGGGCGAGGACAAGAGCTTCTGGCTCACCGCCACCGACACGGCTTACGAGGACTCCGCCGGCAGCGGCGACGAGTGGCTGATCACCGACCCCGCGGCCCGCACCAAGGACATGGCCGGCCGCTTCGCCGCCGGTTATGCGGCCGGTTTCGCACGCCGAGCAGCGGCCATCCGCCTCAGCGTGCTGGGCATGCCGGCGCTGGAGCTGGGCGACGTCATGAGCGCCAGCGACGCGCCCGAGGCCGGCCTGAACGCCAGCGGCACCATCACCGCGCTGCGCCACCGCTTCGGCGAGCGCGATGGCTTTGTCACCGAGCTGACGCTGGCCACGGAGCCGCAGCCATGAGTGCGCCGGGCCGCTCCCAAGCGCTCATCCCGAAGCACGCAGTGCGGAGGGACTTCCAATGAACGAGTTGCTGGACATGGTGCGCCGCCTGGTGCGCGAGGAGCTGGCGCTGCGCCGCGGCCCGCAGCTGGCCACGGTCACGGCCATCAGCGCGCATGAAAGCGACTCCGACACCAACAACTACGAGGCCGATGTGCGCCTGAAGCACGACGGGCTGGAGCTGCCGAAGGTGCCGATCACCGTGCCGCACGTGGGCGTGGCCGCGCCGCCGCGCGTGGGCGACCTGGTGCTGGTCGAGTTCCTGGACATGGACCTGCAGCAGCCGCTGATCTGCGGCCGCTTCTATCACGACCAGGAACGCGCGCCGCTGTTCAAGGAGAGCGACGTGCTGTTCGAGCACCGCCTGCCCGACGGCACGCTGAACCACCTGCGCATGGCGGCAGACGGCAGCCTGTTCCTGCAGCGCGACGTGACCAAGCCCGAGGACAACAGCGAGTGCAAGGCTGGTTTCCGCATCGACCCGCAAGGCCTGATCGAGCTGAAGTCCGGCGACGATTTCGTGCTGACCATCGACCCTGCCGGCAGCATCACGCTGCTGGCCAAGGGCAAGGACGTGAAGATCGACTGCAAGACGCTCACCGTCACCGGCGACGCCCATGTGCAGGGCAAGATCACCGTGGACAGCGACGGCAACCAGATCGCCGGCATCAAGATTTCCGGCACCGAGATCTCGGCGTGACCCAGGAGCGCAACCCTCATGGCCGACATCAAGCTCTCGGGACCGGTGATGCTGCGCGGCAACCTCAGCTTCAGCTGCGGCAAGCTGCTGGTCGGCGGGAAGCAGGCCTTGGTCGTCGTGACCGGTGGCGACTCGCCGCAGTGCAATGGCGCGCCACCGGTGCTGCTGCCGCCACCACCCGCGTCGCCCGCCTTCCCGCAGCCCACGGTGTGGATCATCAGCAGCTTCAACCAGACGGTGAAGGTCAACAACAAGGCCATCGTTGCGCTGGGCATGGTGATGCAGGGCCAGGCCGGCTCACCGTGGCCCGGCATGATGCTGCCCGGCAGCGGCCCGGCGATGATCAACGGCATCCCGATCAACATCGTCGGCGACCAGGCGGTGATCTTCCCGTCCGGCGGTTCGGCGTCGTTCACGTCCAGCGGGCAATGACCATGGCCGACGTGACCTTGACCATCACCCAACCGGCCAACGGCGCCGGCTTGATCGGTCCGGTCACGCTGGCCGGCAGTGCGGTGGGCAACACCGCGGGCCTGTTCTTCAAGTGGTTCTCGTCGCTGAACAGTGCCGCCACCGAAGCCAAGCCCGAGATCAACCCGCTGGACCACAGCCTGGCTGCGCTCAGCCACGCCGTGCCGGTGCTGGGCGAGTTCGGCAGCCATGCGCTGGTGCTGGCCGCGACGGACCGCGAAGGCATTGACCTGGCATCCGTCAAGGCCATCACCCGCTCTGCATTGGCCGGCGGCGCGCCACCCGCGGCGCCCACGCCCTGCGTGGTGCACCAACTCGCTGGCGGGCAGTTCCTGAACCCGGCGAGCGACGGCCTGAACCTCTCGAAAGCCAATGCGACGATCGACTTCCTCGCGCCCGGCCCCTGGCTCAAGCCCGGCCCGGCCAACACCTGGGTCGTCAACCCTGACTACCAGACGCTGAACGGCGTGCTGCTCAGCCTTCGACTGGAGCCGGACGGCCCGGCTGACGCCGCGCACAGCGCCGACATCGCGCTGAACCTGCCCGCGCTGCCGTTTTTCCGCCAGAACGACAAGACCTGGCTGCGCAAGACCGGCCCCTTGCCCGTCAACCTCGGCACCGGTGCCTACCGCCTGCTGCTGAAAGCCAGCGCGGGCGGGCAGACCGTCACCGTGACCCGGCACATCACCTTGAGCGCCTGAGCATGGCCCAACCCGCAACCCATCTCTTCGGCACCGACCTCGCACTTCGCGACGTGGCCGGCGCAGCCGACTTCACGTTCCAGGGCGTGGTTGGCGGCAGTGGCGACCTGGCGCTGGCCATCGGCAACGACAACATCGTGCAGGCGCTGACGATGCGGCTGCGGGTTCGCGTGGGCGAGCTGGCGCCGTTGGGCTGGGCCGATTACGGCTCGCGGCTGCACGAGCTGATCGGCGAACCGGACCTGGCGCGCACGCGGCTCAAGGCCCAGGTCTTTGCGCGCGACGCGGTGCAGGCCGACCCAAGGGTCGAGCAGGTGCTGTCGGTCGACATCGTCCGCATTCCCGGCGAGCGCCAGGTGCTGCGGCTGGCGCTGCTGGTGCAGCTCTTCCAGGCCTCGCAGCCATTGAACCTGGTCCACGACCTCGCGTTGGAGACTACATGATCGTCGACGTTGGCAACCCCTTCTCGCGGCCCTACGGTTCGCTGGTCGAGTCGCTGCAGGACAGCCTGCTGCTGGGCGTGGCGCAGCCGGCGACGCTGGAGCTGATTTTTGTCGGGCACGCCGAGACGGACTCCCTGAGCTATCCGATCAGGGGACCAGGTCCCGTCAGCGGGCTGGCCGCGCAGATCACGGGCTTCGCAGGCGGCAAGCCGGCGGTGTTCGACATTGAGGTTCACTACCGTTACTCGGTCGGCCAACTGGTCTGGAACAGGTCGCCAGGCTATCCCGGCGAGGAAGCTCCGCCGGGCTGGTACCCGGACGACAACTCGCGCCTGACCGTCGGCTACAGCTACCGCGACCTGCCTTCGGGCATCACCGACTTCAACGCCGGCAGCGTGGCCGGCACGCTGGTGCGCGCGGTCTCGCGCGAGCTGAAGCTGCTGTACGAACAGATGGACCAGGCCTTCCAACGCGCCTTCATCGACTATGCGCAAGGCGTGGCGCTGGACAACGTGGTGGCGCTGCTGGGCATCGTGCGCAACCCAGCACTGCCGGCGCAAGGCGAGGTCACGTTTTCGCTCAAGCGCGCGCCACGCAACGACGTGATGATCCCGCTGGCCACGCGCGTGGCCGATGCGCGCGGCCGCCTCTTCAAGGTCACCACGGCCGGCGTGATCCCTGCCGTCGTCGTCGAGAACTTCGCCGCGGCCAAGGTGCTGCACGTCACGCAGGCTATTGCCAGCCTGGCCAGCGTGCAGCTCAAGGGCGTGGCCGGCAACCTGGTCACGGTGGACAGCGCGCTCGGCAAGCCCTTTGGCGCCGACGGGCTCACGGTGACGCTGGCCGCCGCGCCGCCCGTGGGTTCGACGGTGGTTGTCAGCTACCTGGCCAAGGCGCCGAACGTCACGGTGCCGGTCATCGCGTTGGACAACGGCCCCGAGGGCAACCTCGGCTCCGACAGCCTCACGGTGATGCCCACGCCGCCTCGCGGCGTGGACGGCGGCGTGACGAATGCCAAGCCACTGACCGGCGGCGAAGCGGCCGAGGCCGACGACCCGCTGCGCGAGCGCGCCAAGCACGCGCTGGAGCGCGCCGGCAATGCCACGCTGAACGCGATCCGCTTTGCGGTGCTGAGCATCGACGGGGTCGACAGCGTTGAGGTGAGCGACTTCTCGGTCGACTCGCAGATCCCGCTGGGCGAGGTCCGGGTGCTGTTTTCCACCGGCAAGCCGGAGATCGAGGATGACGTCAAGGCGACGGTGGACAAGACGCGCGCCGCCGGCATCCGCGCGAACGTCAAGAAGGTCTCCACCGTCACGCTGTCGGGCCAGTTCCTGGTCATCCCGGACGTGGCCGGCGCCGGCAAGGAAGCCTTTGCGCGCTACAAGACCGCGGTGGTCAAGGCGTTGAACGGCCTGGGCATTGGCGAGCCGGTGTCGGCACGCAAGCTGTCCTCGCTGGTGTTCCAGGTCGCCGGGCTGGCGGACGTGGGCGAGGCACAGCTGAATGCCGATGGCGTGCCGGTCACGACCGATCCCTTCCTGATCCAGCCGGGCGCGCAGGTTCGGCCCGATGAAGGCGCGATTTCGGTGTTGCCTTTGCAGGCCCTGGCGGTGAGCAACGCCAAGCTCACCGGTGGCAACACGCTGGCCTGCACGGTTGCGATCCGCGATGACGCCGATCTGCCCGTGACGCTGCGCAACTTCAAGCTGGCGCTCACGGTTTCGGTGCGCGGCCGGCCCACCGCGGCGCCCAGCCAGTCCTTGCAGCAGGTTGGGCAGACCACAGGCACCGTCACCTTCACCAATGCCAGCAGCGCCGCGGCCACGTTCGCGACGATCAGCATTCCTGGCCTTGCCGGCTTGGAAGCCGCATCGCTGCAGGTGATGGTCCAGGCCTCAGCCTACCCTGGCATGCGCGGCGGCCCTGCGCCGCTGGCCCTGGCGTGAACAGGCGGAGCGCAAGATGAGTTTCAAGACGGATCGTCTCGTCGCGCTGTTCCCGGACGTCTACGCGGCACACGAGGACGGCTCGCTGCTCTACACCGTGCTGGACGCGCTTGGTGCCGAGCTGATGCAGGCCGATGCGTCGATCAAGGACCTGCTGAAGTCGCACTGGATCGATTACGCCAAGGGCGGCGGGCTGGACGGGCTGGGCGCGCTGCTGGGCGTGGCGCGGCGGCTGCTGCCGAACGGCACGCCCGAGGGCGACGACACCTTCCGCCCGCTGGTCAAGTCCACCGTCTCGTCCTTCATCGGCGGCGGCACGGTGGAGGCGGTCAAAGGCGCGGTGCGCGCCGCACTGGGTCTGCCCTACGACCTGGCCTTGTTCAGGCAGCAACTGGAGTCGCGCAGCGGCACCAGCAGCGCCACGGATGCCTTGATTGCCGGGCTGTCGCAGCTGGTACAGGTGGAGGAGTTCGCGCCCAAGCTGGAGGTGGTGCTGGGCAGCAGCCTGCCGACGGTGGGCGGCAGCACGGCGACGCTGAATCTGGACTTCAGCAGCGTGGAACCCATGCCGCCGCGCATCGAATGGACCTTCGGCCCGGGCGGCGGCCGCGGCCTGTCGATCACGCTGCAGGACACCGGCGCTGGCGTGGTGGCCGACGCGGCATTTGAGGTGCCTCAGGGTCAGGCGCTGGTGATCACAGGCTCGACGGTGGCCGAATTCAGCGCGTCCATCGCCAGCACCGACGTCAGCAGCCAGTTCAGGATGCTCGATGGCGTGTCGCCGCCTGCCTTGCCCGCCGTGCCTTCGGGCGCGTCGAAGTGGGTCTTCAAGGCTGCCCGCGGCGCGGTGTTCGACGCTTCGGCCTTCGACCGCGACGAGACCTTCGACAGCGCCGGTTTTTCGGTGCGCATGCAGTGGCTGCGCCTGCAGCCGCTGGTGTTCGACGTGATCGTGCCGTATTTCGTCAGCGCCGCGGTGCAGCGGCTGTTGCACGGTACGGGCTACGAGGACCGCTTCAAGCTGTTCAAGGGCCTGTCGCTGGACGCCATGCAGCGCGTGGTCGACAACAGCCGCGCAGCCGGCGTGCGCGGCATGGTGCAGTACGCGATCAACCTGCCGTTCGAGTCCAGCGAGCGCCAGCCCTGGGAAGACCAGGCGGCCAAGGAACAGTTCAGCGCGCTGCTGGACCAGCGCAACACCGAGACCCAGGACGCCAGCGAGGCGCTGGCCATTGGCGCGCTGGACAGCGAGTCCGAGCACCACGACGCCAGCGAGCGATTCGTGATTGGCGGCGTCTACAACGTTGCGGTCTTCGACGGCGCGTTCGGCTTCTTATAGACAAGACACAGCGGAGCAAGACCATGCAGGAAAACATGAACATGCAAGGCCGGGTGCGGCTGATTGCCCAGGCGCGGGACGGCAGCATCCTGCTCGACCGCAGCCATGCCAATCGCATCGTGCAGGCGGGCAGGGCGCTGGTGGCGCAGCGCTTTGCTGGCGTGCCAGGCACACCGCCGGCCATCGTCAGCCACATGGGCGTGGGGACGGGATTCACCGCGCCGGCCGACGGCGACCTGAAGCTGGTGGCCGAGCGCGCGCGCAACCCGGTGGCCGCGCCGGTCTACAGCAACGTCGTCGACGGCGGCATCAGCCGCATCAAGGTCAGCCTGCAGACCGTCTTCGACTTCGGCGAAGCCAATGGCGCCGAGCCGCTGCGCGAGGCCGGCATCTTCACCGCGGCCACCGGCGGCACGATCTACAACCGCGTCGTCTTCGACGCCGTGACCAAGGCCAACACCTTCAAGCTCACGCTGATCTGGGACATCGTCTTCTGACGTGACCCGCTTGGCCGCAATGCACCTTCAGGAGACGCCCCATGGCCTTCACGCCCGACCTGCCATTTCCCAAGAGCGCCGGAGATCCGCTCAAGTCCAAGGACTGGAACGACCTCGTCGTCGAAACCAAGCGCCTGGACACCGCCAAGGTCGAACGCGCCGGTGACGCGATCACCGGCTCGCTGTCGGTGTCCGGCACGCTGGCCGTCGGCAAGACGGTGGCCACGTCCACAGCCAAGCTCGATGTGGCCGGCACCCTGGCGCTCAATGACAACAACCTGATGCTGCGCGCCGGCAACGACACCTTCCACGGGCTGGGCTGGTTCGGCACCGGCAAGCTGTTTGCCAGCACCAATCCCGACGGCCCCGTGCTTTGGGGCAATGCCGGTGGCGCGCTGGGGACCCAGGCGGGCGGAACGCAGAAGGTCGCACTCAGCTGGAACAGCAGCGGCAATGTCGCGATCGGCGTGGCGTCGACCGAGCTGAAGGTGGACATTGGGGACCGCATCCGCTTGCGCCAGGGCGCCAGCGGCAGTGCCGGGCTGTGGCTCTACCAGACCACGCCGGCTGCAGACCGAGCCTTCATCGGCATGGCGGGCGACACCACCGTGGGCCTGTACGGCACCACGGCGGGCTGGTCGCTGACCACGGACACGAACACCGGCACAGTTGGCGTGCGAAGCTTGCCTCAGACTTATGCGGCCTGCTACGTGAACGCAACTTCCATCGGCTATGGGCTGGAAGTGATTGGTGCCACATCGTATGCGGTGTATGCCGGAGGCCGCATTTTCGACACCAGCATTCGCAGCATCGTTCGCGCCACGAACTCGACGAACACCACGTCCACTGGCTATGTGGACGTGCCCAACATGCAGACCAGCGTGACGGTGCCGGCCAACATCTACAGGTGGTTCCAGATCCACGTGTTCATCAACGGCGTGCAGACCCAAGGGCCTGCCAATGTCGCCGGCTACTTCAGGCTTCTGGTCGATGGCAGCGTGTATGACGTTACCCGCCACGAGTTCAACAACAACGGCTGGGAGCTGCGCGGCGTCACGCTGGCCACGATGGTCTACCTCGGCGCGGGCAATCACACGATTTCGGTGCAATGGGCCACCACCGCCGGCACCTTGTACTGCTGCTGGTACGGCGATTCGCGCCAGATCCAGATCGTCGAACTCTGAGCACCGGGAGATCGCATGAACATCATCATCGACAAGCGCAGCCACGCAGTGCTGTTCCAGGTCAACGTGGACGCTGGCCGGGAGCTGAAGCCGGAAGAACTTTTCCCAGGGTTCGATCCCAAGACCATGGTCTTCGGCCGGGCCCCTCTGCCCTACGTGCCCGCCCGCTTCGAGATCAGGGACGGCGTGGTGGTTGACCTCGATGCGCCACCGCTGCCGGCCGAGCCGGTGCCGGAGACGCTCGCTCAGGCCCGGGAGCGCAAGAAGCAGTTGCTGACTGGTGATGCCCTGGCGCAGCGCTCGAAGCTGGTGCCGGACTACCAGCTGCTGAACATCGGCCTGGGCGTCTATGACGAGACCCGCGTCGCCGGCATCAAGGCCACCGTCAACGCTTTCCGCGACGAGGTCAAGCGCGTCGAAGCGCAGATCGACAAGGCCAGGACGATCAAGGAAGTGGACGCGCTGCAGCCCAGCTTCCCGGTCGCGCTGGTGCGCACCGGTGCGGTCTCCGGCACCGGACTTCCGAAGGCTGCGGCCCGTACCAAGAAATAAGGAACCTGAATCATGAGCGACATCGAATCCAAGCTGCGCCAGCGCCTCGCCGAGCTGCGCGCCGAATACGACAAGGGCCAGGAAGCCCTGCAGGGCCTGGAGAGCCAGGCCGCGAACCTGCGCGCCACGCTGCTGCGCATCAGCGGCGCGGTGCAGGTGCTGCAGGAGACGCTGGGCGATGAAGTCGAGGCGGGTGAAGTCGTGGCCGGCGAGATCGCCGCCAGCACGCCGCCGGTCAACGGCCACGCTGCGGCCCTGCCACCCGCGCACTGAGCCCCGGGCCACTGCCATGCTGCTCGCGCTGCAGACCGCCATCACCGCCTTGCTGGGCGACTCGCTGCCGGCGCTGTTTGTTGGCGACGGCGGCGTGCAGACCAGCTACGGCCTGGACAGTTGGACCTTCGACCCGAACTCGGCCGACCCGGTCGCTGGCGAGCCCGGCCCGGAAGACGCGGTGGACCTGCTTCCGTTCGACCCAGACGCACCCACCGGCCCCTACGCGCTGACCCGCCCGCCGTACCCCGGCCCCAAGCGCGTCTACCTGCGCTCTGCCGTGGGCGACCTGATTCCCCTGTCGCCCACCGAGCTGAGCTGGGACCTGGCCGACGCCAAGGCCTTCAGCGTGCTGCCGCGCCCCGGCCGCGAGCTGGAAGGCTTCAACCAGCTCGAAGTGCACTACGGCGTGGTCGCCGCGGGCTCGTCGCTGAAGCTGCTGCACCAGGCCACGCTGAGCCTGAGCGCGGCCGACGAAGACACCGCGGCGCAGGTGGCCGCCCTTTCGCTTGCGGTGCTGCTGCTGAACCGCGACACGCTGCGCCAGCAAGCCGGCTTTGCCTTCAACGGCGGCAGCTACCAGGCCATTGGCAGCTTCAAGAAGCTGAGTTTCCTGGCCGGCACGGTCAACGGCACGGTGGCCACGGTGAACCTGACGGCCGAGCTGGCCCTGCGCGTCGAACGCCTGCTCGGTGAAGACGAGGGCCTGCCCATTGCGCAGATCCTGTCGCCTGGCCGCCCGGCCAGCGGCCGCAAGGTCGACATCGACCCGATGGTCCAGAACTAGCGTCCAGAAGCAGAGGCTCCCATGGCCATCATCCAAGCCTTCGTGCGCTTCGACCCCGAGCGCGCGCCCGAGCAACGCAGCTTCCTCGACAGCCGCGTCAACGTGCTGCGCGAGGCCGGCGGCCAATGCTGGGTCAGCCTGGACGAGGCGCAGGTGGCCACGCTGGTGGCGCAGGGCATGTCGGTGCAGCCCGCGCCCGAGGCCGAAGCCTTGCAGCTCGGCCCGCTGGCCTGGAAACCTGGCGGTGACGCGCCGGTACCGCCGGCCGCATTGAGTGCAGCCGTGCCCGCCGGCAATGCCCCGGCCTACTGGCTGGTGGTGTTTGTCGCCCCGGCCGACAAGAGCTGGTTGACCGAGCTGTCGCTGGCCGGCGCCGAGCCGGTGCAGACGCTGGCGGCGGCAGCCGGTGTCTGGCGCATGAGCGCCGCGGTGGCCGAAGCCGTGCGCGCGCTGCCGGAGGTGGCCTTTGCCGGCCTGTTCCACCCGGCCTATGTGCCCACGCTGGCGCTGGTCGGCGCCCAGGCGCCGCTGGACCTGGCCGGCTTTGCCGCGATGACGCTGGCGCTGCCGGCTTCGGTGCCCGAGGGCAACCTGCAGGTGCGCAGCTTCGACGGCGTGGACCCCGAGACGCTGCGCGCTGCGCTGGAGGCAGCCGGTGCTGCCATCGTCAGCCCGGCCCCGCAAGGCTTTGTGCTGCAGGTGGCGCCGGAGGCAGGGGCGGCGGTGCTGTCGGTGCCGGGTCTGTTCAGCGCCAGCCCGCCGTCCCTCGCGGCGGTGTGCAACCACAACGCTGGCGTGATCATTGGCGCCAACCAGGTGCGCGACCTGGGCACGGTCAACTTCCTGGTCAACCTCGACGGGCTGGGCGAGATTGGCGCGGTGGTCGACACCGGGTTCGACATCGGCGCCTTCGCGAGCACCACGCCGCCCGCCACCGCGGTGCTGACGAATTTCCACCCCGAACTGGCGGCCAACATCCGGCTGCTGGCCAACCACGGCGCGCCGCTGGTGGCCGGCGCCGTGCCTGACGAAAAACCGCACGGCACCCACGTGGCCGGCATCGTCGTGGGTGACGGCAGCCAGTCTGCAGGCCAGGCCCGCGGCATGGCGCCGCGCGCTGCGCTGGTGGGGCTGGGGCCGCTGGCCGCCGCAGTGCGCCCGGCCACGCAGGGCCAGCTGCCGCGAGACCCTCGCGTGCCCTTCGACTTCGCGGCGCAGAACGGCGCCTCGGTGATCAACAATTCCTGGGGTGCCTCCTTCAACACCGGCAACCAGAACCGCTACACCGACAACGAGACCCGCCCGGTCGACCGCTGGTGCTTCGACCACCCGGACGTGCTGGTGCTGTTCGCGGCCGGCAACGACGAGTCCGACACCGCGGCCGGTGGCGACGGCGTGCTGGATGCCAGCACGCTGAAGCTGGAGGCCACGGCGAAGAACGTGCTGACCATCGGTGCCTCCGAGAACCTGCGGGTGGACAGCGGATGGCGCGACGACTACCGCCGCTACTTCGGCCCGAAGTTCAACAACACCGCATTCGACATTGCCGCCGGCACCGGCCTGAAGACCTTCGGCATGTCCGACAACGCCGACGAGATCGCGCTGTTCAGCGACCGCGGCCAGGTCCGCACGCCGGCACTGGTCAACACCTTGCGCGTCAAGCCCGACCTGGTCGCGCCCGGCACCAACATCCTGTCGGCCCGCTCGCAATGGGTGGCCCGGCCGCCGGCCCTGCCGCCGCCGCCTGCACCCGCCCCGCCTGCGCCCCCGCCGCCGCCCCCTGCGGCCGGCGTGCCGCCGCCGGTGCCCTACAAAGGCCCGGTGTTCAACGACCCGTTCTACTTCCAGAACTTCGACACCATGCTGGCGGCCGGGCTGGACCGCAATCTCTACCAGGTCTTCCACGGCACCAGCATGGCCACGCCCATGGTCAGCGGCGCGGCGCTGCTGGTGCGCCAGTACTACCGCACCCGCCATGCGCAGATGCGCCGGCCGCTGCTGCTGGAGGGCGTGCCGCTGCCGGCCGCCCCTGCGCCGCCACCCGTCTTCGCCAGCCGGCCGTCGCTCGCCCCGCATCCGGACGGGCTGCTGTTCGCCTGGGCCACGCCGGCCCTGGCGGCCGATGCCAAGCGCATCGTCGCGCTGCGCGTGGGCCGCCACCAGGCGCCGGTGGACGCTGCGCCGGTGCTGCTGCAGGCAGCAGTGGGCGAGCACGCTGCGCTGCAGGTGGCCACGCTGGGCGAAAAGAGTTACCTGTTGCACCGGCATGCCGACGGCAAGCTGCGGCTCTCGTGCTACGACCGCAAGCTGGCACCGGTGGCCGCCTTTGGCAGTGCAGGCGTGGTGACGCTGGACCCGGCAGCCCGCAGCACCGACGCCGTGCCGCCCGCGCTGCTGGCGGTCAACAGCCAGCTGGTCTGCCTGTGGCCGGTCAGCGCAGACAAGGGCGTGGTGTTCCAGCGCTTCAATGCCGACACCGGCGCCGCGGTGGACGCGGCAGCGGTCAGCCTGATGAACTGCGACGCCATCGGCCCGCAGCAGCCGCTGAGCTGGAACGGCAGCCGCTTTGCCTTTTGCAGCGTGCTCAACGACAGCAGCTTCCAGCTGCAGGTGAGGCAGTTCGGCACCAACGGCAAGGCCCTGGGCGCCAGCGCCTTCACGGTTCTGGACCAGGCCCAGGCCATCCGCGAGCCCAGCCTGGTGTGGGACGGGCGCAAGAACGAATACCTGCTGGTCTGGGTGGACGCGCGCAATGCCGCGGGCGGCGAACTGTGGCGGCAGCGGCTGGGCCCGCAGCTCGCCAAGCTGGGCATGCCGGAGCTGCTCATGTCCCTGCCGGCTGGCGTTCACCTGCGGCGCCCGCAGATCCTGCTGCACCCGGACGGCGGCTATCTGCTGACCTGGGAAGACGACAGCCAGGACACCCGCATCGACCTCTACCTGGCCACGCTGGACGCCAACGCCGTGCCCGATGGCCGCACCCCCATGGACGCGGCCTCCGGCCGGGCCGTGCTGCGGCTGACCGATTCGCCGGGCGACACCAACGGCCACGCCGTGCTGGCCGACGCGCAAGGCCATGTGCTGGTCTACCAGAACCCGGACGAGGTCAACGCCGACCGCATGGGCGTCTACGCGCTGAACCTCACCAAGGGCCAGGCCTTCGAGGCGCAGGAAGATCCGTCCACCCCGTGGCAGAAGAGCGGCCGTTATGTGACGACCACGCTGGCCGAACATGCGAATGCGTCGCTGCACCCGCTGTCTGCCGTGTGGACGGGGGCCAGCTGGGACTTCCTGCGGCTGGTGCCAGGCCCTGTCATCGGCGCGCGGCTGCAGTGGCTGCGGCTCACGGCCGATGGCCTGCCCGATGCGCGCCACGGCGTGGACGGCCTGCGCGAGCGGCCCTGGCCCTTCATTCCCACCGGTGCGGAGCTGCTGTGGAACGGCAATGACCGGTGCGTGGCGGTGGTCAACGACATGATTGCCGGCATCAGCGTCCACCTGGCCGACGCCGACGGCGTGCCGGTGCCCGGCTTCGGCGCGGCCGGCAGCGCGGCGCTGGCAGACACCGTGGCGCTGCACGACGGCACCACGCCGCAGCTTGGCATGCTCACGCCGCCGGCCTTTGGCGTGCTGGTGGCCTACGGCAGCCTGCAGGAAGGCGTGCTGCACCTGCGGCAGCAGCAGCTGGACGCCGCCGGCAAGGCGGTGGGCGCGCCAGCCGAGTTGCTGAGCTGCGACGGCGTGGCCGCGCACCAGTGGTGGCAGTTCGCCAACAGCGAGGCCAAGGCCACCGCCATCTACCACCGCACCAGCGGTGCCAACGTGCAGGTGCTGAGCCGCCAGTTCGACGCTGCGGGCGTGGCGGCAGGCGTCGAGCAGTTGCTCAGTGCCACCACGGGTGAGGCCCGCAACGGCGTGGTGGCGCGCCGGCCCACCGATGCCAGCAACGCCAACCGCGAATACGCCGCGGCCTGGCAGTTCCGCGCCACTGCCGGCGCGAACTGGGAGATCCGCTTCAGCCGGCTGGACCGCAACGGGGTGCCCATGAGCAACCCGCCGATCCCCGGCGTGATGCAGTCCGTGAAGGACTTTGCCGTGGTCAATGCTGCGATGCCCGACTGGGGCGCCGGCCACGACGCGGTCGAGCCGCAACTCGTCAGCACCTACACCCACGAAGCCTGGAGCGAGCCGCCGCCGGTGCTGCTCACGCCACCCGAGTGGAGCCCCAGCTGGGGCCTGGCCTGGATCGGCATCGAGCCCGACACCACGCGCCGGCTCTACTTCAGCGTGCTCGACGAAAACGGCCGGCGCGTCAACGTGCCGCAGCCGCCACCCAACCCCAGGCCGGCACTGCCTGCCTCCGGGCTCAGCGCGCCGGCACCGGCCGCCATCCTCGGCCTCAGCACCCCGGGCGCCAATGTGCGCGACCATCGCCTGGTCTGGAACGGCCGCGTCTTCCTGCTGACCTGGACCGAAGAGCAGGCCGGCAAGCTGCGCCACATGGCCACCCTGGTCAACCGCCACGCCACACGGCTGGCCTACGACCTGCCCAGCGCCGCACTGCTGCGCGCCACGCTGGTCAACGGCGCCACCAACATCACGCCCGGCCCGCTGCCCGACACCGCCGCCGGCTACGGCTGGGGCCGCGTGAACCTGCGCCAAAGCCTGGCCCCCGCGCTGCCCGTCACCTTCCACGCCCGCGACGACTGCGCCCTCGGCCCCGGCCGCAGCGTGCGCTACCACTTCACGCTGCCGCCCGGCACCGCGCTGCTGCGCGTCACGCTGAACTGGACCGACCCGCCCGGCCCCAGCCTGGTCAATCACCTGCACCTCACCGTGCGCGCCCCCGGCGGCACCCCCGAATACCGCGGCAACCTCTGGGACACCACCGCCACCCGCACCCACCTCTCCCGCCCCATCGCCACGCCCCCGGTCCCCGCAGACGCCCACGAAGACATCCAGACCTTCAAGCAGGTCGTGCTGGAGAACCCCGCCCAAGGCGACTACGAAGTCGAGGTCTCAGCAGACGCATTCCCGGCGGACCCGTTCAACCAACAGAACCTGCAGCCATTTGCGCTGGTGTTCCTGGGGACCGGGACGGAAGCGAAGTTTGCGCAGACGGTGGCGCAGGTGGCGGGGGCGGCGGTGTATTGAGGAGGCCTTTTCGTACGGCTTCAGGCTGGCTGCAGTCGCTGGGCTTCTGCGGCCCGGCGACCGCTGCCTGGAGCGGCTGTCATTCGACCGATTGATCGTGGAATGGCCGCTGCACTTCCAAGACCAGCCCTTCAGCGGAAATGGCGACCGGGGGCCGTCAAGGTGCGCGACGACGTTCGGGTCAGCGGCAGCTTCAAAGGTCCGCGAACTGGCGGTCTCGACCCTGAAGAGACGTACATCCACGAAATGTCATTGCCGCGAAGCGGACCGTCGTCCACCCACCAAAGCCATTGGCGAGGCCGAAGTCGACAGCGATCTGCATGTACAGCGCAAGCAGTCGGCGTCCAACACTTGAAGATGGTTGCGCGGCCGAGTGTGTCGGCTGACGGCGTGGATGTCGCCGGCATGCATCTGCTTGGGCTATTCTTGAGAACGCGTAGTGGGGCGATGAGCACTTCAGCGCTTGTTAGAAATCTCGATCTGCGCGTGCGCTATTCGGCAAAGATGATCGCATCCAGCGCGCGGAAGGGACGCTTCACACCGTCGAAGACGATCTCGGCGTTGACAAGGCGGAGTCGATGGATCAATTCCTGATTTGCCTGTCGCCGGTGGAAGGTGATCAGAGCCAGTTCGTACTCGCCGGGAGGCAAAGTCTGGCCGCTCGACACGTTCTGTAGGAGCAGCACGCGTCCATCTGCGTTGCCTGCCTGAACAAACAGTGATCCCGCGGGGACATTGGCGCCAGTCAGCTCGCCTGCAGCGTCGAAGACGGCAGCGTCGTGCGCCAGTTGCACCTTCACGTCACCGATCAGCCCAGGGCGCCTCAGCTTCAGCGTGAGTCGGCACTGCACGTTGCAATCCGCACCGACGCGCCCGCCGTGCAGACGCAACGTATCTCCAAGGATGTTGCCCCGGTCTTGGGCCAGTTCCGCGATGCGGTTTTGCCAACCTTGGCGCATGGGCGCCACGGCGACTCTCTGGTCCGGGGGCAGCGCATCAACTTCGGCGAGAAGGTTCAGCCGCACGCGCTCCTCGACGTCGATCTGCGCCAGCTTCGCCACCTGCTCATCTGTCAGGCTGTCCCCGGAGAATGCCTCCCACTCGAACAGCTTCCCGCCGATGCTGCGCCAGTACAGGACGGGATTCACGCAACAGCGGTGGCCGACGCCAAACTTCAGCGAAAGGCTGGCTCGAGCCTCTGCGACGGCCTCGTCCAGTGTCCAGTCGTTGCGCAGTAGACCTTGGTAGAGCGCACCGCTGAACACCTGCGCGGCGTTTGTCTCGAGGTCGAACTGCATAGCTACCGCCGCCGACGGTCCATTGGGACTGGACAGGAGCACCTGAGCCATGCTGCCGAGGGAACTGGCGGCATAACGCCCTGCCGTCATCGGCGCAGCAGCGGCGCTCTGGCAACTCGTCAACACGACGAGATGTACGGAGGACGCACGGAGCATGACCAACATCTGCTCCCCATCTATTGGATCCGTCTCTCTCAGCGCCGTGCCATCCTCAAAGCACAGGTGCGGTCGCGGCGTTGGATCAGTGGCTACCGTCCTGAAGGCACCGTGTCCGACAAAGTGCACCACATGCACGCCCTTCTGCAGGCGAGTTCTAAACTCGTCCTTTGTGGCCGGCTCGCACAACTCGAGATGTACGGCACCACTGTCCACCAGGGGCTGCAGTGCGGACTGAATGGCGCCCTTCTCAGCGGCAGCGTTGACAGGTGGTTGGTCGGATGGTTCGGCGGCTACCACGAGAACTCGCAGCGGCGCGGCGATCTTGGCGGGTGGCCGATCAGGGGCGACCGCGACACCGCGGCTCAGCGGTAGCTTGCGGTCAGTCGCAACGAAGTTCAGCGCCTGGTCGAACAGCGCTTCGATGGGAATCTCGTCCGGGCTGATGGCACCGTTCTGCGGCACATCGGCCTGCCCTCCGATCACCGAGACGACGAGGCGCATCGCCTTGTTATTCTGCCCGATGACCGCCAGGTTTGCCCTTAGCGCGGCGTCAGCCTGGGGCGGCAGCAGTGACTTCCAGACCTCCGCGCCGATCTGCCGCAACTCGCCGGCGTCCGGCCAGCCGTTTGCGTTGCGCAGTCTCTGCAGTTGTGTGGGCGTCACGGTGATGTTTGCGGGACCCTTGGGACCCGCAAGCCCGGCCGTGGGCGACGAGATGACGTGCACTACCCAATGACCTGGCGCCTGCAGGTCGGGCATGAGCGAAAGGCGAAACTCCTCAAATTGCATGTCGGCCGCCTATTCGATCTGCTTGCGCAGGCTCGCCCAATCGGCCTGCGCCTCGCTGTGACCCTTCAGGATGCTGTCGGACGCGTTCACGCCAAGCTCCGAGACGCGCATCGCAAGCTCGTTGGCCAGCCGTGCCGAGAACTGGGCCTGCAGTTCCGCGGCGAATCGGCTCTCGTCGCGTACCGCCTGCGGGGACATTCGAAACGACTGCCCTACGCCATCGCGCAGGATCAGAGAGAAGCTGGCCCAGTCGGCTTGCCCGGGGACGGCCCGAGCGACGTCAGCCTGGGCCGCCTGGACCGCTTCGACCACGTCACCGTTTTGCAGCAAGGTCGGATAGAAGCGCATCCAGAAGGTCTTCGCCCCCTCCTCGGTCACCGCGTACTGGTTGACGATCGTGGTCGGCAGATGGAGGTCTGCCGGTGCGTGTCCGAACCGCGGGAGGCCGCTCACGTTGTAGTTCGGCTGGGTAAAGCACGTGCTCAGGCACAGCAACCGAACCGAAGGTGGCAGCATCTTGGCCAGGCCGGAGGCCGGCAGCCAGAACGAGCCATCGCGTTCGTCATGCAGGATCAGGTAGCCAACGCCCTGTCCTACCGCAGAGTGCCCCACGTAGTGCACGATGTGCGGCTCCAGCGCCAATCCACGGTCGAGCGCGTCCCGAGTTGTGCCGTCCATCACCGTAACCTGGTAGCCACCGCCTTGTAGCCCCTGGTTGATGGCCTGCACTTCACGATAGGAATCGAGCAACCGCTCGTCCTTCGGATTGGTCGTCAACAGCAGCACGCGCAGCGGTGGCGCCACGGTGAGTGGCGGTTCCGGATACGGCACTGGCACGGAGCGCACGACCCTGAATCCGGGCCGCAGCGCCAGCGGCGTACTCGTGGGCGTGAGCCACTCCCACGGAATCTCGTCGACGCCCGACTCCGTTGTCGCGATCCGCAGGCGCAGAGGACGTGACGGCGACCTCTCGGCAGAGAGCGGCACGCGCAGGTTGTCTGTCAGGCTGGCCCACATCCTGGCACCAAGGTCTCGCGCATGCACCTCGGCAATGGGCCTGCGTTGCCAGCTTCCCGCTAACAGGAGCGCGGTCTCCATGAAGGGCGTCGGAAGGTAGATCGACTCTCCAAAGCTCGCGCGGGCCTGGTAGCGCTCCAGCAGTTCCTCGTCGCTCCCGGTCTGGAAGATGCCAAGCATCCCGCCTTCCAAGTCCCGACGCGACGACTGGAAGCCCCACGTCACCTCGTCCCAGTCACGCAACATCATTCGAGCATCCCCTTCACGAACCCGGCCACAAAGCGGTCGTGTTCATCGCTCTTGGTCCCGCGAACGCCTGGCGCGGCCCCCTGCTTGACCATGCTGGTGATCCGCTTCTGCACCCCGTCGTAGGCTTCACTGGAAACCGCCCCGGCCGCCGCAAGCGCCTTCACCGCCAGCCTGGCGGCCGCCACGCAGTGTCTGGGTGGAAGCCCGACCGGCTTGTTCTGGCCCGTCGCAAAGTACCCGGCCGCCTCGCGAATCCTCAGGTCATCCGCGACGGTGTACGGCATGAATGATCGCACCGTTCCGCCTTTCAGCTCCTGCAGCGACGTGTCCATCAGCGCCTCGCAGACCAAGGGGTAATCGGACAGATAGCCATCGAAGCCGGCCGGTGTGCCGTAGAGCGCCTTCCAGGAGTCAGCCATCTCCGTCGCGTGCTTCACGAGTGGGGCGTGTGCCGGGAGCATCGCGGCCAGGTAGCCCGTGTTGATCAGGATGCGAATCCAAGGCGTCGGGTGAGGATCGCTCTCGTCGAGCGTCGTGACGTCGACTGGCGGAAGCAGCAGCAGATGTATCAGCGCTTCGGTGAACGCCGATCCGCCCAGCTGCAATGCGCAGAGGTCGGCAAACACCTCACCCTGCCAGGCCAGCCAGGTCGAGACGCGGGCGGCCGGGACGCCGCTGCCCTGCAGCTTCGCTGCCAACGCGGCCTGAAGCGGCTTGCGCAGCCCCAAATCGGCCTCGATGTCGTGGCCGACCTCGTGGTGCAGCGACATCAACTCCCAGCCGTTGCCCAGATGGTCCCAGGGGATCTCGATCACCGGTATGGGCACAGTGGACTCGCCCAGGTCGTAGCGGCGACCGTCGTTCGGCCGGCTGCGCCGGACCCAGGTCAATGGCGAGTAGCCGGCGCCAAGGTAGACGAGCGGCGGCTCCCGCATCTCTTCCTGCCCGAGTACCCCAGCGTCGGCGGCCGCCTGAAGCACAGGTCGGTGGCAATCCCAGGCCACCGTGTCCGCAGTCCAGAGCTGCTCCTTGTAGGTCGAGCGACGCAGGTCCAGCTTGTCACGGAAGAAGTCCCACGCAACCTGACCGGCGACAACGCTCCGCGAGAGAGCGAGGCAGCCCTGCTGAAATGTCACCGCATCGCCGGTCGGATCAAGCGCTGCGAGTTCGAGGTGCTGGCGATCGACGATCGCCTTGGTCAGCGTGGAGATGGCTCGCAACTGCGAGAAGTGCAGCTGCATGTCCAGTTCCGCTGTGACCGACGCGCTCCAAGCCCCCACCTCGATCGGCATGGCCTCGACTCGCCGACCCATTTCGTCCTTGCGGACGCGCAGGATGTCGGCGGCAGCCATTTAGCAAGCTCCTCAGCGAAGGTCCGCCGGGTGAATCTGCGTCACGTTTGCGGGCGCCGCGCCCACCTGCGCCCCCAGCGCGGCCAACTGGTTTGCCACATCCGCTGGATCGATTGAGATCCGCCAGTCGAAGTCGAACACGCTGCCGTAGTACCCGCCGAGTTCTTCGCTTTCGATGATCAGGCCGGCTTCCCGCGCCTTCTCGAACGAGTTTTCGCTCCAGTTGGTCGACGTGACGACCGAGATCCGGCGATCGATCAGAAGGCCCTTGTTGTGCAGGTGCGTGTAGAAGTCGAGGTTCATGGCGCGCAGCCGGTCATCGATACCAAAGGCCTTCAGGCTGGCCACGGTGGCATCCCACGACTCCTTGAAGGCCGGGCTGACGATGATGCGGATGTCCACGTCCTCACGACGCGCCGCCAGTTCTGTCAGCAACGCTTTCGTCCTTGGTCCGCCGACCTTGATGTACTGCTGCTCGATGAAGATGCTTGATTGCGCGTTGCGAATCAACTCCAGGACCTCCTTGAAGTAGTTGTCGGGTGACGTGAGCGGCGTCAAGGTCGCCTCGGAGGTCAGCTCCGGACCGAAGATGTCGAATACCTCATCCGGCGGGGTGAACGCCTGCATGGGCATGTCGAGCGGGTTCAGTCCACCTGCACCTGGCTGCGCAGTGAGTCCAGCGGGTCCCTGCATCGATGGGATGGCCCAGTCGACGTTGAACAGAGTCTGGAACCACTCGGCTACGTCCTTGTCCTTGACATGGAGCAGCCACTCCCGGTTGCCCTTCTTGAACTTGCCTGCCACCGGGGACAACGGAATCGATGTGCCCGCCCAGTTCGCGCTTCCGATCAGCAGTGCGCGACCGTCGATCACCGCGAACTTCTGGTGGCACACCGTGAAGACCTTGCGGCCCCCCGACGAAGGCGCTTCCTTCAGGGGGACGCCCAGCCCATTCAGCTTGGCCCGTTCATTGCCGTTCGTGTCCATCACGTCGTACATGACGCGAACGGTCACCCCTCTGTCCCGCGCAGCAGCCAGAAGGTCGACCAGGTGTTGCGCACTGACGTTGTAGATGTACAGATCCAGCGTGGTCGTGGCGGCGTCGATGGCCGCCTTGACGAGCCGGTAGCTGCAGTCCGGCGACACGGCAGCGCTCAGGTGGCTTGTCGTGAATGTCTTGAAGTGAAGGGCTGGGACGCGGCTCTTGTCGAAGACGCCGTAGACCGCCTGGCCTTCCTGCGGTGCGAGCTGGTCAATGACAGCCTGGACCTCTACCGGATGGATTGCTGCAGCCATTGGCTCTCCCCTGAAAGGCGTCGATTTCGCGCACATCAGTCTCGGCCATTCGGACCGCGAAGGTCAATCGCGGATTCATGACAGGCCGCCCGGCGTCCACAACATTGCTGAAACGGCCATCTGGCGTGGCGGTGCCCGATCCTCAACCTGTTGTCTGCGTCGTGGCGCGCGGCGATCATGGCGTCGGCAAGCGGCCAATCTGGAGGAGCAATGGCGACCGAACAACCCAAAGAACCTGGGGTACCTACCCCGTCACCTCCCAGTCCCGCGCCACCCGCCCCTCCGCAGGCCGTCTTGGAGCAGTACAAGGCGAAGCTGGCGGACCTCGGAAACCTGGGTAGTCGCCAGACGGCGATGACGACGTACTACGTCTCCATCCTCTCCGCCCTGCTCGGGATCCTCGCCTTCAAGGATCGGAGGCTCTCGGCGATCGACCCCGTGATCGTGATCATGGTCGGAGCCGGCGGGATGCTGGTCTCCGTTCTGTGGTTCTTCGGCATCTTGTTCTTCCGCGACTTGTTCCGCGTCAAGCTCAAGATGCTCGAGCAGATCGAGGAGTCGATGCCGTTCGAGACCTTCAAGCTTGAATACCAGGAACTGATCCAGTCGAGACGTGACGGCTGGTTGAGGGTGGAGCGACTGGTTCCCGCGATCTTCGGCGCGTTGTTCCTGATGCTTCTGATCGCACGATTCGCGTACTAGGGCGCGACCCTCTCTCTGCAGGCGACGGCGCCTTCAGAAACGGCAGCCGACGCTTGCTTTTCGGCGCCCCCTTCGAGCCGCTGCTACTTCGGCTTCTTCTTCTTTTTCGACTTGGCCTTGGGGGTCACTTCTCCGCTCGCAGGCGCAGCCTTTTTCGGTTTGGTAGCGGTGGCGTCCGTCTTGGGGTTGCCCTTGTCGTCCGTGTCGAAGGTCTGTGACTGGAACGCGAAGAAGAAGGCCTGCCACTTGCCGTCCGGGTACTCGAAGACCAGGCCACCGTCCTGGTAGACACCGTTGTCCTTCTTGTACTTGCCGCTGTTGCCCTGATTCATGTGGATGTCGTGGATCCCATTGCCGGGGAGAAACTTGAAGTACTGGTCCTTCTTGTCCTTCTCGGGCCCCCACTTCTCGCCGAACCCGTAGACGACCGATCCCGCCTGGTCGACAGCCTTGATCACGGCGGTCTCGACCTTGTCCTTCAGATCGTTGTCGACGCCGGGTGCATCCGGCGGCACTTCCTTCATTGCGCTCGGCTTGAACCACTTGTTGCGCACGTAGTCGAGGGCGAGGCCCCCGGACTTGGAGGGCAGTTTCGTGTAGCCGGGCTTCAATGCACGCAACCCCTGGGCGAAACCGTCCTGCAGCTTGCTCTGTGCAAGGAACAAGAGTGTCGACGGCGCGTTCGGCGCTGAGGATTTCACGTTCACGGCAATGCGATGGACCGTGCTCCCGGCGCTCACCAGGATCTGATAGTGGTCGTCGTCGGCGTCACGCTTGTGTCCCGTCACGGTGCCCTTCAGAACACCATACTTCTTCAGTGCCATGCTGCCCCCTCTGCGTTAGAGCTTGGTCTCGGTAAAGTAGCGCGACAGGCGATGCGACGCCGACCCTTGCCACCCATCCGTCTTGTCCAGGAACCCATCGAACTTCTTGGCGGCCGCGCTGCCGCCCTTCTTCTTCGCCAGTTCCGCCTCTACGGCTCGGAAGCGGTAGTGGTCGAACACGTCCAGCACGTGGGCGGCGTAAGCCAGCGCTAGGGCCCTGTGGCCGCGCACGATGACGAGGTTCTCGTCATTTGAGTACGAGGCCTTGTAGCCAAGGTTGTGGCTTCCGAAGGCCACCGTGCAGTTGACCGGGTCGGTGGGATCGAGGACGAGGATCTTGTCGTGGATGATCGCGCGCCCGACAGTGAGCTGCTCGTCGAACTGGAAGTCGCCGAGAGGCCTGCCGATCTCCCTGTCGGTCAACGCCGTCGCGCGAACGACTGAGACGCCGCCCTGGTCGAAGACGTGCGGCGAGGTGGCCGGCACCTTCTTGCCCGTCGTGTCGTCCTTGGACCCGGGCTTGTAGCCCCACATGGCCTGCGTGTCGGAGATCGCGCCGATGACCTCCAGCGACGAGTCCTTCTGTCCAAGCGCGACCGCTTCAGAGACGATGGAGTTGACGCCCCCACGTGAGGGCATGAACACTAGGAAAAAGATCGATCGGCGCGCCTTGCGCATCAACGAAAACAACCGATCCATGTCCGGCGGCGGCGGCAGCTTCTTCTTCGCCGTCGGGCTCGGAGGCTGATTCTTCCCCGGCACGTTCGGCGAGAACCAGACCTCGATGCTGGCGCCACCGCCGAGGTCGACCACGGTCTCCGTCTGATCGGACTCCTTCAGATCGTCGCTCTGCCCCGCACCCGTGTTCCGGGCAGACAGCGGCTTGGGCGTGGGCTGCTTGTCCCTGTGCAGGCTCTCCCAGTAGGCCAAGTAGGCTGCTGCGACATCGTCATTGTCGATACGGATGCAGTTGTTGCTCTGCCCAGCGACACCCGACCAGGTCCAGTTGGTCGAGCCTGTCAGCACCGACTTGGCCACCCCTGCGTCGTTCACGTAGACGACGAACTTGTTGTGGCCGATGTGCGCGGTACCGTTGAACAGCCGGTCCTGCATCGTGAATTTAGAGGAAGGCTGCTTCGCAAGCTTGCGAAGCGCCTTCCGTGCCGGTGCGTTGCGGGTGTCGTAGAGCGTGGTGTTCTTGCCGTCTCCGTCGTCGTCCTCCGCCTCGCTTCCGGCATCCGACAGGATGAGGTCGATGCGCTGGGCGTTGTCTGCCAGGAGTTTGACGAGTTCCTCGTCCTCCAGTTCGTACAGCGCCGCGTGGAATCGCCCCTTGGGCTGGGCGAAGAAGTCGTTGATCGTCGGCAGCACGTCGCCCGCCAGATACCTGCGCAACCAGTCATCCGGCTTTCTGAGATGGGCCTCGAGTTCGCCCGGCTTGATGACGCCGTCCTCGTTGAGCACGCGCAGCAGGAACTGGGTGGAGAGGATGCCGTTGGTGAACGTCGTGAAGAACGGTGGACGCTTGGACGTCACGTCGACGGCATTGGTCCACGCCGGCGGCGTGAGATAGCCCAAGGGGATCGGCTTGCCCTTGTAGGTGTTGTCCACCAACTGGCCGGTCTGCGGGTCCTTGTGCTGCTCCTGGACCACCACCACGGGCTCGAGCCCGTTCGCCATCTTGCCGACGGCGCGAATCCGGTAGCGAACACGGTCGTCGGCGCGTCGACGCGTGGCGGCGTCGCGCCGCTTGCGCAACGTCAAGTCGCGCCAGTTGAACTTCTGCACCGGCCACACAGTCGTGTTCTGCGGGCGCCAGTCGGGATTCTTCTGACCCTTGAACGCAACGTAGGCAGCCAGCGGCTTCTCGTCGATGACCTTGTCGTTCGCGTCCAGGTACTCCCGGACGATGTTGAACCCGAGGCAGTCGGGAATTGAATCCTGATCGAGTTGCCACGCCAGGAAGGCGACTTCGTTGTTGGCAAACGCGACAGCGCGGACGATCTTCGCCATGTCCCCTCCCGTGGGCTCAACCCATTTCATCCCGTTGAACTCTCTCTCGGCTCGATCAATGTAGCGTGGCAATGCGCTTTTGCATAAGGCAAACGGGCGTCACATTCTTCTGCTAATCAAGCCCGGCTTTTGATCGCCGCTATCCATAGGATTGAGGACGCGCGGCAGCGACCTTGGATCGAGAATTCCTCGAGTTGCGAGGTCTGGCGTCCAGAGGAGTAGCCATGGCCAGAATCGAGAAGGACGTCGCCGCTTACGAGAAGTGGCTGCGCAAGCAGTGCGACGTCGTCGAGGCAGACCTCGACGCCAAGCACGACCGCATGCGCGAGAGTGCATTCGACTTCCTGCGGGCGACGTACTTCCGCTGGGCTCGAACGATCGAGGAGCTCTGCCCCTCGGTCGCGGCAGCGCCCCAGGCGCTCTGCATCGGCGACATACACGTCGAGAACTACGGCACGTGGCGTGATGCCGATGGTCGCCTCGTGTGGGGAGTCAACGACTTCGACGAGGCTGCGGTCATGCCGTACGCGCTCGACATCCTTCGTCTCGCGACAAGTGCCACGCTGGCACCGGAGCTCAACTTCCCCGTCGACGATGTCGCGGCGGCGATTCTTCGAGGCTACGGGCGGGGACTGGAGAACCCGCGCGCGGTACTGCTGGACGAGGACTCACTGTGGTTGAGGCCGTACGTCAACCCCACCGTGAAGAGCAATGGCAAGTTCTGGAAGGAGCTCGACGCTTGCCTGGACTCCAAACCGCCCGAGAAGGTCAAGAAGGCGCTGAAGGGCACGCTGCCCGATGGCTCCACCGTGCTGCGTTTCGCGACACGCAGCAAGGGCGGCGGCAGCCTCGGACGGCCTCGCCATCTCGTGATCGCCTCCTGGAACTCCGGACGCGTAGTCCGCGAGGCGAAGGCCCACGTGCCGTCGGCGTGGACCTGGGCGCACGAAACCCTTGAGGAGTCGAGTCGCGGTCTGGAAGCAGCGTTCGGCCCCTATCGGTCCCCCGATCCGCACCTCCAGATCGAAGCTGGGTTCGTCCTGCGACGGATCGCTCCGGACTCACGCAAGATCGACATCGACGACGTACAAGCCAACGGTCTCACTGAGGAACTGCTGGTCGCCATGGCCGCAGACCTGGCCGCCGTGCATGCTGCAAGCATAAAGGCTGGTCGAATCGCCGACGACCTGCGGGTCCGACCGGAGCGTTGGCTGCAGGAGGCGACCGGGGCCACGAAGGAGGCAGTGATACGCGACTTTAACGACTACCTCGCACTCGGATAGAAGCGCGACTGGTGCAACACGCTCCTCGGGTAGGCAACCGGGAAGCTGACACTCCCCAAAGACTCTTTGTGGCCGGGAGCGCCAATTCGCCAAGCGGTTGGGAAGCCGGCGCTCGCAGCAAGAGCCAATGGTAGCCAAGGTCAGGTTCAGGCAACAATGCGGAACTGACGCTGCTGTTTAGGTTTATCCAACACCTGCCCTCGGGCCGGTGTGATGCGAAGATCTTTGCCTCGCGCCGGGCAGGTGTCGGACAAACCTAAACAGAAGTGGAAGTTCGTCACCCTACCCGACAGCAGACCTACAACGTTGTGGGCGTCGCGAGTGTTGAGCGCGCGGTCCGCCATCTGTTTTGAGGATGCGCTGTAGGTCGATATCGACCACCCTTCACTGTGCTTGGCGCTCGGAGTCCAGAGGCTGCAAACTACGAGGATCTACGCTGCCATCGGAACCGCGTTATCCATCAAGATCGGACCACGGAGACTATCCATGTCGCAGTCAGGGCACCAGTTGCAATCATTTAGCAACGAACGGTCATTGAAGCTCGTTTGGGCAACGATGACCACGCTAGCAAGCGTGGCGGCCATTGCGACGCTATACGTCCTGTTGAGAGGCGACCTCGGGCCGAATGGAAAGACGTGGCTAGCACTTGCCTGGTTTATCGGCCCGCCCGCTTGGTTTCTATTCGAAAACGCTTTTTTGCTCCGACCAGACGATGTAGAGCTAAAGAAGGAACGCATGGCACGCTTCCGCCTAGCACAAGACGCTGCGCGCATGTGTTGGTTCGGAATTGCTGCAGCGATCGTGTATTTGGCCAAGCTGCCTACGTGACTAGCCTCGTTCGAGCAGATTGAAAACATACATAGGGACGAATAGTGAACGCACTTCACTTCTTGCACTGGACGTACCGGCAACTCCGGCTAGCTGCCGCGGCTGCTTTAATAGTAGTGCCTGTTGTCATTGTCATCATGGCGTGGATGCAGTACCAAATCGTCCTTCCAACCTTAAGCCACTATTACTTCTCCGAGAAGGTGCCTGGCGCGCTCCGCACGCTCTTTACCGGCATGTTGATATTCGTTGGCGGAGTGATGTTCTGCTATCGCGGATTTGATGATCGCGACAACAACGTACTTAATGCCGCTGGCGTATTTGCGGTATGTGTAGCCTTCTTCCCGAAGCGCTGCGATGCTCATGACATCATTTGCAATGAGCCCGAGGTATTCGGAGTTCCAATGTGGCTATTGCATTTGCCGTCCGCAGTATTGCTGTTTTTGCTCGCGGCTTACGCGGTTTGGTACAGTGGTGGAACCGCTCTAAGTGATCGACTCAACAGCGATGAAGTGACGCTTCTAAGAAGATGGAAAGCGCTCGCGCTGGTGGGAATGTTTTCTGGATTTGCAATGTATGTTCCGTATCTGTTCAGACTCTCGCCAATTCCGCCGACCGGCGCCTTAATCGTTGAGATGACTGGCTTCTTTGGATTCGGCCTCTTCTGGATAGGAATGACGCACGTGATTTACCGTGCAAATCAGCGTGCAACTGAAACGTACGACTCCGCGCCTGGGCGCCTAGCGCCAGAGTCCTCCGCGGAGCCGCTGAATTTCACCCGGCCACAGGGCACCATGCTCATTCCATAGCGCGCTATCGCAGCGGCCGTAGTTCAGGCACTGTGTCGCAAAGTGACTGACTCCTTCGGTAAACGGCGGCCGGCTGCTGAGGGTCGAGAGCACCTGTTCGCCGCCGGTGGCAGCAGACATTCGATCGATGCTTGACCCGGGGGCTTCCTGAACTGCGGCTTGGACGGCCGCCGTGCGCTCCGCACCGGACGTTGGTGTCGCCGGCAGGGGCTCAACTCAGTGGCTGGTTCGTCGCCGGCAGCGTGACCCCGATACCCAGCAGCCAATGACAGCACCCGCTGCGAAGCGGTCATCTCGGCAGCCCCGCAAAATTTCGGCACGCGTTCGGAGCGCGAAAGGTGGCGCCTTCAGGGCCCCGCCGCCAGCTTCAGCTGAACAGGCGCCGCGGCAGCGGCCTGGTTGAAGTTGCTGTCGTAATCCGTGGCGTTGAGGGCCACGCTGGCCGTGCCGGGCTTGAATGCGTTCGGGACGATGGCGTCGATGGTGCCGGTGCCCTGGCCGCCAGCGCATGGCACGGCGCCGCTGCCCGAGCCTTGTGCCGCGCCCTGCGTGATCGCGAAGCTGACGCCGACCGACGGGATGGACGCGCTGCAACTCAGGTTCACGCCGACGACGACATGGGTCACCTTTTCGTAGAACGGATCCACCCAGACCCAGCGGTGATAGAGCTTGTCGATCCTGGCCGCGGAGACGCTGCCCGTGGTGACGGGCGGCGACGGGCGCAGCGCCAGCGAGGCGTAGACGTCTGCCGTGTTCTCGGCGCCGCCGGACGCGAACTCGAACAGGTAGGTCACGCCCGGCTGGGCCGAGAAGCGGGTTGCTCCGGGCTTGGACTTGCCCGGGGTGAAGCTGTTGGCCACCAACGTCGGCTGGTCCAGCGTGCCGGTCATGACCTGCACGACCGGCGACACATAGGCGCTGGTGAACAGCACGTCCAGGTCCTGCTGGGCCGTGGCGGTGAAGCTGTACCACAGCGTGTCGCCATAGGGGTAGCAGAAGGTGACGCCGTTGTCGGTGTAGCAGGGCGTGAAGGGGTCGTACGAACTGTCGCCTTGCGCCGCACCGACATCGCCGTTCGTGCTCCATGGCACGCCGGGAATCGCTTCCGCGAACCAGAAGAGGTCATTGGCCGGCGGCACCGCGCTCCACGGGTTCACGTAGGCATGCGGATTGACGTTCAGGTTCAGCGTGGTCTCGCCGTTCGCAGCCGGGGAATAGACCTCGAAGTAGTAGGCCGTGCCTGCCGTGGCGTAGAACTCGACTTCGTGCGCATCCGGATGGCATTGCACCGTCGACAGCGCGCCCGGCGCGCCGCCCCACACCGCCATGCGCGGGCGCAGCAGGGTGGAACCGGTGGTCGCTGAAACGCGCGCCTGGATGAACTGATCGACGGGGGAGGTGTAGCGGTACCAGACGCTCTGGTAGGGCGTGGTGCCGCAGGAAGGATCTGTGGCCGACTGCGTGGCGCCCGTCATCAGGACGGTTGCGGCCGTGCCGCCTGCGGCAATGACGATGGCCTGGGCAATGTCGTCATTGGCCGGCGCGGCCCATGCAAACGCCGGAGCCGTCGCGGCTGCTGCCGTCAGCAGCGCAGCAAGCATGCGTCGAATGTTCGGCTGAAACATCAAGGCTCTCCTCGTCTGGCTGCCTGGACGGCATGCGTTGCACGCGGAGATTTTGAGGCCTTGGCAGCCGGCGCAGTTGGCACGAAAGCGGGACAGGCCGTGGCAGTGCGACGAGAAGCGGGTGTTTGCGACGCCCGCAACGGGCGCTCACCTGCGAGCTTCTGATGGACCTGCCACGCTGGTGTGCGCTCAATTGGCCGCTGGCGACGCAGGCACGTCCTGCAGGCGGAACCACGCGGCAAAAGCCTCGGCCTCGACCGGCCGGCTCAGCAGGTAACCTTGCAGCTCGTCGCAGCCGTGCGCGCACAGGAAGTCGAGCTGCGCCTGTGTCTCGACCCCTTCGGCAACGACCTTCATGCCCAGGCCGTGGCCGAGCGCGATCACGGCTTTGGCGATCGCACTGTCTTCGGAGTCATTGGGGGTGTCCTTGACGAATGAGCGATCGATCTTGAGCGTGTCCACGTTGAAGCGCTTGAGGTAGCGCAACGACGATTGGCCGGTGCCGAAGTCGTCGATCGCGATGCCAACGCCCATGCGGCCGAGTTCGGCCATCGTGCGCGAGACTACCTCCGAGTCGTCGATGAGCATGCTCTCGGTGAGCTCGACTTCCAGCAGTTGCGGTGCCAGGCCGGTTTCGCGCAGCACGCCTGCGATCTGCTGGACCAGTTCAGGGTGCCTGAATTGCCTGGCCGAAACGTTCACCGCAACCTGCAGCGGGCGCATGCCCGCACGCTGCCACTTCATCATCTGTCCACAGGCTTCGCGGAAAACCCAGGCGCCCACCGGCACGATCAGGCCGGTCTCTTCGAGGATGGCAATGAAACGGTCGGGTGCGACCAGCGCCTGGCCTGCCGGCTTCCATCGCAGCAGTGCCTCGACACCGATGACCTGGCCTGTCCGGATGTTGGCCTTGGGCTGGTAGTGGAGCTGGAACTCGCCGCGTTCCAGCGCTTGCCGCAGTTGGACTTCGAGCGCGTGGCGTTCGGTGGCGGCCCGATTCATCTTCTCTTCGAAGAAGCAGAAGGTGTCGCGCCCGAGCTCCTTGGACCGGTACATCGCCATGTCGGCCTGCTTGATCAGACCATCGAGGTCCACGCCTGAATCACTGTTCAGCGTGATGCCGATGCTTGCCGTGACGAAGAGTTCATGTGCACCGACCATGATGGGGCGTGCCAGCGCGTGCAGGATTCGCCTGGCGATGGCCGCTGCTTCGCCGGCGTTCACGCCTTCGGTCAGGATCATGAACTCGTCGCCACCCAGCCGAAAGATTTCGTCTGCCGCCGCAGCCTGGCCACTGCGCGCGATCGAGTCGCTGTCGCGCAGGCAGTCCGCCAGCACGTCGGAAATGGCCACCAGCAATTGGTCGCCAACTTCATGGCCCAGGCTGTCGTTGATGACCTTGAAACGGTCGATGTCCAGAAACATCAATGCCAGTCGCTTGGATGAACGGCGCGAGCGCCTGATGGCTTGCTGGAGGCGGTCACGAAACAGCGTTCGGTTCGGCAGGCCGGTCAGGCCGTCGAAGTTGGCCAGGCGGGTCAGCTGCTTCTCGTTCGTCTCGCGCTCCGAGATTTCGCGGCTGTGCGCTTCGCGCAGGTGTTCGGTGAGCTCGAAGATCGCCGAGCGCTGCCGGCCCAGGGAGTTGGCCATGCTGTCGAGCGCGGACATCAGCCCACCCAGCTCGCCGCGTGGATAGGGCGGGGCGATGCGCGCGTTCAGGTCGCCGGCGCCCAGGTTGCGAACCATCGACGTGATGCGCACCACGGGGCGCCGGATTCCCCATTCCGCCAGCGACCAGACCCCTGCAAACAACAGCAGCGCTGCCCCGATCACGACGACCAGGCCCTCGCGAAGGTGCCGTCTCGAACTTGCCACCAGCACCTGGTGAGGCTGGCCCAGCAGGACGCGCAGGCCCGCAGCCTGCATCGCCGGAGAGTCCGCCACGGCCCAAACGTGACGCAGGCCGTCGACGCCAATGACTTCACCCATGCCGCCGGACTGTGCGAGGGCGAAGAGGGGACTGCCCGCCATCGACGCGCCGGGTGTGTGCAGAACTTCCTTGCCGCCCACCGAGGCCAGCACGGTGCCTTTGTCGTCCAGCAGCAGCAGCTCGGCCGCCTCCAGAAGAGACTGCCGTCGTGCGTCTTCGGCGAAGCTCTGCAGGTTCAAGGAGGCCACCAACATGTAGCGAAGTGCACCGTCGTCGGCCCGGGCCGGATACACGACCTGCAGCACTGCAGTGCCCGTGAGGCGACCGAATGCGGGCTCGGTCGAGACGCCGGTTGCGCCGGCCAGCACACGCTTCACATAGTTTCGGTCGGACAGGTTGACCACACGTCCGCTCTGCAAGGAGTCGCAATGCAGTTGCCCATCGGGCAGCACCGTCACGATGCCGGTGTATTGGGGGTAAGTCTCGCGCACCGCCGAGAGGTGGGCGGAGCACAGAACGCGGTCCGCGCTGTCGAGAAGTTGAGAGTGCGCCAGACCGTAGTGCAGCTGCGCAGTGCCCTGAACGCGCTGATCGAGCGCCGCCGCCACGTTGTTGGACGAAAGGGCCAGGTTGCTGACCGCGTCGGCGATCTCGGCTTCGTTCTCCTTCAGGAAGCGCCAGCCGAGAAGCGAAGCCGGCAGCAGCGTGGCCAGCAATACCAGGCACAGAAGGCGGGAACGCAGGCTCATCGCGGCAGCTCTGCAGGTGGATCGACGGGAAGGCAGGACAGCCCCCGCTGCGCATCGCCGTGGCGCGCAGCGCTGGGTTCATCGGCATCGTGTTGAACGACGTACATCCGCTTTTTTCGGCGCGACGCGACAAGACTTGAGCGGCTGCCATGCGCAGGCGCGGCCGCTGCTCGCCAGCCCCCCGCCTCTGCGCGTACATTTACCCCTCTCCCCCGAGGCGTTTGCGCCTCCCCCAATGGGCTCACCCACGAGGAATGTTGTCGATGGATGCGCGTGGAGTCTTGCCGGCGCTGGCCTTCGGCCCTTTCGTGCTTGACCGCTCTCACAAGCAGTTGCTGGAAGCCGGCAGGCCACTGCACCTTGGCGGCAGGGCTTTTGACCTGCTGGCGGCGCTGACCGAGCGGCCCGGGGAAGTGCTCAGCCGGCAGGCGCTCGAAGCCAGGGTCTGGCCGCACACCATCGTCGAGGAGACCAGCCTGCGCGTGCACATCTCGGCCCTGCGCAAGATCCTCGGCGACGGCGTGGCCGGTGCGCGCTACATCGCCAACGTGCCCGGCCGCGGCTACAGCTTCGTGGTCCCGGTGACGGTGCTGGCCCCGGCGCCCGAGGCCGCGATGCCGGCCCTCGCGGCCGCTGCGGCTGTCACGCCGGCGAACCCGCCGCGGCGCACGCACAACCTGCCGGCCCGGCTGAACCACACGATCGGCCGCTCCGCCGTCACCCAGGCGCTTGGCGAGCGCTTGCTCACGCGGCGCCTGGTGTCCATCGTCGGCCCGGGCGGCATGGGCAAGACCACGGTGGCGCTGGACGTTGCCGAGGCGCAGCTGGGCCACCACCCGGATGGCGTGTGGTTCGTCGACCTGGCGCCGCTGTCGGACCCGGCGCGCGTGCCGCTGGCGCTGGCCCTGGCGCTGCAGATCTCCGTGTGCGCCCAGGATCCCTGGGAAGCCTTGCTGGGGCCGCTGGGCAACAGCCGCATGCTGATCGTGCTGGACAACTGCGAGCATGTGATCGAGGCCGCCGCGCGCCTGGCCGAGCGTGTGCTGCGGGCAGCGCCGGGCGTGCACATCCTCGCCACCAGCCGCGAGGCGCTGGAGGCCGAAGGCGAATGGGTGCACCGCCTGTCGGCGCTGGAGGCGCCGGTGCCGGAGGACGCGACGGATGTCGAGCAATGCCGGGCCTTCCCGGCGGTGCAGCTCTTCGCCGAGCGCGCCGGCGCCAACTCGGACGGCTTTGCGCTGACCGAGGCCAACCTCGGTGTCGTCTGCCACCTCTGCCGGCAGCTGGACGGCATGCCGCTGGCCATCGAGCTGGCCGCGGGCCGCATCGACACCCTGGGGCTGCAAGGCCTGGCGGCCCGGCTCGACGAGATGTTCGCATTGCTCACGCGCGGGCGCCGCACCGCGCTGCCGCGCCATGTCACGCTGCAGGCCTTGCTGGATTGGAGCCATGCACTGTTGACCGAGGTCGAGCGTGTCGTGCTGCGCCGCCTGTCAATCTTCCGCTCGAGCTTCACGCTCGAATCGGCAACCGCGGTGCTGGCCAGCGAGGACCTGCCGGCGACGGCAGTCGTTGAAGGCGTGATCGGCCTGGCCGCCAAGTCGCTGGTGGCCGTCGACGTCAGCGGTGAGGCGGTGCTGCATCGCCTGCTCTACACGACGCGCACCTATGCAGCCGACAAGCTGCAGCGCAGCGGCGAGGCCGGGCAGATCGCCGCCGCCCATGCCAGGCACTTCGAGGACCTGCTGACGCGCACGCTGCGGGACCGCGACATGCTGCCCATCGCCGAATGGCTGCAGCGCCACGGCCGGATGATGGACGACGTGCGTGCGGGCCTGGACTGGGCCTTCTCGCCGCAAGGGGACACGCTGCAGGGCGTGCGGCTGACGGCCGCGGCGCTGGACCTGGTCTACGAGCTGGGCCTGCTGGACGAATACCGCAGCCGCGTGGACACCGCGATGGAGGCGGTGGCTTCGCTGCAGCCGCCGCAGGCCGGCCTGGAGTTGCGGCTGCGCGCCGCACGCAACTTCCTGCACACGCAGACGACGGGGCGCGACTATTCGCGTGGCGCGAACTTCGCGCGCACGCTGGAACTCGCCGACCAGCTCGACTCGGTGCCGCAACGCATCGAGGCGATGTTCAGCCTGTGCGCCAACGCGTTTGGCACGGGCGACTACCGCGACGTGGCGGAAGTCGCCATGCGCATCAAGCAGCACGCGCCCGATCCGAACGAGCCGGTGGCCGTGCTGCTGTCGGACCGCTTCCTGGCGCTGAGCTACCACTACCTCGGCCGGCACGAGGAGGCCCGCCCGCTGGTGGACCGGGTGCTGCACTATCCGGCGGGCAACGCCTACCGCGAATACATCGGCCACATCCCGAAGACGGTCTCGATGGGCATCCTGATGGCGCGCACGCTGTGGCTGCAGGGCGCCTGCGACCAGGCCGTGGCAGTGGCCGCGCTGGCCGAGGCCGATGCCGAAGGCGTCAACCCCCTGGCCTTGAGCCAGGCGCTCGCGATGGGCTCTCTTCCGATCGCCCTGTGGCGCGGCGAGAACGAGCGCGCCGGCGCGCTGCTGGACCGGCTGCAGGCGCATGCCACGCGGCATTCGCAGGGCTACTGGCAGTCCTGGGCGCGTAGCTACCGGCAGGTGCTGGACGCGCGTGTCAACGGCGTCGCGCCGGGCCTGGGCCTGGCGTTGTCGCACGTCGAGATGCTGTCCGGCCCGGCCGAGCTGGACATGCTGGGCACCCTGGCCGTGGGTGCCGTGTCGGCGCTGGGCGTCGAGCGGGTCGATGGCGGCATGGTGGGCTGGTGCGGCCCGGAGATCCTGCGCGCCGACGCCGAGAACGCCTTGCGCGACGGGACGCAGGCCGTGGCCGCCGCTGAAGCCACTTTCATGCGCTCGCTGGCAATGGCCCGCGCGCAGAACGCGCTCTCATGGGAGCTGCGCACCGCCACCAGCCTGGCCCGCCTGTGGCGCGACCAGGGCCGGCGCAAGGAGGCCAGCAGCCTGCTCACTGGCGTCTACGGCCGCTTCGAAGAGGGCCTGGCGACAGCCGACCTGGTGGCCGCGCGGGCGCTGGTCGACGAACTGAACTGAGCTGCCCGCCCCGCGCCCGGATCCGCAGATTTCACACCAATTCACGCGGCGCTGGCCGCGACTCGATCATCATTCCCCAGGGGCCGCGCAGGTGCGCGCCCGGCACAGGACAGGGGAGTTTCGATGGTGCAGCGGGGCAAGGGATGGGGTTCGGGAGCGGGTTCGCGGCGGGGCGGGCGGTGTGGCCCGATCGTGGCCACGGGATCGGCCGCAGGATCGGCCGCAGGATCGGCCGCCGGGCTGGCGGTTGCCCTGGCCGCCGCCGGCATGGCCTCGCCCGCGCTCGCGCAGGACGCTGCCGCGACGCCTGCGGCCGCAGCTTCCGAGCCGCCGCAGGTGCAGGAGGTGATCGTGACCTCGCAGCGCGTGCAGACCGTGCTCGGCCGCACGCCGCTGTCGGTCGGCGTGCTGGACCAGCACCAGATCGAGACCCGCGGCACCGCCCAGCTGAGCGACCTCGTGGGCGTGGTGCCCGGCGTGACCGTGCCCAACGGCTTCAGCAACCAGCCGCAGGCCGTCGGCATCCGCGGCGTGGGCGTGTCGTCGGCGGCGATGAGCCAGGCGGTGGGCATTTATGTCGACGACGTGCCCATCGTGCGTGGCTATGCCAGCGCGCTGTGGGACCTGCCGGACATCGCGCGCATCGAGGTGCTGCGCGGGCCGCAGGGCACGCTGTACGGCCAGAACCTGACCGCAGGCGCGGTGCGCATCATCTCCATCGACCCCGGCACCGAGCGCGCGGCCTGGGTCTCCGGCTCGCTGGGCAACCACGACGAATACCAGGCGCACGCCTACTTCAACGGTCCCATCGGCGACGGCCCGCTCTCGGGCAGCCTGGCGCTTTCGCGCCGCCGCAACGAAGGCTTTGGCTACAACGCCACGCTGGACGAGCACAACAACAAGCTGGACGCGACCCAGTTCCGCGCCAAGCTGCGCTGGCAGGAGCCGGCCGGCTGGGACGCCATCCTGGCGGTCGACGGCCTGCTGGACCATTCCGACACCAACACCGGCAACTTCCCGCTCAACGACCCCAACGCCGCGCCGCGGGTCAACTTCACGTCCACCACCTCCGGCCCGTTCAAGCGTCTGGCCGGCGGCCTCGAATTCAAGCTGAGCCACGCGCTGGGCGAGGGCCTGCAGTTCCACGCGATCACCGGCTACCGCGCCTTCAAGGACGATCCCACCGTGGCCGACATCGGCGGCCTGGCGATCCAGCGCTACCTGCTGTCGCAGAAGGTGCACCAGAAGGTCTTCTCGCAGGAGCTGCAGCTGCAGGCCAGGCAGGGCGACCTGGACTGGACCGCCGGCGCGATGCTGGTGTCGGATGACTTCCACTTCGAGCGCTTCGTCAGCATGACGCCGCCGGGCGCACCGGCTTCGTCGAACTCCGACGCGATCACCCACCTGGAGACCACAGACTTCGGCCTCTACGGCCAACTGCACTACCGCTGGACCGAGCGGCTCGGCATGACTGCCGGCCTGCGCGCCTACCGCACCGGGCAGACCGGCGCCAACCAGTACTGGCTGGCCGACGAGCAGGGTGGGCACACGCAGAACGTCTACCAGGCGCCCCACCTGTCGACTGCCAGCAAGGGCCTGCTGCCACGGCTGGGCCTGGACTGGCAGCAGGACCGCGACCTGTTCCTCTACGCGAGCTTCGCGATGGGCCAGAAGTTCGGCGGCTTCAACCGCGCGGCCCAGTCCCAGCGCTCGGCCGAATTCGCCACCGACCCGGAGAAGGTCACCAGCTGGGAGCTGGGCAGCAAGTCGCGCCTGGCCGGCGGGCAGGTGAAGCTGGACATCGCGCTGTTCTACAACGACTACCGCGACTACCTCGCGTCGCTGAGCAACGCCGTGATCGACGGGGTGCACATCCCCGAGCCGGTACTGGTCAACGCCGGCAAGGCCAAGACCTATGGTGCCGACATCGACCTGGGCTTCAAGCTCGCCGCGCACACCGATGTGGCGCTGTCGGCCGAACTGCTGCGCACCCGCTTCGACCAGTTCGAGAACCCCACCGGCGCGGCCGCCAGCAACTACGTCGGCAACCAGCTGCCGTTTGCGCCGCAGTTTTCGTTCGGCCCGAGCCTGGAGCACATCCAGCCGCTGCCGGATGGCTCGTCGCTGGGCCTCTCGGCTTCGGTCCAGCACCTGTCGCGGCAGTATTCGGACGTGCAGAACACGGCGCTCACCTCCGTGCCGGTGCAGACCTACTTCAACCTCGGCGCGAGCTGGCTGACGCCCGAGCGCGGCTGGACCTTCTCGCTGCGCGTGCGCAACCTCACCAACCGCAGCTACGTGCTGCTGCGCACGAGGATCCCGCCCGTTGACGTCGACGCCGCGTTCTACAACGCGCCGCGCACCGTGCTCGCCACGCTGCGCCACGACTTCTGACCCCGGGGCGAGCCATGAGATCCGGCCTGGCGAGCGAATCGGCGCCGCCGCTGCCACGGCAGCCGCAGCCCTTTGAACGGCCGCTGCGCTTCGGCCGTTTCTCGCTCGATCCCGCCCGCAAGCTGCTGCTGGACGACGGCCAGGCCGTGCGGCTGGGCAGCCGCGCGCTGGACCTGTTGATTGCCTTGGTGGAGCGGGCCGGCGAGGTGGTGAGCCACGACGAGCTGTTCGCCCGCGTGTGGCCGAGCACGGTGGTGGAACCGTCCAGCCTGCGCGTGCACATGTCGGCGCTGCGCAGGGCGCTGGGCGAGGGCAGCGGCAACCTGCGCTACATCGCCAGCCTGCCCGGCCGTGGCTACTGCTTCGTGATGGACATTGCCGAGCTGGATGCCGCACCCGCACCCGCCGCCGCACCAGCGGCCGCGTCCTTGTCGCGCCCCTTGCCGTCGCGGCTGACCGCGCTCGTCGGCCGCGAGCAGGTGCTGGCCAGGCTGTCGGCCAAGCTGCAGCTGGGCCGGTTGGTGACCATCGTCGGCCCCGGTGGCATCGGCAAGACCACCGTCGCGCTGGCCGTGGCCGAAGACTTCGCCTGCCGGCACGCCGAGGGTGCGGTGTTCGTCGACCTGGCGCCGCTGGTCGATCCGGCGCTGGTGCCGGCCACGCTGGCGGCCGCCCTGGGCATCCCGGTGCCGGCCCAGTCGCCGTGGCCTGCGCTGGAGGCGACGCTGGCCGAGCGCGATCTGCTGATCGTGCTGGACAACTGCGAACACCTGATCGCCGCCGCCGCCGTGCTGGCCGAACGCGTGCTTGGCGCCGCACCCCGGGTGCGTGTGCTGGCCACCAGCCGCGAACCGCTGGAGGCAGAGTCCGAAGCCATTCTCCGGCTCGAAGCGCTGGGCGTGCCGCCCGAGTGGCCGGTGCTCGACGTGCGGGCCGCGCTTGCCTATCCGGCTTTGCGCCTGTTCGTCGAACGGGCCACCGCCAGCGACGATGGCTTTGCGCTGTCGCCGGCCAACCTGCCGGCCGTCATCCGCCTGTGCCGCCACCTGGACGGCCTGCCGCTGGCCATCGAGCTCGCCGCGGCGCGCGTGGGCAGCCTGGGCATGCACGCGCTGGCCGAACGGCTGGACGACCTGTTCCGCCTGCTGCGGCGCGGCCGCCGCACCGTGCTGCCGCGCCACCAGACCTTGCAGGCCTTGCTGGACTGGAGCCATGGCCTGCTGGCACCGGAAGAGCAGCGCGTGCTGCACCGGCTGTCGGTCTTCCGCGCGTCGTTCACGCTGGAGGCTGCAGCCGAGCTGGCGAGCTGCGAACGCATCGCGCATGAACGGGTCACGGCCAGCCTGCTCAATCTGGTCGCCAAGTCGCTGGTGGAACGCGTGGCGGACGAGGTGCCACGCTACCGCCTGCTGTTCGTCGCCCGGCTGTACGCCTCGGAGAGACTGTTGGCCGACGGTGATGGGCACGAGGTCCGCAGGCGCCACGCAATCTGCTGCCGCCGCCTGCTGGTAGGCGCGAATGCAGAGCTGGAAAACTATTGCGTGCCGCTGCCTGCGTGGCGGGCCGCCCACGCGCCGCTGCTGCCGGACATTCGCGCCGCGCTGGACTGGGGCGCTCACGCTGGCGGTGACGAGGCACTCTGTGCCGCCTTGCTCGTCGACTCGGGTCGCCTGGTGCTGGAACTCGGTTTGAACGACGAGTTCCTGCCCCGGGCCTTGCGCGCCCTTGCCATCGTGCGGGCGGAGGGCGGCACGCCATCGCAGCTCGAACTGGCGCTGCTGGCACTCGCGTGCATGCTGGAGGCTCAGTGCCGCATGGCGCGTGGCTTTCAGTCTGACATCGCGGCCCAGTTGGAAGCGCTCTCGCCGCGCATCGGCTCACCGCGGCAGCAGCGCACGGACCTGATGTGCCTTTGCGCCAATGCCTTCGCCCGTGGCGACTACCCGCGTCTGGCCGCGTGCGCCGGGCGCTTCGGCGAGCTGCCGCCGGACCCGGACGATCCGATCGACGCAGGCGCCATCGTGGTCGGGCGCCGCTTCGGTGCACTGGCCAGTCACTACCTGGGCGATCACCGCGCCGCTTGGGCGGACTGTGCCGTCGTGCTGGCATATGCCGACACCCAGCTGCGCAGCAACCGTTATCCGCATCTGCCCTTGCAAGTGACCATGGGCATCCAGCAGGCGCGCATCCTGTGGCTAGAGGGCTGGGCGGACCGCGCGCTGCAGCGGGCGCTGGAGGTGCTGGCCTTTGTCGGAGGCGGGCACCATTTCGCAGTCAGCCAGACGCTGGCGCTGGCGGTCATCCCCATCCTACTCTGGCGCGGTGACGACGTGCAGGCGGCGAGCTTCCTGGATCGACTGATCGACAGCGCCCTGGGCCATGGCCAGAGCTTCTGGCTGGGCTGGAGCGATGGCTACTGCAGGGTGCTGGCGCTGCGCGGCCAGGCGGTCGATGCGCTGCGGCGGCGCATTGGTGCCGAGCGGGGCTGGAGCAGCACCATGGAGGGCGACATGCTGGCCACGCTGGCGCCGGCGCTGGCCGGCCCGGCGCAGCTCGCCCGCGTCGAAGCCGGCACCGTGGGCTGGTGCGCGCCGGAAATCCTGCGGGCCCATGGCGAGCAGTTGCTCGCGGTGCCGGCACAAGCTGCGCAGGCCGAGACGGTGTTGCTGCGCGCGCTGGCCCTCGCGCGGCAGCAGGGCGCGCGGGCCTGGGAGCTGCGCGCCGCCGCCAGCGTGGCCAGGCTGTGGCACGCCACCGGCCGAAGCGAGGCCGCGCGCGAGCTGCTGGCGCCTGTCGTGGCCGGTTTCACCGAAGGCCTGGGCTGTGTCGACCTGCTGCGGGCCGAGCGCTTGCTGGCCTGTTGGAAAAGCGAGCGCTGAGCCTTCAGCTCACGGCCTGCCGCTCGCGCCCGCGAGGGGCGAGCGACAGCAGCAGCAGCGTGGCCACCAGGCTGGCAGCCACGACCGCGAACATCGCGGCCGGCCCGGCGTCGCGCAGCATCGGCACCAGCAGCAGCGGGCCGAGCGCGGCGCCGGTGCGGTTCAGCGCCCAGGCGCCGGCGGTGGCCGAGGCGCGCGAGCGCGTGGGGAACAGCTCGGCGCCATAGACCGTCAGCAGCGTCACGTACAAGGAAATCGCCAGGTTGAACAGCGCCATCGCGACGATCAGCGCGGTGGTGCCGCTGCTGAAGACGAAGGCCGCGCCGCAGGCCAGCATGGCCAGGGCACAGGCCGCCATCGCCAGCCGCCGGTCGAAGCGGTCCATCACGGTGGACGCCAGCAGCGTGCCCAGCAGCGGGCCCAGCGACGACAGGCCGAAGATCAGCAGCGCAGCGTCGAGCTTGAAGCCGCGCTGCGTCAGCACCGCACCGGTCAGCAGCGGAAACGCCACGGTGGCCCAAGGGCTCAGCGAAAACAGGCCGGCCACCCAGGGCCAGCGGCGCCCGGTGTGGGCCGCGCGGTCGTCGTCGGCACTGGCCAGTGCATTCGCATCGTGCGGGGCAGGCGTGGCCTCGGTGCCGGGTGTGCCGGCCAGGCGCCGCGAGCGCTCGAAGGCCTGGCAGCCGGCTTCGGCCTGCGCCCCGCGCCCGCGGGCCTGCAGCCAGCGCGGCGACTCGGGCAGCGCGAGGAAAAGCAGCCCCGAGAGCAGCGCGCCGGCGCTGCCCAGCAGGAAGCCCCAGCGCCAGCCTTCGAGCCCAAGAGGCTGCAGAGGGGTCAGCCAACGCACCAGGAAGATGGCGGCGGGCGGGCCCAGCAGCGAGAGCGAGAGGCTGCTGAAGATCAGCGTGCCGCGGCGCCGCGGCGGCAGCAGGTCGGTCAGGTAGGCGATGACGATGGGCGGATAGCCGCCCAGTGCCAGCCCGCAGAGGAAACGGCACAGCGTCAGCGCCACCACGCCGTGCACCATGCCGGCGGCCAGCGACACGGCAGCGAGCCACAGCATCAGGCTGATCAACGCGGTTCGCCGGCCCTTCCTGTCGGCCCACCAGCCCAGCAGCGGCGCGCCCAGCATCGCACCGAGGAAGACCGCCGCCAGCAGCAGCGCCAGCTCGCCCGCTGGCACCGGCGTGGGCGGCGCCGAGAAGACGGCTGCCAGCACGCCGCCAAAGGCCATCTCCAGCGTGTCCAGCATCATGCCCAGCGCGCAGATCAGCATCGCCAGGCCGTGCAGCCAGGTCACGGGCAGGCGGTCCATGCGCGCGGCGATGTCGTGTTCGAGCATGCGCTCGGGGGGGTGAGAGGGAAGGGCAGTCATCGGCACTCGTTTATCGGCACTCGTTTTGGGACCAGGTCCGGACGCCTGGGCTTCGGTGCCCACCATACGTGCTGCGCCAGCCTTGCGGCACCTGGCCGGCACCGGATTCACGCAAATTCACACCCGCCGTGGACCCTCGGCCCGCGGCGGCGTGGGAGGATGCCTCGCGATGCCGGATGCGGGTCGACGCACCTGATCCGGCCCCCTGTCTGAACCCCCACCCACCTACCCACACGAGGCGGAGCCAATGTGAGCGAGAACCTCTCCGGGAACCTCTCCCTTGGACCCTTCGTGCTGACCGCAGCGCCACCTGGCCTGTGGTTCGGCACGCAGGCGGTCGAGATGGCGGATGCCGCGCTCGAACTGCTGGCCACCATCGCCCGCAGCGCCCACGGTGCCACCGCCGCGCAGCTCTGGCCGCTGGTGTCCGGCGAGCCTGTGGTCGACGAGGAGCAGCTGGGCGAGTGGGTTGGCCGCGTCAACACCGCGCTCGGCCGCTGGACGCCGGCCTGGTACGTCGCGTGGTTCCCCGATGAGGAGGAGCCACGCTTTGTGCTGGTCGACGCCACCCGACGCTCCGCCACCATGGCCGCGCTGCCGGCCCCTCGCACCGACATCATCGGCCGCGACGACGCGATCCAGCGCGTCGTCAGCGAACTGCGCGCGCACCGCTTCGTCACCGTGCTGGCCACCGGCGGCATGGGCAAGACCACGGTGGCACTGGCGGCGGCCCACCTGGCCGCGAGCGAGCATCCGGACGGCGTGCACTTCATCGACCTGGCCCCGTTTGTCGATGCCGAGCTGGCGGTGCAAGGCGTGGTGACCGCGCTGGGCTGTGCGGCCAGCGGCGTCGAGGCCCTGGCGGCCTTGCAGCGCTGGGCCGCCGGCCGGCGCGCGCTGTTCGTGCTGGACAGCTGCGAGCACGTGATCGAGGCCGCGGCCCAGGTGACCGAGGCACTGCTGGGCGCCGGGCCGGCGACCGCGGTGCTGGCCACCAGCCGCGAGCCGCTGCGGGCCGCAGGCGAGTGGTTGTACCGGCTCGCGCCGATGCGGCTGCCGCGGCCGGGCGAGGTGGTGTCGGCCAGCCAGGCGCTGGACTTCCCCGCGCTGCGCCTGTTCATCGAGCGGGCGGGCGTGCCAGGTGCCGGCTTCGTGCTGCAGGACGCGGAGCTGCCGCTGCTGGTTGCGCTGTGCACGCGGCTCGATGGCATTGCGCTGGCGATCGAGATCGTCGCGGCCCGCGCCGGCGCGCTGGGGCTCGCGGCGCTGGCTCGCCAGGTCGAGCAGCGGCTGCTGCAGCTGCCAGGCCCGCCAACCGCCGCACCCGCTCGCCACACCACCTTGTTCGCCTTGCTGGACTGGAGCTACCAGCTGCTGTCGCCCGGCGAGCAACAGGTGCTGCGGCGGCTCTCGGTCTTTCGCAACGGCTTCACGCTGGACGCTGCCATCGAGGTTGCCACGGGCCCTGCGGCCGACGCCACCAGCGTGCAGGAAGACCTGCTGGACCTGGTCGCCAAGTCGCTGGTGGCGCCGGTGCGCGGCAGCGAGCCCGGGCGCCTGCGCCTGCTCGACACCACACGCGCCTACGCCAGCGCCAGGCTCGACGAAGCCCGCGAGCGCGATGCCGTCAGCCGCCGGCATGCGCTGTGGCTCGCCTCGGCCCTGACCGAGGCCGAGCGCCGCTGGGATGGCATGAGCCGCGCGCAATGGCTGCTGCGGTATGCGCCCTTGATCGACGACAGCCGCGCCGCGCTGGACTGGGCCTTCACGCCTGGCGGCGACGTCGAACTCGGCATCGAGCTGACCCTTTCCAGCTTTGCGCTGGGCCGGCAGATGCTGCTGGTCGACGAGTTCACCCGCCGCGTGGAACAAACCATGGAAGCGCTGGTGGCCCGCGGCATGGACCCGGCAGCCAAGGGGGCCAGCGGTGCGATCAGCTCGCCCCACATGCGGCTGATCTTCCTGGTCGGCTGCCTGGGCACCGGCGGCAGCGCCCGGATGCAGGCCCTCGCGCCGGCGCTGAAAAGCCTGTCGGCCATGGCGCCTGACGCGACCAGCCTGCTGCATCGCTTCGGCGCCTGCAACAGCATGTGGGCACTCTCCGTCGCGGAGGGCGACTTCCGCTCTGGCGGCGAATGGGCAGACCGGCTGACGCAAACCGCCGAGGCCATAGCCGACCCGGTGGCGCACCTGGTCGCCGGCCGCATCCAGGCGCAGAACCTGCACTTCATGGGCCGGCACCTCGAAGCCACCGAGATGGCCCGGCGTGTCCTGCACGAAGCCTGGCGCACCATCCCGCTGGCCTACAACCCTTCGCCGGTGGAGCTGCGCGTGTCCATGCGGGTGGTGCTGGCACGCGCGCTGTGGATGCAAGGCCTTCCCGAGCGCGCCGCCGCGATGGCGCTGGAGGCCATGGACCAGGCGCGCACCGACTCGCCGCTCGCCCAATGCCAGGCCATCGTGATGGGCTCGATGCCGGTGGCCTTGTGGAGCGGGCTGGACGACACCGCGCGTGCGCTGGCCGCCCAGGTCACCGACGTCGAAACCATCCAGGGCTTCGGCTACTGGCTGCGCTGGGGCAAGCGCTTCGGCGACGTGCTCTCGCTGCGCGCCGGCAGCCCGCTCCCGGCGATGCAGGATGCCGGCTTCTTCGACGAGCCCGACGAGGTGCTCGCCGACCACCTTGCCACCCTGGACGAACGCTGGCTGTCGCCCTCCTGCATCCAGCGCGTCGAGGCCGGCATGGTGGGCTGGTGCGCCCCCGAAGTGCTGCGCCGCCTGGGCGAACGCGCTCTGCACGAGGCCACGCCCGCCAGCCTGGCGCGTGGCGAAGCGCTGCTGCAACGCTCACTGGCGCTGGCGCGCCAGCAGGGCACCGCTGCCTGGGAACTGCGCACCGCCAGCAGCCTCGCCAGCCACTGGCAGGCGCGAGACCGCGCGCAGGAGGCCAGGGCCTTGCTCGAGCCCGTTCTCGCACGCTTCACCGAGGGATTCAAGACGGCCGACTGGCGTGCCGCGCAGGGCCTGTTGGCGGCGCTGCAATGATCTTCGCTCAGACGGGCGTGGCCTCGATGGCGGCTGGTGACACCCTCTTTGACGTGGCTTGCGCTGGCGCAAGCTGTCGCCTTGGCGCCTCGGTAGCATCGATCGGGACTGACCTCGGCCTGCCGGGGGTGCCCATCCTGGTGCCTGGGTGCCGAGGCGCGTCAGAACCGGAGGACATTCGCATGTACCGTCGCATCCTGGTCCCTTTTGACGGCGGTGAGACCTCGCAGCAAGGTCTCCGCGAGGCCATTCAGCTGGCAACGGAGCTGCAGGCCGAACTGCGCATCCTGGTCGTGGTGGACACCTCTGAACTCCACATGGGCTTCGCTTCTGCGGATGGTCTGCTGAGCACCGTGGCGCTGATGCGGCAGCGCAGCCAGGAACTCGCTGCAGCGGCCTGCACGCAGGCCCAGGAGGCAGGCGCCAGGGCCGACTTCGTGGTGCGCGACATTGGCGCGGACCAGGTGGCCGACGTGGTGCTCGCGCAAGCCGACGAGTACCAGGCCGAGCTCATCGTCATGGGCACCCATGGCAGACGAGGCCTGAGCCGCGCCGCCCTCGGCAGCGAGGCCGAGTCCGTCAGCCGGCGAAGCAAGGTGCCGCTGCTGCTGGTTCGAACGCCGCAGGGCAAGCTGTCCGTGCTCGCGCCCGATGTTCCGACCCGCTTGCAGACCTCAGGCTGAGACCGCCTCTTGGTGCGATGCAGATCGTGCGCAGGCCTGGCGATGGGTGGGCGCTGTTTCCGTGCCTGAAGCCTCCTGTTGAACGGATTTGAAGGGCGACGACAACCCCTCGCGGGCAGCAGCTCTTCGCAATCGTCGAAAATGACGCTCCGGAGGCCATTGCCGGGCTGTGACGCGCCAGCGGCGCGCCCTGGCAACTGGCTGCCAGCGATCCTTCAGCGACCACCCATGCATCTCGAACCAGAACAAGCCAGCTGCCGATTGACCACTGCCTATGGCGACTTCCGGCTGCATGGCTTCAAGGAACCGGCCACCGGGCTGGAACATGCCGCGCTGTGCTTTGGCGACCTGTCCACGGGCGAGCCGGTGCTGGTGCGGCTGCATTCGGAATGCCTGACCGGGGACGCCTTCGGCAGCTGCCACTGCGACTGCGGGCCGCAGCTGCGCAGCGCGCTGAAGGCGATTGCCACGGCTGGCCGCGGCGCGCTGCTTTACCTGCGCCAGGAAGGCCGTGGCATCGGGCTGCTGAACAAGATCCGCGCCTATGCGCTGCAGGAAACCGGCGTCGACACGCTGGATGCAAACCGCTTGCTGGGCCTGCCGGCCGATGCGCGGGACTACGGTTTTGCCGCGACCATGCTGTCGCAGCTGGGCATCCGCTCGGTCAAGCTGCTCACCAACAACCCCGGCAAGATCGAAGGCTTGAAGGCCCACGGCGTGGACGTGGTGGAGCGCGTCTCGCTGCAGGTGGGCCGCACCACGCGCAACGGCGCCTACCTGGACACCAAGGCCCACCGCATGGGCCATTTGTTCGATTTGGCGCGGGAATTGCCGGACGAAGCTTCGGAGGCCGATCCAGCGAGGTGAGTGCCGTCTATCTGACCCGCAGCTTGGCCGGCCGGTCGAACTGTCCGGAGGCCAGCCGGTCGATCAGGCGGGCCATGCGGCCGGACAGCAGCGGCCGGTCGTAGTGGGTCAGCACGCGCTGGCGGCCGGCGGTGCCCATGGCCTGGCGCTGCTCGGGATGCTGGATCAGCGTCTCCAGCGCGTGTTCCCATTCGGCTGGCTTGTTGGCCAGCCAGCCGGTCTGGCCAGGGACCACCACCTCGCAGTTCGCGCCCACCGGCGAGGCCACGCAGGGCAGGCCGGCGGCCATGTACTGCAACAGCTTGAAGGCGCACTTGCCGCGCGCAAACGGGTCGTCGCTGAGCGGCATCAGGCCGATGTCTGCACCGGCGATCGCGGCCGTCTCGCCCTCGGCCGACCAGTGCACTTTCTCGATCGGCACGTCGTCCCAGTCCGGCCAGTCCGAGCTGATGACACGCAGCTTCAGTTCGGGATGCCGCTGCGCCAGCCTGGCCAGCACCGGCCGCAGCGGCGCCAGGTAGGCCAGGTTGTGCGGCAGGCCGACCCAGGCCAGCGTGGCGCCGCTGCTTGAGCCGCTGCGCTGGGCCGGGTAGGCGGCAGCGTCGACCGGCGTGGGCACGATCTCCACCCGCGACGCGCCGCCGGCCGTGGCATGGCGGGCCAGCTCGGCATTGCCCACCGTGACCAGGCGTGACTGCCGGCAGGCGGCCTCGAAATTGCGCCGCCTGCGCGGCGAAGCCGGCCGCAGGTGACCGATGTATTTGGGCTGGCGCAGCCAGATCGCGTCGTCCAGGTCGAACATGCTGCGCGGCTGCAGACGCTGCAGCAGCCGCATCTCCCATGGCTCCAGCCGCAGCTTGTGCAGCACCACGGCCGAACTTGCGCGCAACAGGTGGCGCAGCTGCCAGATGCGCCAGCCATACAGGCGCTCGGGCAACACCCGGAGTTCATTGCGCCAGCCCAGCGATTCGACCACCGGCATCACCGGCGCCAGCCGGTGGCGGAACGAGGGCGCCTGAGGGTCGGTGCTGAGCCAGACCACGCTGCCGCGGCTTGCCGGGCTGCTCATTGCCATTGCCATCCACTGTTCATCGGAGAACTCTCGCCATCCAGTTGCGGGAGTATCGCCGGCCTGGTTCGCCGGCCCTCACCGGCCACGCAGGCGAACCCGGCACCAGCCGAGCGGGCATGAAAAAACCGGCCAGGGCCGGTTTAGGGAGCAAGCGACCGGCGGAGCCGGTCGGCAGGCATCAGTTCTGCGAGGACTGGCCCTGACCCGAGGCCGCCGTCGTGACGTGGCCGCCAAGGCGTTGCACTTCGGCCAGGTATTCCGGGCCATGGCGCCATTGCTGGTAGTTGGCCATGCGGCGCTTGTAGTCGGCACTGAAGACGACGTAGCTGTCTTCCTGCGCGGCCAGCATGTCCAGCCCGGCACGGCGCCACAGCACCAGGTCGGCCTGCACTTCGGCGCGGCTGAGGGTGGGTTGGTTGTCGAAATTGACGGTGCCGGTGTTGTCTTCGGCACGGGCCACGCCGGTGAGGGCGGCCAGGCCCAGGGCGGCAGCGCCCAGGAAACGAGTGACTTGCATGGAAATTCCTTTCGCTTGACAGGTGTGACCGACGAGGTCACGAAGTGGCGGCCGACTGCGAGGCAGTGGGTGGCTCAGAGCGGGGAAGCCGGTCGTCGATTCAGTGCCTTCATGGTAGAAACCCGCAGCCGACGCAAGCCTGACGCTCCGATGACAAATTTGTCATCCGGGCGGCAGTGCCACCTTCCCAGGTGGCACTGCATGGCGGGTTCAGCCCTCGGCGGGCAGCAGCAGGCCGAAGGTGTTCAGGCCGTTGGCAGACTCGACGAACACCGTGCCGCGGTGCATCACCGCGATGGCGTTGACGATGGCCAGGCCCAGGCCGTGGTTGCCGCCGCTGCTCAGGCGTGCGCTGTCGACGCGGTAGAAGCGGTCGAACAAATGCGGCAGGTGCTGCGCAGGAATTTCCGGGCCGGGGTTGGTGACGGCCAGCCGCACGTTGGCGCCTTCGCGCAGGATGCTCGCCTGCACCTCGTCGCCCGGAGCGGCATGCTGGATCGCATTGCGCATCAGGTTGCTCAGCGCGCGCCGCAGCAGCGCGGTCTCCACGCTGCACTTGGTGTCGCCCTCGACCCGCAGCGTCACGCCGCGATCGTCGAACAGCGGCTCCAGGAATTCGGCAACCTTGCGCACCTCGTCTGCCATGCACACGGCCAGCTGGCGCGAGGCCGCGGCGCCCTGGTCGGCGCGGGCGAGGAACAGCATGTCGTTGACGATGGCCTTCAGGCGTTCCATCTCTTCCAGGTTCGAATGCAGCACCTCTTCGAGTTCGGCTGCGCTGCGCGGGCGCGTGAGCATCACCTGGGTCTGGCCGATCAGGTTGGTCAGCGGCGTGCGCAGTTCGTGGGCCACGTCGGCATTGAAGCCTTCGAGCTGCTGGTAGGCGGTTTCCAGCCGCGCCAGCGCGCCGTTGAACGAGGCGGTGAGGTCGTCCAGCTCAGCCGGCATGGGCTTGAGCGCCAGCCGCTGGCCCTTGTGGTTCGGGTCCAGCGCCTGGGCCTGGCGCGACAGCCGGCGCAGCGGCCGCAGCCCGAAGCGCGCCATGCCATAGCCCAGCACCGCAACGGCCAGCACGCCCGCGCTGCCCAGCACGACCAACGTCAGGCGGAAGGCGTTCAGCGTGTCCCAGAAGCGCGCCGGGTCCTTGGCCAGCACCAGCCGCACCTCGGGCCGGTCGCCATCGGCCGGCAGCGTGCGCGACCAGGTCATCCAGGCCGGCCCGTGGCCATTCGCCAGCAGCAAGCCGAAGCCGCTCTGCTGCGACAGCGCGACCACGTCCGGCGTGGGCGTGCCGTAGCTGAAGCCCGGCCGGTCGCTGAGCAGCCAGACCCGCATGCCACTGCGTTCGGCTTCCATCGCGTCCATGGTCGGCGTGAGCCACAGCCGCCATTGCGACTCGCTCTGCGTGCGCAGCACGCTGGACTCGACCCAGCCGCCGCGCAAGCCCAGCTCGTAGCGCAGCTGGTCGTTGATGCCGGCCTGCAGCACCAGGTAGATGATGACGCCGGCAACGACGAAGACCACCGACGCGCAGGCCGCGAACAGCGCGGTCAGCCGGCTGGCCAGCGAGCGGATCATGGCGCGGCGCTGGCCGCGGGCGAGGAGGTGCCCTGGCGTTCTTCCAGCACGTAGCCCATGCCGCGCAGCGTGTGCAGCAGCTTGTTCGGGTACGGCCCGTCGATCTTCGCGCGCAGCCGCTTGATGGCGACCTCGACCACGTTGGTGTTGCTGTCGAAGTTCATGTCCCAGACCAGCTCGGCGATCTCGGTGCGCGATAGCACCTGGCCGCTGCGGCGAGCCAGCGTGCTGAGCAGCGAGAACTCCTTGGCCGTCAGGTCGATGCGGTCGCCGCCGCGGTGCACCTTGCGGCTCATCAGGTCCAGCACCATGTCCCCAATCGTCAGCGTGCTGGCCTCCTGCTGTCGGCTGCGCCGCCCCAGGGCCTGCAGCCGGGCACTCAGTTCGAGGAAGGAGAATGGCTTGACGAGGTAGTCGTCGGCCCCATCCTGCAGGCCGCGCACCCGGTCCTCGACGCTGTCGCGTGCGGTCAGCATCAGGATGGGCATGTCCTTGCTGCGGCGCACGTCGCGCAGCACCTGGAAGCCGTCGATGCCGGGCAGCATCACGTCCAGCACCAGCACGTCGTAAGCGTTTTCGAGCGCGGCGTGGCGGCCGTCGATCCCGTTGCGGGCGACGTCCACCACATGGCCCTGCTCGGTCAACCCGCGCAGCAGGTAATCGGCCGTCTTGGCCTCGTCTTCCACGATCAGGACGCGCATGCCGCGAGTCTAGCGACCCGTGACCGTTTGCATCGCTGACCGCTGGATGACATTTACGTCATCTGAACCTCAGGGTGCGCGTGGCGCGAGGCGGTCTGCCGGCGCGACCGGGAACGGGAAGCCGAGCACGGTGGCCTTGCCCTGGGTCTGGTTCTGGGCCTGGCAGTCGGCGCTGCAATCGGTGGCAGACGGCGAGACCTCGGTCGCGTCTTCGCCCAGCACCATGCCCATGCGGCCGCCGCTCTGCACGTCCCAGCGCGACACGCCGCCGCAATGCTTCACGCTGACTGGTGCGCCGTTGCGGTTGATGATGGTGTTGTTGCAGGTGGCTTCGCTGCGGCGCGTGGCCAGCTGCGCGCTGTCGCGGCCGACGAACTTGGACGAGAAGTCGTTGCCGAAATTGACCCGGGCCGGCACCACCAGCGTGGTGTCGCCGAAAGGCACCACGTCACCCTCGCGGTTGCGGAAGTTGCGGTTGTCGAAATAGAACGGCGTGAGGTTGGCGTTCTGCGTGCTCTCGGCCAGCGTGTGGGTGAACAGGGTCGTCTTGCCATCCTCGCGCTCGGCTTCCATCTGGAACACGCCGCCTTGTGCGCAATCCTTGGCCTGGATCTTCAGCTTCACCGCCTTGCCGCGCAGCACGCTCAAGCTACCGTCCTTGGATTCCAGCTTCAGGTTGCCCGTCAGCGCCACGCCTTGCAGGTCCGGCACCTTGCTGGCGAAGATGGCCGTGCGCACGCCGCCGGTCAGGTCCTTGCTGTTGGCAGCACCCGTCAGCACGTAGTTGCGGATGGCCAGCGTGGCCGGGTCGATCTCGAAGGCCACGTACTTGCCCTGGACCAGGAAGGGCCCGGTGAGTTGCGCCGGTTTCAGGTCCAGCTTGAAGTTGCCGCTCTTGCCGAGCGCGGCGAAGCTGCCGCCACTGCAGGCGGCGGAGGTGGCGGCCTGGGCCAGGCCAGCGCTGCCGACCAACAGCAGCGCCGTGGCAAACAGGCGGCTTTGACGGGCGAAGGACTTGGGGGAGAAAGCAGACATGGGCGGGCGCTCCGTGGGGTGAAAGATCACTTCACTGTTGCGCGCAACGTGCCAGGCCAGGCCCTTGAACCAAACCGTTCAAAATCAAGCACTTGGGCCTGCCGGACAGGGCAAGCCCGTCAAGACCGGGCCAAATGCCCCACCACCCTTGGGGTGCTGGTGGGGGATCTGCCCCAGTTGCCGCCGACACTGGGCGATCTGCCCCCGCTGCGCCTCACTTTGCCGGTGGCACAGGCGTTGCGACTTGTGTCTTCGGTCCCTTTCCTTCAACCACGCCATCAAACGATTGCCCTGGATGCCGCTGTTCCGTCTCAAAGCCTCGCCGCGACAGGAGTTCGACCTGCTGCGCTGGTTCTCGCGCATCAGCCTCGCCGCGGCAGCATTGGTCAGCGTGCTGCTCGCGCTGGGCCTGGCGGCCGTGGTGCAGACGCTGCTGCTGCGGCACGATGCCGAGCTGAGCCGGCAGTTCGTGCAAAGCATCGTTGCCACCCAGTCCGTCTCGCGCCATTTCACCAGCGGGCCCACGCCCGGCCGCGAGGCCGCGCTGGCCGAGTTCTTCGGCCACGTGGCGGCCATGCCGGACGTGCTTCGCGCCAATGTCTACGACCGCAGCGGCGCGGTGCTGTGGTCCAGCGAATCGCTGCTGACCGGCCGCCAGTTCGAGGACAACGACGAGCTGCTGCGCTCGCTGCGTGGCGAGACCGTGGTCGAGCGCGGGCCGGTGGCGGCGGGCGACAAGGCCGAGCACATGGCGCTGGGTCCCGGCCAACTGCACTTTGTCGAGAGCTACCTGCCGGTCTATGACGCCGAGCAGAAGACCGGCGGCGCGCCCATCGGCGCAGTGGAGCTCTACCGCGTGCCCACCGAGCTGAACGCCACGCTGCGCGAGGCCGGCTTTGCCGTCTGGAGCGGCACGCTGATCAGCGGCCTGCTGCTGTACCTGGCGCTGCTGGGCTTTGTGCGCAAGGCCAGCCGGCAGTTGCAGGCGCAGCGCGAGCGCCTGATCGAGGCGGAGGCCATGGCACGCACCGGCGAGATCGCCGCGTCGGTTGCGCACAGCATCCGCAACCCCTTGGCCTCCATCCGCTCCAGTGCCGAGCTGCAGCTGGAAATTGGCGAGGCCACGCCGGCCGATGCCCGCGAGACCATTGGCCATGTGGACCGCATCGAGCATCTGGTGCGCACGCTGCTGAGCTATGTGCAGCATCCTGCAGAAGTGCGCGGCAGCACCGACCTGGGCGCGTTGTTGGCCGCCGCGGAGCAGCGCTTCGCCCCGGTCTTCCAGGGCCAGGGCAAACAGCTGAGCCTGCGCACCGAGCCCGGCCTGCCCGAGGCGCACGGCGAGGAGGTGGCCATCGCCCAGGTGCTGAATTCGCTGCTGGCCAATGCGCTGGAAGCGACCGCGGCCGGCGCACTGGTCGAGGTCAGTGTCGAACGTGCCGGCGCGATGCTCGCGCTGACGGTGAGCGACCCCGGCACCGGCATCGCCCCCGAGCGCCTGGCCGAAGTCTTCAAGCCTTTTGCCACCACCAAGCCACGCGGCCTGGGCATGGGGCTGACGCTGGCGCGCCGCACCGTGGACCGGCTGGGCGGCCGCATCGAACTGAGCAGCCGCCCTGGCCAGACTCGCGCCACCGTGCTGCTGAAACCTGCCAACGCATAAGAAGAGAAACCGAGCACCGCATGGGCCTGGCCATCCTGATCATCGAAGACGAGACCACGCTGGCGCGCAACCTCGCCGTCTACCTGGAACGCCAGGGCTACGAGGCGCGCACGGCGGCCAGTGCCGAGGAAGGGCTGGCGCAGCTGGCGAGCTGGCGGCCGGAGCTGGTGCTGTGCGACCACAACCTGCCGGGCCAGAGCGGGCTGGAGGCGCTGCGCCGCATCCGCACGCAGGACCCGGACATCCGCGTCGTGATGATGACCGGCTACGGCAGCACCGAGCTGGCCGTCGAGGCGATGAAGGCCGGCGCGGCAGATTTCCTGACCAAGCCGCTGGTGCTGGGCGAGGTCAAGCTGCTGATCGAGCGCCTGCTGGACCAGGGCCGCCTGGCCAACGCGGTGGACTACTACACCCAGCGCGAGGCACAAGGCAGCGGGCTGGACAAGATCATTGGCGAGTCCCCGCCAATGCGCGCGTTGAAAGCGTCGATTGCCACGCTGCTGGACGCCGAGGCCCAGCTGGCCGACGCGCAGCCGGCGGCGGCCCTGATCGTCGGCGAGACCGGCACCGGCAAGGAACTGGTGGCGCGTGCGCTGCACTTCGGCGGCCCGCGCCGAGCCCGCCCCTTCGTCGAGCTGAACTGCGGTGCCTTGCCTTCGCAGCTGGTCGAGGCCGAGCTGTTCGGCTACGAGCGCGGCGCCTTCACCGACGCGCGCCAGCGCAAGGCCGGCCTGCTGGAAACGGCAGAAGGCGGCAGCGTCTTCCTGGACGAGATCGGCGAGACCGAATTGGCCACGCAGGTCAAGCTGCTGAAGCTCTTGGAGGAGAAACAGCTGCGCCGGCTCGGCGGCCTGCACAGCCGGCCGGTGGACGCGCGCGTCATCAGCGCTACCAACCGCCCGCTGCAGCAGATGGTGGCCGCGGGCAGCTTCCGCGCCGACCTGTACTACCGGCTGCGCATCATCGAGCTGACCGTGCCGCCGCTGCGCGAGCGCGGCAGCGACATCGTGCTGCTGGCCCGCCACTTCCTCGCGTTGCACGCCGGCCGCTACCGCAAGCCCGGCCTGCGCTTTTCGGCCGAAGCCGAACGCCGCCTGCTGGGCCACGCCTGGCCCGGCAATGTGCGTGAACTGCGCAACGCGATCGAGCAGGCGGTGCTGATGGCGACGGACACGAACATCGGCCCGGCCGAGCTGCGTTTCCTGGTCGATGGGCCGCTGGCTGCTGCACTGGCCGCGTTGGCAGAAGAAGCGGCAGACGACGAAGACCTGAACCTCGAACGCATGGAGCGCCGCCTGGTGCAACGCGCGCTGGACCGCAGCGGCCAGAACGTCAGCGCCGCAGCGCGCTTGTTGGGTGTCTCACGGGACACCCTGCGCTACCGGCTGGAGCGCCTGGGGCTGCGCACCGGCGAGGACAACGGCGGCTGAGCTTCGCGGGCTATACCGTGCCCTACCGGGCGCCGCGCAGCCGAAACCTCCGCTTGCCATCCGGCGTTTCAAATTCGTCGGGCAAATCGGTGGTCTTCAGGCGTTCGCCGGTGGCGAGCCGGTAGCTCAGTTCAACGCTGCCATTCGGGTGGGCGACTTTTTCTCGCAGGATGATGCAGGCCTCCCCGCGTTGTCCGATGGCTTCAAGCTTGTCTGGTGTCATGCCGTGATGTTGCGACAGGCCGGGCCTGTGCTGGTAACCGAACCTTTCCGCGGGCATGGACAAGCGGGGTCCTGCGTGCGCGGTGAGCCTGGACTGAACCGGCTCAGGTCCGCCACGTCCTGCGCCAGGCCAGTTGCGCGGTGCACCAAAGGGCCGCCGCGGCGGGCAGCAAGGCCCATCGCCATGGCAGGTCGGGCGGCAGACCGAAGACGCGGGCCAGCGCAGGCAGCGCCAGCAGTGCGGCCCAACCCAGGCCGATGCCGGCGATGAGCACCTGCAGCGCCGTGTTGCCGGGTGCGCCGCGCGGGTGGCGGCCGCGGAACCAGGCCAGCATCAGCAGGTTGCCGGCGACGATGGAGGCCAGGCTGGCCAGGCGCAGGCCTTCGTCCGACCAGCCGGCGCGGTGCCCCAGGGCCTGGACCAGCAGCACCCCGAGGAAAGAGAGCCCGCCGACCGCCAGCGAGCGCAACGCGGCCCGCAGCGTGAACAGCCTGGCGCTGGCCGCGCGCGGCGGCACGCGCATGCTGTCCGCGCTCGCAGGCTCGGCCTCGAAGACCAGCGAGCAGGCCGGGTCGATGATCAGCTCCAGCGCCACCACGTGCATCGGCAGCAGCAGCACCGGCCCGCCCATCAGCACCGGCAGCAGCGACACGCCGACGATGGGCACATGCACCGCAAAGAGGTAACCCAATGCCTGGTGGAGGTTGGCGAAGATGCGCCGGCCGGCGCGCACCGCCTGCACCAGCGACGCAAAGTCGTCGTTCAGCAGCACCAGCGCGGCGGCTTCGCGGGCCACGTCGGTGCCACGCTGGCCCATGGCCACGCCGATGTCGGCGGCGCGCAGCGCGGGCGCGTCGTTGACACCGTCACCTGTCATTGCCACCACCTCGCCGCGCTGCTGTAGCGCCTGCACGATGCGCAGCTTCTGCGCCGGGTCCACCCGCGCGAAGACCTGCACGCTGGCGAGCTGCTGCCTGAGCTCGGCGTCGCTCATGCCCGCCAGCGCCACGCCGGTGAGCACCTCGGGCGCCGCCGCCTGCAGCCCGGCCTGCAGGGCGATGGCGCGCGCCGTCAGCGGTGCGTCGCCGGTGATCATCACGACCCGCATGCCTGCCGCGCGACACGCCGCGACGGCGGCCGGCACGTTGGCCCGCAACGGATCCCGGAAACCCAGCAGGCCCAGCGGGGCCAGCGCCAGGCCCGCTGGCAGGCTGCCATCGTCGGAGGCCTTGTCGGCCCGACCCCACACGACGGCCAGCACCCGCATGCCTTCGCTGCTCCAGCTGCGCGCGCACTCGGCCAGGCGCGCCAGCAGGGCCGGGTCGCCGCTGCATTGGGCCAGCAGCGCTTCGGGCGCACCCTTGAGCCAGACGGTGGCGCCCCCAGCCTCGCTGTCCCGCCACCAATGGGTGACCCAAGGCCTGCCAGGGCCCACACCCAGGCGCGGCCCCAGCGTGAAGCGGCCGTCGGACGGCGGCGGGCCACCCGCGGCGCGGAAGATCGCGCGGTCCATCGGCTCGATGCCGTGCGGCAGGCTGGCCCGCATCGCGCCGGCCAGCAGCGCCGCGGCGTGCTCGCCCGGTGCATGGCCGGTCACATCCACCGGGGCTTCGCCGTCGTGCAGCGCCACCAGGGTCATCTCGTTGCGCGTCAGCGTGCCGGTCTTGTCCACGCACAGCACGCTGACGGTGCCCAGCGCCTCGATGGCCTGCGGCTCCCGGGTGAGCACGCCTTGCCGGGCCAGCCGCCATGCACCGATGGCCAGCATGACCGTCCAGACCACTGCGAATTCTTCCGGGATCAGCGACATCGCCAGGGTCAGCCCGATCAGCAGCCCTTCGGACCAGGAGCCGGTGCGCCAGGCGTGCAGGCTGCTGCTGACCAGGCAGATCAGCAGCGCCATGATGGCCACGCGCCGCACCAGCTGCTTCAGCTCGGCCTCCAGCCGGCTGGGCCGCCGGTGCAGCTGCTGCAGGCTGTGGCCCAGGCGACCCAGCGTGGTCCGGGCGCCGGTGGCGGTGACCACGGCCACGCCGTCGCCCTGGACCACCAGGCTGCCGGCCGACAGGCTGGACTCGCTGCCCTCGCCACCCGGGTGCTTGGGCACCGGCAGCGACTCGCCGGTCAGCTGCGACTCGTCCACCTGCACAATGCCGCCTTCGACCAGGCGCGCGTCGGCTGCCAGCCGGTCACCCTCATCAATCACCAGCCGGTCGCCGCAGACCAACTCGGCGCTGGCGACCCGCAGCGCCTGCCCATCGCGGATCACGGTGCAGCGCGGGGCCGACAGGTCCTTCAGCGCATGCAGCACCCGCTCTGTCCGGTGCGCCTGGTAGATCGCCAGCCCGCCGACCAGCAGGGCCGAGAGCATCAGCAGCGCCGCGTCCTCGCGGTTGCCCAGCAGGCCGTACAGGCCGGCGGTGACCAGCAGCAACAGGATCATCGGCTGCGTCATGACCTCCCAGGCCATCTGCAGCAGGCCGCGGCGCGGCGCGGCGGGCAGCAGGTTCGGGCCGTCGCGTGAGCGCAGGCGGAGCACTTCGTCGGAGGCAAGGCCGCGGGGGTTGTCGGGAGTTGGCGGCACGGCGTTCATCCTGCAGGTATCGCCGAACCGGAGGTGCTGCGCCTTGATTCAGCGCAGGCCGTTTGAACCTGGGCTGCGCTTGCGGCAGATCAAGCGCGGCGGAGCGGCACCGCCGAAGAATCCGGCGGTGCCCGCGAACCCTCGTTCGCCAAGGAGCTTGCCATGACCTATCGCAGCCTGCTGGTCCACCTGGACAGTGATGCGCAGTGCGCGGCCCGCACCCGGCTTGCCCGTCGCCTGGCCGCCGACCTGGCCTGCCACCTGGTCGGGCTGGCGCCCACCGGGCTGATCGAGCTGCAGCGGGTGGACTACGGGGGCAACCTGGCCGGCCTGGCCGAGATGGCGCGCGATGCGCTTCGCCAGGAGGCCGAAGCGGTGGCGCTGCGATTCCGGCGCGACTGCGAAGCCGCGGGCCTGCGGTCCGTTGAGACCGTGGTCGACGAGGCCCACAAGGCAGAATCCATTGTGCGCCATGCCCACTGCAGCGACCTGGCCGTGCTGAGCCAGGCCGACCCCGACGCCCCCGGCGGCCCGGCGCAGCAGGACTTGGTGGCGCGTGTGGTGCTGGAAAGCGCCCGCCCCACGCTGCTGCTGCCGTATGCCGGACATTTCGAGACGGTAGCGCAGCGGGCGCTGGTGGCCTGGGACGACAGCGCCGAGGCGGCCAGGGCCTTGCGCGACGCGCTGCCGCTGCTGCGGCGCGCCGAGCGGGTGCAGCTGGTGCTGTGGCGGCGCGGCACCGGCCTGGGCCAGCTGTCCGATGAAAGCCTGAAGCCGGTGCAGCGCTGGCTGATGTGGCAGGGCGTGACCGCCGACGTGGCCTGCCTGGCCACCGAGCTGGACATTGCCAACGCCACCCTCTCGCACGCGGCCGACACCAGCGCCGACCTGATCGTGATGGGCGCCTATGGCCATGCGCGCTGGTCCGAGCGCCTGCTGGGCGGCGCCACCCGCGGCGTGTTGCAGACGATGACCGTGCCGGTGCTGATGTCGCACTGAGCTTGGCGCGTCGCAGCGTCGCAAGCAGCCGCCTTCGCGGCCGTCTTCACGCCAGGCGCATCACGCCCGCAGGACCGCGGACCCGCGCGTTGCGGCGCCCAGGCGTGCCAGCACGCTGCGGCAGTCGCAGCCGGTGGCTGACGCAGCCTGCTGGTCGGCGCCGGCTGGGAACGCCAGCGCGAGTTCACGCCAGTCATGCTCGGCCAGGAATTGCTCGGCCAGTGGCAAGACCTGCCGCTCTTCGGCGGCCATGTGCGCGCGCTGGAACAGCGTGTGGCGGCGGACCAGCCGCTCGAAGGTCTCGCGCCGGGACGTGCCAATCATCTCGAAGCGCAGCAGCGCGTGCTCCAGTTCGCGCAACCAGCGCTGGCCCTGCTCGTGTTCGTCCTCCAGGCGGTCCAGCAGGCAGCGGGTCATCGGCACGCTGGCGCGCAGCTTGGGGAACAGCAGCTCCGACTCCTTGCGGTGATGCTGTTGCTCCGGGGATTCTTCCAGGCCCCACAGCAGCGCCCGCAGTTCATCAAAATCGGGCAGGACTTCTGCCGCAGGGTGCTTGGCCAGACCTTGTGCCAAGGCATCCAGCAATTGGCAGGTGATGCTGTGCTCTTGCAGGATGACAAGGGTGGCGGGATGCAGCATCGGGCCGGCCGGATGCGGCGCGAGGGATCCGGCTGTGTCGGGTGTCATCAGCAGTTGTGGCTGACCATGGTCGGGCGCGTTCATCTGGGTTTCCCGGAGTGGCGTCTTCGACACTACGCGGGCGCCGGCCACGCCGGCTTGACCTGCAACAAGTTCTGCCTGCTTGCGCGGCCGGGCCTTCCTGCGCCTTGGCCCGGTCAGCGCGTCGCAGCCTCCAGTGCCTGTTGCAGCGCCTGGCCTTGTCCGCTGGGCAGCGAAAGCTGCTGCGGCGGCTGGGTATCGTGCTGCCAGCGCAGGCTGTCGCCTTCCCACCAAAGCAGCTCGGCAACCTGTCCATCGCGCAACAGCCGCAGCGCCTGGGCCGGCGCGCTGCCAGCGGGCAGGGCGGGCTGCCAGGGCGTGCCGGCCGCGGCCTGGTCCAGCGTGGCCAGCCAGTCCCGCAGCGCAGGCGTCACGGGCTGTGGCGGGGTGTCGCTGCCGCGCTGCCAGGTCCAGCGTGCAGGCTCGGTGGCCAGGGCCTGACGCAGGGCAGTCAGCGCGGCGACGGCTGGCGCAGGCAGGGCCGGCGCCATGCGGGCCAGGGTGTGGGTGGACGCGCCGGCGATGGCGGCCAGGCCGGCTTGTGGCGAGCGTTCGGAACGGGCCTGAGCCCTGGTTTCGGCCGGCGCCACCTCAACCGGCGGCGTGGCAGCCGGCTTGGCGGCTTCGGCGACAGGTGCAGGCACCGGGGCGGCGGCATTGGACACGGCGTCGGCCATGGCGCCGATCTTGGCGGAGGCAATGGCCGTGGCAGGCGGAGGCGGCGCGGCCGGTGCCTGCGCGGCTGCGGGCGCTGCGGGAGGGGCAGGCGAGGGGGGCGCCTCGGCCAGCGCGACGGCTTGCGGTGGCGCTGCCTTGCGCGCAGCCAGGACCGGCGCTGGCGCGGGCTTGGGCGTCTGCTTGGGCGCTTCGGCTCGCTGCCGCTCGACCTTGCCTTCCAGCTGCGGGCGAACGGCGATTGCTGCGGGCGCTGCGGCATCGGCCATCTGCTCGGCCATTTGCTCGGCCTGCGGCGCAGTGGGTGAAGTGCCTGCGGTTGTCGAGGCCGCCTGCGCGGGTTCACGCAGCGGCCCGAGGTCGCTGGCTTGCTCGCGCCACATCAGGCCCACCAGCACCGCGAGCATCACGCCGGCAAAGCCGCTGGCGGCAGACGGCCGGCTCAGCCAGTCCCACCAGCTTTTGCGCGACCGCGCAGGAGGTGCCGGCCTGGGGTCGCGCGCCTTGGCCTGGGCCTCGCGCAGGATGGCTTCGCTCAGGGCCGGCGGCGGGCCGGCGAGGGCATCCGGGGCGTGCTTCAGCGCGCTCTGCAGGTAGGCGTCCCGTGCTTCGTCATTCATGACAACCCCTCGGCCGCCGAATACGTCGGCCGATCCCCCGGGGGGATGCGTGCCGGCTTGGGGCGGCCCGGCGCTCGGCCCGCCAGTGAGCGTCGGGCACACGATGTTTCATGACGCCTCCTTCTGCAGCGGTGCCAGGTAGGCGCCCATGCAGGTGCGCAGCTTGCTCATCGCGTAGCGCAGCCGGGTCTTGGCCGTCTCGAAACCCACCTCCAGCGCACGCGCCACTTCGGCCAGCGGCAGTTCGTCGTCATGGTGCAGCAGGAAGGCGCTGCGCTGCGGCAGCGGCAGCTCTTCCAGGCAGGCCAGCAGGCGCTCGCCGGCGCGGCGCCAGAAGGCCAGCTCGTCGCCCTGCGGGGCCGGGCTGGGCGGTGCGGGCCACTGCTGCCAGGCGGCGTCGCCACCGGCTGGTTCCCACGGCGTGCCGTCCTCGCTGTCGCCCATGGCCACCTCGCGCCCGCTGCGGCGCCAGATGTCGATCACCCGGTTCTGCGCCAGCGTGTAGAGCCAGGTGCGAAAGCTCGCGCCCTGCGGCTGCCATTGCGCGCGGGCGTTGACCACGCGCAGCCAGGTGTCCTGGAACACCTCGTCGGTCTGCGCGGCCAGCGCCGTGCCCAGCAGCCGGCGCACGAAGCGGTACAGCCCCGCCTGGTGGCGGCTGTAGAGCTGCTCGAAGGCACGCGCGTCGCCCAGCGCATAGGCACGCATCAAGGCGTCGTCGCTGTCCGGTTCGGGGGCGCTGGGCGGGGGTGTCATCGGGGTAGCAGTCTGCCTCACACACACGGTGATACGGCCGGGGTGACGGAACGGGGTGAAAGTGCTTCGAAAATTCTCTGGCGATGTTTGGTGAGATTTTTCACCCTGCTGCGCCGCGTGCCACGTGTCAGTCCTCATCGAGTCATTTCGAGGAGACCCACGATGAACCGCACCCTGACCTTGCCGCGCCGCCCCGGCGTGCCGGCGCTGCTGATCACGCTGACTGCCGGCCTGCTGGCCGCGGCGCTGGCAACCGCCTGTGCCGACGCGCGTGAGCTGCCAGCCACCGGCATGCCTTCCCAACCCTGGCCTCCCGCCTGGCAGCAAGGCGAGCAGGCCGATGCCACGGACTTCACGCCACCGGCCTTCGACGCGCCCTCGGCCACCGACTGCCGGCGCCTGCCGGTGGTGCGCGAGCAGGGCGGCGAGGCCGGCTGGCCATCGGGCGTGACATCGGGTGTGAGCGAGCTGCGCCGCGAGTCCGCCGGGCCTGGCTCGCGGACCAGCGTGGCCTCAGGCGCTGTCGAGAGAGCGCCGGCCGCGCCGCCACCCATGCCGTCGGTGGCACCGGCGGCCAAGCCGCTGGCGGAAGCGACGATGCGCGACGCGGCCTCGGCCGACAGTGTCAGCAAGATCGCCGGTGCCGCTCAGGCCTTGTCATCGCCGGCTCGCCAGCGCCCGGCCGAGACTGTGGTCACGGCCGGCGTGGTCGACGACAACGCCGACTTCGGCGAGTACCTGAACTACCGCCAGCGCCACCCCGGCCTGCCGGTGCGCCAGCGCGACATTGCCGAGCGCTACCTGCTGGAGGTGACCGACGCACAAGGCTTCCCGGTGCACGACGCCGAGGTTGCCGTGCAGCGCGCCGGCGTTGCGCAGCCGGTCATGTGGGCCCGAACTGACACGGCAGGCCACGTCTGGCTGCACCCGCGTGCCTTCCTCGCGCCGGGCGTGGCAGACGAGCGCACGCTGGGCGTGGCGGTGCGCAAGAACGGCCAGCAGGCGCGCGCGGTGCTCACGCGCGGCCAGCCGCAGGCGCTGCAGCTGCGCCTGGGCGCGCTGCCGGCGGCGCAAGCCCGGCTGGACCTGGTGTTCCTGATCGATGCCACCGGCTCGATGGACGACGAGATCGCCAAGCTCAAGGCCTCGATGCGCGCGATGGCCGAGCAGATCGCCCGCCTGCCGGGCCAGCCCGACGTCTGCTACGGCCTGGTGGCCTACCGCGACCGTGGCGACGCGTTCCTGACCCGCACGCAGGACTTCACCCACGACCTGGCCGCCTTCCAGCAAGGCCTGGCGCGGCTGCAGGCCGGCGGCGGTGGCGACACGCCCGAAGCGCTGAACGAGGCGCTGCATGAAGTCGTGCACGGCCTGAGCTGGCGCCGCGAAGCCGCCCGCATGGTCGTGCTGGTGGCCGATGCACCGCCGCACCTCGATTACGGCGGATGCATGACAGCCCCCGACGCCTACGGCGTCAACCCCCCGAGGGGGTGGCAGGCAGGCTTGGGGCGGCCCGGCGCCTGCCCGCAATACGACCGCGACATGCAGGCCGCGCTTGCCAAGGGCATCAAGCTGTTCGCCGTCGGCGCCAGCGGCCTGGACCCGGTCGGCGAATACATCTTCCGCCAGATGGCCCAGTACACCGCCGGCCGTTTCGTCTTCCTGACCTACCGTGATGCGGCAGACCCCGGCAGCGGCCCCGGTTCGCAGACCGTGCACGACGTGCAGCAGTATTCGGTACAGACGCTGGACCGGCTGGTGGTGCGGCTGGTGGGCGAGGAGATGGCCAAGCTCAGGCGGGGGTGAAGCGGTGCTGAGGTGATGGTCTCGGGTATCGTCACGGCACCCCGATGTGGGGGTGCCACGACCATCCGCCGTGACCCGAGTCCTGACCGTTCTTGCTGCCGCCCTGTTCGCCACGCATTCCGCCTGGGCGCAGGGGGCCGACGCAGCGCCTGCCGTGCCCGAGTCCCCCAACCCCGCAGCCCGTCCGCTGTGGGAAGCCGGCCTTGCCGTCGTGGGCGTGCGCGGGCCGGACTATCCGGCAGCCGGCAGCACCCACAACCGCGCCGCCGTCGTGCCCATCGTGATCTACCGCGGCGAGCGCCTGCGCGTGGACGACGAGGGCGTGCGCGGGCGGCTGCTCAACACGGGAGAGTTCGAGCTGGACATTTCCGCCGCCGCCGCCTTCAATGCCCGCGACAGCCCCGCCCGTGCCGGCATGCCCGGCCTGGACTACACCTTCGAGCTCGGCCCGCAAGCCATCTACCGCAGAAACCTCGGTGGCGGCCAGCAGCTCAGCGCCCACCTGCAGCTGCGCGGCGTGTTCTCCACCGACTGGGGCAGCATTGAAGGCCGCGGCTACGTGGTGCAACCCGAGCTGCGCTGGCGCCAGCGCGGCTGGCCACTGGCTGGCAGCCAGGTCCAGCTCAGTGCACAGGCCACCTGGGCCAGCGAAGAACTGCAGAGGTACTTCTATCAAGTGGACCCAGCCTATGCGACCAGCACCCGCGCCGCCTATGACGCCCGCGCCGGCTACTTCGGCGCCGCGCTGCGCGCCAGTTGGTCCCAGCGCCTGTCCCCCAGCATGGCCGTGAGCCTGGGCCTCACCCTCAACGACCACCACGGCGCCGCCAACCGCGACAGCCCGCTGTTCCAGCGCGAACGCGACGTGCAGGCGCTGGTGGCGTTTGTGTGGACGCCGTGGCGTGGGGGTGGCGCAGGCGAGCCATGAATTGGCTCACCGGGGTCAATGCATGAGCAGGGTGCGGGGCGACTGGCGGATGGGCAGCCATCGGCCCATTCGCGACGTTTGCAGTTCTGAACTCGTCGCCCCGAAGCCGTCGGTCGGATCCGGACCGATGCCCGGACCTTGCGCTATCTCGACGACCGCCACGGCCTGCTCGACCAGTCGGCGCACAACCGCCCGGCGGCCGATGGCGGGTGAAGTGCGAGGCCTCATACCCATCTGCGTACCCTGCCTTTGTAAGCCTCGTACTCGGCCCCAAATAGAGACGTCAACACGCGTTCTTCCGGAATGATTTGGAACCGAGTGATGTAGAGCACGTACACGGCAACCCATAGGACAGCAAACGGATTCGCCAGAAACACTGCCCATGCCAACAGGGTAAGCAGGAGCCCGACATACATGGGGTTGCGCGTATACCGGTACACGCCTCGGATGACCAACGAGGACGCCAAGCCTGCCTTGACCGGGTTCACGGTGGTCTTGGCGCGCCGAAACGAAGCCATTCCGGCGATGCTGATGCCTTGGCCGACGCACACCAAAACGACGGCGCAGAGCACGCGGGCCAGATAGGGAATCTGCACAAGGCCCGCGACGGCCGGCGTCAGCCACATGAGAAGCGCCAGGACAAGCGCCACGATGGGCGGAGGTACCTTCAGTTCAAGCACGCTCATGACACTCCATGTTGAGGCCTGGCGCCACGTTGTCGATGGTCCGGACTTCGGCCAGGACGAGTGATCCGCTGCTCGGCCCCATGCCGCAATCCGTTTCGCGATCGCTTGGGGGGCTCGATGAGCAGGATGTTCATCGTCGTCAGACCGGCAATCCGTACTGCTTTCGAAGACTCTTGTCGAACGCGGATTCAGGGACGAAACGGCGCAGGAGACTGACCCGTCGCGCCATTTTTCCCGCCGCGTAGCGTGTCTTTGGAACGATCGTGGTCGCCGCTTCGACAATCGTCCTGGCGACGACTTCCGGGGCGTCGCCGGCTTCTATCGCTTTCTTATTGATCACATCCATGCTGGCGCGCGTGGCGTCATAGATGTCAAGCAACAGGTCTGGCTTGGCGAGGTTTTCTTCAAATGCCGTCTTTGTATAGGCGGGTTCGACCAACACGACACGAATGCCAAAGGTGCGAAGCTCGTGGTCAAGCGATTCAGAATAGCCTTCGATGGCATGCTTGGTCGACGCATACACGGCGGAATAGGGAGCCGGGATCAAGCCCAGCACCGAACTCACATTGATGATTCTGCCTTTTCTCTGCTGGCGCATGGCCGGTAGCACCGCCCTGGTGACGCGTAGAACCCCGAAGACATTGACGTCGAATAGCGCCAGCGCCTGGGCCGTCGAGGACTCCTCTGCGGCGCCAAGCAAACCCATGCCGGCATTGTTGACGAGCAGATCGATGCGGCCGGCCTCGGCCAGGACCCGCTCGACCAGTTTCGCCACGGACTCATCGTCGGTAACGTCACAGGCCAGCATGGTAATACCGTCGGATCTCTCCGCGGCTGCGCGGCGGCTCGTTCCGAACACCCGAAAGCCCGCATTCCGCAAGGCTTTGGCAGTGGCGAGGCCGATGCCAGAGGATGCGCCGGTCACCAGGGCAACGCCAGGATTGGTCGTATTCATAAGGGTTGCTTCCTTTTTCTTTACTTTCAGAGGGATGGACGTTTCTTTAGTGCGGCCGAGCATCAGCCCGGTCACTTCCTGTCGTGGCCGAGCTTCGTTCGAGGTTTCTTTTCGCAGGGCTGAAAGAACACGACTCGCCCCATGCCGCGATCCGTTCCGCGATCGCCTCGGGGGCCTCGATGTGCAGGAAGTGACCGACGTCGGGGACGACCTCAGCGCGTGCGATGCGGCGAACCGATGTCGGTCGTCGGCCTGCTGGGGGAGGATGCAGCCGTCGCGCCTTGCCATATTTTCCCGAGTCAGGCCGTGCAAAACCCGGGAACGGCGACCTTCTGGAACAGGTGCGGGGTGGCTACGACGGATGACGGATAGGCCGAAACCTTCGCAACGAACTCGGGACGGGAGAAGGCTTCGCGGAGCGTCTCGGTGGATTCCCACACCACATAGTTAAAGAAGATCAGGCTATCTCCGAGCGCTCGATGCAGTTGAGTGGAGATGAATCCGCGCTGCTGCTTCAGGGTTTCGCCAGCGGATATAAAGGCGTTCAAGAAGCCATCTTCGTCGCCGGCGCCGACCGTGAATATGTTGATGAGCACGATCGGCGCGGCTGAGAGGCCAAGTTGGCGCTCAAGCGGGAATTCTTCGTTGAACGGCTTGAATTTCTTGAGGACTTCCATGTGGAGTACTCCCATCTGGTGTGAAAAACGAAACTGACGTGATCGATGCTGCCTGCTCTCAGCCCAGCATTGACTGCTGGGCATAGATGCCCGCCATCGCGCCCTGCCATATTGACGTGGTGACCGAAGGTATGAGGGGGTTGGCGAGGTCGCCGGCGGCATAGATGCCGGGCATGCTGGTCTCGCGGCGCTCGTCGGTCTTGAGGGCAATGCCGGTTGGCGTATTGACCGTGGCGAGGCCCAGAAAGTCATGCAGGCTTGCGGACGGCTTGGTACGCGGATGCGCGAACAGGATGTCCACCGCGACCTTGGAACCGTTATCGAGCAGGGCGACCGCTTCATGGTCGCCGCTATGGGCGATTTCGGTGATCCGACCGTCGACGACATCTATGCTGTGCAGAGCCAGATCGTGCCGGATATCGGGCGCAATGTCGTGAGCGTTGGATAAGACCGTCAGTTTGTCGGTCCAATCGAGGAACAGCCTCGCCTGATTGTGAGACTGCGGGCCGGACCAGATAAGGCCCCAATGCTGGCCGGCGACTTCGAAGCCATCGCAATAGGGGCAGGGCACGATGGACCTGCCCCAGCCTTTGGCAAAGCCCGGAACATCAGGCATCTGGTCCGCGACGCCATAGCTCAGGATCAGGCGGCGCGCTCCAAGGCTCTCGCCGTCGCCAGTGAGGACGGAGAAATTGTCGATGGCACCGGAGACGCTGTCGGCCCGGGCACTGACCAGCTTGACCGTGGGATAACGCGCCAGCTGCTGCCGCGCCTCGGCCAGGATGTCCAGCGGTGGCTTGTGATCGTGGCCGAGCAGGCCATGCGAGTGGCCGGCGAACCGATTGCGCGGCAGGCCGGTATCGAGAACGGTGACCTTGCGGCGGGCACGGCCGAGTTGCAAGGCGGCGGCGAGGCCGGCAAAGCTGCCGCCGATGATGATGACGTCATTCATGGTGATGGGCTCCGTGTTGTGGATGGAGGGGAATCGGGTTGGGCTCGGCGATGGGCTGTGCGTGGGCGAGGCTGGTGGCGGAAAGGGCGGCCTGCGTCAGCAGGGTTCGTCGTTGCATGGAAGTCTCCTTGTGTTGTGGGTCGGCGCAATACCGTCCGGCAATATGCGCTCGAGACGAGGCGGCGGGCAGGGCTTCGGCATTGGCGAGAAAGTCGCCCTACTTCAGCAAGTCCTTGATTGCATCGAGGCCGGCCTGCGCGCAGGCCTCGTCGTTGTCGGGCATGCTGCCGCTCACGCCGATCGCGCCCACCGGCACTTCGCCCACCTTGATCGGCAGGCCGCCCGGAATGCTGAGGACGCCGGGCGCCAGGGCCAGGCCCGGCATGGCGCCACCGCCCTTGTGGTCCTTGCCGAAGGAGAGCTCCTCGAAGGCCCGGGTCGGGAACGGCGTGTTGGCCGAGGCTTGCGCCTTGCGCAGGGCGATGTCTCCCGAGCCGAGGAAGGCAGCGTCCATGCGCTGGAACAGGATCGGATGGGCACCGGCGTCGACCACCGCGATGTTCATGCGCCAGGCCTTCTGCGCTGCCAACTGACGGCAGGCGCTCGCTGCCTTCTCGGCCACCTCCAGCGACAGGACGGGGAGCCGTTCGAGCGCTGCCGCGGGTGCGGAGATCCCGGCGGCCACCGCGGCGATGAGACCCAGGCCGGTCATGTGAAGGCCTCTCACCCGAGTGCGGGAGGCGGCAGCGAAGATCCGTCGAGTGGCGAACATGTCTGATCCTTTCGTCTGGGGTGGAGGAAGGAGAAGTCGCGGTGTCAATGGCCTGCGGGTGCGGCCGAGGCTTCGATCGGCGCCGCAGCCGGTGTCTGCGCCGGGCTGTCACGCCGGACGCGGAACCAGGCTGCGTACAGCGCCGGCACGAAGACCAGGGTCAGCGCCGTGGCCGTCACGAGGCCGCCCATGATCGCGATGGCCATCGGCCC
>NZ_JBYTAI010000010.1:0-223917 GCF_058788035.1 Ideonella sp. FW305-24 | reverse complement strand
TACCCCAGCGCCACCAGCGCATACATGCTCCCCAACACCAGGCCGTTGATGAGCTGTTGTACGAATATGTCCATCGAGGGCTCCAGTTTTTCTCTGTGTGCTGCCGAACAGCCGGCCGGGCGGACAACAAGTTGCAAGAATCCCGCCATCCAGCGTGCAACAGCGAACCGGCGCTCGGGCCTGAAATGCAGGCAGATGCACCGGTTTGGCGCGCAATTGTAGGGAGCGGCATCCGGCCGACGAGCGGGGACTTCCCCCTCGCCAACTCGCTGAAAAGCGCGCTGGAAACCGCAGCCGGCCGCGGTTCGGGCCGGGTTCAGTCTTCGTTTTCTGCGGGCGGCTGGCCGCCTTCGGCCCGGCGCGCTTCTTCATTGAGCTGGCGCAGCTCGGCCAGCTTGTCGCCAATGCGCAGTTCCAGCCCACGCGGCACCGGCTGGTAGAAGACCGGCGCGTCCAGCCCGTCGGGCCAGTATGAGACGCCGGCGGCAAACGCACCCGGCTCGTCGTGCGCATAGCGGTAGTCGCGGCCATGGCCCAGGCTTTTCATCAGCTGGGTGGGCGCGTTGCGCAGGTGAGGCGGCACCGGTCGCGTGCCGTCCTGCTTGACGAAGGCCTGCACGGCCTTCCAGGCGGTGTAGACCGCGTTGGACTTGGGCGCCACTGCCAGGTAGACGACTGCCTGCGCCAGCGCCAGCTCGCCTTCGGGGGTGCCCAGGCGCTCGTAGGTTTCGGCGGCGTCCAGCGTGATGCGCAAGGCCCGCGGGTCGGCATTGCCAATGTCTTCGCTGGCCATGCGCACCATGCGGCGGATGGCGTATTTCGGGTCCACGCCGCCGTCCAGCATGCGGGCCAGCCAGTACATCGCGGCATCCGGGTCGGAGCCGCGCACGGACTTGTGCAGCGCGGAAATCGTGTCAAAAAACTGGTCGCCGCTCTTGTCGTAGCGGCGCAGTTGCTCGCCCAGCGAGCGCTCCAGGATTGACTCGTCCAACTCGGACACGGGCCCCGCTTGCTGGACAAGGTTTTCGTAGGCGTTCAGCAGGCGGCGCGCATCGCCATCCGCATAACCGATCAGGCGCTGGGCAGCGGCCGCGCTGAGCGGCGGCGCCTGCAACTCGGCCTGGGCGCGTGCGATCAGCGCCTGCATGTCCTCGCCATCCAGCGCCTTCAGCACATGCACCGTGGCGCGCGACAGCAGGGCCGAGTTGACCTCGAAGGACGGGTTCTCGGTGGTCGCGCCTATGAAGGTGAACAGCCCCGATTCGACGTGCGGCAGGAAGGCGTCCTGCTGGCCCTTGTTGAAGCGGTGCACTTCGTCCACGAAGACGATGGTGCGCTGACCGGCGCCGCGTGCGGCCTCGGCCTGGACCACGGCTTCGCGGATGTCCTTCACGCCCGCCAGCACGGCCGACAGCACGATGAAGCGCGCCCGCACCGCACCAGCCACCAGCCGCGCCAGCGTGGTCTTGCCAACGCCTGGCGGGCCCCACAGGATCATCGAATGCAGGCGGCCCTGCTCGAAGGCCACGCGCAGCGGCTTGCCCGGACCCAGCAGGTGGCGCTGGCCAATGACTTCATCCAGGTGGCGCGGGCGCAGGCGCTCGGCCAGCGGGGCGTCGCTGGCAACCGTCGGGGCGCCATCCATCCCTGCGGGTTCAGCGGGATCGGAATCAAACAAGTCTTGCCGGCTCATGAAGGCATTGTCGACCGATGGCCTGGAATTAAGGCCTTGACGGGGCATTTTTCAAGCTTTGGCCGGGACGCATGGGCGCCAATACTGATGCCCATTACGAAGCACTGATTCGCCCCATCCCGTCCATCCGCAGGAGCCACGTCCGCATGAGCAGCGCCAACACTTCCACTGAAAACCGCGTCCAGAACGCGATGGGCAGCAACACGCCGAGCGGCGTGACACGTGAATACCTGTCGTTCAAGCTGGGTGACGAGGAATACGGCATCGACATCCTGAAGGTGCAGGAAATCCGTGGCTACGAGCCGCCGACCCGCATTGCCAACGTGCCGCACTTCATCAAGGGTGTCGTGAACCTGCGTGGCGTGATCGTGCCCATCGTCGACATGCGGCTGCGCTTCGAGCTGCCGGACGTGCAGTACAACAGCTTCACCGTGGTGATCATCCTGAACATCGGCAACCGCACCGTGGGCATGGTGGTGGATTCGGTGAGCGACGTGCTGGAACTGCCTGCGGGCCAGATCAAGCCGGCACCCGACTTCAATGGCGCGATCGACGCGACCTACATCACCGGCCTGGGCACGCTGAGGAACGGCGATGTCGAGCGCATGCTGATCCTGATGGACATCGAACAGATGATGACCGCGCCCGACATGGGCCTGATGGACAGCGTCATGCATTGACGCCACGGGCCCAAGGCAACGCCGGGCCGCCCCAAGTTGCCTTGTTCCCCTCGGGGGGCGGGCTGGGCTCAGCCCAGCCCTTGGGGCGTACAAAAGACAAGAAGAACAAAAAGGCCACGGTGTCATGCCGTGGCCTTTTTGTCTTTCAAAACCGCGCGCGATGCCTCACTGCTCCGCGACGTCGGCGCCAGCCGGCACAGTGAAGCGGAAGGTCTCGGGCGGCAGCGAGGGCTCGATCTGCAGGTCGCTGAACTGCAGCATCGAGCGTTGGCCGAAGCTGTCGGCAATCTCCAGCGCGGCCAGTTGCTTGCCCTTGAAGCCGATGCGCAGCGACTGGATCGCACCGTCCTTCTGGCGCGGCGTGGCCAGCACCCAGGCCAGGCCGTCGGCATCGGGCTGGTTCTTCAGCTCGAAGTCCTTGTCCATGGTCTGGCCGGCCAGCAGTGCGGCCGGCGTGCTGCCCAGTGCGTCGCCCAGCTTGCGCACCGTCACCTGGTTCAGGTCCGGGTCATGGAACCAGACCTTCTGGCCGTCGCTGACGATGGTCTGCGCATACGGCTTTTCGTAAACGAAGCGGAAGCGGTTCGGCCGCGAGAACTCGAACTTGCCGCTGGAGTTCTTGGTCTTCTTGCCGTCGGGCGACTTGACGGTTTGCGTGAAGCTGGCGCGGCCGGCCTTGGCATCGCGCACGAAGGCGCGCAGGGCCTCGGTGGCGTCGGTCGCCTGCGCGTGGGCAGCGCCGGCCACGCCGGCAGCCGCGGCGGCCAGCAGGCTGGAGAGGAACTGGCGACGAGGCCAGGCGAGAGACGGTGGGTGGAGCTTCATTCTTCCCGCTTGGGCAACAGCAGTTCGCGGTTGCCATTGGTGGACATGGACGATACGAGCCCGGATTGCTCCATTTGTTCCAGCAATCGGGCTGCCCGGTTGTAGCCGATGCGCAAATGGCGCTGCACCAGCGAGATCGAGGCTTTGCGGTGCTGCAGCACGATGGCCACGGCCTGGTCGTACATCGGGTCGGACTCGGCGTCTCCCCCGCTGCCGCCCGCGCCGCCTTCACCGCCCTCGCCTTCCAGCACGCCGCCTTCGAGGATGCCCTCGATGTAGTTCGGCTCGCCCTGGGCCTTCAGCGCGTCCACCACACGGTGCACTTCCTCGTCGGACACGAACGCGCCGTGCACCCGCACCGGCAGTCCCGTGCCTGAGGCCATGTACAGCATGTCGCCCATGCCCAGCAGGGCTTCAGCGCCCTGCTGGTCGAGGATGGTGCGGCTGTCGATCTTGCTGGAGACCTGGAAGCTGATGCGCGTGGGGATGTTGGCCTTGATCAGGCCGGTGATGACGTCCACCGACGGCCGCTGCGTCGCCAGGATCAGGTGGATGCCGGCCGCGCGCGCCTTCTGCGCCAGGCGGGCGATCAGCTCTTCGATTTTCTTGCCGACGACCATCATCAGGTCGGCGAGTTCGTCGATCACGATGACGATGTGCGGCAGGCGCTCCAGCGGCTCGGGCTGTTCGGGCGTGAGGCTGAACGGGTTGGGCACCAGTTCGCCGCGCGCGCTCGCATCGTCGATCTTCTTGTTGTAGCCGGCCAGGTTGCGCACGCCCATCTTGCTGAGCAGCTTGTAGCGGCGCTCCATCTCGCCCACACACCAGTTCAGCGCATTGCCAGCCTGCTTCATGTCGGTGACGACCGGGCACAGCAGGTGCGGAATGCCTTCGTAGATGCTCATTTCGAGCATCTTCGGGTCGATCATGATCAGGCGCACGTCGCGCGCTTCGGCCTTGTAGAGCAGGCTGAGGATCATGCCGTTGATGCCGACCGACTTGCCCGAGCCCGTGGTGCCGGCGACCAGGCAGTGGGGCATCTTCGCCAGGTCTGCCACCACGGGCAGGCCGATGATGTCCTTGCCCAGCGCCATCGTGAGCAGCGAAGGTGCGTCGTTGTAGACCTGCGAGCCGAGGATCTCGGCCAGGCGAATGGTCTGGCGCTTGGCGTTGGGCAGCTCCAGCGCCATCAGGTTCTTGCCGGGAATCGTCTCGACCACGCGGATGGACACCAGCGACAGCGAGCGCGCCAGGTCCTTGGCCAAGCCGAGGATCTGCGAGCCCTTCACGCCAGTGGCCGGCTCGATCTCGTAGCGGGTGATGACAGGGCCAGGCTGGGCCGCGACCACGCGAACCTCGACGCCGAAGTCAGCCAGCTTCTTCTCGATCATCCGGCTGGTCATTTCCAGCGACTCGGGCGTGACCGACTCGACGCGCGCCGGCGGCTTGTCCAGCAGGTCGACCTGCGGCAGCTTGTTGTTGGCCAGCTCCTTGAACAGCGGCTTCTGGCGCTCGCGCTGCACACGCTCGGACTTGGGCACTTCCAGCACCGCCGGTTCGATCACGATGGGCATGTGCACCTGCTGCTCCTCGCGGTCTTCCTCCAGCTCGATCTCGCGCGCGCGCTGGGCCTGCTCGCCCAGGCGGATGTCTTCGGCCACCTCGCGCTGCTGGGTGCGGCGCTCACGCAGGCCGTCCACCCAACCGCCCAGGCCATCGGCCACGCGCACCCAGGAAAACTCCAGCGCCAAAGGCAGCGCAATGACCAGCAAGGCGATCCACAACACGCCCGAACCGACAAAGCCCAGCAGGTGCATGGACAAGGGGCCCAGCGTGAAACCGAGGATGCCGCCAGCATGGCCGGGCAGCCGCAACTCCCACCCGTAGACGCGTGTCCATTCGAGCGCGGTGCTGGCAAGCAGCAACAGCAACAGGCCCAGCCAGCGCACGCCGGGATGGCGACGCGGCGGCCATTCGCTTGGGTCGCTGCGCAGCGAGTCGGCCAGCGCCGCCAGCCAGGCCCGCGCACCGGCCACCACCAGCCACCAGGCCGAGAAGCCGAACAGCAGCAGCAGCACGTCGGCCAGCCAGGCGCCGGGCGCGCCCAGCCAGTTCAGCGGCGGCAGGCCTTCGCCGGAGGTAGAGAACCCGGCATCCCGCGGGTTGCGGCTGGACAGCGCCAGCGTGAAGGCCAGCCAGCCCAGGCCCCACAGGCCCAGGCGCAAGCGATTCAATGGCGAAGCCGGCGCGACGCCGGCCGGTTCGGACGCGGGCACGTTGCCCAGGGCGGTGGCGCGGCGCATCAGGCCTCCCCCCAGCAAATCGACGAGCGGATCATCCGGCTACGGTACACCAAGCCACGGCCGGGCAGCCCGTCAGGCCGCCCGCCGTTTCATTCGGGTACGCGGTTCTTCAGCACCACCGAGCCGGACTCCAGCGTCTCGATCACGCCGCGCTCTTCCAGGTCCTTCATGACCCGGCTGACCATCTCGCGCGACGCGCCGACGATCTTGGCCATGTCCTGGCGCGAGACCTTGCTGCGCACGATCTTCTCGCCGTCCACGTCTTCGGCCATGTCCAGCAGCGTGCGCGCGACGCGGCCATACACGTCCAGCAGCGCCAGCGACTCGATCTGCCGGTCCGCGCTGCGCAGCCGGGTGACCAGGCCGCGCATGATGGCGTAGGAGAGGCTGGAGTTTTCCGGCAGGCAGCGGGCGAACTCGGGCCGGCCGAGGATCAGCATGTCGCACTGGATCTCGCAGCGCACGGTGGCCGAATGCGGCTGGTTGTCGATCAGGCTCATCTCGCCGACATAGTCGCCGGCCTCAAGCACCGCAAGAATGACTTCGCGGCCTCGTGTATCGGCCGTCAGCACGCGGGCCCGGCCATTGAGCAGGATGAACAAGGCATTGCTCTTCTTGCCTTGCTCGACCACCAGTTCGCCGCGGCGATAGCGCCGCTTGACCACCCCGTCTGCGACCGCACGGGCCTGATCGTTGGTCAGCAACGAAAACAGCGGCACCCGGCGAATCAGGTCCAGGTTGGACAACATCGACATTCAATGACCCCCTCGAATGAACGCGTTTGGCAGCCCGCCGCCGGCGCACCGGCAGGGGGTTCTCTAAAATACGTCCTTACCATTCTTGCGCAATATGGCGCGTTGCGAACCCGTGACGCACCCCAGTGTTGCACGGCGGCGCATGCCGCCAGGGCAAACACCCGCTTGCGCAGCGCTTCAGAAGATCACTCATGAGCACCATCACCACCCACGCCCAGGTCCTGATTCTTGGCTCCGGCCCAGCCGGCTACTCGGCTGCGATCTACGCTGCGCGCGCCAACCTCAAGCCGCTGCTGGTCACCGGCATGGCCCAGGGCGGTCAGCTGATGACCACCACCGAGGTCGACAACTGGCCGGCCGACGTGATGGGCGTGCAAGGCCCCGAGCTGATGCAGCGCTTCCTCGAACACGCCGAGCGCTTCCAGACGCAGATCGTGTTCGACCACATCCACACCGTCGACTTCAGCGAACGGCCTTTCAAGCTCAAGGGCGACTCCGGCAACTACACCTGCGACGCGCTGGTGATCGCCACCGGCGCCTCGGCCAAGTACCTGGGCCTGGATTCGGAGAAGGCCTTCATGGGCCGCGGCGTGAGCGGCTGCGCCACTTGCGACGGCTTCTTCTACCGCAATGACGAAGTGGCCGTGGTCGGCGGCGGCAACACCGCGGTCGAGGAGGCGCTGTACCTGAGCAACATCGCCAGCACGGTGCACCTGGTGCACCGGCGCGACAAGTTCCGCGCCGAGGCCATCATGATCGACAAGCTGCACGAGAAGGTCGCGCAGGGCAAGATCAAGCTGCACCTGCACCAGACGCTGGACGAAGTGCTGGGCGACCAGAGCGGCGTGACCGGCGTGCGGCTGAAGAAGGTGGACGGCAGCGCGACGCAGGACATCGCGCTCAAGGGCTGCTTCATCGCCATCGGCCACCACCCGAACACCGACATCTTCCAGGGCCAGCTGGAGATGAAGGACGGCTACATCGTCACCAAGAGCGGCCAGAACGGCTTTGCGACCATGACCAGCGTGCCGGGCGTGTTCGCCGCCGGCGACGTGCAGGACCACGTCTACCGCCAGGCCATCACCTCGGCGGGCACCGGCTGCATGGCTGCGCTGGATGCGCAGCGTTTCCTGGAGCAGCACGACCTCTGATGTGCACAGTGCGCAGGCAAGCCTGTGCACGCACTCGAAAACAGGCTATACTCGAGGGCTTTCCTGCGCCGTGAGGCGCTGCATGAGCGTGCTTCAGCTGATGGCTGGGCGACGGGCATGCACGGGTTACCGCCACCCTTTTGGCGAGGTGAGGCCACTGCCTCCAGCCTGCAGTTCAGACTGCTGCGGGCCAGAGGCGGTCGCTGTATGACAAGTATCGGAGTGTCCTCATGGCACGCGTCTGCGAAGTCACGGGCAAGAAGCCCATGGTCGGGAACAATGTTTCCCACGCCAACAACAAAACCAAGCGCCGGTTCCTGCCGAACCTGCAATACCGTCGTTTCTGGGTCGAGAGCGAGAACCGCTGGGTTCGCCTGCGCATCAGCAATGCTGGTCTGCGCCTCATCGACAAGAAGGGCATCGACACCGTGCTGGCCGATCTGCGTGCCCGCGGTCAAGCCTAAACACTGAAGGAGCGACACCATGGCATCCAAAGGCGGACGCGAGAAGATCAAGCTGGAATCCACTGCCGGCACTGGTCACTTCTACACCACGAACAAGAACAAGAAGACCACGCCCCAAAAGCTGGAATTCATGAAGTTCGACCCCAAGGCACGCAAGCACGTGCTGTACAAGGAAATCAAGCTGAAGTAATTCAGCCTGGCACCTTGCTCGAAAAACCCGCCACTGGCGGGTTTTTTGTTGCCCGTGAAAAAGCCCGCACATGGCGGGCCTCGTGGTCGCGCAGCGCCCGAAGGCGCTCAGCAGATGGGCATCAGGCGCGGGCGGCGCGCAGTTGCATCGAGAAGTCGCGCAGCGCGGCAATGCCGCTGCTCTCGGCGCGGCGACACCAGTCCTGCAGGTCCGCCACCAGTTGCTCGGCCGAGACATTGGTGCGGGTCCAGAGCTGGCGCAGTTCTTCGCGCATCGCCACCAGCTGCTGCAGCACCGGGGCGCTGTGCAGCGCGCTGTCGACGTGCACACGCAGGTCGGTCGGGATCTTCTCGGCGTCGCGGTGCAGCCAGCGCTCCGCGATGCGCAGGTTGGTCCAGGCGGAGCCGCTGGCGCTGCCTTCGGCCTTCAGGCGGGCGACTTCGGTCGAGCAGGCGCGACGCAGTTGCTTGGCATAGTTGGCCATGACCTCGTAACGGTTGGCAATGATGGCTTCCAGCGTGTGGGCGTCGGCCGCCGGCTTGATCTCGCCCAGCTGCAGCTGCGGCGCAGTCTTGCGGACCTTGGCCAGGCCCAGCATTTCCATCGCCCGGATGTAGCCCCAGCCAATGTCGAACTCGAAAGGCTTGACCGAGAACTTGGCCGAGGTCGGGTAGGTGTGGTGGTTGTTGTGCAGCTCTTCGCCGCCAATCACGATGCCCCAGGGCGAGATGTTGGTCGACGCATCGACCGCCTCGAAGTTGCGGTAGCCCCAGTAGTGGCCCACGCCATTGACCACGCCCGCGGCCCAGATCGGGATCCAGGCCATCTGCACCGCCCAGACAGTGGCGCCCAGCGCGCCGAACAGCAGCACGTCGATGACCAGCATCAACGACACGCCCAAGGCGCTGTAGCGGGTGTAAAGGTTGCGCTCGATCCAGTCGTTCGGCGTGTTGTGGCCGAACTTGTCCATGGTTTCCTTGACCTTGGATTCGGCGCGGTAGAGCTCGGCACCGCGCTTCATCACCGTCTCGATGCCTTTGACCTGCGGGCTGTGCGGGTCTTCCTCGGTCTCGCACTTGGCGTGGTGCTTGCGGTGGATGGCCACCCATTGCTTGGTGACCATGCCGGTCGTCATCCACAGCCAGAAGCGGAAGAAATGCGACGGGATGGCATGCAGTTCCAGTGCGCGGTGCGCCTGCGCCCGGTGCAGGAAGATCGTGACCGAGGCGATGGTGATGTGCGTGAGCACCAGCGTGACCAGCACCACCTGCCAGGCGCTGAGGTCCAGCAAGCCGTTGGCAGCCCAGTCGATCAGCGCGGAAAACACGGTTTGGAAGTCAGCCATCGAAGTCTTGTCGCCCAACGAAGAATCGCGAAGAGTCGCGTGGACGCCAGACCGCATCCAGAGGATGCTGCCCGGCGAGGGTTGTGAATTGTAGGGGTCGCCCCCCTGCCGATGAAGGCAAAAACTGGGCCGGTAAACAGTCGCTTACCCCAAGATGGAGGCCTGTTGTCCGGGATCAAGCGCGCTGTGCAGAGCCCGGGCAGGCGCCCAGGTTCCCGCGGTCGATTCAGCTCTTGCGCTGCCAGGCGGCGGCAAAGAAGCCATCGGTGGCGTGGCGTTGCGGCCAGAGGCGCAGCATGCCGTCGCGATCCAGTTCCTCGCTGCGTTCGACCTGCGCAGAGGCCAGAGCGGCAGCGGCTGGCAGGGGCTCGAAGTCCGGGTGCGCGGCCGCAAAGGCCAGCGCAATGTCCTCGTTCTCGCGCTTGAGCAGGCTGCAGGTCGCATACACCAGCCGGCCACCCGGCTTGACCAGGCGCGCAGCGCTGTCCAAGATGGCCGTCTGCTTGACCGTGAGTTCCTCGATCGCCTTGGGCGACTGGCGCCACTTCAGGTCCGGGTTGCGCCGCAAGGTGCCCAGGCCCGAGCAAGGAGCATCGACCAGCACGCGGTCGATCTTGCCGGTCAGGCGCTTGATGCGGTCGTCGCGTTCATGGGCGATCTGCGCCGGATAGACGTTGGACAGGCCGCTGCGCGCCAGCCGCGGCTTCAGGCCTTCCAGCCGGTAGCCGGACACATCGAACGCATACAGCCGGCCGGTGTTGCGCATCAGCGCGCCCAGCGCCAGCGTCTTGCCGCCAGCACCCGCACAGAAGTCCACCACCATCTCGCCGCGCTTGGGCGCCACCAGGGCGGCCAGCAGCTGGCTGCCCTCGTCCTGCACCTCCACGTCGCCGCGGATGAACAGCGGCAGCTTCTGCAACGCCGGCTTGCCCTGGATGCGCAGGCCCCAAGGTGAATACGGCGTGGCCACGGCCTCGATGCCGGCTTCCTTCAACTCGGCGATCACGTCCTCGCGCTTGGCCTTTTGCGTGTTCACGCGCAGGTCCAGCGGCGCCTGTCCGCTGATGGCGGCCACCAGGGGCCAGAAGTCTTCGCCGAGTTCTGCCTTCAGCGGGTTGGCCAGCCAGTCCGGCAGGTTGTGGCGCAGCTTCTCGGGCAATGTCGCCTGGTCGATCTCGCGCACCTCGGCCAGCCATTTCTGCTCGTGCGGGCCCATGCCACCGCGCAGTTGGCCGTCGGTGCCTTGCCACGCGAGGATGGCCAGGCGGCGCTCCAGCGCGCCGCTGCCACTCTGCGCCAGATGGGCCCACAACAGGCGCTGACGCAGCACCGCGTAGGCGGTCTCGGCCAACGCATGGCGCTCGCGCTGACCCAGCTCACGGTGGTGCTTGAAGAAGTTGGAAACGACCATGTCGGCCGGCTGGTCGAGTTTCAGTGCCTGGCGCAGCAATTCGGTGGCCAGATCCAGCAGGGCATTAGGATGCATCCATGGATTATCCCAGCAGGCACACCCGCCACCGCAATACAGCCTTGTTCGCTGCCAATTGCTGCTGCTTTGCCCTTGCCTGATGCAGACCCTGAGGCACCTGAAGCACCTGAAGCACCACCTGCAGTACCGGCCGCGGTTGGCGATGGCGGCCATGCTCGGGCTGGCCGTGGCGCTGCTGACGCCCGGCGACTGGCACGTGGTGACGCGCGCACTGACCGGCTGGAACACCAGTGTCTGGTTCTACCTGAGCGCCATGACATGGCTGATGGCCAGAGCCGACCATGGCCACCTGCTGCGTTTCGCACGCGCCCAAGCCGACAGCGCGCTGGTGGTGCTCAGCGTGGTGATTGCCGCGACCTTGGCCAGCCTGGTGGCCATTGGGATGGAGCTGAGCTGGATTAAGCAGAACGGCATGGAGTTGGCCGCGCCACATGTGCTGCTGGCGGCGGGCACGGTGCTGGGCGCCTGGCTGCTGGTGCCCATGGAGTTCACGCTGAGCTACGCCGCCTGCTACCACGCCGAGAAGCCGCCCGCCGGGCTGCGGTTCCCGGAAACCGACGCCAGCTTCAGCCCCAACTACAGCGACCTGCTGTACTTCGCCTTCACCATCGCAGTGGCCGCGCAGACGGCCGACGTGACCATCACCACCCGGGCGATGCGCCGGCTGGTGCTGCTGCAGTCTGTGCTGTCGTTTGCGTTCAATACCGCCGTGCTGGCGCTCACCGTCAACATCGCCGCCAGCCTGCTCTGAGGCCGGCAGAGGTTCAGCTCAGCAACTGCGACGCGCCGTCGAGCTGCCGCACCACGCCATCCTGCACCTGCAGCTTGCCTTCGACGAACCAGCGCGCCGCCAGCGGGTAGAGCCGGTGCTCCTGCTGCAGCACACGTTCGGACAGCGTCTGCTCGTCGTCACCCGGCAGCACCGGCACCACGGCCTGCGCCACGATGGGGCCGTGGTCCAGCTCGGGCGTCACGAAATGCACCGTGGCCCCCGCCAGCTTGCAGCCCTGGGCAATCGCCCTGCGGTGCGTGTGCAGGCCGGCAAACGCCGGCAGCAGCGATGGATGCACGTTCAGCATGCGGCCGGCATAGTGGCCGACAAAGCCGCTGCTGAGGATGCGCATGAAGCCGGCCAGCAGCAAGAGGTCCGGCTGGAAACCGTCGATGACGCGCGCCAGCTCGGCGTCGAAGGCTTCGCGACCGTCGAAGCCGCGGTGGTCGACCACCGCGGTGGCAATGCCGCGCTCGGCGGCCCAGGCGATGCCACCGGCATCGGGCCGGTTGCTGACAACGGCTGCCACCTGGGCCGGCCAACCTTCAGCAGCGCAGCACTCGACAACAGCCTGCATATTGCTGCCTCGCCCGGACAGCAGGATGACGATTCGCTTCATGAGGCGCCGGAGTGTAAGCGCCCGCCCCGCTCTGCCAGAATCGAAGGCTTCCCGTCGCGCCTGAAAGCCCCCCATGCGAGCCCGCGTTGTTTCCGGCATGCGCCCCACCGGCGCACTGCACCTCGGCCACTACCATGGCGCACTGAAGAACTGGGTGCAGTTGCAGGACGCGCACGACTGCTTTTTCCTGGTCGCCGACTGGCATGCCTTGACCACCTCCAGCCAGCATGAAGATGCGCTGGAGCGCCGGGTCTACGACATGGTGATCGACTGGCTGGCCGCCGGCATCGACCCGGACCGCGCCACGCTGTTCATTCAGAGCCGGCTGCCCGAGCATGCCGAGCTGTTCACGCTGCTGGCGATGCACACGCCCATGTCCTGGCTGGAACGCACGCCTGCCTACAAGGACTGGCAGGCCCGCTGCGCCGAGCCCGGCAGCCAGCGCGAACCGGCCAGCTACGGCTTCCTCGGCTACCCGCTGCTGCAGGCGGCCGACATCCTGCTCTACCGCGGCACGCTGGTGCCGGTGGGCGAGGACCAGGCGCCTCACGTCGAGATCACCCGCGAAGTAGCGCGCCGCTTCAACCACCGCCACGGCCGCGAAGTGCTGCCCGAGCCAGCCACGCTGCTGACCGACACGCCACGCCTGCCCGGGCTGGACGGCGACAAGATGAGCAAAAGCTCGAACCACGGCGGCCACAACGCGATCGCGATGCGCGACGCCCCAGCCCAGGTCACCGACAAGCTGCGCCGCATGCCGACCGACCCTCAGCGCGTGCGCCGCGATGACCCGGGCGAGCCGGCGCGCTGCCCCGTCTGGCCGCTGCACCAGGTCTACAGCGACGACAGCACGCGCCAGGCGCTGGCCCAGGGCTGCCGCAGCGCCGGCATTGGCTGCCTGGACTGCAAGCAGCCACTGATCGACGCCATCATCCGCGAGCAGCAGCCCTGGCACGAACGCGCCGAGGCCTGGTTGTCGCAGCCCAAGCAGCTGCAATGGGTGGTGGAGCTGGGCACCGAGCGCGCCCGCACCGTTGCCCGCCAGACCTTGAAAGACGTGCGCGAAGCCATGGGCTTGGCCTACCGGTGAACCCATCCTTCTGATGAACTTCCGCCTCTCCGCACCATGGCTGATGGTGCTGTCGTCCTTCCTGTTTGCCACCATGGGCGTCTGCGTGAAGCTGGCTTCGCAGCAGTACAGCGCAGGCGAAATCGTCTTCTACCGCGGCTGCATTGGTGCGCTGTTCATCGCCGGCATCGCCCGCTGGCGCGGCGGCACGCTGCGCACCAGCGTGCCGATGATGCACACCTGGCGCAGCCTGGTCGGCGTCTCGGCGCTGGTGCTGTGGTTCTACGCCATCGGCAAGCTGCCGCTGGCCACCGCCATCACGCTGAACTACATGTCCTCGGTCTGGATGGCGCTGTTCCTGATCGGCGGCGCAGTGCTGCTGGGTGCGTCCAGGGTCGACGGCCGGCTGATCGCCACGGTGCTGGTCGGCTTCGCCGGCGTGGCGCTGGTGCTCAAGCCTTCGGTGGGCAGCGACCAGTTGATCGGCGCACTCTGCGGGCTGGTCTCCGGCATGCTGTCTGCCCTCGCCTACCTGCAGGTCACCGCGCTCGGCCGCGTCGGCGAGCCGGAATACCGGGTGGTGTTCTATTTCTCGCTCGGCGGCCTGCTGGCCGGCGGCTTGCTCGCCTTGAGCGACAGCGGCTTTCATGGCCACACGCTGACTGGCGCGCTGCTGCTGGTCGCCACCGGGCTGCTGGCCACCAGCGCGCAGATCCTGATGACACGCGCCTATGCCATCGGCCGGGTGCTGACCAATGCCAGCCTGCAGTACCTGGGCATCGCCTGGTCCTTCCTGTTTGGCGTGCTGGTGTTCCATGACCCCATCACCGGCTCGGCCCTGATGGGCATGGGCCTGATCATTGCCGCCGGCCTGGCCGCCACGCTGCTGCGCCACAAGGCCGCACCGGACGCACCCGAGCCAACCGACACCTGACCAAGGAGCACCGCACCATGAGCACCGCCGCCAAAGCCTGGGCCCCGCTGATCACCGCCGAGCAGTTGCAAGCGCTGCTGCAGCAAACGCCGCCACCGCTGCTGCTGGACTGCAGCTTCGACCTGGCGGACAGCGGTGCTGGCGAGCGCGCCTTCCTGGACCGGCACATCGCCGGCGCGCGCTACGCGCACCTGGAACGCGAACTCAGCGCACCCAAGAGCCCGGAAGGCTCGATCCGCGGCGGCCGCCACCCGCTGCCCACGCGCGAGGCCTTCGCCGAAACTGTCGCAAGCTGGGGCCTGACGCCCGAGCGCGGCGTCGTCTGCTACGACCAGCAAGGCGGCCCGTATGCCGCGCGCGCCTGGTGGATGCTGCGCTGGCTGGGCCAAGGCGCGGTGGCCGTGCTGGACGGTGGCCTGGCCGCGTGGCAGGCCGCAGGCGGCCGTGTCGAAAGTGGCGAAGCAGCGCCAGCCCCACCCGCGTCAAGCTACCCGCTGGGCGACACGACGATGCCGACCGTGCAGGCCGACACGCTGCTGCGCCAGCTCGGCCAAGTCACGGTGCTGGACGCGCGGGCCGGCGAACGCTTCCGCGGCGAGACCGAACCGCTGGACGCCGTGGCGGGCCACATCCCTGGTGCACTGAACCGCTTCTTCAAGGACAACCTGGGCCCGGATGGCCGCTTCCTGCCGGCGGCGGCGCTGCGCGCCACCTTCGAAGCCATGGGCCTGAAACCCGGGCAGGTGGTGAACCAGTGCGGCTCCGGCGTCACCGCCTGCCACAACCTGCTGGCGCTGGAACATGCCGGCCTGAACGGCTCGGCCCTCTACCCTGGCTCGTGGAGCGAGTGGTCGGCCGACCCGGCGCGGCCTGTCGCCAGGAGTTGAAACAGGCGGCACTCCGTTTGCCCCTGTTGGGCTTGAGGCAGATCAAGCCCTTGCCGCGAGGCAGGGCCACACTGTCGGCACCCGACCCACGGGTCGCCAGCTCGCCAGAAGGAGTGCAGCATGTACCAACATATCCTGGTCCCCACAGACGGTTCCGACATCACCGCCCAGGCCGTCCTGGCCGCCACCACGCTGGCCCGCACGCTGGGCGCCAAGCTGACCACCATCAGCGTCAAGGAGCCCTTCCCCTACAGCGCCATCAGCGAAATGCAGCCGGTGCCGCCGCAGGAGTTCTATGACGCGCAGGAGCGCATTGCTGCCGCCCGCGTCAAGGTCGTGACCGACGCCGCAGCCGCCGCTGGCGTGCCCTGCACCGCCTTCACCGTCGAAGCCGTGCACGCCTGGGAAGCCATCGTCGACCTGGCCAAGGACAAGGGCTGCGACCTGATCGTGATGGCCTCCCACGGCCGCCGCGGCGTCAGCGCGCTGCTGCTGGGCAGCGAGACGCAGAAGGTCTTGACGCACTGCAAGATCCCGGTGCTCGTCGTCAAATGAATTGCACCAAGGCCGCCGTTCGCGGGTAGCAGCGTCAGCCACGTGGCTCGTTGCGCCAACAGCGCAGCGGCGCCGGGCCGCCCCAAGCGGCTGCGCCAACCCGCCCGGCGGGTGGTCTTGCGTACTCGCGAGACCGGGTGCCCCATTCAATCGTGCATGAAGCTGATGGCGAATGAGACCAAGAGCAGGCCGGCGCCGATCCAGACGATCTGCGACACCAGGTCGCGCCAGGGCAGGCGCTTTTGCATCTGCGGCAGCAGGTCGGCCACGGCCACGTAGATGAAGCTGCTGGACGCTGCCACCATCAGGTACGGCATCACGCCGATCCACGCCCCCACCACGTAGTAGCCCAGCACGCCGCCCACCACGGCCGCGAGGCCGGACAGCGCGTTGTAGAACAGCGCGCGCTTGCGGCTCAGGCCGGCGTTGATCAGCACGATGGTGTCGCCGACTTCCTGCGGGATCTCGTGCAGGATGATGGCGATCGAGGTGGTCAGCCCCAGGTGCGGGTCGGCCAGGAAAGCGGCGGCAATGATCACGCCATCGCAGAAGTTGTGGATGCTGTCGCCCAGCAGCACGCTGAAGCCACCGCGGCCGGCCCGTTCGGCATCGAAGTGATGGTGGTGGTGGTGCCCGTCACCTTCGTGGTGATGGTCGTGCCGGTACAGCTCGGCCTTCTCCAGCAGGAAGAAGAACAGCAGCCCGCCCAGCAGCACCGCGAACAGCGTGTGCGGCTCGGCCTTGCCGCCCTCGAAGGCCTCCGGCATGACGTGCAGCAGCGCGGTGCCCAGCAGCACACCGGCCGACAGGCTGACCAGGTGCTTGACCAGCTTGCTCAGCACGGCAAAGGTCAGCGAAGCAGCCACGACCACCGACAGCACGCCGCCGATCAGCGTGGACATCACAATGTAGAACAGCGTCATGGGTCAGACAAAAACAAAGCCGCGCCCGGGGGGACGCGGCTGGAAGCCGGCAAGGATGCGAAGACTGCTGCGAAAGGACTCAGGCCACGCCGTGGCTGCGGAACCAGGCGCTGCAGCGCTGCCAGCCATCGTCGGCGGCAGACTTCAGGTAGCTGGCCCGGTAGTCCGCATTGAAGGCATGGCCGGCTTCGGGGTAGACCACGAACTCGGACTGTTTCGCCGCAGGGCTGCCACTGGCCAGCGCTTTTTTCATCGTATCAACCGTGTCAAGCGTGATGCCGGTGTCCTTGCCGCCGTACAGGCCCAGCACCGGCGCCTTCAGCTCGCCCACCAGGTCCACCGGGTTCTTGGGCGAGAGCGCGTTCGGCTCACCCACCAGACGGCCATACCAGGCCACGCCCGCCTTCACCGCCGGGTTGTGCGCGGCGTACAGCCAGGTGATGCGGCCGCCCCAGCAAAAGCCGGTGATGCCCAGCTTGCCAGTGTCCATGCCCTGCGTCCTGGCCCAGGCGACGGTGGCGTCCAGATCGCCCATGACCTGCGCATCCGGCACCTTGGCGACGACCTCGCTGATCAGCTTGGCGATCTCGCCGTAGCTGCCCGGGTCACCCTGGCGCACGAACAGCTCGGGCGCAATCGCGCAGTAGCCCAGCTTCGCAAAGCGCCGCGCGATGTCGGCAATGTGCTCATGCACGCCGAAGATCTCGCTGATCACCAGGATCACCGGGGCGTTGGTCTTGCCCTGCGGCACCGCGCGGTAGGCCGGCATCTTGAAGTCGCCGACCGGGATCGTCACCTCACCGACCAGCAGGCCGTCGCTCGAGGTCTTGATCACCGTCTGCGCCATGATGGGCATGGCTGCGGCGGCAAAGCCTGCTCCCAGCGCGGCGCGCACGAACTCGCGGCGCGAAGGCGGCGCGGCCGGCGGCAGCAAGGCCTGGGCATCGTCCGCCAATTGATTCACCATGGCATCCGGCGCGGTGTCCGGCAATGACGTGTGCTTCATAAGCGGCCTCCTCTCGCTGTGATCAGGATATGAGATTCTAAAAGCCAGGCCCATCTCCCGCGTCCCGCCCGGTCATCGTCCAGACGCAGTGCCGGCTTCACCAAGCCGCCAGCCACCACGGGGCACAATGCCGCCCCATGCCTCTCGCCGCGTCTTTTGCCCAACCGCCCGCCTCGGGCCCGCTCGCGTCCATCGACATGGGCTCCAACAGCTTCCGCCTGGAGATCGGGCAATTGCGCGATGGCCGTTACCGCCGGCTGCAGTATCTGAAGGAAACCGTGCGCCTGGGCGCCGGCCTGGATGCGCAGGGCCTGCTGACCGAAGAAGCCAGCGAACGTGGCCTGGCCTGCCTGCGCCGCTTCGCCGGCACCCTCTCCGGCATGCGGCCAGGCCAGGTGCGCGCAGTCGCCACGCAGACGCTGCGCGAAGCCCGCAACCGTGATGCCTTCCTGCGCCGCGCCCAGGAGGCGCTGGGCTTTCCGATCGAAGTCATCTCCGGCCGCGAAGAAGCGCGGCTGATCTATGCCGGCGTTGCCAAGCTGCAGCCTTCGCATGCCGAGCGGCTGGTGATCGACATTGGCGGGCGCTCGACCGAGATGATCCTCGGCTGCGGCCGCACGCCCAGCCGCGCCGAGTCGTTCCAGGTGGGCAGCGTCAGCCTGTCGATGCGCTATTTCGCCGACGGCCGCTTCAGCGCCGAGGCCTTCCGTGCCGCGCAGATCGCCGCTGGCGCCGAGTTCGAAGAGGCACTGCAGCCGTTTGCCCGTTCGCTGTGGAAAGAGGCGCTGGGCTCTTCGGGCACCGCGGGCGCGGTTTCGGAAGTGCTGCGGGACTGCGGCGTGACCGATGGCCGGATCACACCCGACGGCCTGCGCTGGCTGATGCAGCGCTGCATCGAAGCCGGCAGCGCCGACAAGCTGAACCTGCCAGGCATGAAGGCGGACCGCAAGCCGGTGATCGGCGGTGGGCTGGCCATCCTCTACACACTGGCCATGCATTTCCAGATTGACGCGCTGCTGCCCGCCAAGGGCGCGCTGCGCCAGGGCGTGATCGTCGACCTGCACGACAGGCTGCTGGCGCATGAACGCGCGCCCGGCGGCGATGCCCACGCGGACAGCGTGCGCGTGCTGCAAAAGCGTTTTGAAGTCGACACCGCTCAGGCCGCCCGCGTCACCGATGTGGCCACCGAGCTGTACACACAACTGGCGGCGCAGCCCGACGAACAGGCCCTGACCGCCTTGCGCCGTGCGGCCCAACTGCACGAGCTGGGCCGCATGGTCTCGCACCATGACCACCACCGCCACAGCGCCTACCTGCTGGCGCATGTGGACGCGCCAGGCTGGTCGCAAAGCGAGCAACGCCAGCTGGCCGAGCTGGTGCTGGGCCAGCGCGGCGGGCTGAAGAAGGTGGACGAGCTGATCCGCCGCGGCGATGCAGTGCTGCAACTGCTGAGCCTGCGGCTGGCGGTGATCCTGTGCCACGCCCGCGGCGGCGACGAACCGACGCCGCAATCGCTGCAGTTGCAACGCAAGGCCGACAAGGTCACGCTGCAGACCGGTGCCGAGTGGGCCAACCTGCATCCGCGCACGCTGCACCTGCTGCGTGAAGAGGCGCAGGCCTGGTCAGACCCGACGCTGCCGATCAGCCTGGTGATCGGCGCGGCCAAGCGATAACGCAGCGCCAGGGCTGCAGCGCTTCAGCCGAGGGCGGCTGAAGCCAGCGGTGCCCAGTCGGCCGGCACAAAACCGACCGTGATGCGGCCATTCGGCCACTCGACCACCGGGCGCTTCACGACGCTGGGCTCGGCCAGCATCAGCGCCTGCGCGCTGGCCGCATCCACCACCGCGGCCTGCACTTCGGGAGCCAGCTTGCGCCAGGTCGTGCCCTGGCGGTTCACCAGCGGCTGCCAGCCAACAGCAGCCTGCCAGGCCGGCACACGTTCGGCCGGCACGCCCTGCTTCTTGAAGTCGTGGAACTCGACCGCCACGCCCTGCTCGGCCAGCCAGGCGCGGGCGCGCTTGACCGTGTCGCAGTTCGGAATGCCATAGAGCTTGGTCATCGGGTTCAACCCGCCAATGTGGCCAGCAGGCCGATCACGCCCAGGCCCAGCGCGGCGAGTGCGTCACCGGCAATGAGGCCGCCGCCGAACAGCGACGAAGAGCTCATGTCCTCCGGCAGCTCGGTTTCGCCCGGCTTGGGCTTTGGCTTGGGCAGCGAATTCAGGAAGCTGGAGATCACGCCGCCAATGGCGAACCAGGCGGAGGTGTTCAGGTTCACGAAGCCACCGAAGGACCACGCATAGGGGGAAGGCAGCACCACCGCGTCCAACACGAAGTCAGTGCAGAAGCCTGGCTTGCCGGAAGCAACGAAGCGCTGGTAGCCAGCGTTGCGCTTGATCAGCTTGCGCGCGAGTTCGACCGCAAAGCCGATGCCCACGCCAACCCAGATCGCCGTGCGCTGGTAAGGCTTGTCATCCGTCAGGCTGCGCAGCACGCCGACGAACTTGTAGGTCATCGCCGCGCTCCATTCGGCCGGCTGCTCGCCGGCCTTCATCACCGTCTGGTCCAGCAGCAGCACCGGGTAGGCGGCCATGAACAGCTTGGCAAAACCCACCGCGACGACCGCACCGACGAAGATGCCCGCGACCTGGTAGCGGAACTGCAGCGTGCGGCTGGTGCCCAGGCGCGCGCCGGTCGAGCGGTCCTGCTGCATGTCGCCGGCCACGCTGACCGAGACCAGCAGCACGGTGCCGGCCATCAGGCCAATGGCCGGGTCCTTCAGGCCGATGGCGGCCATCATGACGATGGAGACGACGAAGGCCGACGAGATCGGGTTCGAGTCGCTGATGCCTTGCGAGATGCCGTTGACCATCGCGAACAGGAACACCAGCAGCACCGCGAACACGAGGTAGAAGACCGGCTGGTTCAGCACATAGTGGCCGACACCCACGGTGGCAACGGCCCAGAAGCCAACCCACATGAACATGCGCTTGCTGTCCACGCGCTTCCAGGATTCGACGGTCGCCGTCGGCGCCGCGGTCCTGCCGGTCAGGCGCTGCCAGGCCTGCCAGAAGATCAGGCTCAGGTCGATGATGGCCGCGCCCATGATGGTGCCCAGCGCGATCAGGAACATGATCTTGCGGAACGGGTCACCTTCATGCAGCCAGCCGATGGAGATGAAGTACGGCACCAGCGCCCAGCCGATGCCACCGGCGATGATGGCCGGGATGCCGATGCGCGCACCGACCAGCATGCCGGCGCCCAGCGTGGAGGTGGACAGCTCGATGGTGCCCATGAAGGCCACCTTGGCCGCGGCCACGCCGCCAGCCAGGCCGAAGCCGATGCCGCTGCCCAGCTTGGCCACCGAGCGGCGCAGCAGCACCGGGTCGGTCAGCGCGCGCAGGATGTTGGCCACCGCGAAACCCGAGGGGTAAGGCAGCTGCAGCTTGTCGACCAGGATGGGCGTGTACAGCATGCCCACGCCTGCGCCCAGCATGCCGATGCACAGCATGTACAGCATCAACTGCCAGACCGGTGGCTGCGGCATGCCCATCCACACCATGGCCTGGATCAGCACGCCCATCGCGCTCATGCCGGCGACCGAGGCGGCCGCCGTCTGGATGAAGTTGGCGCCGTGCTTGCCGTCAGAGCCGTAGCCCAGCGTGACCACCGAGCCCAGCAGGCCGGCCAGCACCTGGCCGCCGACGAAAAAGCCGAGCGAGAAATTCATGTAGGAGGCCGTGACGCCACCCAGCGGGCCCAGCACCAGGATGCCCAGTGTCAGCAGCAGTGCGTGATAGCCCCAGCTGCCTTGGCGCGGCAGCCAGTTCCAGCGCTGGCCGGAGGGCACGTCGGCCGGCCCGGCCATGGGAACAGAAGTAGAAGTGGTCATGTCAAGCTAGAAAAGATGGCGGTTCGCATCGATGCCGGTCGACGCCTGAAACCCGCAGGGATACGCGGGGCGGCAGCAACATGGCAAACAGCGGATTCTCCCCGGAAAGCACCAACAGGCACCACTGGGAGCAACGCCATGACCACGCCAGAACCGTGCCAGCGGCAGAGGCAAACGGCCAAGAAAAAAGCACCCAGGCTTTTGACCTGGGTGCTTGTTTTCAATCTTAATTTTGGTGGGCCCTGAGTGACTCGAACACTCGACCTACGGATTAAGAGTCCGCTGCTCTACCAACTGAGCTAAGAGCCCTGGGGGTCTGCGATGACAGAAGAAAAACTTGGTGGGCCCTGAGTGACTCGAACACTCGACCTACGGATTAAGAGTCCGCTGCTCTACCAACTGAGCTAAGAGCCCCAAGCGACGCCTGGCTCCCAACAAGTTGGAAAACCAGGCACCTTCTGAAATCATCTGGTGGGTTGTGCGGGATTCGAACCCACGACCAACGGATTAAAAGTCCGCTGCTCTACCGACTGAGCTAACAACCCCCGGCAGAGCCATCTATTATGGCATGCTTTTGACGGCTTGCAACGGTTTTGCACCATCAATCGCATTTTGCGCCGGCGCAGCCAGGCACAGGGCCACCAGCTCCGCCGCCGCCGCCATGCCCACGCTGGCCGTCACCATCACCGACGAGCCATACCCGGCACAGTTCAGGCTGCCATCCACCTCGCAGGCTTCGGCCGCCTCCGGCATCAGCACCGGTTCACGCGAAAACACGCAGCGCAAGCCGATGCGGCCTTGCCGCGGCGCGCCATGCTCGCGCCGCAGCCGGTTGCGCAGCGAGGCCAGCAGCGGGTCATGCGTGACGGCGGACAAGTCCTCCACTTCCAGCCGGTGCGGCTGCCGCTTGCCACCGGCCGCGCCGCTGCAGACCATGGGCACGCGTTGCGCCAGCGCCCAGACCGCCAGCATCGCCTTGGCCTTGACCTGGTCGCAGGCGTCGATCAGCCCGTCGATGGGGCCTGGCAACAGCGCCGGCCAGTTGCCAGGCTCGGCAAATTCCTCGACCTGGCGCACCCGGCAGCCGGGATGAATGTCCGCAATGCGCTCGGCCAGCGCCAGCACCTTGGCCTGGCCCACGGTGGCACCGACGGCCTGCACCTGGCGGTTGATGTTGGACTCGGCGACCTGGTCCAGGTCGATCAGCACCAACTCGGCCACGCCGCAGCGCGCCAGCGCCTCGGCGGCCCAGGAGCCGACGCCGCCCACGCCCACGATGGCCAGCCGCAGCCCGCGCAGCCGTCGGTAGCCAGCGTCGCCATACAGCCGCCTCAGGCCGCCAAAGCGCCGCTCCAGGTCGGCTTCCAGGGGATCAGTGAGCCCGCTCATCCCATGCGCTCCACGCGCCAGCTCTGGTAGTGCAAGGCAGCCCAGGCGCCAGCCACGATGGCGGCTGTCGCCAGCACGCTGCCAACCGACAAGGTGGACAGGCCGCTCAGGCCCTGCCCCACGGTGCAGCCCAGCGCCAGGATGCCGCCGGTGCCCATCAGCAGCGCGCCGACGAGGTGGTTGGCCATGTCTTCCACGCCACCGAAACTTTCCCAGCGGAAAGTGCGCGTGGCGAGCGCGACTGCAGCCGATCCCAGCACCACGCCGACCGGCATCACCACGGCCATCGTCAACACCTTGCTCGCGTCGCTGTACATCGTCAGCCAGTCCACCACCGCGGCCATCGGGTTGACAAAACTGAAGGACTCCATGCCACGGGTCGACGACGCGAGGTAGGTCGGCTCCAGCGTATCGGGGTGTTCGGCAATGAAGCCAAGGTGGCCTGAGACCCACCACATCGCAGCCACCAGCAGCCCGATGCCAAGACCCGAGACCACGGCTTCCGGCGCGCGCCCTTCCGGCTTCGACAGCACCCACAGCCACAGCAGCGCGCCAGCCGCCAGGCCCAGCACCAGACCCAGCGTCTGGCGGGTGGCGCCGAAGCTGGTGCTCAGCAGCGCCGGTAGGTCCTGGCCAACCGGCAACGTGACGGCCAGCTTGTCCAGCGTGTTGACGCGCAGCACGCCGGTGATGCCACGCAGCGCGGCGAGCGCCGCAAAAGCCATCACGAAGAACACCACCAGCGACTTCAGGTTGCCGCCGCCAATGCGGACCAGCGTCTTATTGCCGCAGCCCGAGGCCAGCACCATGCCGAAGCCGAACAGCGCGCCGCCGACCAGCGTGGACAGCCACAGCAGCCGCGGCGCGGTGTAGAGCGCACGCGCAGGGTCGATCAGGCCCAAGCCGGCCAGCAGGCCGAAGCCCATCATCGCGGTGGCAATCGCCATCACCCACATGCGGGCGCGGGTCCAGTCGCCCATGTGGAACACATCGGCCACTGCGCCCATGGTGCAGAAATGGCTGCGCTGAGCCAGCGCACCAAAGGCCACCGACAGGATGAACGTGGCCCACAGCACCTGGTGGGTCAGGGCCGGGATGTCGATTTGCTGCATGGCCGCGATTTTAGGATCCGTGCCAAACCACAACCGAAACCCAGCGACCGCCGCGGATCCGGCTCTGCCGGTCCGCCAGCGGCGCCCCCTCGAGGGGGCGCGCGTCAGCGCGTAGGGGGTGGGCTATTTCAGGGAGACGAGACGCTCCTTGGCAGCCTGAGCTGCTTCGGATTTCGGGAACTGCTTGATCAGGTCTTCCAGCGTGCGCTTGGCGGACTTGTTGTCCTTCATCTCGGCCTGGCAGTTGGCCACGGCCAGCCAGCCTTCTGGCGCGCGCACATGCTCTGGCGCACCAGCCAGGAAGGCCTTGAAGGTGACGATCGCGTCCTTGTACTGGCGCAGGCCGTATTGCGCATTGCCCAGCCAGTAGCGCGCCGAGTCGGTGTAGCCGCTGGACGGGTAGCGCTTCATCAGGCTCTGCAGACCCACAGCCGCCTTGTCGAAGTCGCCGTTGCGCAGGCTGGCCATCGCGTCGTCGTAAAGCTTCTTCTCTTCCGGATCGGCGCTGAAGTCCTTGCCATCGACCGAGACCGGCTGCGGCTCGAACTTCTTCATGCGCTCGTCCACGCCGACCTGGATGTCCTTCTGCTTACGCTGGACTTCGGACAGGTCGCGCAGCATCTGCTCTTCCTGGCCACGCATGCGCGCCATCTCGGCGCGCAGCTGCTCGTTCTGGCTGTTCAGGTCCAGCAGGCCACGCTGCAGTTGCTGGACCTGGTCGGCCAGCTCCTGCAGCCGGGTGCGGAGCATTGTTTCGGTCTGGGCCTGCTTGCTGCGCAGGTCCAGGATGGCCTTGCGGGCCTCGTCGTCATCAAACACGCCCGCATGGGCCGGCACTGCCGACAGCCACAGGCCGGACAGCGCCAGGGCGGCAGGCAGGAATTTCAGCCAGCGGGTCATGGTCTCAGCGGTCCTTCAGCTCGGCGCGGCGGTTTTTGGCCCAGGCAGCTTCGTCGCTGCCCTGCACGGCCGGACGCTCCTCACCATAACTGACCGATTCCATCTGCCCGTCGGCCACGCCCAGCAGCGCCAGCGACTTCTGCACCGCCTCGGCGCGCTTCTGGCCCAGCGCCAGGTTGTATTCGCGGCCACCGCGCTCATCGGTATGGCCTTCGATGGTCAGCTTGCGTTGCTTGCTGGCATTCAGCATCTTGGCATTGCCTTCCAGCACCGAGCGGAACTCTTCCTTGACGACAAAGCTGTCGAAGTCGAAGTACACAACCTTGCCGACGGCCGAAGCGCCCAGGTCATTCTTGTTCAGGTCCACGGTGTTGACGCCGCTCTGCGAAGTTTGCGCGGGCGGCTGGCTGTCGACCGCTTTCGGGGTGCGGGTCTCGACCGGCGTGTCGTCCAGCTTCACGCTGGAGGCGCAACCAGCGGCCAGCAGCGTGGCTGCCAGCATGGCGCCCAGGCCGGCGCGTTGAATGGGCGAAAAGGACAGGGACTGGGACATGGAAGACTCCTTGTTGTAAGTGATGCAGCTTGTGGTGCAGCGTTGGCTCGCGAAGACTGGGCTTTGTGCTCAGCGGCCGAAGGGGCCCCAGACCGGTTCGCGAATGTCTTGCCCGCTGGTGAGCAGGCGGGTCCTGATCTTGCCATCCAATGTGGAAGTCATCAGCACTTCCTGGCCACGCGTGCGGGTGGCGTAGATCAGGAAGCGGCCGTTGGGCGAGAAGCTCGGGCTTTCGTCGTCGCTGGTGTCGCTGACGGTTGTCAGGTTGCCGCTGGCCAGGTCCATGGTCATGACCTTGAAGGTGCTGCCGCCCTGGCGCTGCACAAAGGCCAGCGTCTTGCCATCAGGGCTGATGGCCGGGCTGATGTTGTAGCTGCCGTTGAAGGTCACGCGCTCGGCATTGCCGCCATTGACCGGCTGGCGGTAGATCTGCGGCGAGCCGCCGCGGTCGCTGACAAAATACAGCGCGCTGCCGTCCGGCGTGAAGGCAGGCTCGGTGTCGATGGCGCTGCTCTGCGTCACGCGGCGCGGCGTGCCGCCTTCGCGCGGCATCAGGAAGATCTGCGAGCCGCCTTCGCGCGACAGCGTCACTGCCAGCGTCTGGCCGTCCGGCGACCAGGCCGGTGCGCTGTTCGAGCCGCGGAAGTTGGCCACCTGGCGGCGCGCCCCGGTCGAGGTGTCCTGCACATACACCACCGGCTTGTGCGACTCGAACGAGACGTAGGCCAGTTCCTTGCCATTGGGCGACCAGGCTGGCGAGATGATGGGCTCGCCGCTGGTGACCGCGACCTGGCCGCCTTCGCCGTCGGCATCGGCCACGCGCAGCGCGTAGCGGCCACCGCCCTTGGTCACGTAGGCGATGCGGGTCGCGAACACGCCTTTCTCGCCGGTGAGCTTCTCGTAGATCGCATCGGCAATGCGGTGAGCCGCCAGCCGCAGGTCGGGGGCCGGCACGGCCAGGCTCTGGCCACCCAGGTCGCTGCCCTTGACCACGTCCCACAGCTTGTAGCGCACGTCGAAGCGGCCGTCGGCCAGCCGGGCGACCGAGCCGGCGACCAGTGCATCCGCGCCGCGGCCACGCAGGTCGTTGAAGGACGGGCTGCCGGTTTCGTCGTGCTGGGCCGCACCGTCAACGAAGCGGAACAGGCCGCTGCGCTCCAGGTCGGCCCGGATCACCGGCGAGATGGGCTGCGAACTGTTCTCCTCGTCGCGGAAGCGCAGCAGCGCAATCGGCAGCTGGGTCGCCCCGATGCCGGCGATCTCGACTCGAAATTGGGCCAGGGCCGGCAAAGCGGCCGTGGTTCCGAGGGCGCCTAGCGCGCCCAAAGCATTACGTCTGTTCCACATGCGTAGAGGGCTCGATTCCAAAAACGCGCAACAAGTTCCATGCCGGCGTCAATTGTGGGCTGCGGCGCATTGTAGGCAGAGCAACACCGATAATCGCCGCCGGGCTCGCTCCGGCCTCTCTCCAAAGAACATGACCCAGTCCTTCTTCCAGCGCCTGCGCCGGCTCGCACCCCATTTCAAAGGCGGCCGCGGCGCCTGGGCCATTTCCGCCTTCGCTTCGGTGCTCGTGGCATCCACCGAGCCGATGACTGCGGCCTTGATGAAGCCACTGATCGACCGCGGCTTCAAGGAAGGCTCGCTGCCGCTGTGGCAGGTGCCGGCCGTGGTGATCGGCCTGTTCGTGCTGCGCGGCGTGTCCGCCTTCGTCTCTCAGTATTCGCTCGCCTGGGCGGCCAACCGCGGCGTGCAGTCGCTGCGCACCGCCATGTTCGATCATTTGATGAAGGCCGCGCCCATCCTGTTTGGCAGCCGCAGCGCCAGCAGCCTGACCAACACCCTCGTTCATGAAGTGCAGGCTGGTGCGCAGCAGATGATGAACGGCATGAACACGATGGTGAGGGACTCGCTGACGTTGATCGGCCTGTTCGGCTACCTGATGTATCTGAACTGGCAATTGACGCTCCTGGTCTCGGTGCTGCTGCCAGCCGTGGGCTGGGTCATGCGCACCGTGGGCGGGCGGCTGCGCAAGCTCAGCAAGGCCAGCGCAGTGGCCACCGACGAGCTCGCCTACGTGGTCGAGGAAAACGTGCTGGCCTGGCGCATCGTGCGCATGCACGGCGCCGCCAAGATCGAAGCCGCGCGCTTCGAGAAGGGCAGCGCGCGCCTGCGCAGCCTGCTGCTGAAGTCGGTCGCCTCCAGCGCCAGCATCACGCCGCTGACGCAGGTGCTGGCTTCTGTGGCGATGTCGGGCGTCATCGTGGTGGCGCTCTGGCATGCGCGCTCCAGCGGCGCCTCGGTCGGCAGCTTCGTCTCGTTTGTCACCGCGATGCTGATGCTGATCACGCCGATCAAGCACCTGTCGGACGTGATGGCCCCCATCACCCGTGGCCTGACCGCCCTGGAGCGCGGGCTGGACATGATCGAGCACAGCCCGGCCGAGACCGGCGGCAGCTATCAGGTCGAGCGCAGCAGCGGCCACCTGCAACTGGACAACGTGAACCTGCGTTACCGCCCGGACCAGCCGCAGGCGCTGGACGCCGTGACGCTGGACATCCGCGCCGGCGAAACGCTGGCACTGGTCGGCCCCTCGGGCGCCGGCAAGTCCACGCTGGTGCACCTGATGCCGCGCTTCGTCGAGCCCGACAGCGGCCGCGTGATGCTGGACGGCGTGCCGCTGGTCGACTGGGACGTGGGTGCGCTGCGCCGCCAGTTCGCGCTGGTCAGCCAGGACGTGGTGCTGTTCAACGACACGGTGGCCAACAACGTGGCGCTGGGCGAAGAGACCGACGTAGAGCGCGTGCGCGAGGCGCTGCGCAGCGCCAACCTGCTGGACTTCGTGATGAGCCTGCCTCAGGGGCTGGACAGCCCCATCGGCCACAACGGCAGCCAGCTCTCCGGCGGCCAGCGCCAGCGCATGGCGATTGCCCGCGCGATCTACAAGGACGCGCCCATCCTGATCCTGGACGAAGCCACGTCGGCACTGGATGCCGAAAGCGAGCATCTGGTGCAGCAAGCGCTGGACCGGCTGATGCAGGGCCGCACCACGCTGGTCATCGCTCACCGGCTGGCCACAATCGAGCGCGCCGACCGCATCGTCGTGATGGACGGCGGCCGCGTGGTCGAACAAGGCAGCCACCAGCAGTTGCTCGCGCAAGGCGGCCTGTACGCGCGGCTGCACGGCATGCAATTCCGCAGCTGAAAGAACGACCCCCTTCACCGCATTCCATGAACGACCTGAAGCTCTCCCCCATCGTCGCCGGCGCCTGGCGCCTGTCCGAATGGCAACTCGACGTGCCGCAGCGCCTGGCCTGGATCGAGGGCTGCATCGCGCGCGGCCTGACGAGCTTCGACCATGCCGACATCTATGGCGGCTACGAGGTCGAGGCATTGTTCGGCGAGGCGCTGGCCGCAGCGCCTGGCTTGCGCGAGCGCATGCAGCTGGTCAGCAAGTGCGGCATCAAGCTGAGCACGCCGAACCGGCCCAGCCACGCGATCAAGTCCTATGACAGCTCGGCCGCGCACGTGCGCGCTTCCGTCGAAGCCTCGCTGAAGGCCTTGCAGACGGACAGGCTGGACCTGCTGCTGATCCACCGCCCTGACCTGTTGCTGAACGCCGATGAGCTCGCGCGCTGCTTCGAGCAGTTGCGCAGCGAAGGCAAGGTGCTGAACTTCGGGGTGTCCAATTTCACCGCCTCGCAGTTCGCGCTGCTGAACAGCCGCTTCCCACTGCTGACCAACCAGCTCGAATGCTCGCCGCTGCACCTGGACCCGCTGGACGACGGCAGCTTCGACCAGATGCAACAGCTGCGCCTGCGCCCGATGATCTGGTCCCCGCTGGCCGGCGGCCGCCTGTTCACAGGCACCGACGAACGCTCGCTGGCCGTGCGCGCCGTGCTGGCCGAAATGGGGGAACGCCTGGGCGGTGCCAGCGCCACCACGCTGGCCCTGGCCTGGCTGCTGCGCCTGCCCTGCCAACCCATCCCGGTGATCGGCTCACGCCGCCTGGAAGCCGCCCACGAAGCCATGGCCGCGACCAAGCTCGAACTCAGCGCCGAGGACTGGTACCGGATCTGGATGGCCGGCGCGGGACGCGAAGTGGCCTGACATCCGACGAGGGCCGCGAGCGCGGCCCTCGTGGGCAGCAAGCTACATCAGCACGATGTCGTACTGCTCCGGGTTCATCGTCGGCTCGGCGGACAGCGAAATCGGTTTCTTGATGAAGGCGGAGAGGTCGGCCAGGTGCTGGCTTTCTTCGTCCAGCAGCATCTCGACCACCGAGGCGCTGGCGAGCACGCGGAATTCCTTGGGGTCGAACTGGCGGGCTTCGCGCAGGATCTCGCGCAGGATGTCGTAGCAGACGCTGCGCGCTGTCTTGACCTGGCCGCGGCCGGTGCAGGTGGGGCATGGCTGGCACAGCATGTGGGCCAGCGATTCGCGGGTGCGCTTGCGCGTCATCTCGACCAGGCCCAGCTGCGTGAAGCCGCTGACCGTGGTCTTGGTGCGGTCGCGCCCCAGCTGCTTCCTGAATTCGCTCAGCACCGCGTTCTGGTGCTCCTCGCGCACCATGTCGATGAAGTCGACGATGATGATGCCGCCCAGGTTGCGCAGGCGCAGCTGGCGGGCAATGGCTAGTGCCGCTTCCAGGTTGGTCTTGAAGATGGTGTCGTCGAAATTGCGCGCGCCGACAAAACCGCCGGTGTTGACGTCGACGGTGGTCAGCGCCTCGGTCTGGTCGATGATCAGGTAGCCGCCGGACTTCAGGTCCACACGCCGCGCCAGCGCCTTGGCAATCTCTTCCTCGATGCCGAACAGGTCGAAGATCGGCCGCTCGCCGCGGTAGTGCTCCAGCTTGGCGGAAGAGGCCGGCGTGTAGGCCGTGCCAAAGGCTTTCAGCAGATCGAACTGCTGCTGCGAATCGATGCGGATGGCCTGCGTCTGCTCGGTTGCCAGGTCGCGCAGCACGCGTTCGGCCAGGCCCAGGTCCTGGTGCAGCAGCGAGCCGGCCGGCTGGGACACCGCGCGCTGGCGAATCAGGCCCCAGGTCTTGCGCAGGTAGGCAATGTCGTCGCCCAGCTCGCTGTCGCTGGCTTCCTCGGCATTGGTGCGGAGGATGAAGCCACCGCCACCGCCCTCTTCGGGCTTGCCAACCAGCGCCTGCATGCGCGTGCGCAACTGCTCACGCGCTTCGGGCGAGCCGATCTTCTGAGAGATGCCGATGTGGTTGTCCTGCGGCAGGAAGACCAGCATGCGACCGGCCACGCTGATCTGCGTGGACAGCCGCGCGCCCTTGGTGCCGATGGGATCCTTGATGACCTGCACCGTGAGCGTCTGGCCTTCGAAGACCTGCTTCTCGATCGGCAGCGGCGGCGCGTTGGTCCCGTCGCCGCGACCGTTGTCGCCCTTGCCGTGGTGCGGGCCGCTGCTGTGCAGGTCGGCCACGTGCAGGAAAGCGGCGCGCTCCAGGCCGATGTCGATGAAGGCGCTCTGCATGCCGGGCAGCACGCGGGCGACCTTGCCGAGGTAGACGTTGCCGACCAGGCCCCGTTCCAGCGAGCGCTCCAGGTGCAGTTCCTGCACCGCGCCGTTTTCGATGATGGCGACCCGGGTCTCTTGTGGGGACCAGTTGATCAGGATGTCGTGCATGCGTGGCGGCCGGTGGCCTGTTGGCCTGACCCTGCGGCTGCCGGCACGGCGTCGTCAGAATCGCACGCGGGCCTGGCGCAGCAGCTGGGTTGTCTCGTAAAGGGGCAAACCCATGATACCGGAGTAGCTCCCGGCGATGCGCGCGATCCAGCCGGCCAGCGAGCTCTGGATGGCATAGGCGCCGGCCTTGCCAAACGGCTCGCCACTGGCCACGTAATGGCTGAGCACTTCGAGGGGGATCTCTGCAAAGCGCACGCTGGACAGGCTGAGCGCAAAGCGGCTGCGCCGGCCGTCGTGCACACCCACGGCCGTCAACACCCGGTGGCTGCGGCCGGACAGGGCCTGCAGCGTGGCCAGCGCATGCGCCGCGTCCACCGGCTTGCCGAGGATGCGCCGGCCCAGCGCGACCGTGGTGTCAGAGCACAGCACCGGCGCCGCCGGCAGCCCACGGGCCTTCAAGCGCTCGCGCGCAGCGACCAGCTTGTTGCGTGTCACGCGCTGCACATAGTCGGCCGGTAGTTCGCCGCGCACCTCGGCCTCCAGCGCCTCGGCGTCTTCGTCCGGCGCAGGCAGCAGCAGCTCATGGCGCACGCCGAGCTGGTCCAGCAACTGGCGGCGGCGCGGGCTTTGGGAGGCGAGGTAGACAAAGGCGTGCATGGCCGGCATTCTCAGGCGACGGCGCCACTCTGCCGAGAACGCGCTGCAGCACGCACTGTCCAGCGTGCGCGCAGGAACCTCAGTGCAGGTTCGCCCACCCAGCGCGACACGCCAGAGGCCACCAACACGCTCAGCAGCAGGAAGACCGCCAGCAAGGGCAGGCGCTGGACCGGTTGCAAGGTGTCGCGCTGAAAGAACTGCAGCAGCCCGGCCAGCACCAGCACATGGAACAGGTACAGCTCGTAGCTGTGGCGGCCCAGCCAGCGCAGCGGCGTGAGCAAGCTGTCCAGCCGCCCGCGCCAACCCACGACCACCGGCTGCGGGCCTCGCGAAGCCCACAACCAGATGGCGGTGCAGCCCAGCAGCGCACTGAAGGTCCAGCCCGGATGGGCCATGAAGGACTGGCTCCACACCGCGACCATGCCTGCCACCGCCAGCCAGCGCACAGGCGCAGCCCAGCGCGCCGGCAGCCGCCAGCGCTGGCTGGCCAGCGCACACAACACGCCCGCCGCGATGGCGTCAAAGCAGGCCGGATAGGCGTAGAGGAAATCGATGTCGTTGCCTGGGTGCAGCGTGCGGTAGACCGGCCCCAGCACCAGCAAGGCAACAGCCGCCAGCGCGATCCACAGAGGCCGCTTCAGCAAGCGGCACAGCAGCGGAAACAGCAGGTAGAACGCCTCTTCGACCGACAGTGACCAGTAGACGTTCAGGCAATAGTGGAAGTAGCCCCAGCCTTCCTGCTGCATCAGCAGGTTGTGCCAGAAGCCCAGCACCGAGGCCAGCGCAATCAACCAGCGCTGCGCGGGCAGCGGCGGCCCGTGCTGGTCACTGCCGAAATACGGCAGCCCGCCGACCCAGCCCAGCAGCACGATGACTGCCAGCGCCAGCAGCAGCGGCGGCAGGATGCGGCTGGCACGCTCGACGTAGAAGCGGCGCAGGTCGATGTTCGCCAGCCCGCCATCGCGCTGCAGGACCTGGCGCGTGATCAGGAAGCCCGAGATCACGAAAAACAGCGTCACACCGTAGTTGCCGCGCAGTGTCAGCACCCCCAGCAGCGGCTTGCCGAGCAGGTCGCCCAGCGGGCTTTTCAGCAGCCCGAAGGCCAGCGTGAAGTGCAGCACCAGCACGCTGAGGATGGCCACGCCGCGCAGCGTGTCGACGCGCAGCGAACGGGAGGCATGGAACGGCAATGGCGCGGCGGCAGTGTTCAAGGCGAAGGGCAACAGCAAACGCGTCGAACACCGCGGCTCAGGCCACGCGGCTCACTCGCGGTGGTAAGGATGGCCGTTGCGCAGTGACCAGGCGCGGTAAAGCGCCTCGGCCAGGAACACGCGCACAAAGGCATGCGGCAGGGTCAGGTCGGACAGGCGCAGCGTCTCGTCGGCCGTGGCCTTCAGGGCCGGGTCCAGGCCATCGGGACCGCCAACGAAAAACACCACGTCGCGCCCATCACCCAACCAGAACTCGAAACGACGCGCGAGCTCCGCGGTGGTCAGGCGGGTGCCGCGCTCATCGAGGATGACGCGGCGGGCCCCTTTGGGGCAGGCCGCTTCCAGGCGCGAGGCCTCGGCGGCCATCAGCTGCTCGGTGCTCTTGCCACCGCGCGGCTCGGCCTTGACGGCCCTCAGCTCCAGCTTCGCATCGGCCGGGAAACGCTTGGCGAAGTCCTCGTAGGCCGCGTCAGCCCAGGCCGGCTGGCGCTGGCCGACGGCGGCAAGCACGAGGCGCATCAGGCGCTGCGGCTCAGCGCGCGGTCTTGCGCGGTGCGGCCTTCTTGGCCGGCGCCGCCTTCTTTGCGGCAGCCTTCACAGGTGCGGCCTTGGCAGGCGCAGCCTTGGCTGGCGCCCGCGTGGCACTCTTGGCAGGCAACTTGCCGGCAGTCTTGATGACGCCCTTCTTGGCGGCCACCGGCTTGACGACCAGGGTCTTGACCGGCGTGGCCTTGGCAATGGCCTTCTTGGCCGCGTCCTTGGCGGCCGTCTTCCTGGCTTCTGCCTTGGCGGCTGCAGCCTTGGCCACGGCCTTGGCGCTGGGCATGGGCTCCGGCCGTGCTTCCGGCTTGGCCAGCTTGCCGCCGCTGGTCTTGCGGGCCGGGCGGGACGTGGGCGTCGCCAGCGCTTCGGCCTTGGCCGAGGCCTTCTTCGGCTTGGCGGTCTTCACCGGCTTCGCAACCGGTTCATCGTCCTCTTCTTCCTCTTCGGAAGCCTTGACCAGCGAGACCTGGCTGCTGCCGAGCTTGATCTTGACCGGCTTGCCGCCCCAGATCTCTTCGAGGCGGTAGTAGTCGCGAATGGCGGGCTGCATGATGTGCGCCACGGCAGCACCGCAGTCCACGATGATCCATTCGCCGTTGTCTTCACCCTCGGTGCGCAGCACCTGCAGGCCTTGGCGCTTGACCGATTCGCGCACGCTGGAAGCGAGCGCCTTGGTCTGGCGGTTGCTGGTGCCCGAGGCCACGATGACACGCTCGAACAGCGGCGACAGGTGCTCGGTGTTGAAGACCACGATGTCCTGGGCCTTCACATCTTCGAGGCCATCGACGATGGCGCGTTGCAGTTTGCGGATGTCCATTCAGCGGCCGGGGGGCGCCCGGTAGAGGAGGTGTTGATCAATATAGCGCGCCACCGCCTCACCGACCAGCGGTGAAACCGGCTGCCCGGCAGCGATGCGTTCGCGGATGCCGGTGGCGCTGATGTCGGTACGGGGCAGCGGCAGCACGTTCATGGCGTGTGCCAGGCCCGACCAGGCGGCCGGCGGACTGGGGGTTCGGCCCTCGCGAGCAGCGACGGCAAATGAGACCAGGGAGCGCAATTGTGCCGCATCCCGCCAGGTGTCGAGTCTGGCGTACTGATCCTGGCCGATCACCAGCACCAGCTCGGCCTCTGGAAACTCGGCTTTCAGTTCGCGCGCCGTGTCCACCGTGTAGCTCGGCCCTTGACGCTGCAGCTCGCGCAAATCCAGTGTTTGCCGCGGCTCGTCAGCCATCAACAGCCGCACCATCGCCGCCCGGTCTTCCGCTGGCGCCAGCGCGCCAGCGGGCTTCTGCCAGGGCGCACCGGCCGGCAGCCAGCGCAACTCATCCAATTGCAGCGACTGCACCGCGACACGGGCCAGCGCCAGATGCGCAAGGTGCGGCGGGTTGAAGCTGCCGCCGAATATTCCGATCCGTGGAGCCCCTCGCCGAACGGGTACGTTCGTCGATCCCCCGAGGGGATGCGGGCCGGCTTGGGGCGGCCCGGCGCTCGGCCCGCTGCGCGTCACAGACCTTCACCTGCCCAGTCCCTCGGCCGCAGGAAGTCGCTGTAGAGCCGCGCTTCCGGCGTTCCGGCTTCAGGCGCCCAGTCGTAACGCCAATTCGCCATCGGCGGCATGGACATCAGGATGGCCTCGGTGCGGCCGCCAGACTGCAGGCCGAACAGGGTGCCGCGGTCCCACACCAGGTTGAACTCGACGTAGCGCCCGCGCCGGTAGGCCTGGAAATCGCGCTCTCGCTCGCCGTACGGCATGTCACGGCGGCGCTGCAGGATGGGCTCGTAGGCGGCGAGGAAGGCGTCGCCGACGGCGCGTGTCATCGCGAAGCTCTGCTCGAAGCCGAGCTCGTGGAAGTCGTCGAAAAAGATGCCGCCAATGCCGCGAGGCTCCTGGCGGTGTTTCAGGAAGAAGTATTCGTCGCACCACTGCTTGAAGCGCGGGTACAGCGCCTGGCCAAACGGCGCCAGTGCGTCGCGGCACGTGCGGTGGAAGTGCGCCGCGTCCTCTTCGAAGCCGTAGTACGGCGTCAGGTCCATGCCACCACCGAACCACACCACCGCCTCGCGGCCCTCGGGCTTGGCGACGAAGCAGCGCACGTTCATGTGCACCGTCGGCACATAGGGGTTGCGCGGGTGGAAGACCAGCGACACGCCCATGGCCTCGAACGGCGCACCCGCCAGTTCGGGCCGGTGCGCGCTGGCCGAAGGCGGCAGCTGCTGGCCCTGCACGTGGCTGAAGTTGCAGCCGCCACGCTCCATCAGCCGGCCACCTTCGATCAGGCGCGAAATGCCGTCGCCGGTCAAGCGGGCACCAGGCTCGCGCTGCCAAGCATCCGTCAGGAAAACCTGGCCTTCGAGCTCACCGAACCGGCCCACGATGCGGGCCTGGAGGTCCAGGAAGTAGCGGCGCAATGCCTGCGTGTCGACCAAACGATGGCTCCCGGTTCAACGCTTGATTGCGCGGTGGCCGATGTCGGTGCGCCACTGCGCGCCGTCGAAGGCGATGCCCTGCATCAGCTCGTAGGCGCGCTGCTGCGCGGTGCGGGCCGAGTCGCCCAGCGCGGTCACGCACAGCACGCGGCCGCCGGAGGTCAGGGTCTGGCCGTCCTTGGCCACCGTGCCGGCATGGAAGACCATGCCGTCTTCGGTGCCGGCGGCGTTGGCCGGCAGGCCGGTGATGGCGTCGCCCTTGCGCGGCTCGGCCGGGTAGTTGGCGGCAGCCATCACCACGCCCAGCGCGAAGCGGCGGTCCCATTGCAGCGTGACCTGGTCCAGCGTGCCATCCGTGGCATGCAGCATCACGTCGACCAGGTCGCTCTTGAGCCGCATCATGATGGGCTGGGTTTCCGGGTCGCCCATGCGGGTGTTGAACTCCAGCGTCTTGACCTGGCCGTCGGGCGAGATCATCAGCCCGGCGTAGAGGAAACCGGTGAACGGAATGCCGTCTTTCGCCATGCCGGCTATCGTCGGCAGGATGACCTCGTGCATCGCGCGGGCGTGCACATTGGGCGTCACGACCGGGGCCGGCGAATAGGCGCCCATGCCGCCGGTATTCGGGCCGGTGTCGCCATCGCCAATGCGCTTGTGGTCCTGGCTGGTGGCCAGCGGCAGCACGTGCTTGCCGTCGCACAGCACGATGAAGCTGGCCTCTTCACCCTGCAGGAATTCCTCGATCACGACCCGCGCGCCGCCGGCGTTGTGCACCACGCCCAGCGCATTGCCTTCGAGCATGAAGTCGATCGCCTCGTGGGCCTCGGCCAGCGACATGGCAACGACCACGCCCTTGCCTGCCGCCAGGCCATCGGCCTTGACGACGATGGGCGCGCCGATCTTGTCAACATAGGCATGCGCCTGGGCGGCATCGGTGAAGGTGCCGTAGGCTGCGGTGGGAATCGCATGCCGCTGCATGAAGTCCTTGGCGAAGGCCTTGGAGCTTTCGAGCTGGGCGGCGGCCTTGGTCGGGCCGAAGATGCGCAGGCCGCGGGCGCGGAAGATGTCGACCACGCCCTGGGACAGCGGCGCTTCGGGGCCTACCACCGTCAGCCCGACCTTTTCCTTCTGCGCGAAGTCGGCCAGCGCCGTGGGGTCGGTGATGGGCACGTTGGTCAGGCGCTTGTCCAGCGCGGTGCCGCCGTTGCCGGGTGCCACGAAGACATGCTGCACCTTCTGGCTTTGCGCCAGCTTCCAGGCCAAAGCGTGTTCACGGCCGCCGGAGCCGATGACGAGGATGTTCATGATGGGTGGGCCGTCTTTTCTGATTGTTTTTCTGGAATTTACTGCTCGAGTTCGGCGTTGTGATAGACCTCCTGGACATCGTCCAGGTCCTCGATCACGTCCAGCAGCTTCTGCATGCGCTCGGCATCGTCGCCGCTCAATGCGATGGTGTTTTCGGCCCGCATCGTGACCTCGGCGATCTCGGGCTTCAGGCCGGCGGCCTCCAGCGCGTTCTTGACCGCCTCGAATTCGGTCGGCGGCGTCAGCACCTCGATGGCGCCGTCGTCGTCGGTGATGACGTCATCGGCGCCGGCTTCCAGCGCCACTTCCATGACCTTGTCTTCCGACACGCCCGGCGCGAACACCAGCTGGCCGCAGTGCTTGAACTGGAAGGCCACCGAGCCTTCGGTGCCCATGTTGCCGCCGTACTTGCTGAACGCGTGGCGCACATCGGCCACGGTGCGCACGCGGTTGTCGGTCATGCAGTCGACGATGATGGCCGCGCCACCAATGCCGTAGCCCTCGTAGCGGATTTCCTCGTAGTTCACGCCTTCGAGGTTGCCCGTGGCCTTGTCGATGTTGCGCTTGACGGTGTCGACCGGCAGGTTCACCGCCTTGGCCTTTTCGACCGCCAACCGCAGACGCGGGTTGGCCGAGACATCGCCGCCGCCCAGCCGGGCCGCGACCATGATTTCACGGATGACCCGCGTCCAGGCCTTGCCCCGCTTTTCGTCCTGACGACCTTTGCGGTGTTGGATATTGGCCCATTTCGAGTGCCCAGCCATGACAGAGTTCTCCTGCGCCCGGGCACGCCAAAGCCGACCCGGGGCATTTCAAGTTTCTTGGATAGACTGAGATTTTACTTGGTGGCCTGTCGGCCGCCACGAGGAGACTTCGATGGCCGACCCTCTGCTCGTCGCGCAACACGGCGACACCCGCTGCGAACTGCTGCCCGAGCTGGCCAACCGCCACGGCCTGATCACCGGCGCCACCGGCACCGGCAAGACCATCACGCTGCAAACCCTGGCCGAGGGTTTCTCCCGCATCGGCGTGCCGGTCTTCATGGCTGACGTGAAGGGCGACCTGACCGGCATCAGCCAGGCCGGCAGCCTGAGCCCCAAGCTTGCCGCCGTGCTGAAGGAACGTGGCCTGGACGCACCGGCATCCGTCGCCTGCCCCACCACGCTGTGGGACGTGTTCGGCGAGCAGGGCCACCCGGCGCGCGCCACCATCAGCGACATGGGGCCGCTGCTGCTGGCCCGCATGCTGGCACTCAACGAGACCCAAGCCGGCGTGCTGAACCTGGTCTTCAAGATCGCCGACGACCAAGGCCTGTTGCTGCTGGACCTGAAGGACCTGCGCGCGATGCTGCAGCACGTGGGCGACAACGCCTCGCAGTTCACGACCGAATACGGCAACGTCAGCGCCGCGTCCATCGGCGCGATCCAGCGCGGCCTCCTGCAGATCGAACAGCAAGGCGGCGACCAGTTCTTCGGCGAGCCGATGCTGAACATCGCGGACTTCATGCAGACATCCGATGGCCTTGGCGTCATCAACATCCTGTCGGCCGACAAGCTGATGAACGCGCCGCGGCTGTACGCCAGCTTCCTGCTGTGGATGCTGTCCGAGTTGTTCGAGACGCTGCCCGAGGTCGGCGACCTCGAAAAACCCAAGCTGGTCTTCTTCTTCGACGAGGCCCACCTGCTGTTCAAGGACGCACCGGCGGCGCTGGTCGAGCGCATCGAGCTGGTGGTCCGCCTGGTGCGCTCCAAGGGCGTGGGCGTCTATTTCGTGACCCAGAACCCGCTGGACGTGCCCGACAGCGTGCTGGGCCAGCTCGGTAACCGGGTGCAGCACGCGCTGCGCGCCTTCACGCCGCGCGACCAGAAGGCCGTCAAGAGCGCCGCCGAAACCATGCGCGCCAACCCCGGGCTGGACATTGCAACAGCCATCACCGAACTCGGCGTGGGCGAGGCGCTGATCAGCTTCCTGGACGCCAAGGGCCGGCCCTGCGTGACCGAACGCGTGTTCGTGCTGCCACCCGGCGGCCAGATCGGCCCGATCACGCCGGCCCAGCGCCAAACGCTGCGCGAGGGCTCGCTGGTGGCGGGTGTCTACGAAACGGCGTTGGACCGGGAGTCGGCCTACGAGAAGCTGCGCGGCGGTGCCGCGGCCTCGCCAGCGCCGGGCGCCAGGCCCACAGCCACCGGCATGCCCACGCCGACTGCCGGCCAGCCCGCGCCTGGGCAAGCGCCCGCCGAGGCCCAGGGCCCTGGCTGGATGGACGGCATGAAGGAAGGCCTCAGCGACCTGCTGTTCGGCTCGACCGGCCCACGCGGCGGCCGGCACGACGGGCTGGCGCAGACCGTTGCCAAGTCCGCCGTGCGCACCATCGGCTCCAGCGTCGGCCGGGAGATCGTGCGCGGCGTGCTGGGCTCCATCCTGGGCGGCGCCACGGCCAGCCGGCGGCGTCGCTGAACCGCGTCAGAAATACAGCGCCACGACCTCGCTGATCGGGTCGCCGCTGGCACCCGCCTGCACCAGCGGGATGGCGACCACGGTGCGCAGCCCGGCCGCGTCCAGCTCGCCGGCCAGCGCCTGGCCTGCCGGCTCCGGGCTGGTGCAGACCTGGACCACGCCGGTGGACCGCGCCCGGCCAATGGCGCCCAGCGCCTGCAACGGCAGGCTTTCGGTGGGCAGACTGCCGCGTGCCTCACAAAAGCCGAAGCCGCGCTGCAGCATCAGCCCGTCGGCATCCGGCAGCCAGCCTTCGATGCGCCGCGCAATCGGCGTGGCCGGCGAAGACAACAGGCTCAACACCCAGGTGTGCGCCGGGTCCCGGCCAGCGCAAGGCAACGCCAGGCCGCTCACCAGCCCGGCATCGGCTGCGGCCTGCGCGCGCAGGAAGTGCGCAGCATCGAGCTGCTCCATGAAAACCGCCTGCTCGCGCTGCCAGGCCAGGCCGGGCAGGCCGCTGCCTCGCGGCAGGAAGGCGTCGCGAGCCAGCGCCTCCATCGCTGTGCCCGCGGTGTCGCCGCCGAAGATGCCGTCATCCAGCCTCAGGTCGGACGTGATGCGCGGATCGTTGTGCCAGAGCTCGATCGCACCGGCCTGGGCCTGGACCTCGCCGCACAACAGCACCAGCACCGAGCTGAGCGCCCCGTTCAGGAACACCGGCAGCGCCAGCGCGCAACTCAAGCCGCCGGCCCGCGCCGCGTCGATGCGGCGGAAATAGCTGCCCTCGAACTGCCGCAGCAGCAAGGGCCGGCCTTCCTCCCAGGCCCGGCCGGGCAGGCCTTCGTCCCGGCCGAAACACATCTCCCGGCTGATCCGGCCAAACGCCGGTGCGTTGTCGAACCACCCATCGGCCAACTCAAGTACACCGCCATCGACCGAGGGCACCCAGACTTCTGCGACGCGAATGAAGGTGCTCATGCAGCTGACCCAAGCAAGCTGCGCACCCGAACAGCCGCAATCGGCACTGCCAGCGCTCCGCAGCCGCATTTCGCGCCTCGCCCGGCCGCCTTCGCGCGCCATGGCGGCCAGCCGTCGCACCGCAGTTGCCGGCCTGCGCCCCCGCTGCAGAATCGCCCCATGCCCTTGCCCGATGCTTCCCCCGCAGCCCCCTCGCCCATCCCGCGCAGCTGGTTCGCCGAGTTGCTGCAAGCCTGCCGCCACGTGCACCTGAGCACACAGCTCTTCTGCGTGCTGATTGCCGGTTTCCTGACCCTGACCGGCTCGTCCTTCTGGGTGGCATTGGTGTATTCGCTGCTGATCGGCAATCTCTGCTCGATCCTGATCAACCTTGGCCGCTACGGCCTGGCACGCTGGCGGCTCTCGCTGCCCGGGCCGCATCCGCCTGCCTTGCGCGAGGGCTGGCCAGGCTGGGGCTGGATGGTGCCGCTGGTGCTGGCGGGTGGTGCAGGCGGCTACATCCTGGGCTCCCAGATCGCCGACCTGCTGACCGGCCAGCAAAGCGTGATGCCCTGGCGCGGCTCGTGGCGGGCCTGGTCGGCCGTGCTGGCGCTGTCCATGATCGCGGCCTTGGTGGGAACCTGGTTCTTCTACACCCGAGGACGGCTGGCCGCGGCCGAGGCCCAGGCGGCGCAGGTCGGCCGGCTGGCGGCCGAGACCCAGCTGCGGCTGCTGCAGAGCCAGCTGGAGCCGCACATGCTGTTCAACACGCTGGCCAACCTGCGCGCACTGATCTCGCTCGACCCGGCGCAGGCCCAGGCCATGCTGGACCGGCTGATCGACTTCCTGCGCGCCACGCTGAACGCCAGCCGCACCGATGCCCATCCGCTGTCAGCCGAGTTCGACCGCCTGGCCGACTACCTCTCGCTGATGCAGATGCGCATGGGCAGCCGGCTGCGCACCGAGCTCTCGCTGCCGCCCGAGCTGGCCACCTTGCCAGTGCCGCCGCTGCTGCTGCAGCCGCTGGTGGAAAACAGCATCAAGCACGGCCTGGAACCCCAGCGCCGCGGCGGCCTGCTTTCGGTGCAGGCGCGGAGCGAGGGCGCCACGCTGGTCCTGACCGTGCGCGACGATGGCCGTGGCCTGGCAGCTGCCCGCGCCGCCGCCGAGACCGACCCCACCGCCACGCGCGGCACCGGCTTCGGCACGGCCCAGGTGCGCGAGCGCATGGCCACGCTGTACGGCGAGCGCGGCCAGTTCGAACTCACCGAGCATCCCGATGGCGGCACGCTGGCCACGCTGCACCTCCCGCTCCCCAGTGGCAACTGAACCCTCTCCTTTTGACAAAGCTGACCATGCCCCTCACCGCCCTGATCGCCGAAGACGAACCACTGCTGGCCCAGGCCCTGGCCGCCGAGCTGGCCCGCGCCTGGCCCGCACTTCAGTTGCTGCCACCCGCCATCGATGGCGACGACGCCGTGGAGCGTGCGCTGGCCGACACACCGACGCTGCTGTTCCTGGACATCCGCATGCCAGGCCGCACCGGGCTGGAAGCGGCGCAGGCCATCGTCGAGGACTGGCCGGCCAACAAGCCGTTGCCGCTGATCGTCTTTGTCACCGCCTATGACCAGTACGCACTGCAGGCCTTCGAAGCCAGCGCGGTGGACTATGTGCTCAAGCCCGTGCAGCCGGCGCGCCTGCTCGCCACCTGCGAGCGGCTGCAGGCCCTGCTGGCGCAGCGTGAGCCGGCCGCGGCCGATGCCGCAGCCACCTCGTCCGACGAAGCGCTGCTGGCCCGGCTGCGCGGCCTGCTGGGCGGCACCGAAACGCCAGCCGCAGCGCCACTGCAGCTGATCCAGGTGGGGGTGGGCAGCAGCATCCACATGGTGCCCATCGACGAGGTCGTCTACTTCGAGGCGGCCGACAAGTACGTGCGCGTGCTGACCGCCACGCACGAGCACCTGATCCGCATGTCGCTGCGTGAACTGCTGCCGCAGCTGGACACCCAGCGCTTCTGGCAGGTGCACCGCGGCACCGTGGTGCGCGCCAGCGCGATCAGCCAGGCGCAGCGCGACGAAGCCGGCCGGCTGCATCTGCTGCTGCGCGGCCGGCCGGAGCAATTGATCGTCAGCCGCCTGTACGCGCCGCGCTTCAAGAGCATGTGAGGCCAGTCCGGCGGCAATTCACGCCCGCTGGCGACCGGCCGTCGCATGCCGCTGGACGCAGGCCTGCGGCAGCCTGAAGATCAGCCCATCGACACCCCGCCTCACCGGAGACACTCATGCGAGACCGTGACCGCGACACCACTTCCGACAACCCCGAAGACGCACTGATGCGCCAGGCCAGGCGCCGGGTGCGGCTCAAGACCGGCTTCCTGACCCACCTGCTGGTCTACGTGCTGGTCAACCTCGGGCTGTTCCTGCTGAATGCCAGCACGGGCGGCGCGCACTGGCACCAGTTCCCGTTGTTCGGCTGGGGCATCGGGCTGGCGATCCACGGCATCGTGACCTTCTTCTCACTGACCGGCGACGACTGGCGCCAGCGCATGCTGGACAACGAAGTGCGGCGGCTACGAGAACGTCAGCGCTGAAGACCGGGCGGCGCGCAGGGCGAGCGCCGCCTACAATGGCTCGCTTCTGTGGCCGCCCTGTTGCGGCTACGCGAACCCCTTGATAACAAAGCGCTTTTCATGAGCGATGCCAAGCACGCCCCGTCCGCCGAGCCCGTCAAGCCGGCGAATTTTTTGCGCGCCATCATTGAGCGTGATCTCGAGGCCGGCACCTATGCCCAGCGCCCCTTCGGCGGCCAGCCTGGCGATGCCGCCCTGCACGCTGCAGGCCAGCCCGACCCGGCCCGCGTGCGGCTGCGCTTCCCGCCCGAGCCCAACGGCTACCTGCACGTCGGCCATGCCAAGAGCATCTGCCTGAACTTCGGCCTGGCGCGGGACTACGGCGGCGTCTGCCACCTGCGATTCGACGACACCAATCCGGAGAAGGAAGAGCAGGAATACGTCGACGCCATCGAGGAGATGGTCAAGTGGCTGGGCTGGGACTGGGACGCCTTCGGCACCGCCCACCTTTACTACGCCAGCAACTACTTCGACTTCATGTACCGCGCCGCCGAGTACCTGATCTCGCAAGGCCTGGCCTACGTGGACGAGCAGAGCGCCGACCAGATGCGCGCGAACCGCGGCGACTTCACGACGCCCGGCACCAACAGCCCGTTCCGCGACCTGCCTGTCGAACACCACCTGGGCCGCTTCCGCGAGATGCGTGCCGGCCAGCACCCGGACGGCGCGATGGTGCTGCGGGCCAAGATCGACATGGCCTCGCCCAACATCAACCTGCGCGACCCGGCCCTCTACCGCATCCGCCGCGCCACGCACCACAACACCGGCGACCAGTGGTGCATCTACCCGATGTATGCCTATGCGCATCCGATCGAGGACGCACTGGAGCGCATCACGCACAGCATCTGCACGCTGGAGTTCGAGGACCAGCGCCCGTGGTACGACTGGCTGCTGGAGCGTTTGGCAGAAGGCGGCCTGCTGTCGCACCCGCTGCCCAAGCAGTACGAGTTCGGCCGGCTGAACCTCAGCTACGTCATCACCAGCAAGCGCAAGCTCAAGCAGCTGGTCGATGAAAAGCACGTCGAAGGCTGGGACGACCCGCGCATGCCCACGCTGGCCGGCATGCGCCGCCGTGGCTACACGCCGGCGTCCATCCGCAAGATGGCCGACGATTCCGGCGCCAGCAAGAGCAACATCTGGCTGGACTACTCGGTGTTGGACATTGCGCTTCGCGCCGATCTGGAAGAGCAGGCCCCGCGCGCGATGGCCGTGATCGACCCCGTGGCGCTGAAGCTGACAAACTACGCCGAAGTCTTCGGCAGCGACAGCTTCCACGAGCCCTGCCATGCCCCTGCCCACCCGCACAAGCCCGAGCTCGGCCAGCGCCAGTTCAGCCTGGGCCCGCAGCTGTGGATCGAGCGTGACGACTTCGCCGAAGTGCCGGCCAAGGGCTTCTTCCGCTTGTTCCCTGGCAACAAGGTGCGGCTGAAGTACGGCGTGATCATCGAGTGCACCGGCTGCGAGAAGGATGCCGACGGCAAGGTCACGGCCGTGACCGCCACCGTGGTCCCCGACACCAAGAGCGGCACGCCGGGCGCCGACAGCGTCAAGGTCAAGGGCACGATCACCTGGATTGGCGCGCACGAGGCCGTGGCCTGCGAGATGCGCCTGTTCGACCGCCTCTTCACCGAGGCCCAGCCGGACGCCGGCGGCCGGGATTTCCTCACCGTGCTGAACCCGAACAGCAAGCATGTGCTGCGCAGCTACCTGGAGCCTGGCCTGGCCGGCGCCAAGCCGGACGACAAGTTCCAGTTCGAGCGCCATGGCTACTTCGTCGCCGACCGCAAGGACCACCGCGCCGACGCGCCGGTGTTCAACCGCATTGCCGGCCTGAAGGACAGCTGGGCCCGCTGAAAGCGCGCCTGACGGCCTTGCGTGACCGGCCGATGCCGGTCGCGGCCATCTCCCTTTGATCCCAAGCCTTGCCGCGCCATCACCGGCGCGACCGGGCTTTGCATTGCGCCACGGCCCACGAGGTCGACGCGCCGTGCGCGCCTGCTTCCATTGCCGCCCATGTCCCGAGTTACCGCACTGCCGGCATGCACTGCTGCCGGCCAAGGCCTGCCGCTGATCACGCTGGGCAAGGCCATCGCCTCGCAGCTGATCGTCTGGCATCACCTGGCCATCTACAGCCCGATGCGCGCCGTGGTCGACCCGTTGGCGCCCGAGCTGTTCGCCTGGCTGGCCAACCCCGCGCGCATGGCCGTGCAGGTCTTCCTGGTGATGGCCGGCTTCCTCGCCGCGCGCTCGCTGCTGCCCTCGCCTGGCGCGCCTGCCAGCCTGGGCCTGCCCGAGCTGCCAGGCAAGCTGCTGCAGCGCTATCGCCGGCTGGTGCCGCCCTGCCTGGTCGCAATGCTGCTGGCCATCCTCAGCGCCGCGCTGGCCCGCAGCTTCAGCGACGACCCGCAACTGCCCGGCGCGCCCACCGCCATGCAACTGCTGGCCAATGTGCTGCTGCTGCAGGACATCCTCGGCGAGGAGGCGCTCAGCGCCGGGCTCTGGTATGTCGCCATCGACCTGCAGCTGTTTGCCATGCTGCTGGCCGTGCTGGGCCTGCGCTGCTGCATGCCAGCACGCTGGCGCGCAGCGCTGACGCTGCTGAGCGTCGCCGGGCTGGCCGCGCTGTCCTGGCTGCTGCTGAACCGCGACCCGCACTGGGACGCCTGGGCGCCCTACTTCTTTGGCGCCTACGGCGCGGGCCTGCTGGCTGCCTGGGTGCGCCAGGCACAGGCAGGCTGGGCACGCCGCTGCGCCTGGCTGGCACTGGCCGCGCTGGTCGCCATCAGCCTGTCACTGGCCTGGCGCGACCGGGTGCTGCTGGCAGGGCTTTGTGCGCTGGCGCTGGCCCTGCCGCCGGAAGGCCGCGGAGCCGGTTCCTGGCTGCGCGCGCTGCCGCAACGGCTCGCGCAACTGCCGGCGATCAGCTGGCTCGCCAGGGTGTCGTACAGCGTGTTCCTGGCGCACTACCCGGTCTGCCTGCTGGTCGGTGCGCTGGTCGCCTGGGCCTGGCCCGAGGCTTTGCTGCTGAACAGCCTGGGGCTGCTGGCCGCCTGGTCGCTGAGCCTGCTGATCGGCTGGCTGCTGCACCTGAAGGTGGAACTGCCGGCGTTGCGCAGCGGTGGCTCACGGACTGCGCCAGCCCACACGCAGGCCGAGCCCGCATGGGCCGGCGCCAGGGTCACGCGCTGAGCCGATGCGGCCCGCCGAGTCGCCCAGGCGACAACGCGTGACACAAAAAGTGACCGCACCAAAGCGTCACACAGGCGACACTCTAGGGGGTTGACACCACCCTAAGGTCTTTCCCGAGGTGGGAAACCTCGCGTGAGAGGCTTGCAACAAGCCTCTGTGCTGCGTTGCGCGCAACTTACACAATGAAGTCTGATCAACAGGAGACAGACCTCATGAAAAGAACCGTACTGTGCGCAGCAGCCCTTTGCGCCCTCGGCACCGGCGCCTGGGCCCAATCGACCGTGACCATCTACGGCATCGTGGACTCCGGCGTTCGTGTGCAAACCAATGACGGCCCGAAGGGCGCCAACAGCGGCGACGACAGCAAGTCCGTCACGCCAGGCGGCATGTCGCAAAGCCGGCTCGGCTTCAACATCGTCGAAGACCTGGGCGGCGGCATGCAAGGCCTGGTCAACATGGAGCACCGTTTCCTGGTCGACACCGGCGCCGTGGCCGCCACCGACTTCTGGCGCCAGGCCTGGGTCGGTCTGAAGACACCTTACGGCCGCATCACGCTGGGCCGCCAGTACAACGTGTTGTTCGACGTCTTCACGTCGACCTACGCCTCGTTCAAGTACTCGCCGTACATCGAAGCGTTCAAGCCCGAGATCGGCATGTCGCTGGGCGCACGCCACAACAACACGGTCAAGTACCTGGCCGAGTTCAGCGGCCTGCGCATCGGCCTGGCAGCCAGCGCGGCCGAGGGCAACACCAATGGCTCGAACTCGACCCGCCAAGGCTACCTGCGCTACGAGATGGGCCCCTTCGCAGTCGGTGGCGCCTATGAGCAATTGAAGGACACGGCCAACAACAAGGTCACGGCCGCGACCGTCGGTGGCGCCTATTCCTCTGGCCCGTGGTACGTCACCTTGGCCTGGGCACGCACCGACCCGGACGACAAGTTCAGCCGTGCAACGCTGAACGCGCTGCTGGGCAACGCCGGCACCAACGGCAATTTCGGCGTGTCCACCAACATGGACAAGCGCGACATGTGGTCGGCCGGCGTGACCTACCAGTTCACGCCGCAGTGGAACATCGGCGGCCACTACTGGAACGCCAAGCAACACTCCCGCGAAGGCACCACCGATGGCGCCGGCAAGGCCATCTTCGCCGCTGGCGTGCTGGACTACGCATTCTCCAAGCGCACCGATGCCTACCTCGAGGTGGACCACACCGAGCTGAGCGACAACCCGACCTTCACCTTTGCCAACGGCGAAACCAAGCGCCTGGGCTACATGGTCGGCCTGCGCCACCGCTTCTGATCGGGCCCGGGCCGGGTGTCGTCGCACCCGGCCTCCGATCACCTTCACAGGCTCCTTTTCAGGGGCCTTTTTTACGCCCGAACCGGACCAGCACTAAGCCTGGTCCAGTGCCTGACGCAGCGCGATCTTCAGCTCGCGCAGCGCCTTCAGCTCCGCTTCCGGCGCCGCCAGCGCGGACCACAGCATGCCCACCAGCGCCGCTGCGGTCGCGTCAATGTCGATGGCCCGTTCCTGCTGGCCCACGGCCTCCCACAGGATGTGCTCCATCGGCCCCAGCACCAGTGAGCGCATCAGCCGCAACGGCAGGTCGCTGCGCACCTCGCCGCTGGCCTGGCCGCGCGCCAGCAGTTCCATCAGCGGCGCGGTGTAGCGGCGCTGCAGCGGCAGCAGGCTGTCGGCCAGCACCTGGCCCTTGCTGCGGCCTTCGGACAGCACCAGCGCGCACAGCCCCGTGCCCTGGATCAGGAACAGCCGCAAGTGCGTGGCGACAAAGGTTTCCAGCTGCGCGCGCACCGGCCGGTCTTTCGGCAGGCCCGCCTCCATCGCGCCAATGATCTCGTCGTACCAGTCCTCGATCACCCGCAGGCACAGCTCGCGCTTGCCGCGGAAATAGGTGAAGACCGTCGCCTCGGACACGCCCAGGCGCTGCGCGATGTCGGCCGTGGTCGCGTGTTCATAGCCCTTCTCGGCGAAGACTTCGCGGCCCACGCGCAGGATGTCCCGGATGCGTTGTTCGCTTTTTGCGCTGGCCGCGTTGCGGCGCGCCAAGGGGGCTGGATTGACCATTTGTTGAGTATCACTCAAATCCTCCTTGTGCCGCAATCCAGATGCTGCTAGATTCGAACCCGATCAAACCAAATACAGGCTGCGCCACAGGACACGATTGAGCTTAGCTCAACATGGCCCGCAAAACCGCCAGCCCGCACTGCCCGCACAGGAGACAAGCCGATGTTCGAATCCACCTTCACCTTCCCGCTGGGCGATGACATTGCCGCGCTGCGCGACGCCGTGCGCCATTTCGCACAAAGCGAGATCGCGCCGCGCGCCGCGAAGATCGACCAGGACAACCTGTTCCCGGCCGATCTGTGGCGCAAGCTCGGCGAGTTGGGCGTGCACGGCCTGACAGTCTCCGAAGACTTCGGTGGCACCGGCCTGGGTTACGTGGCTCACATGGTGGCGATGGAAGAGATCAGCCGCGCCAGCGCCTCGGTCGGCCTGTCCTACGGTGCGCATTCCAATCTCTGCGTGAACCAGATCAACCGCAACGGCACGGACGCGCAGAAGCGCAAGTACCTGCCCAAGCTGATCAGCGGCGAACACACCGGTGCGCTGGCGATGAGCGAACCAGGCGCTGGCTCGGACGTGGTCAGCATGAAGCTGCGCGCCGAGAAGAAGGGCGACCGCTACCTGCTCAACGGCAGCAAGATGTGGATCACCAACGGCGGCGATGCCGACACCTTGGTCGTCTACGCAAAAACAGAGCCTGAGCTCGGCGCGCGTGGCATGACCGCCTTCCTGATCGAGAAGGGCTTCAAGGGCTTCAGCCACGGCCATCACCTGGACAAGCTGGGCATGCGAGGCTCCAACACCTTCCCGCTGTTCTTCGACAACTGCGAAGTGCCGGAAGAAAACGTGCTGGGCGGTGAAGGCAACGGCACCAAGGTGCTGATGAGCGGGCTGGACTACGAACGCGTGGTGCTTTCCGGCGGCCCGCTGGGCATCATGGCCGCCTGCCTGGACGCGGTCGTGCCCTTTGTGCACGAGCGCAAGCAGTTCGGCCAGAGCATCGGCGAATTCCAGCTGATGCAGGGCAAGCTGGCCGACATGTACTCGACCTTCCAGGCCTGCCGCGCCTATGCGTACGCCGTTGCGCAAGCGTGTGACCGTGGCGACCACAGCCGCACGCTGCGCAAGGACGCGGCCGGCGTGATCCTCTACACCGCCGAAAAGGCCACCTGGATGGCCGGCGAGGCCATCCAGGCACTGGGCGGCGTGGGCTACACCAACGAGTTCCCGGTCGGCAGGCTGTGGCGCGATGCCAAGCTGTACGAAATCGGTGCCGGCACCAGCGAAATCCGCCGCATGCTGATCGGCCGCGAACTGTTCTCGGAGACCTGCTGACAAGCCGCCAAGGAGCACCCTCATGCGACGTGATCCCTTGACCCTCAGCCAGGATGCCGGCCCGTGCACGGTGCCGCTGATCGAACAGACCCTGGGCGATTTCTTCGACGACATGGTCCGCCGGCAGCCGGCGCGGGAAGCCCTGGTCAGCCGCCACCAGGACCGCCGATTCAGTTACGTCGAACTGCAGCGCGAGGTGAACCGGCTGGCCAGTGCGCTGCTCAAGCTGGGCCTGCAGCCGGGCGACCGCGTGGGCATCTGGTCGCACAACAACGCGGAGTGGCTGCTGATGCAGCTGTCCACCGCCAAGGTGGGCCTGGTGCTGGTCAACATCAACCCAGCCTACCGCACGACCGAGCTGGCCTATGCGCTGAACAAGGTCGGCTGCCGGGCGCTGGTGACCATGGCCCGCTTCAAGACCAGCGACTACCTCGGCATGCTGCGTGAGCTGGCGCCCGAGCTGGCCGACTGCGCACCCGGCCACCTGCAGGCTGCCCGCCTGCCGGCGCTGCGCACCATCGCCTGGATCGACTCGGCCGGCGAAGGCGCGGAAGAACCCGGCCTGATGCGCTTCTCGGACCTGCTCGCGCAAGGCGATGCAGCCGACGCGCGCGTGACCGAAGTGGCCGCCACGCTCAAGTCCTCCGACCCGATCAACATCCAGTTCACCAGCGGCACCACCGGCTTTCCCAAGGGCGCCACACTGACGCACCGGAACATCCTGAACAACGGATTTTTCATCGGCGAATGCATGAAGCTGGGCCCGGACGACCGGCTGTGCATTCCCGTGCCGCTGTACCACTGCTTCGGCATGGTGCTGGGCAACCTGGCCTGCCTCACGCACGGCGCCACCATCGTCTACCCCAACGACGGCTTCGACCCCCTGGCCGTGCTGGAAACCGTGCAGGCCGAGCGCTGCACCGGGCTGCACGGCGTGCCCACCATGTTCATCGCCGAGCTGGACCACCCGCGCTTTGCCGAGTTCGACCTCTCCACGCTGCGCACCGGCATCATGGCCGGCTCACCCTGCCCCATCGAGGTGATGAAGCGCGTGGTCAGCCAGATGCACCTGGAAGAGATCACCATCGCCTACGGCATGACCGAAACCAGCCCGGTGAGCTGCCAGAGCGCCACCGACACGCCGCTGGACCGTCGAGTCAGCACCGTCGGCACGGTGCAGCCGCACCTGGAGGTGAAGATGGTGGACCCGGAGTCGGGCGCCGTGGTGGCGCCGGGGCAGACGGGCGAGCTCTGCACCCGCGGCTACTCGGTGATGCATGGCTACTGGGGCGACCCGGAGAAGACCGCCGAGGCCATCGACGCCGATGGCTGGATGCACACCGGCGACCTGGCCACCATGGATGACCAGGGCTACGTGAACATCGTCGGCCGCATCAAGGACATGGTGATCCGCGGTGGCGAAAACCTCTACCCGCGCGAAATCGAGGAGTTCCTCTACCGCCATCCGCAGGTGCTGGACGTTCAGGTGGTGGGCGTGCCGGACCTGAAGTACGGCGAGGAGTTGTGCGCCTGGGTCATTGCCAAGCCGGGCCCGCCCGGCCAGCCGCTCACCGAGCAGGCGCTGCGCGATTTCTGCAAGGGCCAGATCGCGCACCACAAGGTGCCGCGCTACATCCGCTTCGTCGACGCGTTTCCCATGACCGTGACCGGCAAGATCCAGAAGTTCAAGATCCGCGACGCGATGAAGCAGGAACTTGGGCTCAACGAAGAGAAGACCGCATGACCGTGCTGAGCACCCAACTGAACCCGCGCAGCGAAGCCTCCCGGGCCAACGCGGAGGCCATGCGCGCACTGGTGGACGACCTTCACGCCCGGCTCGCGAAGATCGCCGAAGGCGGCGGCGAGGCGGCGCGCGCCAAGCACCTCGCACGCGGCAAGCTGCTGCCGCGCGACCGCGTCGAGATGCTGCTGGACCCGGACACCGCCTTCCTCGAAATCGCGCCGATGGCGGCGTTCGAGGTCTACAAGGAAAGGGACGGCAGCGACGCTGCCCCCTGCGCCGGCGTCATCGCCGGCATCGGCCGGGTGTCAGGCATCGAATGCGTGATCGTCTGCAATGACGCCACCGTCAAAGGCGGCACCTACTATCCGCTGACGGTGAAGAAGCATTTGCGCGCGCAGGAAATTGCCGAGCAGAACCACCTGCCCTGCATCTACCTGGTGGACTCCGGCGGCGCCAACTTGCCGAACCAGGACGAGGTCTTCCCCGACCGCGACCACTTCGGCCGCATCTTCTACAACCAGGCCAACATGAGCGCACGCGGCATTCCGCAGATCGCCGTGGTCATGGGCTCATGCACCGCAGGCGGCGCCTACGTGCCGGCGATGAGCGACGAGACCGTCATCGTCAAGGAACAGGGCACCATCTTCCTCGGCGGGCCGCCGCTGGTGAAAGCGGCCACCGGCGAGGTCGTGACTGCCGAGGACCTGGGCGGCGGCGACGTGCACACCCGCCTCTCCGGCGTGGCCGACCACCTGGCGCAGGACGACACCCATGCCCTCGCCCTGGCCCGGCAGATCGTCTCGCACCTGAACCGGCCCAAGCAGGCCCATCTGGCGCACATGGCGCTGCGCGAACCGCGGCCGCCGGCCTTCCCGGCCGAGGAACTGCTGGCCGTCATCCCCACCGACACCCGCAAGCCTTTCGACGTGCGCGAGATCATCGCCCGCATCGTCGACGGCTCCGAGTTCGACGAATTCAAGGCCCGCTACGGCGCCACGCTGGTCTGCGGCTTTGCGCACATCGAAGGCATGCCGGTGGGCATCGTCGCCAACAACGGCATCCTGTTCGCCGAGAGCGCCAACAAGGGCGCGCACTTCATCGAGCTGTGCTGCCAGCGCAAGATCCCGCTGGTCTTCCTGCAGAACATCACCGGCTTCATGGTCGGCCGCAAGTACGAAAACGATGGCATTGCCCGCGCCGGCGCGAAGATGGTCACCGCCGTGGCCTGCGCCAACGTGCCGAAGTTCACCGTCATCATCGGTGGCAGTTTCGGCGCTGGCAACTACGGCATGTGCGGCCGCGCGTATTCGCCGCGCTTCCTGTGGATGTGGCCGAACGCGCGCATCTCGGTGATGGGCGGCGAGCAGGCGGCCAGCGTGCTGGCCACCGTCAAGCGGGACGGCATTGAGCTCAAGGGCGGCCAGTGGAGCGCCGACGAAGAAGCTGCGTTCAAGGACCCGATCCGCCGCCAGTACGAGGTGCAGGGCCACCCTTACTACGCCAGCGCCCGGCTGTGGGACGACGGTGTGATCGATCCGGTGGACACCCGCCGCGTGCTCGCGCTGGGCCTGTCAGCCAGCCTGAACGCGCCGATCCCGGACGCGAAGTTCGGCGTCTTCCGGATGTAAAGCCATGAGCACCCCGATCGAACTCAAGCGCCCCAGCCCTCATGTCGCCGAGGTCTGGCTGAACCGGCCGGATGTGCGCAATGCTTTCAACGACGAAGTCATCGCCGCCTTGACTGCCACCTTCCGAGGGTTGGCCCAGGACGGCGCCCTGCGCGTCGTCGTGCTGGCCGGCCACGGCAAGGCCTTTTGTGCCGGTGCGGACCTGAACTGGATGCGCGCGATGGCCGACTACAGCTGGACCCAGAACCGCGATGATGCGCAGGCGCTGGCCGACATGCTGTGGACGCTGAACCAGTGCCCCGTGCCCGTCGTCGGCCGCGTGCACGGCGACTGCTACGCCGGTGGCGTCGGCCTGGCGGCGCTGTGCGACGTGTTGGTGGCCGTGGACAGCGTGAACTTCTGCCTCAGCGAAGCCAGGCTGGGCCTGATGCCGGCAACCATCGCGCCCTACGTGATCGCCGCGATGGGCCAGCGCGCCGCACAGCGCTACTTCACCACCGCCGAGCGTTTCAGCGCCGCCGAAGCGCAGCGCATCGGCCTGGTCCATGAACTCTGCAGCGCCGAACAGCTGGACGAGCGCGTGGCCGCCATCGTGCAGGCCCTGGTCGCCAACAGCCCTGCCGCCGTGCGCAGCTGCAAGCGCCTGGTGCAGGACCTGGCCGGCCAGCCCAACACGCCGGCATTGCGCGAAGACACCGCGCGCCGCATTGCCGACATCCGCGGAAGCGACGAAGGCAAGGAAGGCGTGTCCGCCTTCCTGCAAAAACGCTCGCCGCGCTGGCTCGAAGCCTGAGCCCGCGCGCCAAGGAGACAAAAAGATGTTCAAGAAGATCCTGATCGCCAACCGAGGCGAAATTGCGTGTCGCGTGGCCAAGACGGCAAAACGCATGGGCATCCGCACGGTGGCGGTCTACTCGGACGCCGACGCGCAGGCCGCCCACGTGCTGGCCTGCGACGAAGCCGTGCACATTGGCGGCGCTGCGGCCAAGGACAGCTACCTGCAATGGCAGCGCATCCTCGAAGCCGCCAAGGCCACCGGCGCGCAGGCGGTGCACCCGGGCTACGGTTTCCTGAGCGAAAACGAAGCCTTCGCGCGCGCTTGCGCCGAGGCCGGTCTGGTCTTCATCGGCCCGCCGCCAGACGCCATTGCCGCGATGGGCAGCAAGTCTGCCGCCAAGTCGCTGATGGACAAGGCCGGCGTGCCGCTGGTGCCTGGCTACCACGGTGACAACAACGAGCCCACGTTCCTGCTGCAGCAGGCCGAGCGCATCGGCTTTCCGGTGCTGATCAAGGCCAGCGCCGGCGGCGGCGGCCGCGGCATGCGGCGGGTCGACAAAGCCGAAGACTTCATTGCCGCCCTCGCCTCCTGCCAGCGCGAAGCGCGCAGCAGCTTCGGCAACGACCATGTCTTGGTGGAGCGCTACGTCACCCGCCCTCGGCACATCGAGATCCAGGTCTTCGGCGACACGCAGGGGAATTGCGTCTACCTGTTCGAGCGCGACTGTTCGGTGCAGCGCCGCCACCAGAAGGTGCTGGAAGAAGCGCCTGCGCCGGGCATGAGTGCCGAGCGCAGAGCCCAGATGGGCGCAGCAGCGGTGGCCGCTGCGAAGGCGGTGGGCTACGTTGGCGCCGGCACCGTGGAATTCATCGCGGAAGAAGTCGACGACGGTGACTTGCGCTTCTATTTCATGGAGATGAACACCCGGCTGCAGGTCGAGCATCCGGTGACCGAAGCCATCACCGGCCATGACCTGGTGGAGTGGCAGCTGCGCGTGGCCAATGGCCAGCCGCTGCCGGCGCAGCAGAACGAACTGCGCATGCACGGCCATGCGATCGAGGCCCGCATCTGCGCCGAGAACCCGGACGCCGGCTTCCTGCCCGCGACCGGCAGTCTGGACGTGCTGCGCTGGCCGGCCCACGTGGCCTTCGAGCGCACCGCGGGCACCGATGCCACTGCGCCTGTGCGTGTGGACGCCGGCGTGCGCGAAGGCGATGCGATCAGCCCGTTCTACGACTCGATGATCGCCAAGCTCATCGTCTGGGGCGAGGACCGGCAGCAGGCGCTGGCCCGGCTGGACGCCGCGCTGCGCGACACCCACATCGTCGGCCTGGCCACCAACGTGGCCTTCCTGCGCCGTGTGGTGCAAAGCCGCGCTTTTGCCACCGCCGACCTGGACACCGCGCTGATCGAGCGTGAACGCCCCGCGCTGTTCGACCAGTCCGGCCTGCCGCTGCCGGTCGCCGCCGCCGGCGTGGCCGCACACCTTCTGGCCGAAGAAGCGGTGGCGCCGGACGCCGACCCCTGGAGCCGCCGCGACGGCTTTCGCCTGCACGGCAGCGCCCGCCGCAGGCTGGACCTGGCGACCGGAAAAACCCACCACGCCGCCACGCTGGAACGCAGCCACGACGGCGCGCTGTGGCTGGCACTGAACGGCCAGCGCCACGCGCTGCAGACCCGCGCGCTGGGCGCGGACCGCTTCGAAGTGCGGGTCGACGGCCAGCGCCATGTGCTGAGCGTCTATGCCCGCGGCGAACAGCGCGCACTGTTCGGCGAACATGCATCGCTGGAACTGCAGGAGTTCGACCCCGTTGCCCATGCCGGCCAGGAATCCGGCGGCCACGGTGGCCGGCTCAGCGCACCGATGCCGGGCAAGGTGATTTCGTTCCTGGTCAAGGCTGGCGACAGCGTGAGCGCCGGCCAGCCGCTGGCCGTGATGGAAGCGATGAAGATGGAGCACACGCTGAACGCGCCGCGCGACGGCGTCGTCGGCGAGCTGATGTTCGCGGTGGGCGACCAGGTCGGCGAAGGTGCCGAGCTGCTGACGCTGGCGGAGGCCTGAGATGAGCGCCGCCAAGCTGCCCTCTCGCGTCACGCTGGTCGAGGTCGGCCCGCGCGACGGGCTGCAGAACGAAGCCCAGCCGGTGGACACGGCCACCAAGGTCGAACTCGTCCACAGGCTCCAGGCTGCGGGCCTGAAGGAGATCGAGGTCACCAGCTTCGTCAGCCCGAAATGGGTGCCTCAAATGGCGGACGGCGCGGCGGTGATGGCCGCGGTGCAGCGCCAGCCCGGCGTGCGTTATTCGGTGCTCACGCCGAACCTGAAGGGCTGGGAAGCTGCGGCGGCCACGCAGCCGGACGAGATCGTCGTCTTCGGTGCGGCCAGCGAGGCTTTCAGCCAGAAGAACATCAACTGCAGCATTGCCGAGTCGATTGAGCGCTTTGCGCCGGTTGTCGCGGCGGCGCGCGCTGCTGGCGTGAAGGTGCGCGGGGCGATCTCGTGTGCAGTCGGCTGCCCGTATGAAGGTGATGTCGCGCCGGAGCGGGTGGAGCTGGTCGCGCGGCTGATGGCCGGCATTGGCGTGCAGCATGTGGGCGTGGCCGACACGATTGGCGTGGGCACGCCGCGCAAGGTGCAGGCGGCACTGGAGGCCGCGCTGCGGCACTTCCCGCTGGCGGAGGTGAGCGGGCATTTCCACGACACCTACGGCATGGCGCTGGCCAATGTCTACGCCAGCCTGGAACTCGGCATCACGACTTTCGATGCCAGCGTCTCCGGCTTGGGCGGCTGCCCTTATGCCAAGGGCGCAACCGGCAATGTCGCGACCGAAGACGTGGTCTACCTGCTGCACGGCCTGGGCATCGCGACGGGCATCGACCTGGACGCGCTGATCGACGCGGGCGCCTTCATCCGCGCCAGACTGGGCCAGCCGAACGGCTCGCGCGTGGCCCGCGCGCTGCTGGCCAAACGGGTGGCTGGCTGACAAGCGAGCCCATGGCTTCCGTGGCATGCTCGCTGGATGCCACCTGCCATCGTGCCTGACCTTGCCCTGCCTGCGGTGGCCCGCCCGCCGGTCCCCTCACCGCTCCCGGACACGCTGTCGCCGGCGGACCGTTACCAGGAGCTGTTCGTCGCGGTGCAGAGCAGCGCGGTGTTTGCCGACAGCAAGACCTTCGTCGACTGCGTGCCTCTGATGGAGCCGCAGGCCATCATGGCCGCCTACCGCGCGCAGCACCTGCGTGCCGGCTTCGACCTGAAGGCTTTTGTGGCCGAACATTTCGACTGCGTCGAGCCGCCTGCGCATGAGTACCAATCGCAGCCCGGCCGGGCCATAGCGGCCCACATCGAAGCCTTGTGGCCGGTGCTGACGCGTCATCCGTCCGGCCACGCTTCGCGCTCCTCGCTGCTGCAACTGCCACGGCCCTACCTCGTGCCCGGCGGCCGCTTCCGGGAGCTGTACTACTGGGACTCGTATTTCACGATGCTGGGGCTGGACGGCCCGGCCGAGGCCACGCTGCTGGGCGACATGGTGGACAACTTCGCCTACCTGATCGACACCTACGGCCACGTGCCCAACGGCACCCGCAGCTACTACCTGAGCCGCTCGCAGCCGCCGGTCTTCGCGCTGATGGTGGAACTGGCGCAGGCTCGGCTGGGCCAGCGTGTGCTGGACTACCTGCCGCGCCTGCAGCAGGAACACGCCTGGTGGATGGCCGACGCGCACGACGCGCCGGCCGGTGGCGCCCGCCGCCGCGTCGTGCGCCTGCCGGACGGCCGGCTGCTGAACCGCCACTGGGACGACCGTGACACGCCGCGCGAAGAGTCCTGGCTGGAGGACGTGACGACCGCACGTGCCAGCTCGCGCGAGCCGGCGGAGGTCTACCGCGACCTGCGCGCCGCCTGCGAATCGGGCTGGGACTTCAGCACCCGCTGGCTCAGCGAGCAGGCCCCGCCCGCCTCGCCTTCCGAGGGCTCATCGCGGCCGGCTTCCGGCGCCTGCCTGTCCACCATCTGCACGACGGACATCGTGCCGGTCGACCTGAACGCCTTCCTCTACAAGCTGGAAACCCGCATTGCCGAACTGGCCACGCTGGCCGGCGCCCGCACCACCGCGCGGGACTACCAGGAGCAGGCCAGGCTGCGCAAGGCCGCGATGAACGAGCTGATGTGGAACGACGCCCAAGGTGCGTTTTTCGATCACGACTGGCGCCGCGGCGAACAGCGCCGCAGCCTCACCGCCGCAACGGTCGTGCCGCTGTTCGTTGGCCTGGCCAGCGCCGCGCAGGCCAAGGCCATCGCCGGCACGGTTTCACAGCGCCTGTTGGCCCACGGCGGGCTGGCCACCACCGAGCACACCAGCGCCCAGCAATGGGACCAGCCCAACGGCTGGGCGCCGCTGCAATGGATGGCGGTGCGCGGCCTGGACGATCACGGCGAACACGCGCTGGCCGACACCATCGCACAGCGCTGGCTGGCCACGGTGCAGGCGGTCTATGAACGCGAGGGCCGGCTGGTCGAGAAATATGCGCTGGACCAGGACGCGCAGCACAACCCGCACGGCGGCGGCGGCGGCGAATACCCGCTGCAGGACGGTTTTGGCTGGACCAATGGCGTCACCGCCGCACTGCTGGCGCGGCAGCGGATACCGCCTGCTTAGGCGTGCCAGTTCGCCATGGCTTCGCCCAGCCTCACGGCGCCGCCGGGCTGCCAGTCCGGGTTGAACAGGAGCGGGCCAGCGGGGTACAGCAGCACCACCGTCGAGCCCAGCAGGAAGCGGCCCATCTCGGCGCCTTGCGCAAGTTCGATGGGCGGCTGGTCGGCGCCGTAGCGCCATTCGCGCAGCTCGCCGGTGCGCGGCGGGTTGACCACGCCGTGCCACACGGTGGCCATGCTGCCAACGATGGTGGCGCCGACCAGCACCAGCACGAACGGGCCATGCGCCGTGTCGAACTCGCAGACCACGCGCTCGTTGCGGGCGAACAGCCCGGGCACGCCGCGCGCGGTCGTCGGGTTGACCGAAAACAGGTCGCCCGGCACGTAGACCATGCGCACCAGCTTGCCGGCGCAGGGCATGTGGATGCGGTGGTAGTCGCGCGGGCTGAGGTAGATGGTGGCGAAGTGGCCGTTGTCGAACTTGGCGGCCAGCGCGGCATCCCCGCCAACCAAGGCGCGGGTGCTGTAGTGGTGGCCCTTGGCCTGGAAGATCTGGTCGCCCTGGATGGGGCCGAACTGGCTGATCGCACCGTCCACCGGGCAGACCTGGCCGGCCTTGGCCAGCGGGCGTGCACCCTCGCGCAGCGCGCGGGTGAAGAACTCGTTGAAGCTCTTGAAGGCGGCAGGATCGGGCTGCGCGGCCTCGGCCATGTTCACGCCGTAGCGGCGGATGAAGTCGCGGATGATGGCCGTCGTGATCGAGCCGCGCTCATGGCCGGCGACCCAGCCGGCGAACGAGGTCAGGGCCTGTTTCGGGAACAGGTACTGGGGCAGCACGCGCAGGCGGTCGGACATGGGGGAAGAGCGGGAACAGTGAAAGGCGGCGGATTGTAGGAGGGCCCGAGCACGTGGCGTGCCCGGCGTTCGGGCCGGGGTTCAGCGCGGCGGGAACAGCGCCTGCCAGCCGGCAGGGCCCAGCTTCTCCAGCGTCTCGATGTTGCGCTCATAGATGGCTTCTGCCTCGGGGAAGGCTTCCACCGCGCGGTCGATGCTGTCCTCGCGCAGCAGATGCAGCGTGGGGTACGGCGAGCGGTTGCTGAAGTTGCCCATGTCGTCGGGCGCGGTGCCTTCGAACTGGAACTGCGGGTGGAAGCTGGCCACCTGCAGTTCGCCCTCCAGGTCCTCGTCGACAAGCACGCCATCGGCCACGCCGAGGAAGTCGTTGAAGTCCAGGAAGTCCTGCAGCACCAGCGGGTGCACGATCAGCGTGGTGTCGGTGGTTTCCGCGTCGGTCGCGGCCAGGTGGCGCAGCTCGGCGCGCAGCACCTCGACCAGCGCCTCCGGCGAGTCCACCTCGCTGACGACGATGCGCACCTGCTGCTTGGCCCACACGGCCTTGGCGAACGGGCAAAGGTTCAGGCCGATGACGGCGTTCTCCAGCCAGCGCTGGGTGGCCAGCAGGACAGCGGCCGACTCGTCGGCGGAAAGCGGCAAAGAGGTGTCGGCAGCAGGCATCGGCCGATTGTCGCGCCGAGCAGGCACGGCCGCATGCTGCGATGCACAATCGAGGCTCCGCGGCGGTCCTTCGACCGTTGCCGAAACCGGGAGGGAGCGGCAGATGCGTTACGTGGTGTTCAACCAGAAGGGCGGCGTCGGCAAGTCGACCATCACCTGCAACCTGGCGGCCATCAGCGCCGCGCAAGGCCAGCGCACGCTGGTGGTGGACCTGGACCCGCAGGGCAACTCCACCCGCTACCTGCTGGGCGACGGGGCCGACGAAGCGCCACCCGGCGTGGCCGACTTCTTCGAGCAGCAGCTCAAGTTCAGCGTGCGCACCCCGGCGCTGCAGGACTTCATCAGCGCCACGCCGTTCGACAACCTGGACGTGATGGCCTCCAGCCCGGCGCTGGACGAGATGCACGGCAAGCTGGAGTCGCGCTACAAGATCTACAAGCTGCGCGACGCGCTGGCCGAACTGGGCCAGGACTATGCGCAGATCTGGATCGACACACCGCCGGCGCTGAACTTCTACACCCGCTCGGCGCTGATCGCTGCGCAGGCCTGCCTGATCCCGTTCGACTGCGACGATTTCTCGCGCCGCGCGCTCTACGCGCTGTTGGAGAACGTGCAGGAGATCCAGGCCGACCACAACAAGGAACTGGTCGTGGCCGGCATCATCGTCAACCAGTTCCAGGCCCGTGCCCGGCTGCCGCAGCAGCTGGTGCAGGAGCTGATCGACGAAGGCCTGCCGGTGCTGCAGCCCTACCTGGGCGCCAGCGTGAAGGTCAAGGAGTCGCACCAGCTGGCCCGGCCACTGATCCAGCTGGCACCTTCGCATGCGCTGACGCTGGACTTCGTCGCGCTGCATGCGGCCATCACCAAGCCTCCCGCCCCCACGCCCACCCGTAAAAGCGCCAAGGCTGCAGCGGGCTGATCGTTGTGACACGGTAACCGCGGCTGGCTAGCATGCAGGCATGAACATCGCGCTGATTGCCCACGACGGCCGCAAGGAACAGATCGTCGGCCTGGCCACCCGCCACGCCGCCTGGCTCGCCACCTGCACGCTGATGGCCACCGGCACCACCGGCAGCCGCCTGAAAAGCGAGGCCGGACTCTCCGTCGAATGCCTGCTCAGCGGCCCGCTGGGCGGCGACCTGCAGATTGGCGCCCGCCTGGCCACCGGCGGCGTGGACGGCGTGATCTTCCTGCGCGACCCGATGACCCCGCAGCCGCACGAGCCGGACATCAACGCACTGGTGCGGGCTTGCGACGTGCACAACATTCCGTGCGCGACGAATTTGGCCAGTGCTGAACTGCTGCTCCAGGCTTGGCAGTCGGGCAAAACGGCCTCGCCGCTCGCCGCCGGCTGAATCAGCTTTCGACCGCAGGCTTCGGCTTGCCCGCCAAGGCCCGCTGCAGCAGCCACAGCCGCGTGTCGAACTCCAGTTGGTGGTAGTCCGGTGCGAGGTGCTCGCAGAGGCTGTAGAAGGCCTTGTCGTGATCGGCTTCGCGCAGGTGGGCCAGTTCGTGCACGACGATCATGCGCAGGAAGTCGGCCGGGGCGTCCTTGAACAGGCTGGCGATGCGGATCTCGCGCTTGGCCTTGAGCTTGCCGCCCTGCACGCGCGAGATGCGGGTGTGCGTGCCCAGCGCCTGGCTCAGCACCTTGAGCTTGGTGTCGTAGACCACCATCGAGACGGGGCTGCTCTGGCGCATGCCGCGGGCCTTGATGTCCTGCACATAGGCGTACAGCGCGGCATCGGTGCGCACCGTGTGGGCCTCGGGGTAGCGGCTTTCGAGCACCGTGCCGAGCCGGCCCTGCTCGGCCAGCTTCAGGGCTTGGGCCTGCAGCGAGGCCGGGTAGCCGCCGAGGTATTGCGGGATCAGCGAGACGGGCGTGGACATGGCCGGATTGTCGCCGCGGGATACTTGCGGCTGTCACCCTCCACCCTCCACCCTCATTCCGCCAGCTCAGGCGAAGGAACCCGCCACCATGATCACCAAGCATGTCCTGCAACACGAAGACGTCGTCACCATCCTGAACGCCGCCCGCGCCGAGGCGCAGGCCAACAAGTGGGCCGTGACCATCGCCGTGGTCGACGACGGCGGCCACCTGCTGGGCCACTACCGCCTGGACGGTGCGCCGGCCATGTCGGCGCACATGGCCCCGGCCAAGGCCCGCACCTCGGCGCTGGGCCGCAAGGAAAGCGCAGTCTATGAAGACGTGATCAACAAGGGCCGTTTCGCCTTCCTCAGCGCGCCTGGCCTCGAAGGCATGCTCGAAGGCGGCGTGCCGGTCATCGTGCAGGGCCAGGTCATTGGCGCGGTGGGCGTCAGCGGCGTGAAGTCCAGCGAAGACGCGCAGATCGCCAAGGCCGGCATTGCCGCGCTGACGCTGCCCTGATCACCTTGATCACGCGGGGCGGCAGTCGCCGCCGAACGCGGGCCTGTCCTGCGGCGATGTAGGACTGTGCTGACAAGTGGGGCCAAGGACGACCACTACACTCGTCGGCAGATGCGCCCTGCATGCCCGCCCCTCGTCAAAACCCGCTCCCGTATGCCGCCTGCCGCCCTTGCCGACACGGTCGGCGCCACCGTGCCAAGTGGGGTGCGAACTGAAGATGTGCTGCAGGCACTGCGCCTGCGCACGGCGATCCTGCACCGCGCGCTGGACGAACGGGTGCCGATCGCAGGCAATGCGCCAAGCCTTGGCGACTACCTGCAACACCTGCTCGCGCTGCAGCCCTGGCTGAGCGCGATGCTGGCCTGGCGCGCACGGCAAGCGGTGGGGCCGGATGCCCACGCCGAACTGCAGCCTCAGCCGCAGCTCGACTGGATCGCCGAAGACCTGCGCGTCGCCGGCCCCGCGGCCTGTGCCGCCGCGGCGGCGCGTGTGCCATCGGCTCCGACCGCGCCCTGGCCGGACGAAGCCGGCGCTGCCTACCGCTGGGGCGCGGCCTACGTGCTGGAAGGCTCGTCACTGGGCGCCAGCGTGCTGTACAGGCGGCTGGCCAGCCCGCTGGCGCCGCAGCCCCTGCGTTTCCTGCAAGCCGGTGGCGGCATGCCCGGGCCGCGCTGGGCACGCTTCTGCCAGCTGATGCGCCAGGAAGTGCAAGGCCCGGCCGACATCGCCCAGGCCTGCGCTGGCGCCGCCGACGCCTTCGGCCGGCTGCTGGCGGTCTACCCCGGACCCCTCGCCACCGCAGCGGCCCTGGAGCCCGCTGCGTGAGCGAAGCGACCGCCATGCCACCCGCTCAGGCCCAGCCCGGACCGGCGCCGGTCACGCTGGACAACTGCGACCAGGAGCCGATCCACATTCCCGGTGCGGTGCAGCCGCATGGCGTGCTGTTCGCGTTCGACGCCACGGGCCGCCTGTGCTGGCGCAGCGCCAACGCCGCCGCGCTGGCCGCCAGCTTGCCGGAACTGGGCGACACGCTGCACGCCGGCCATTTCCAGGAGGCGCCGGCGGTGCACGAACTGGTCGCCGAGACGATGTCCGCCCCGCCCGGCGGACCGGCCGATCCCCCCTTCACCGCCTCGGGTGACCTGACGCTGGCCGGCCAGGTCTGGGACCTGGTGGTGCACCGCGACCCGCAAGGCGTGATCGTCGAATTCGAGCAGCGCGAACAGAGCGACGACGAGATCGCACGTTTTGCGCTGCATGCCCACCGCGGACTGGACAAGTTTCGCCGCCAGACCAGCGTGCAGGCGCTGATGGAACTGGCGGTCAAGGAGGTGCGGCAGCTGACCGGCTTCGACCGGGTGATGGCCTACCGCTTCCGCCACGACGACAGCGGCGACATCGTCGCCGAGGCCCATGCCGATGGCCTGGACAGCCTGCTGGGCCGGCGCTACCCGGCCAGCGACATCCCGGCCCAGGCGCGCCGGCTCTACCTGCTGAACACGCTGCGGCTGATCGCCGATGTGCAGAGCGAGCAGGTGCCGCTGGTCGGCCTGCCGGGCCAGGCCCCGCTGGACCTGAGCCACGCGGTGCTGCGCAGCGTCTCGCCCATCCACATCGAATACCTGCGCAACATGGGCATTGGCGCGTCGATGAGCATTTCCATCGTCGTCGAAGGCCGGCTCTGGGGCATGCTGGCCTGCCACCACATGCGCCGCCGCGTGGTGCCGTATTCGCTGCGCATGGCCTGCGACGTGCTGGCGCAGATGGTCGCCGTCGCGGTGCAGAACCTGCGCACCAGCGCCCATGCCCGCAGGGCCGACGAAGCCGCGGCGCTGCGCAGCCGCTGCACCGAGGCCGTGCTGCATGCCGACGACGTGCTGGGCGCGCTGGCCCAGGAAGCCGGCGCGCTGCGGCAGACCATGAAGGCGCATGCCGCCATCCTCGTGGCCGGTGGCAAGCTGGCGCTCAGCGGCCTGACCGACCGCGAACACGCCGCCGCGGTGATCGGCTCGCTGCCCGAGCCGGCCGAAGGCCTGCTGGTGGTGCGCCATGCGCTGGCCGACTGGCCCGAGGCGACCCAGGCCGCTGTGCAGGGCTGGTGCGGCCTGCTGGCGCTGTGCTTCGATGCGGCCAACGGCGCCTGGCTGATCCTGCTGCGCCGCGAGCAGGTCGAGACCGTGCGCTGGGGCGGCAAACCCGAGAAGAACTACGTGCCCGGCCCGTCCGGACCGCGGCTGACGCCCCGTGGCTCGTTCGCCGAATGGCGCGAAACCGTGCGCGACAGCGCTGTGCCCTGGAGCGACAGCGACTTGGCGATTGCCCGCCAGTGGCTGGACGAACTGGGCCATGCCAGCCGCACCCGCAATGCCGAGATCGAGCGCGCCAGGGCCCACCTGCTGGCCGTGCTGGGCCATGACTTGCGCGATCCACTGAACTCGATCTCGCTGGCGGCCCAGGTGCTGGAACGGGGCGAGGCGCAAGGCCATGCCAGGCTGGGCCAGCGCATCAAGGCTTCCAGCGGCCGCATGCAGCGCCTGGTCGAGCAGGTGCTGGACATGACCCGGCTGCGCGGCGGCCTGGGCCTGCAGATGACGCCGCAGCAGGTGGACCTGGTGGCGCTGCTGGACGAACTGGTCGAGGAAAAACTGGGCGCCTACCCGGACCTGCAGTTCCAGCGCCTCTACGGGCCGCCGCACTGGGTGCACGCCGACCCCGACCGCCTGGCCCAGGTGCTGGCCAACCTGCTCGGCAACGCCCGCCACCATGGCGAACCGGGCCGGCCCATCGTGCTGGAGGTCAGCGGGCCGGATGACAAGGTGCGGCTGGAAGTGCGCAATGTCGCGCCGCCCATTCCGCAAGACATCAGCGATTCGCTGTTCGACCCCTTCAAGGTTTCTTCGATGCGCAACCCCCGCAACCGCCAAGGCCTGGGCCTGGGCCTGTACATCGCGCACGAGGTGGTGCGCAGCCACGGTGGCCTGCTGCACTACGTCCATCGCGCCCCGGAGGTGGTGTTCACGATGGAGCTGCCGCGCTGGCAGGCCGCAGCCGCTTCACCACCGAACCCGGCAGGCGGTGCCGCATGAGCACCATGAGCCAGGCTCCCCAGGGCCCCGACACCCCCGAGGCGCAGCCGGCCACCGGCGGGCCGCATGTCCTCATCGTCGACGACGGGCTGGATGCCGCCGAGCTGCTCGGCGAGCTGCTGGCCTTCGAGGGCTACCAGCCTCACCTGGCCCACCTGGCAGCCGACGGCATGGCGCTGGCCCAGGCCATGCCGATGGCCGTGGCGCTGATCGACCTCAGCCTGCCGGACCAGCCCGGCAGCGAGCTGGCGCGCGAGCTGCGCGCACGGGCCACCGCTGCCCAACCGGCCCCGCTGCTGATCGCCGTCAGCGGTCATGACCGGCTGGGCCCGTATGCTGCGCAGATCGAGGCCTGCTTCGATCACTTCCTGCAAAAGCCGGTGGACATCGATGCCTTGCTGGCGCTGTTGCCGCCGCCGGGCCGGGCAGGCGAATGAGCTCGCCTGCCGGGACTTCGCAGTCCCACTGGATCGCCCAGGGCGTGCGCCACGAGCTGCTGCTGCGCCTGCTGCCTTCCATCCGGCATGACATGCTGGGGCCGGTATCGGTCGCGCGCATGGGCGTGGCGGTGCTGATCAAGCGCCTGGGCAACGACCCGCCCAACCTGGCCGGCGCGCTGGAGCGGGCCCAGGAACTGAACCAGCACATGGCACAGGTCACGCAGCAGCTGCGCGAGTTTCGCCACTGGGACCCCAGCCAGGCCGGCCGCATCGGCCTGCCTGCCGCCTTGAGCCAATGCGTCGGCTGGCTGCAGCCCGTGCTGACCCTGCAGGGCTTCGAGCTGGACCTGGCACCTGCTTCTCAAGAAGACGCCGGAGCGCCCTCGGGCGAACCGGCAGACGAATGGCAGCGGGACGAACTGATGTTCCTGATCGCCGGGCTGATCTGCCATGTGCTGGACTGCTGGGCGCCTTGCCAGCTGCAGATCGAAGCCGGTCCGGCCAGCCTGCAGCTGCGCGCTGGCGCCAGCCGGCCGGCCCCCGCAGCCGAGCACCGACACCCGCTGCCCACCTCACGTCAGATCCTGCTGCCGGCGCTGGCCGCGCTGGCCGACGCCAGCCAGGCCGTGCTGACGAGCGGCCCGGGCCGGCTCGAATTGCAGCTGGCACGCCCCGACCCGGCTTGATTCGGCCGCGCGCTGGCCGATAAGACTGGCAGTTGTCACCCGCCAGACGTGTCGCCCATGCCTTTGATAGCGTCCCCGCTTTCTGCCCGATCCCAAGCCGTTGCACTGGAGCTGGACAAGGCCCGCGCCAGCGGCCCGCTGAAAACCATCCAGATCCCGCCCTGTCCGGCCCTGCTCGGCGAGCTGCGCCTGGCGCTGTCACAGCCCGAGCCCGACCTGCAGGCCGTGGCCCGCATCGCCAGCAGCGATGTGGCCATGGCCGCGGTGTTGCTGAAAGCCGCCAACAGCCCCGCCTTCTCGACCGGCCAGCCGGTGCACACGGTCGGCCAGGCACTCTACCGGCTGGGGCTGGACCAGTCGGCCGCGCAGCTGACGGCCTTCCTGCTGCGCAGCGCGCTGCCCGTGAGGGCGCCGCAGCTGCAGCGCTTCTGGGAACGCTCCGGAAAACGCGCCAGCGCGATGGCCTTCATCGCCCGGCAGTTGCCCGGCATGTCGGAGGACCTGGCGCAAACCTATGGCCTGTTCTGCCACGTCGGCCTGCCGGTGATGCTGCAAAGCCTGCGCGGCTACGCCGGCACGATGACCGAGGCGGCAGCCCGCATCGACCGCTCCTGCATCGCCACCGAAAACGCCAACCACCGGACGGACCATGCCGTCGTCGGTGCGCTGGTGGCCCGCATCTGGCGCCTGGCGCCGGAAGTGATGGTGGCCCTGCGCCGCCACCACGACCTGGACATGCTGGGTGACCGCGAGACCGACCCCGAAGTCCACACCCTGGTCGCCGCCGGCCTGGTCGCCGAACACCTGATGCGCCGCCACGAAGCCCTGCCGCCGGACGCCGACTGGCAAGACCATCGAGGCCGGGCGATGAACTGGCTGCAGATCGACGAAGGCGACGTCGAGCACTGGGAAGACCTGCTCACAGGCGAGCTGGAAACGGCCTGAGCTTCAGCGCCGGGCGCTGCGTCGAGACGGCTGCGCCCGGCCGGCAACGGGCCGCCCCGGGGCGGCCATGCCAACCCGTTCGGCGGGTGGTGGTGACACCCCAACCCGCAACCGTATGGGTCCATCCAGGGCCGCGGCAAGTTCTTCGGCCCCTAGGCTGACCTCGCCGCAAGGCCCGCAAAGGCATGGCTCTTGCGTAGGCCGCGCCGCCGGTGAAAACCACCGGTCAAGGGAGAAGACCAATGACGAACGGACTCGACGCCGCCGCGCTGCGGCGCGGCTTGCTGCTGGCCGCCACCTGGCCCGCGTTCACCTGCTCATCGGCCAACGCGGCCGCGCCGCCGCCGGATACCCCCGCGAAGGCCGCCTACGGGGTGCCCAGCACCCTCAGCCTGGCGGCGGCCATTGCGACCGCAGCGAACAACCCGCTGTGCAGCAACGGCCGGCTTGGCCCCTACTACTGGGAGATCGGCAATGCCGAGGGCGCGCTGGTGAGCGGCTCCACCGGGCCCGGCGCCGGCACGGTGATGAGCGTCGCCTCCGGCTCCAAGTGGCTGTACGTGGCCTACGTGTTCGAGAAGCTGAGCTCCACACACCCGCTGGACCCAGAAGCCGACCTGCCCTACCTGCACTTCACCAGCGGCTACACGCGGCTGGGCAACATGGTGTCTGCCGCCTTTTGTGGCCTGGGTGAGGTGATCACCGTGGATGACTGCCTGAACGCCACGCCCGTCACCGGCCAGCAGGACCCGGCCACCGTGGGCAAGTTCGACTACGACAGCGGCCACATGCAGAAGCACGCCAGCCTGCACGGTCTGGGTGCGGTGGACGGCCCCATGCTGAGCCAGACCGTGGGCCAGGCACTGGGCGTGAGCCTGAACTACGCCCAGCCGCTGGTGGCGGCCGGCGTGCACATCAGCGCCGCGCAGTACGCCGTGTTCCTGCGCAAGCTGCTCAAGGGCGAGCTGAACCTGGCGGCCAGCCTGGGCACCCATGCCGTGTGCACCAACCCAACCGACACCACGCACGGCTGCTCGCCGGATGCCTCGCTGCCCGCGCCCATTCCTGAAAGCGAGAGCTGGCACTACGCGCTGGGCCACTGGGTGGAGGACGACCCGGTGATGGGCGACGGCGCGTTCAGCAGCCCCGGCGCGCTGGGTTTCTACCCCTGGATCGACAGCGAGAAGCGCTTCTACGGCGTCATCTCCCGCCAACGCGATGGCGACGAGCAGGGCTTTGCCTCCGGCTATGAATCGGCCCAGTGCGGACGACTGATCCGCCATGCCTTCGTCACGGGCCGCGAGCAGACCGGCACGCAGCCGGACTGAAGTGCCGCGGCGGGCGGCTGCAGGCCCAGGGCAAGGTCGTCTCGTCGAACGCACTGCCGCCGAACGGCCGACGAGCAAGCCCACCTACTTGCGGTCAGGCAGCTCGATCTTGACTTCCAGCACTTCCAGGTTGTCCTGCCGTTCCAGCAGCACCTTGATGTCTTCCGGATTGATGGAAACGTACTTGGAAATCACCGCGACCAATTCACGCTGCAACGCTGGCAGGTAGTCGGGGGTGGCGGCGCTGCGGCCGCTGCGCTCGTGCGCGAGGATGATCTGCAGGCGCTCCTTGGCCACGCTGGCCGTGGCCTTCTTCTCGCCGAGCAGGAAAGACAGAAACGACATGCCGCTCACCTCCCGCCAAACATGCGCTTGAAGAAGCCGGGCTTGGCCGCGTCGACGAAGCGCATCGGCTTGTCTTCGCCCAGGAAGCGAGCGACCACGTCCTGGTAGGCCTCGGCCACATCGGTGCCCTTCAGGTGCACGGCAGGCAGGCCCTGGTTGGACGCGTCCAGCACGCTTTCCGACTCGGGGATCACGCCGATCAGCTCGATGCGCAGGATCTCCTGGATGTCTTCCAGCGACAGCATCTGCCCGCCGACCACGCGGCTGGGGTTGTAGCGGGTGATCAGCAGGTGTTCCTTGATGGGCTCCTTGCCTTCGATCGCCCGCTTGGTCTTGCTGGCCAGCATGCCCAGGATGCGGTCCGAGTCGCGCACCGAGGAGACTTCGGGGTTGGTCACCACCAGCGCCTCGTCGGCGAAGTGCATGGCCATCAGCGCGCCGGTCTCGATGCCGGCCGGCGAGTCGCAGACGATGTACTCGAAGTCCATGTCGGACAGTTCCTTTAGCACCCGCTCGACGCCGTCCTGCGTCAGCGCGTCCTTGTCGCGCGTCTGCGAAGCAGCCAGCACGAACAGGTTGTCGCACTGCTTGTCCTTGATCAGCGCCTGGCTGAGCTTGGCCTCGTTGTGGATCACGTTGATCAGGTCGTAGACCACGCGGCGTTCGCAGCCCATGATCAGGTCCAGGTTGCGCAGGCCGACGTCGAAGTCGATCACTGCCGTCTTGTGGCCGCGCAAGGCCAGGCCAGACGCAAAGCTGGCGCTGGTGGTGGTCTTGCCCACGCCGCCCTTGCCTGAAGTCACCACCACGATCTTGCTCATCTCAAACACATCCTTTGCAGTCAACCGGCGAGCCGCCAAGGCCGGCCGGATAAACGACAGAAATCGAAAAACTCAAGGAAACGCCGGGCCGCCCCAAGTTTCCTTGACCCCCTCGGGGGGGCCTGACGCGAAGCGGCAGGTCTGGGGGCATTCATCACTCAGAACTTCAGCGGCTCGAACAACAGCTTGTCGCCGTCCAGCCGCACTTGGGAAGGCTTGCCCACCACGTCGGCCGGCAGCCCGTTTTCCAGCGTGCGCCAGGTGCCGGCAATCGACACCAGCTGCGGCTCCATCACCGCCGCGAAGATGCGCGCCGAGGTGTCGCCCTGGGCACCGGCCAGCGCACGGCCGCGCAACGGGGCGTAGACGTGGATGCTGCCGTCTGCAATCACTTCGGCACCGAAACTCACCACCGCCAGCACGATCAGGTCGCCTCCACGGGCATACACCTGCTGGCCGGACCGCAGCGGCTTGTCGATGATCAGCGTGCGGGCCGCTGCAGCAGGTGCGGCAGGCGCCGGTGCAGCAACGGTCTCGGCCGGCGTTTCAACCGCCACCTCGGCCACCGGTTCGACAACCTGCGGCAAATCTTGCGCGGGCTCGGCGCGCGCCGCCGCCTCGTCAGGCGCCTCGCTCAAGCCCGCGGCCCGGGCCGCGGCCATCTGTTCTTCGCTGCCCCCACGCGCCGCAACCGGGTTGAAGCCATGGCCACGCAACAGCGTCAGCAGCGCACCGAAGTCCAGCGGCTGGGCGGCTTCGCGCAGCGCGGAGAGGTCAATGCACAAGGGTTCCTGCTCAAACAGGCCGGGTGTCGCGCCGTAGCGCTCGGCCAGCGCCTCGCGCAAGGCTTCCAGTTCAGGCGTCTTGAGCAGCAGCGCCAGCACGCTCAGCTGCGCGCTCTTCAGGTCGAACACCGCGGTGGCGTTCGCTTTGCTCGCTTTGGATGCCTTGGAGGAAACGGCCATTGCTTGGATGGGTCGCGGGAAGGGGCGGCGGTGCCGCAGCGAAGCCCGCAGTGTACCGGCCAGCCCCCGTCGGGCCCACGAAACGCCCATCAAACGGCACGCTGGCGTGCTCGCCCAGCAGCGTGGTGGCCAGGCGTTCGGCGTTCTGCTCGGTGCGCAACGCCTGGTAGGCCAGTTCCGCCTCCGGGTAGCGCCGACGCAGGTGCTGCAGCCACTGCTTGAGCCGGCCGGCCTGGTAGCGCGGCACGATGTGGGCGCGCACGATGCCCCAGTAGGCCGCGAACAGCTGCAGCACCTCGGGCCAGCTGAGCGCGGGCGCCCGGGCGTCCTTGGCGTGATTCACGGCCTGGTCATGCAGGATGGCCAGCGCCAGCCCGGGGTCGGCCACCTGGCCACGGCCCAGCATCAGGTCGCGGCAGCCGGATTCGGCCAGGCAGCGCCTGGCATCGGCCACGCTCCAGATCTCGCCGTTGGCAATCACCGGTATGTTCACCGCTTCGCGCACCTCGCCAATGCGGGCCCAGTAGGCTGGCGGCTTGTAGCCCTGCAGTTTGGTGCGGCCATGCACCACGATCTCCATCGCCCCACCGTCGGCCAGCGCGCGGGCGCAGTCCAGCGCCCGGCTGTCGTCCTGCGTGCCCAGCCGCATCTTGGCCGAGACCACGGTGCCGGCCGGCACGGTGCGTCGCACCTCAGCAAGGATGCGGTGCAGCAGTTCGGGGTCGTCCAGCAGCGAGGCACCGCCGCCGTGGCGGTTGACGATCTTGGCCGGGCAGCCGAAGTTGAGGTCCACGCCATGCGGGCTCATGGCGACCATGCGGGCGGCGTTATCCGCCAGGCAGGCCGGGTCCGAACCGAGCAGCTGGCCGCGGACCGCAATGCCAGCCGGCGTGAAGCCACCGTTGGCGAGTTCCGGCATCACGCGCTGGTAAACCCGTTCGGGCAGCAGCATGTCGGTGATGCGGATGAACTCGCTCACGCAGCGCTGAATGCCACCGGCGCGCGTCAACACGTCGCGCAAGGTGAAGTCGAGCAAGCCCTCCATCGGGGCCAGCAGCAGGTTCATCGTCTCGTCCATCGCCTGGGCCGGCGGCGAGTGCCACCGGCAAGAGGCGAACGATACCTGCTTAAGCAGCGGTGGCCCGCGGCGGGGCCACTCGCCCGGCGTCAGTGGTACAGCGGCACGATGGCCGGCACGGCGTATTCGCGGCCGATCACCGCACGGGCGTAGAAGTAGTTCTCGCGCGCAACCTCGCTGAGTGCGTCCAGGTCCACATGCCCGGCCGCATCACAGGGAAAGGCCATCGCGCGCCCCTGGTTGAACAGCGACTGGAAGCGCAATTGGTAGATGGCGGCGGCGGGCAGGGTTGAAGCTGAGGTCTGCACTGCCGGGGTCAAGGTGATGTCCATGGGGATCTCCTTTTTGATCCCTTTCAACGCTGCGCCTCGACACTGGGAGCACAGGCAAACGGGATCGGCTTGGATTGAACTCTAGGCTTCCTGCAAACACTGCCCCATCAGCGCAATGCCGCACCGGCTGTCGGTGCGCGGCGCCGGCAGATGTAAGTGCTTGTCCGACAGGCGCGTACGACAGGCCGATGAGGCCTGTCGTGGCACGCCCCTTGCCGTCTTGCGCGCCGATGCGCCGGCAATCGTGCACGGCGCGCTTTCGTTGGGAACCACCATGTGCAAGTTTCAAGTCCGTTCCGGGGCGGGCGCAGCTGCGCTCGTCCTGTCGTTTGTGTCCCATGTCACGGCCGGCGCGGCCGCGCCGCCGCCCGGCTTTGCCGGCCCGACGGCCAACAGCCTGCTGGCCGCCAAGGCCACGGCCCAGGACAACGCGCTGTGCAGCCAGGCCTTTCTGGGACCGTTCTACTGGGAGATCGGCGATGCCTCGCAAATCCTGGCCAGCGGCCAGGTGGGCAGCGACGACAGCGTGCTGATGCGCGTGGCCTCGGCGTCGAAGTGGGTGTATGGCGCCTACGTGGTTGAAGTGCGCGGCGGCCAGGCCAGGCTGGACCCTGAAAACGACCTGCCCTTCCTGAACTTCACCAGCGGCTACAGCAACATGGGCAACATGTCTGCGGCCCAGGCCTGCGCGGCCGACCGGGTCAACACGGTGGACGACTGCATGAAGGCCGTGCCCGGCGGCAGCCAGCAGAACAGCGCCACCACGGGCAAGTTCGACTACGACAGCGGCCACCTGCAAAAACACGCCAGCCTGAACAGCATGGGCGACCTGGCCAACCCGGACCTGTCGGCAGGCGCGCTCAACACGCTGGGCGTGCCCTTCATCTACGGCGAGCCGCTGCTGGCCGGCGGCCTCTACACCAATGCCAGCACCTACCGCCAGTACCTGCAGCGGCTGCTGGCCGGCGCGCTGAAGATGAGCAATGCGCTGGGCACCCACGCGGTCTGCACCAACCCCAGCGACCTGCAGCACGGCTGCTCGCCCGCGCTGGCATTGCCCGGCCCCATCCCGTCCAACGAGAGCTGGCATTACTCGCTGGGACACTGGGTGGAAGACGACCCCGCGGTGGGCGACGGCGCCTTCAGCAGCCCCGGCTCGTTCGGCTTCTACCCCTGGATCGAAGCCGGCAAGCGCTACTACGGCATCCTCGCGCGTGACAGCGATGGCGACCAGCAAGGCTATGTCTCGGCGCAGTGCGGCCGGCTGATCCGCCATGCCTGGCTGACCGGCCGGGAGCAGAAGAGCAGCGCGCCGGACTGAGACAGACGGTCACAGGAACGGGCTCGGCGGAAGGCTGGCCTGGGGGTGGCAGCGGGTAAGCTGCACGCTCGCCGTACAGATCACCCGGAGTTTGCCTTGCCGCCTCGTTTTGCCATGGCCTGGATGGCCTTGTGTTCCGCCCTTGCCATGACTGCCTGCGGGGGTGGAGGGGGTGGCGACGTCAGCGCGCCCACGCCAGCCCCCGCCCCGGGGCCGACACCCCCTCCGCCCCCTCCCTCGCCGCCACCACCGCCACCGCCAGCACCCGCCGCGCCCACGTCCACCAGCGCCGCAGCCGCCAGCGCCACGGCGCAACACAACGCGCTGTGCAGCACCGACAGGCTGGGCCCGTATTTCTGGCAGATCGGCAATGCCGACGGCGCGATGGTCTCCGGCGAGCTGGGCGCCACCTCGAGCACGCTGATGAGCATTGCCTCGGCCTCGAAGTGGATCTACGGCGCCTACGTGGTGCAGCGCCGTGGCAGCGCCAGCGCACTGAGCGCCACGGCCGACCTGCCCTACCTGCACTTCACCAGCGGCTACACCAACCTGGGCAACCTCTCGTCTGCCTTGGCCTGCGGTGCGGACAGCATCAAGACCGTGGACGAATGCCTCAACAGCACGGCCACCAGCGGCCTGCAGGACGCCAGCACCACCGGCAAGTTCGACTACGACAGCGGCCACATGGAAAAACATGCCAGCCTGGTGGGCTTGGGCAGTTACACCGCGCAGGCGCTGGGCACCGAGGTCTCGTCGGCGCTGGGCGTCACCTTCGGCTACGGCCAGCCGCTGCTGGCCGGCGGGGTCTACACCACGGCCGACGGCTACGCCACCTTCCTGCGCGCCATCCTGAGCGGCCGGCTGAAGATGAACGGCGCGTTGGGCTACGCCTCGGTCTGCACCAACCCGCTGGACACGGCCCACGGCTGCAGCACGGCCAATGCCATCGTCGGCCCGGTGCCCACCAGCGAGAGCTGGCACTACGCCGTTGGCCACTGGGTCGAGGACGACAGCCTGGTCGGTGACGGCGCCTTCAGCAGTGCCGGCGCCTTCGGCTTCTACCCCTGGATCGACCAGAGCAAGACCTGGTACGGCGTGCTGGCACGCCAGCAGGAAGGCGAGAAGCAGGGCTACGCATCGGCGCAGTGCGGGCGCCTGATCCGCCACGCCTGGATGACCGGCGTCGAGCAGACCGGCAGCACGCCGCAATGAACCTTCCCGCCGTTCGCCACAGCCCAGCCGCCGAGCGCAATCGCGGCCCCATCGGCGAGGCCTTGCTCGGCCTGCTGCCGGCCCAGGGCCACGCGCTGGAGATCGCCTGCGGCAGCGGCCAGCACGCGGCCTGGTTCGCCGGCCTCCTGCCGGGCTGGCACTGGCAGCCCACCGATGCCGACGAAGGCAACTTCGCCTCGGTGCGCCAGTGGTGCGCAGCGCTGCCGAACGTCGCCGCGCCATTCCAGCTGGACCTGCTGACGCTGCCAGCCGACCTCGAGGATGCACCGGTGGCCGCCGCCAGCCAGGACCTGCTCTTCTGCGCCAACATGCTGCACATCTCGCCCTGGCCGGCCTGCGACGCGCTGATGCGGCTGGCCACCGCTGTGCTGCTGCCCGAAGGCCAGCTGATCGTCTATGGCCCGTTCGTCATCGAAGGCGAGCCGCTGGCACCCAGCAACGCCGCCTTCGACGAAGACCTGCGCCAGCGCGACCCGGCCTGGGGCCTGCGCCACCTGGCAGCCGTGCAACAGGTCGCGGCCAGGCATGGCCTGCAGCTGGCCCAGCGGCGCGCCATGCCGGCCAACAACCAGTTGCTGGTGTGGCAACCAGCGCCTCGGGAGCGCTGATCCGGCAGGCCGGCACGCAAGCTGCGTGGCCCAGCGGGCCTGCCGTACCCCCATCCCGCCGATGCGCCGCCCGCCCTCCCTGTTCCGACCCGCTGCCCATGGACCGCGCTGACGAAGCCCCGTCCGCAGCCGCCGAACTGCTGCCGCTGCTGTGGCGCGTCGGCGCCATCGAATTCGACGAGAGCAGCTTCGAGCTGCGCGTGCATGGCGCGCCGGTGCGCGCCGAACGCGTGCCGCTGAAGGTGCTGCAGCGCCTCTTGCGGGCCGAGGGCCAGGTCGTCAGCGCCGACGAGTTGCTGGCCAGCATCTGGCACCGCAGCCGCGACACCATCTCGCGCAACGCCGTCTCCAACGCCGTGGCCAAGCTGCGCCGCGCACTGGGCAATGAAGCCGCACAGTTGATCGGCGTGCTGCCGCAAACCGGCTACCGCCTGCTGCAGCCGGCCAGCGCCAGCCCGGTGGCCCCGCCGCCCACGCTGGCCGATGGCCTGCTGCCCGGCCGGCCGGTGCCGCACGCGCCTGGCTGGCTGCTACAGGCGGCCTTGCGGGCCGGGCAGGCCTCGGCCGTGTGGACCGCCCTGCATGCCGACGGAAGGCAGGCCGTCTTCAAGTTCGCGCTGCATGCCGACCTGCACCTGCAAGGCCTGCGCCGCGAGCTGCACATCGCCCGCGTGCTGGCCACGGCACTGGGCGAGCGCCCAGCCTTCCTGCAGCCGCTGGACGCCAACCTGACGCGCGCGCCCTACTTTGTGTGCACCGCCTACGCCGGGCCAGACCTGCTGCGCTGGGCCGCGCGCGCAGGCGGCCTGGCCAAGCTGCCACTGGCGCAGCGGCTGGCCGCGCTGGCCGCTGCAGCCGAAGCCATGGCCGCTGCCCATTCGGTCGGCGTACTGCACAAGGACCTGAAGCCAGACAACCTGCTGCTGGACGAAACACCCGGCGCCGCGCCACAGGTGCACATCATAGACTTCGGCAGCGGGCAGTTGCCCGAGCTGCCCCCGGCGCCCGGCGAGCGCGCCTCCACGCTGGCCGTGCTGCCCGAAGGCTCGGAGCGGCGCACGCTGATGTACCTCGCACCCGAGCGCCTGGTCGGCCGAGCCGCCACGGTCGCCTCAGACGTCTATGCCTTCGGCGTGATGCTCTACCAGCTGGTCGTGGCCGACTTCGACCGGCCGATCTCGCCCAGCTGGGAGGCCGACGTGACCGACCCGCTGCTGCGCGAGGACATCGGCCTGGCCACCCAGGGCGACCCGGCGCAGCGCATGGCCTCGCTGCAGGAACTGGCGCGGCGCCTGCAGTCGCTCCCGCAGCGGCAGGCGCAGCTGGCCGACCAACAACGGCGCGAGCAGGATGCACAGCGCAGCGAGCGGCTGCTGGCGGCCTCGCGCGCCCGGCGGCCGTGGGTCATCGCGGCGTCGGCGTTGTTCGTGGCCGGCACCGCAGCCAGCCTGTTCTTTGCGAGGGAAGCCGGGTTGCAGCGCGATGAAGCCGTCGCCCAGCACCTGAAGGCCCAGTCCGTCACCGACTTCATCGCAGTGGGCTTCCTGCAGGCCGCCAACCCCGCGCTGGGCGGCGACCACGACATCACGCTGCGCGATGCAATGCGCCGCGCTGGCCAGCGGCTGGACGTGGAACTCAAGGGCGCCCCGGCCACCGCAGCCGCGATGCACCAGGCCATTGGCAACAACTTCCTCGCGCTGCTGGAACTCGACGACGCCGTGCCGCATTTCCAGCGCGCGCTGGAGATCGGCCAGCAAACCCATGGCGATGGCTCCGACGCGGTGCTCAATGCCCGCTGCGACCTGGGCGGCGCGCTGCTGATGCGGGGCGACTTGGCGGCTGCGCAACCGCTGGCCGAGCAGGCCCGCGCCGCGCTGGCCTCGCCAGCCAGTGCGCTCAGCCTGGCCACGCGCTGCAAATGCCACCAGCTGCTGGGCAATGTCGCGAATTCGCAAAACCAACCCACCGCAGCCGCCGCGCAATTCAGGCAAATGGCCGAGCTGGCCGAGAAGAATCCTTCGGCCACCCCGCGGCAAAGGGGTTTGGCCAGGGCCGTCTACGGACAGTCATTGGTCACGCTGGGCCAATTGGTCGAGGGCAAAGCCATATTGCACGAAGTGGCCCAGGATTTCGAGCGGCAGTTTGGCGCGGACCAGTTCGATACCCTCAGCGCGCGCTACATGCTGGCCCAGGCCGAGGCGCGCATGGGCGAATTGGCATCGGCCCGCGCCGCGTATGTGCAAATCATCGCCATCTACCAGCGCCGCTTCGGATCGCAAAGCCCGCTGGTGCAGCACATCTCGAAAGAGCTGGCCGCACTGCCTCCCCCCAAAGACTAGGGAGACCGAGCGCCGGCAACGGCACCGCAGGCCAGCTCGTGCGCCATTGGTTGACCCGCCGTGGGCAGTTCGTGGGCACCGCTTTGGTGCCCGGACACCAACAATTCATCACACCGAGACCTCACGACGACCGCCTGGTCCGGCCCGTTGGTCATCTCCCCAAATTGAAACAGGAAACCCCATGTCCGCAGTTCGATTTTCCGCCATCGCCAATCTCGCCGCGCTCTCGGCGCTGAGCTTTTCGCTGGCCACGCCGCATGCCGCGCTGGCCGCCAAACCCAGCGAGCCGCTGATTTTCTCGGCCCACGACAACTCTGCCTTCGACACCCATGCCTTCGATGTCAACAAGGCCGGCATGGTGGTAGGTTTCTATTTCGACGCCAGCTACAAGGCCTATGGCTTCGTGCGCTCCGCCGACGGCAGCTACACCGACCTGAAGGACCCCGACGCGCCGACGGCCACCTTCCCGCGCAGCATCAACGACAAGGGCGTGGTGGTCGGCCAATCCACCATCGATGGCTGGGCCCAGGGCTGGTACTACAACATCGCCAAGGACAAGTTCAAGCCGGTGCGCGTGCCGGCCGCACGGGCGACCTTTGCCGAAAGCATCAACAACCACGGCGTGATCGCCGGCTATACCTATTTCTACCCCGACCCCACCAAGCCGACCTACTTCACCGTCTCTGGCTTCACGCTGAAGAACGGCACGTACACCCTCTACTCCGCCCCTGGCGCCATCTACACCTACATCCGCAGCATCAACGACAAGGGTGACTTTGCCGGCATGTACACCGAGGCCGGCACCTACGCCAACCACAGCTTCGTGCAGAAGGCCGACGGCAGCTTCACCATCGTCGACGCGAAGAACTCGATCAACCACGCCGCCACCATCTACGGCCTGAGCAAGAAGGGCGACAGCGTGGGCACCTGCTCCGATGCGAGCTTCAACAACTGGGGTTGCTACTACACGGCCGCCACGGGCGCAGTGAGCGAGTTCAGCGCCGGCACGCTGGGCAGCACCTCGCCCTGGTCCATCAAGTACAGCCAGGTCGTGGGCTTCGGCTATGACGCCAGCACCGGCAAGAACCGCGGCTTCGTGATCCGCAAGGCAGACGCAACGGGCCAGGACTGAGGTACTTCGACGCTTGGCCAGCGGTGGGCCACCCTGCCGGCAGCCTCGCGCTGCGGCGGCAGCGCGGCGGTCAACGGTAAAGTAGCCCATCGCTTGTCATTCGCGGCCGGCGTGCGATCTGCACGCCGGCCTTTTGTCCTAGTCGCCACCCGCCTCAACGCCCGCCTCACCCATGCGCCTCCTGACCTCCTGCAGCTTGCTGGCCACCGCAGCCCTGGTGGCCGCCTGCGCAACGCCAACCGGCCCTGCCGGCAACACCGGCGTGCTCGCGCCCAATGCCAACCTGGTCGTGCAAGGCATCCCGCCGGTGCCGATGGCGCTGGTCAACAGCGTGCAGCGCTACACCGAGTTCCGTGGCACCAGCTTCGTGGACTGGCACCCGAACCAGCGCGAGATGCTGGTGGCGCACCGGCTGGCCGGTGCCAGCGTGCCGCAGCTGTTCCGCCTCAGCGGGCCGATGGCCGACCTGGAGCCGCTGACCGAAGGCAACGAGCCGGTCACGCGCGGCAGCTACGACCCGCGCGACGGCCACTACATCGTCTTCCAGCGCAGCAGCGGCGGCAGCGAGGCCGACCAGCTCTACCGCCTGGACCTGGACACCCGCCTGGTCACGCCGATTGGCGAGCCCAACGAGCGACACGCGATCAACGTCTGGCTGCACGGCGAGGAACGCGCGCCGGGTGCCGCCTCCAAGCCGCCGGCACGGCTGGTCTCCAGCTCGGTGCCGCTGGACCGCACCGCCGAAGGCGGCAAGCGCGCCAGCGTGGACACCACGATCTGGCTGACCGACCCGCTCAAGCCCGAGGAGCGCCGCAAGCTGGCCGAGCTGCCCGGTGGCGGCTGGGAGGCGACCGCCGTCTCGCCGGACGACAGGCAGCTCGCACTGACCCGCTACATCTCCGCCAATGAGTCGGAGATCTGGCTGCTGGACATGGCCTCCGGCCAGCGCCGCCAGTTGCTGCCTGCGCCCGGCACCACCGCCGCCAAGGCCAGCTACACGCCGGCCGCCTTCCAGCCCGACGGCAAGGGCCTGATCTTCACCAGTGACCGCGACGGCGAGTTCCAGGAGCTGATGCGGCTGGACCTGGCCAGTGGCGCCGTGACGCGTGCCAGCCGCCACATCCACTGGGACGTGAGCGTCAGCAGCCAGACCGAAGACGGCACGCTGCTGGCCGTGCTGGCCAATGAAGACGGCATGGGCACGCTGCACCTGTTCGACGGCCGCACCGTGAGCGAAGTGCCGCAGCCCAAGCTGCCCGAAGGCACGGTCGCCCAGCTGCATTTCCATCCGGCCACGCGCGAGCTGGCCTTTGCAGTCAACAACTCGGCCGGCCCGGGCCAGCTCTACAGCCTGAACCCGGCCAGCGGCCAGGTGCAGCAGTGGACCCAGGCCTTTGCGCCAGAGGGCCTGGATGCCAGCAAGTTCGCGCGCCAGCAGATCGTGCGCTGGAAGAGCTTCGACGGGCTGGGAATTTCCGGCCTGATCACGCGCGCGCCCGCCGCCCGTTTCCCCGGCAAGCGGCCGGTGCTGATCGACATCCACGGCGGCCCCGAAGGCCAGTCCGAGTTCGGCTTCAACGGCCGGGCCAATTACTTCATCGATGAGCTGGGCGTGACGCTGATCCGCCCCAACGTGCGCGGCTCCAGCGGCTACGGCAAGACCTTCCTGGCGCTGGACAATGGCTTCAAGCGCGAGGACTCGGTCAAGGACATCGGCGCGCTGCTGGACTGGATCGCCACCCAGCCCGACCTGGACGCCAGCCGCGTGCTGGTCACCGGCGGCAGCTATGGCGGCTACATGAGCCTGGCGGTGGCGACGAACTACTCCGACCGCATTGCCGGCAACATCGACGTGGTCGGCATCTCGCACTTCGTGACCTTCCTGAACAACACCGAGAGCTACCGCCGCGACCTGCGCCGGGTGGAATACGGCGACGAGCGCGACCCCGCGATGAAGGCCCACCTGGAACAGATCTCGCCGTTGACGAACGCGGCGAAGATCCACAAGCCGATCTTTGTCATCCAGGGCAAGAACGACCCGCGCGTGCCCTACACCGAGGCCGAGCAGATCGTCGCCAAGGTGCGCGCCAACGGCACGCCCGTCTGGTACCTGCGCGCCGAGAACGAAGGCCACGGCTTCCGCCGCAAGGAAAACGCCGACTACCAGTTCTACGCGATGGTGCTGTTCATGCAGCAGACGCTGCTCAAGCCGCAGCCCTGAAGCGACGGCCGGCAAAGCCCACCACACGGCCACTCGGGGCCGTTTTTCCCCACCGCACGGCCCTTCGGGGCCGTTTTTCACGGCCAGCCTGCGGGTTGTCCCTCATCGCCCCGCCACGTCACGGCCGTGTCGCAAGCCCCGTCCATGCTGCCGAATGCCGCGCAGGGCTGGGGGAAAGTCCGAGCGCGGCGGGGCGCCGGCCGCGGCGATAGTGCGCTCCGATTCTTCCGCCTTCCCACCACACCGAGGAGCTCGAAGCATGGCCGGACATGGACGCACGAAACGCTGGGCGCTGGGCGCCGCCGCCTTGTTGGCGGTGATGGGCGTGGCCCATCTGGCGGGAGCCACCAACTACGCGCTGTGGGTCAACGGCCGCACCGGCGGCGGCCAGCTCGGCAACTATGCCGACTTCACCTACTGGGGCCCGGCCAGCACCGCTGCCGGCGTCAACAAGAAGTCGGTCAACTGGGATGGCTACAACCACATCTCGGACCAAAACTACCTGGTGCGCAACGCGCTGGACTGCTATTGCACCGGCAGCAACTGGTGCTACGTGGCGGCGCACAGCGCGGGCGACCTGATGATGGGCTACACGCTGGCGATGTACGGCGGTTCGACCCGCAGCGTGAAGAACGCCACGCCCGCGGCCGACGGCACCTGCAGCAACGCGGGCAGCAGCACCCAGACCGGCTGGAACATCAAATGGATCGACATTGCCGGCGGCGCGGCCGGTGGCTCCGAGCTGGCCAATGCCGGTGACTGGGCGCTCAGCGAGCCGCTGGTGTCGGACCTGAAGACTGCCACCGCGCGGGCCATGTACGACCACAACAGCACCCGCAGCAAGTGGTTCTACATGTACGCCGGCGCCAGCGGCACACTGTATTCCGCGGTGCTGCCGGGGCAGGACGACGAGGCCATTGCCTACCACTCCAGCGGCGGCGTCTCGGGGACAGGCGGGCAGTCACTGTGCAACCCCTCGGACTGGTTCTGCAACGACCTGAACCTCGGCACCACGGCCAACGAAGGCGGCAGCACCAAGTGGAGCTACCACTCGGTGAGCTTCCGCGACAACAACGAGGCCTACAACCACTACACCAACGGCAACTGGGCCGGCATCACCTCGCTGATGCGCCAGGACATGGTGACCAACGCCCAGTAAGGCCGAGCCGAGATGAATCGACGGCGCATGATCGCGGCGCTGGCGGCCACCGGGTTGCTGGGCACGGGCTGGTGGCTGGCCGCCGGCAGCGCCACGCCTGAGCCAGCGCCCACCACCGTCGCCATGGCTGCGCCCGCCGTCGCGCCGCCAGGCTCAGCGCCTGCCGCCGGCCTGGGCCCGCGCCGCGTGCGCGACCCGGCCGAGCTCGCGGCCCAGCGCGCGCTGTGGCAGCAGCGCCTGCAGCGCGCCCGCGAGGTGCGGGACGCGTATGCCGCGGCCACGCGCTATCCGCCCGAATCCCGCCCCGCCGCCGAACATGGCGACCAGTTGCACCCCGGCCGGCCGGTGCAGGAAACCATGCCCTTGCGCATGCCAGGCGCGCCGGCCAGGGACGGTTTCCAGCTGCGCACCTCGCAGGACCGCATCTACCTGCAGGGCGACGAAGCCGTGCGGCTCAGCGTGGCCGCGGTGGACGACGCCGGCCAGCCGCTGCCATTGGCCGTGACCCGCGCCATCGCCCACGAAGCAGCGCAAGGCCAGCAGCGCGCCAGCCGCTACGGGCAGGTCGACGTGAGCTTCCGTGACGACGGCCAGAACGGCGACACGCAGGCCGGCGACGGCGAGCTGACGCTGCGCTGGCAGCCCGCGACGCAAGGCTTTGCCGAGCTGGACGGGCTGATCCGCATCGAGCTGTCGCTGCAGTCCGGCGAGCAGGCGGGTTATGCGTATTTCGACGTGATCTACACGCCCGCCGCACCCGCCACCTGGCTGCCCGGCGCGCGCGAGGCGGTGCAGGACGGCTCGCTGAATTTGCTGCTCAAGCTGCAGGTGCAGCAGGCCGGCCGCTACGTGATCAGCGGCCGGGTCGACGACGCCAACGGCAAGCCGTTTGCGCTGGTGGGCTTCAACGACACGCTGGCCGCGGGCACGCGCGAACTGGCGCTGCCGGTCTTCGGCAAGCTGCTGCGCGACGGCCAGCCGGCCTTCCCGTTGACGCTGCGCGACGTGACCGGCTTCCTGCTGCACGAAGACCGTTTCCCCGACCGCGCGCTGCTGGCCGCGCGCGAAGGCAAGGTCTACACCACGCGCGCCCACGTGCTGGCCGAGTTCTCCAGTGCCGAATGGCAGAGCGAGGAACGCAGCCGTTACCTGACCGAATACGACAAGGACGTGGCCCAGGCCGAGGCTCAGCTGCGCCAGCTGAGCGAGCCGGCGACAGTGGCTGGCCCCTGAGCCAGCGACAGCGGCTCGGCCAGCACGCCATCGTCCAAACGCTGCGGGCATTCGCGCACGATCTCCACGATCAGCTCGCGCGCGACCGCCGGCGCGAAGTGCTGGCCCAGGCGCGCGGTGCGGCTGCCGCGCTGCGGGATCCACGCGGTCAGCATGTCGGCCTGCACGGCATAGAAGCCGACGTGGCTGCGGCCGTCCACGTCGGCACTGGTGGAAAACACGCGCCGCTGGGCAATCGATTCGAGGGGCAGATCAGGCTTCATCGGAGGGGCCCACAGTGGCTTTGGATGCCTGCACAACTGCAATCTCCAGACCACATCGCGCAACACCCGCTGCCAGGGCCTGACGCAGGCCGAACCGGTCTGAAACTGCGAGCTGTGCGCAATGCAGTGCGCAAGAACTTGCGCACGGTGTGAAGAAACTTGCGCGCTTGGACGGGGTGCTCAATGCGGCGTGCAGGCCGCCGCCGGCTCGCTCGCCGGCAGCACGGCCACCACGTCCACCCGCTTGTCCACCGCGCACAGCGACACATAGCCCACCGCCCCCGGCGTGGCGGCCACGAAGCGCAGCACCGCCTCTTCCGAGGCCAGCACCGGCGGCGGCAACACGCCGTGGAAGTATTGGTCGTTCCAGTAGGACTGCAGGTCCTGCGGCGTGCGCCTGAACAGCCACAGCGAGAAGTCGCGCCGCAGCGGATGCGAGGCCGGCAGGTTGATCGCGACGATGGGCGTGCGGTCGTCCCACAGCTCGCGCTTGCGGCCGTAGATGCCCAGCAGCTCGGCACGGCCCAACGCCGTGGGCGCACCCGGCAGCTTGCCGACCACGACCGCAATGCCGCCTTCGGCCGCGCGCGCCGGTGCACCGGCGAACGACAGCCAGAGCAACAGCAGCAAGGCGAGGGCAAGGCGCATGGGCACTGCGATCAAAAAGCCAGTGTCAGCGAGGACAGCAGGCCCGCAGGCTGGCCCACCACCCGCGCCGAGAGCTGCACCCACTCGATCTTGAAGGTCCAGTGGTCGACGCCCTTGTAGACCGCACCGATCAGCGTCGAGCGGCTGGACCAGCCATCCACGTCGCGCCGGTAGTACTCCTGCCGGCCGGTCAGCCACCAGCGCCCCGCCACCGGCAACGCGCCCTGCAGGAACCAGCCGCGTTCGCCGCCTTGCCCGCCCGGGCTGCGCCGATGCATGGCCTCCATGCTCAGCTCGGCACGGCCCAGCGTCCATGCGGCATCCACGCCCGCCAGCAGGAATTCGTTGCCCGGCGTCTCGCGCTCGAAGAAGCGGCTGAGCGAAACGCCCATCTTGAAGTCCGGGTTCAGCGAGGTGGACAGCCGGCCGCCAAACGCGGAGTCGAACGGATGCGTCCACGGGCTGGGCCGCCATTCGCCGCCGTTGGAGGCATAGAGCTGGTAGTCCAGCCATTGATCGGCCATGGGCAAGCTGCCAAAGGCCATCAGGCCGGTCACGCTGGTGGGGAACGCGGCCTGCGAGATCAGCGGGCGCAGCACGGTCCAGGTCTGCGGGTCGGAATGGTCCTGGTTCCAGTGGCCGATGGGCGTGAGGAACTTGCCGGCGCGCAGTGTCAGCGCGTCGGTCGCGCGGTAGTCGGCATAGACGCGCTCCAGCGCCACGTAGGCCGAGGCCGCGGCACCGTACTGCGCGCCGCTGCCGGACGGCAGCTGGGCAATGTTCTGCAGGTCGATCTCGCCGAGCAACTTCCAGTCCGCCGCAGGCTCCCACCAGGCGATGGCGCTGAGGTGGCTGAGGTTGAAGCGCGCGCGCCGGCTGAACTGGGTGTTGTTCACGTCGCCCGGGTTGTCGGGCAAATCGGTGTCGCCCAACGGCGCGAGGAACTGGCCGGTGGCGTAGCCGGACACGGTGAGGCCTGGCGCCAGCTGCCAGCCCACCGGCGGCGCATCGGGCAGCGTCTCGGGCTGCGGCTGCTCCTGCAGCAGGGCTTGCGCCAGCACGGGTGCAGGCGCTGCCAAGCCCAGCATCACCGCGAACAAAGGCGAAAAGAGGCCGATGCACAATCGCCGGCACCGCGCAGACAGACCACGTTGCGGTGCTTCAGGCGGCCTTGCCAGCGGTGGCGTGAAACTTGCGCCTGCAGCCCGTTCGTCTTGCGTGATCATGTGCTTGTCCATTGTCCGTGAGGCGCATGCCGCAACCTTCATGCCGCCTGATTTTTCTCTCCGCCCAGCCGCTGAGCTCCCGCTGTCTTGACGCTACGCCGAACTTTGCTGCTGGCCTTCCTGCTGCTGGCCTGGGTGCCCAGCGCCGCGCTGTCCTGGCTGAGCTTCAGCCGCACGCGCAGCGCGATGACGGCGCAGATCGAGCGCAGCCTCGCGGCCCAGGCCGGCACGCTGCAGACCGACATCGACACCATGCTGTTCGAGCGCTTCCAGAACGCGCTGGTGTGGAGCCGCTCGGAGCTGATGCAGGACCTGGCGCTGGGTGATGTGGACAAGCGCGTGAGCAACTACCTGGTGGGCCTGCAGCGCGGCTACGGCGAGGTCTACACCAGCCTGGACTGCCAGCGCGACGACGGCCAGGTGCTGGCCAGCGCAAGCGCCCAGCGCATCGGCCGGCAGGCTGCGCCCTTGTCACCCGAGCAGCTCTCGGTGCAGGCCCGCCTGCCAGGCGGCTTTGCACAGCTTTACCTGGCCGCACCGACAAACGATGGCCGCGCCGAACTCGTCATCGACACGCCCGTGACCCAGGCCTATGCGCAGCCCGGCGCAGCGGCCATGCAGATGCGCCTGAACTTCGATCCGCGCCAGATCGACCGCTTGCTGGACACGGCCGCTGCGGGCCGTCGCGAGATCGTCGTGGTCGACGCGCAAGGCCGCTGGGTGGCCGCCTCGGCAGGCCTGCGTGGCAGCAACTGGCCCAGCGCCGCCGGCCGCCAATGGGCGCGCCAAGCGGCCGCATCCAGCGAGGCCCAGCTGCAGTTGCCGCAAGGCGCGATGCTGGCCGGCCGCAGCCATTCGCAGGCCAGGCCCGGCTTCGCCGGCACCGGCTGGACCACATTGGTGCTGGAGCCACTGGACGCCGCGCTGCAGCCTGTCGTGGAGATGGCCTGGATCTTCGTCGGCCTGCTGCTGGCGGTGCTGCTGGCGGCCCTGCTGGCCTCAACCTGGATCGCCTCGGCCATCGCCCGGCCGATTGCGCTGCTGACCGCCCGGACACAGCGCCGCACCGCAACGCCCGATGAAGCGCCGGTGCGCTCGCGCATTGCCGAGCTGGACACGCTGGGCCGCGCCTATGCGGACATGACGCGCCAGCTAGCCAGCTCGCGCCAGGAGCTGGTGCGCACCTCGAAGATGGCGATGCTGGGCGAACTGGCCGCCGTGCTGGGCCACGAGGTGCGCACGCCGCTGGGCATCCTGCGCTCGTCGGCCCAGGTGCTCAAGCGCGACCCGCAGCTGGGCGACGAGGCACGCGAGCTGATGGGCTTCATCGACTCCGAAACCCAGCGCCTGAACACCCTGGTGACGACCCTGCTGGACACCGCCCGCCCGCGCCTGCCGCACTTCGCGCACTGCAACCTGCACGCGCTGCTGCAGCGCTGCGTGCAGATGCACGCACTGAAGCAGGCGGGCAGCGCCCAGGCCAAGGTCACACTGTCGCTGCTGGCCACGCAGGCAGAGATCGAGGCCGACGAGGAACAACTGATGCAAGCCGTGTTCAACCTGCTGAGCAACGCCGCGCAAGCCGCGGGCGCGGACGGCCAGGTGCTGCTGTCCACCGCGGACGATGGCGACGGCGTGACGCTGAGCTGCGGCGACGACGGACCCGGCATTCCCCCCGCGCTGGCCGAGCGCATCTTCGATCCCTTCGTGTCCGGCCGCGAAGGCGGCATCGGGCTGGGACTGGCCGTGGTGCGACAGGTCGTGCACGCGCATCGCGGCAGCATGGTCGTGGGCACCAGCACGCTGGGCGGCGCGGCCTTCACGCTGCGGCTGCCGCGGGTGCAGGCAGCCTTGCCGGGAGACCTCGCATGAAACACCTTCGCTCGAACACCGCGCCGCGGGCCGAGCGCCGGGCCGCTCCCAAGCCGGCCCGCATCCCCTCGGGGGATCGGATGCGGTATGCCGCGGACGAGGGGCAGACATGACACCTTCCACCGTGTTGATCGTCGACGACGAGGCGCACATGCGCCGCGTGCTGGAGATCATGCTGCGCCAGCTGGGCCACCGCGCGCTGGTCGCGGTGGATGGCAGGCAGGCACTGGAGCTGCTGGAACACGAGCATGTGGACCTGATCCTGACCGACCTGCGCATGCCGGTGCTGGACGGCATCGGCCTGCTGGAGGAAATGGCCGCGCGCCAGCTCAGCGTGCCGACCATCGTGATGACCGCGCAAGGCTCGATCGAGACGGCGGTCAAGGCGCTGAAGCTGGGCGCGCACGACTACCTGCTGCGGCCGGTGGACCTGGACGTGCTGGAGCTGGCGATGCAGCGCGTGCTGTCGCGCGAGAAGCTGCGCGTGCAGCACGACTTCCTGCGCGAACAGGCCGGCAGGCCGGTGAGTGGCTTCTTCGGCCGCAGCGCGGCCATGGCCAGCGTGTTCGAGCAGATCCGCCAGGTCGGGCCGACCCGCGCCTCGGTGCTGATCACCGGCGAAACCGGCACCGGCAAGGAAGTCGCCGCGCACGCGATCCACCAGGCCTCGGACCGGGCCGGCGAACTCTTCGTCGCGGTCAATTGCGCAGCGCTGCCAGCCGACATGGTCGAGGCCGAGCTGTTTGGCTACGAGAAGGGTTCGTTCACCGGCGCGGCCAAGGACAGGGTCGGCAAGTTCGAGCTGTCCTCGCGCGGCACGATCTTCCTCGACGAGATCACCGAGATGCCGATCGCGCTGCAGTCCAAGCTGCTGCGTGTGCTGCAGGAGGGCAGCGTGGAGCGGCTGGGCAGCAACCACAGCATGGCGCTGGACCTGCGCGTGATCGCAGCCTGCAACCGCGACCCGCGCGAGGCCATCCGCGCAGGCCGGCTGCGCGAGGATCTGTACTACCGGCTCAATGTGTTTTCGCTGGCGCTGCCTCCGCTGCGCGAACGGACCGAGGACATCGAAGGCCTGGTCGGCCACCTCGCGGCGCGCCAGGGCCGGCGCATCCGCGTGTCGCCCGAGGCGCTGGCCTGCCTGCAGGGCTACGCCTGGCCGGGCAATGTGCGTGAGCTGGACAACGTGGTCCAGCGCGCGCTGGTGCTGGGCCGCGGCGAACAGCTCGAAGTCCAACACCTGCCGGCGGACCTGACGCGACCCATTGCGGCGCTGAGCGCGCCCACGGCCGACGAGCCACTCGGCGACACGCTGGACCTGCGCAGCGCGGTCGAAGCGCTGGAGCAGCGGCTGATTGCGCGTGCGCTGCTGCAGACGCACGACAACAAGCGCCAGGCCGCTGCGAAGCTGGGCATCAGCGAACGGGCGCTCTGGTACAAGCTCGGCCGCGGCAAGTCGGTGCAAGCGGATCCAACAGACTGAGTGGACTAGGGATGGGCAGCCGGCGCGGCGTGGACATACTCGCGGCGCCTGTTGTCGCACAAAGGTCACAAAACCCTGCGGCACGACCAAGTCCACGGTGCCAGCGCATCGCCCACCCGGCGCGCGCGAGCATCGATTCCAACTCACGAGGTTCGCCATGCTCCGTTTCGTCTCCCCCGCCCTGCGCCTGACCCACCTGGCCGCCGCCCTGATGCTGGCCACGCCGCTGCTGGCCACCACCGCCCAGGCCGCGCCCGCCGCCGCCACGGCCCAATCCCAGACCTGGATCACGCTGGGCGAACAGGCCTTCGGCCTGCTGCGCAGAATTGACCCGGACGTGCGCAGCGAAGCGCAGCGCGAATGGATCATGCAGACGCCCAAGCCCGGCAGCCACAGCGCCGCACTGCAGGAAAGCCGCGAGCTGGTGCATGTGGTGCACATCGACAACGCGCTGCTGCCCGCACTGAGCGAAGCCATCCACACCGACACGCACCGCTGCGCCGGCTTCGTGGCCCATGCCTCGCGCGCCGAGGCCTTCAGCGCGCTGAACGCGCAGCAGGAAGCGCAAAGCCTGGCCCGCAAGGTCGTGGTGCCGAGCTACACCATCGACAACCAGGATCAGGTCGCGCCGATGATCACGCAGGTGCAGGACAGCCAGATCCTGTCGACCATCCAGACCCTGTCGGACTTCCAGAACCGCTACTACACCAGCACCTACGGCGTGGCGGCCTCGGACAAGATCATGGCCATGTGGAAGGCCCTGGCCGGCACCCGCAGCGACATCACGGTGGAGCAGTTCACTCACGCCAGCTTTCCGCAGAAGTCGGTCATCCTGACCATCAAGGGCACGGCCAAGCCCAAGGAAATCGTCGTGATGGGCGCCCACCTGGACTCCATCGTTTCCGGCAAGGTGACCAACGAGACCCGCGCACCCGGCGCCGATGACGACGCTTCCGGCATCGCCACGCTGACCGAAGTGCTGCGCGTGATGGTGGCCAACAACTACAAGCCGCGCCGCACGATCCAGTTCATGGGCTATGCCGCCGAAGAGGAAGGCCTGCTGGGTTCGGCTGAAATTGCCAAGGCCTACAAGCGCCAGCTGAAGAAGGTGGTGGGCGTGCTGCAACTGGACATGACCAACTACCAGGGCAGCGCCAAGGACATCTACATCTACACCGACTACACCAACGGCGCGCAGAACACCTTCCTGGCCAACCTGGCTTCGACCTACCTGCCGACGCTGACCGTGGGCTACGACAAGTGCGGCTATGGCTGCTCCGACCATGCCTCGTGGTACGGCAAGGGCTACGCCGCTTCGCTGCCGTTCGAGGCCGCGTTCACCGACGACAACCCTTACATCCACTCGGCGAACGACACGCTGGCCAACATGGGCAACCAGGCCAGCGATGCGGCAAAATTCGCCAAGCTGACGCTGGCCTTCGGGGTCGAGCTCGGCACCGATGGTCCGACCGTGAAGCCCTGATGGGTTGAGCGGGCGGTACCGTGCAGAGGCCCCCGCCGGGGGCCGCACGGCGGGCCATCGCATCACCTGGAGTGAGCCAATGTGGGTTCGTCGTGCATGCCTGGGCATGCTGGGCTGTGTGCTGGTGGCCTCGCTGGCCGTGGTCGGTCAGGCCAAGGCCGCACTGGCTCCGGGCGACAAGGCCCCGGACTTCAACGCCGACGCCGCGCTGGGCGGCCAGCCCTTCAAGTTCTCGCTTTCCGGGGCACTGAAGAAGGGCCCGGTGGTGCTGTACTTCTTTCCGAAGGCCTTCACCAGCGGCTGCACGCTGGAAGCCCATCTGTTCGCCGAGGCCACGCCGAAGTTCTCCGCGCTGGGCGCCACGGTGATCGGCATGTCACGCGATTCGCTCGAAACCCTGCAGCGCTTCTCGGTCGAAGAATGCCGCAACAGCTTTGCTGTGGCAGCCGACCCGGAGTCGCGCACCATCAAGGCCTACGGCGTGGGCCTGACGCTGCTGCCCGACGTGGCCGACCGCATCTCGTTTGCCATCAGCCCGCGCGGCCAGATCCTGGACACACTGGTCTCCGGCGACCCGGAAGAACACGTCACCGCGATGATGAAAGCCGTGCAGGCCTGGCGCGCGGCCAATCCGAACCCCTGAACCGGCTCAGGCTCTTAGACCTCGGCCGCCCGCAAGGTGATGCGGCCATCGCCCAGCTGCACCTGCTGACCGATGCGGATCTTGCAGGTCTTGCGCAATTCGGTCGCGCCGTCGACCAGCACCTGGCCGTCGGCGATCAGCTGCTTGGCATGGCCGCCACTGGTCGCCAGGCCAGTGGCCTTGAGCAAGGCGTCCAGCGTGATGTATTCGCCGCGCAGTTCGAAGTCGATGTGGGTGTTGTCCATGGGCCGCATTGTCCCTGCTTGACATCGCGGCCGACTGGCGCGACAGTCGCGCCTCACTGTTTTCCGATCCACCGACCTGCAGGAGGCTGAGCATGACGAATACCCACCGCACCCCCGCCCTGACGGCTGCCTGCTGAGCGCCGCGTCGGAATCCGGACCTCGCCTTCTTCGTCGGCCGCGCCTTGCGGCCCGCCTGATCCGCAGCCAAGCCTGCTGATCGTTTCCCTCCCCGTCTGATCCGTCGCGGCGCTCGCCGCACAGCCCGTTCACCGCCACACGCTGGCGGTGTTTCGCCGCGCCACGCCTGCTGCGCGCGGCTGTCGAGCCCCAACGGATTTCAGACACACCCATGATCGAGACCATCGATTTCGAGGCCCTGCGTCGCATCGGCCTGCAACAAGCGCTGCTGGCGCAAAGCCTTTCCCTTCCCCACGAAGCCGGTGACCGGCTGATGCGCATCACCGAGGTCCAGCGCGACCGCTTCACGCTGCACGACGGCCACCAGCCGCAACGCGCGCAACTCTGGCCCACGCTGCGCCTGGCCCTGCAGATGCAGGACGAGCAACTGGTGGTAGGCGACTGGGTCACCGTGCGCGACACGGCGCCCGGCGAAAGCTGGGTCGCCGCCCGCGTGCCGCCGCTGAACCGGCTGCTGCGCCGCGACAGCAGCGGCCGGCGCCAGGCCCTGGTCAGCAATGTGGACAGCGCGCTGCTGGTGATGACCTGCGGCCATGACTTCAACCTGCGGCGGCTGGACCGCTACCTGGCGCTGGTGCGGCTGGCCGGCGTGCAGCCGGTCGTCGTGCTGACGCAGGCCGATCTGCACCCGGACCCTGCCAGCCGGCTGCGCGCCGTGCGCCAGCACCTGGGCAGCCTCGGTGCAACCGTGCCGGTGGTCGCCGTCAATGGCCTGACCCCGGAAGCCGCCGAGCCGCTCAGGCCCTGGCTGTCGGTCGGCCAGACCCTGGTGCTGCTGGGCTCCAGCGGCGCAGGCAAGAGCACGCTGACCAATACCTTGACCGGCGACAAGGGCCAGTCCACCGGCCCCGCACGCGAAGGCGACGGCCGTGGCAGGCACACGACGACCGCACGCTCGATGCACTGGTGCACCGAAGGCGCCTGCATCATCGACACGCCGGGCCTGCGCGGCCTTCAGTTGGACGCTGGCGGCGACGAACTGGACAGCGCCTTCGACGACGTGGCCCGCCTCGCACCGAACTGCCGCTTCCGCGACTGCGAGCACCGCGACGAACCCGGCTGCGCGGTGCGCCCGATGATCGCGCCCGAGCGACTGCTCAGCTACCAGAAGCTGCAACGCGAGGCCCAGCGCCACGAGCTGACGCTGCAGGACAGGCGCGAACAGCTGGCTGTGTGGAAGGCACGAGGACGCGAGGCGAAAGTCGCGATTCGTGCCAAGCGCGGCTGATCCGAAGAAGAAGTTGCCGCCGGGCCGTCCCAAGGCAACTTGCTCCCCTCGGGGGGCGGCCCGGGCCCGGCCCGGGCCTTGGGGCAGACTTCAGAGCTTCAGTTCCAGACCCAGGCGCCAATTGAGGTAGCTCTGGGACTGGGTGGCCACGGTCTGGTCGCCGACGATGCTCTCGGTGTCATTCTCGCGCGGTGCCAGGTTGCTGGCGGTCAGCCGCAGCCGGGCGGTGGCGCTGAGCTGGTACATCGCGTAGAGATCCACCACCCGCTTGGCGTTCTGCTTGGCATATTGGTCGTCCGCCAGTCGGGTGGTGTAGCCGGGCTGCCAGTTGAAGTTGCCGCCAAGGGTCAGCGGGGTGCCAGGCAGCTTGTAGTCGCCGCCGAGGTTGAACGAGCCAGCAGCCTGCTGGTCCAGCCGGTTGTTCGGGCCAGGCACGCCTTTGACCTTGGAGTTGTACAGCGCAGCATTGGCGCGCAGGTCCACCGCGGGCGCGTCGGGCCACAGCTCGGTGAGGCGCAGCTTGCCGTCGATCTCCACGCCTTGCGTCATCGCGTCGCCGATGTTCTGCGGTTGCGAGTAGTACTGTTTGCTGCCGTCCGGGTTGAGCCGCGAGAAGTAGACTGTGCGCATCAGGTCCTGGATGTCACGCCGGAACGCGCTGAAGCTGACCATGCCGCCACCGGGCAGGTAGTACTCGTAGGCCAGGTCGATGCCGGTGGCCAGCTCGGGCTTCAGGTCCGGGTTGCCGATGCGGTCCGGGCTGGTCGGGTCGTTGTGCTTCGAATACGAGGTGCTGGCAATCAGGTTGGCCAGCGGTGGCGAGCGGTAGCTGCGCGTCAGGCTCATGCGGACCTGGTCCGGGCCCTTGGGCTCGGGCTTCCACACCGCATGCAGCAGCGGCGTCCAGACGCTGGAGCTGTTGTCGCCCACGACCGTGCCCAGCTTGTCGTCCGGCGCCTCGCTGTGCGTGCGGATGCCCTCCCAGCGCAGGCCGGCGTAGGCGGACCAATGCGGGTCGATGGTCCACTCGTCCTGGCTGTAGACGGCCGTGCGCATGCTGCGCGCCTGCAGGTTGTCGCCGGGGTCGCTGACCGGCTGGCCATCGGCGTCCAGCAGCGGGCCGCCATCTTGCAGCTGCGTGCGGTCTTGGCTCAGGTGCGCGCGGTCCAGCTCCAGGCCCGAGACGATGTTGTGGCCGTTTTCCAGCAGCAGCGAATACTTGGTGTTCAGGCTGGCACTGCGCTCGCGCGACAAGTTGCGGTCGTCGAAAGTGGCCACGCCACCGTTGCCTGCCGTGGCGTCCTCGCTGTCCTGCTCGACCCGATGGGTGTTGCTGAGGCTACGCGACATGCCCAGGCCGACGCGGGCTTCCAGCCGCCCATCGCCGATCTGCGCCTTGTACATGCTGTTCAGCCGGCCCAGCGTCAGGCTGCTGTCCGAATGGCTCCGGCTGGTCGAAAACGGCAGCTCCGGCACCGCCGTGCCGATCACCTGGCCCGTCTTGTCGCTGTCGCCCTCGGAGTGCACGATGAACGGCATCACCTGCAGCGAGTCGCCGCCATCGAGCTTCCATTGCAGCTTGCCGCCGAGGCTCACCCCGGTGCGCTGGCTGCGCGAGGTGTCGGTCTCGGTGTAGTCCTTGGTCGGGCTGGTGGTGGTGACCACCGACTTGTCGTCGGTGTCGCGCCGGTTGACGCCGACGTTGAGGTTGTAGTCCAGCCCCAGCGCTTCGAACTTGTCCTCGCGGGACCAGTTCAGCTGCGGCTGCACGCGGCCGTTCTCATAGGCCACCGAAGCCTTCAGGTCGTTCAGCTTCCGGGTGAAACCTTCGCGGGTGATGATGTTGATGGTGCCGCCAATCGCGCGGCCGCCGGTCTCGGCCGTGGGCGCGCGGATGATCTCGATGCGCTCGATCTGGTCCGGATCCAGCGAGTCCAGCGACAGGCCGCCCTGCACGCGCTCACCGTCCAGCAGGATCTGGGTGTAGCCGTTGCCCAGGCCGCGCATGCGGATCTGGCCGCCGCGGCCCGGCGTGCCGCCAATGGTCACACCCGGCAGGCGCTTGAGCAGGTCGCCCACGGTGCTGTCGCCGAACTTCTCGATCTCCTCGCGGCCGACGATGATCTTCGACGCGGTGGACCGGCGACGCTGCTCTGTGTCGCTGGTGCGCGCGCCGTTGATCTCGACTTTTTGCGTGGCACCGGCGGCGGCAGGCAGGGTCGCTTCGGCTGCAGGCGGCGTCGGCTCGGTGGGCGCGGTCTGGGCATGCAGGCCTGCAGCGGCCAGCCAGAGGCCGCAGCTCAGCGCCAGCGGCAGGCGTTTGAGGGCGAAAGGAGCACGGCTTTGATGAAGCATGGAGGGGCAACGCTGGCAAGGCCGCCCGCGCGGACGGTCGACCGGCCGCAACAACTGCGGCCACGGCCGGGTGCCAAGGCGAACGGCGAAAAGAGGAGGCTGGCGCGGGCGGCGAAGCTGGCGGCTGCGGGCAGGCCGACGCGCTGACACGGCGCAGCAGCGGCCGAACCCGACCGGCCTGCGCCCATGGCAAGGAATGGTACCTGCGGGCCGTGAAGCTTTGTAAACGCTGCGGCGGCGCAACCTGCTGTTCAGCTGGAGGCCGGTTGCGCCAGCGCAATCTGGCACCGGCCGGCGCGCTTGGCGGCATACAGCGCCGCGTCGGCCTGGCGGTAGAGGTGATCGGCATTGCAGCGGCTGTCGCTGCCAGCCACCACCAGCCCGGCCGAAAACGCGACCTCGATCGGCTGGCCGTCGGCCCCGTGCAGGCCGATCAGCCGCGTGGCCCGCAGGACGTCCTCGGCCAGGCGGCGCGCACCGGCCTCGTCAGTCGCCGGCAGGATCAGGCCGAACTCCTCGCCGCCCAGGCGGCAGAACACGTCGGACGCGCGCAGCCGCGAGCGCACGGTCTCGGCGAACAGGCGCAGCGCCTCGTCGCCGGCGCGGTGGCCGTGGTTGTCGTTGATGTGCTTGAAGTGGTCCAGGTCCATCAGCACGAAGGCGACCGGCAATTCGTCGCGCTGGCCGCGCTGCAGTTCGTGCTGCAGCAGGGCATCGGCGGTGCTTCGGTTGAAGCAGCCGGTCAGGCCGTCGTGCGTGGCCAGCACTTCCAGGCGCTGCGCGGTGCGCTCCATGCCGGCCAGCAGAAAGCCCCAGCCGGTGGTCATCAGCGTCAGGAAAGCGGCCAGGAAGGTCAGGCCCTGGCCCAGGCTGGGCTGGGTCAGGGCCTGGTAGTCGGCAGGGTGGAACCAGGCGTGCCAGGCCCGGCAGACCAGGGCCAGCACCGTCAGCGCAAAACCGGTGCCGACCATCAACAGCGAGCGCTCGGCCGCAGCCCTGTGCCGGAAGACCAGCCAGACCGCCGGCAACAGGCAGGCGGCATAGACCAGCGAGAGCACCGAAGTGCGCTGGCTGAGCGGCCAGTCCAGCATGGCCAGGATGGGCAGCGCGGCAGCCAGCCAGCCCCAGCGCAAGGCCAGCGGCAGGGGCTGCTCTGTCACGAAGACCCAGACGGCCTGGCTGAACAGCCCGGCCCCCAGGCACAGCAGCAGGTTGCCGATCAGCACGGACAGCGGCAGCGGCACCCAGGCGCGCGCGATCAGCGCAAGGAATCCACCCACCATTGCCCAGTTGCCTGCGACCCAGCAAGCCATTGCCGGTTGGTCGCGCCAGCTCGGCCTGGACAGCCCCATCTGCAGCGCGAGCAGAAGGAAGCCCAGTGTCAAGGCTGCGATCAGGGTCGGGATGTGCAGCGTCATGGCGGCTGGTGCGGACTCCGCCCCGGGGTTGCAAAAGGATGGGAACAGCCCACGGCAGGCCACAAGCGCAACACGTTGCCAGCCTGCCTCGGCACCGTGAGATTAATCACGCATTGGAGCGCAGGAAAAGGGGTGCAAAGATTCAGGGTTTACGCTAGAATCCACAGCTTCGACGACTGCAGCCGTCTGTACAAGCTCAAAAGCGCCTCAACAGCGTGGTGTGCTTGGCAGCGTGAACGCAACAAGGCAAGACCCGGCAGGCCGCCAACCACTTCACGGTGATGGGCAGCAAACGGCCGGGGCCAGGTTCGCAAGAACCGGGTATTTTCCAGCCCACCCGTTGTGTCGCGCAAAGCGATGCGCCCGTCGGATTTCGTCCATCCCCTTCGACCTCCCGGTTTTGGTGCCGCCCTTTTGGGGTGAGCGTTGTAGCAGGTCTTGCCTTTGGCCTTTGCACTTTGCGGTGCATCGGATCGTTGGCAGACGCGGTCGGTGGCGATGTTTTTATGCCCCACCGCGTGCCCAAGCTGGTTGCCAACTGTGCAACGGACGGCCGCTGAGGATCGAATCCATGACTTTTGAAACCTTGGGCCTCGACGAGGCCCTGGTGCGCGCCTTGACCGCCGCCGGCTATGAAAACCCCACCGACGTGCAATCGCGAGCCATTCCGGCCGCGCTTGCAGGCCGTGACCTGCGCGTGTGCTCCAACACCGGCAGCGGCAAGACCGCGGCCTTCGTGCTGCCGGCCCTGATGAAGGTGCTGGCCGCTCGCCAGGACCCGGCCCAGAAGCCCAAGAAGGGCGAAGTGCGCGGCCCGCGCATCCTCGTGCTGGTGCCCACCCGTGAACTGTCGATGCAGGTGGCCAAGGCCGCTTCCAGCTACGGCCGTTTCGTCAATTACCTGAGCGTGACCAGCGTGGTCGGCGGCGTGCCCTACCCGGCGCAGCTGAAGGCCCTGCGCAGCCCGCTGGACATCCTGATCGCGACCCCGGGCCGCCTGATCGACCACATCGGCAGCGGCAAGGCCGTGCTGGAAAACGTCGAGATGCTGGTGCTGGACGAAGCCGACCGCATGCTGGACATGGGCTTCATCGAAGACATCGAGCACATCGCCGAGCAGCTGCCCGCCGGCCGCCAGACCCTGATGGCCAGCGCCACCTTCGCCGGTGAAGTCGGCCGCCTGGCCCAGCGCCTGCAGAAGGATGATGTCGAGCGCATCGAGATCACCAACCACACCGAGAAGCACGAGAACATCTCGCAGGAAATCATGTGGGCCGATGACCTCGACCACAAGCATGCCCTGCTGGACCACATCCTGACCGACCGCGACGTCGACCAGGCCGTTGTCTTCACCAGCACCCAGATCGACGCCGACCGCCTGGCCGACCGCCTGAACGAAATGGGCCACTCGGTCGCCGCGCTGCACGGCGGCATGCCGCAAGGCCGCCGCAACCGCGTGCTGCAAGGCCTGCGTTCGCGCCATGTGCGCATCCTGGTCGCCACCGACGTGGCCGCCCGCGGCATCGACGTGCCGACCATCACGCACGTCATCAACTACGGCCTGCCGCTGAAGGCCGAGGACTATGTGCACCGCATCGGCCGTACGGGCCGTGCCGGCCGCTCTGGCCGTGCGATCACGCTGGCCGAGCGCCGTGACGTGTCGATGATCCGCCGCATCCAGCACTACACCACGCTGCCGATCCCGGTCGCCGTCGTGGCCGGCCTGGAACCCAGCCGCCCGGCGCCTGACATGTTCGGCCAGCGGCCGGACCGCGGCGGCATGGGCCCGCGCGGCAAGGGTGGCTTTGGCAACCGTGGCGGTGGCGGCTACCAGGGCAACAAGCCTTTCGGCGGCTTTGCCGGCCCGCGTGGCAACGACTTCGCACCGCGCGGTCCGCGCCCGGAGCGTGGCCCGTTCGACCGTCCGCAAGCTGACCGCCCGCAAGGCGAGCGCAGCTTCGGCGGCGACCGCCCGGCCTTCGCCGACCGCGGCGAGCAGCGTGGCGGTGGCTACTTCGAGCGCAAGGCAGCAAATGCCGGCGGCGACCGTGGTGGCTTCGCGCCGCGCGGTGACCGCGGTGGTTTCGGTGGCGATCGCCCGGCGTTCAGCAATGACCGTCCGAGCTTCAACAGCGAACGCCCGGCCTTCAATGGCGAGCGTCCGTCGTTCAAAAGCGAGCGCCCGGCCTTCAACAACGACCGCCCGGCCTTTGCCGACCGCGGCGAACGCGCGCCCTACGCCGGCAAGCCCGGCGCCAGCAAGCCGCGTTTTGCCAACAGCGGTGACAGCTTCGGCAAGCGTCCCCGGAAGGACGTGTAAGCCGTGCGGGGGTCCACCGTGTCCCCCGCTGCGTAGATGTGGCGGCGCAGCCGTGCCGCCACCTCCGCGTCAAATGGATTGCCGGCCTCGACAAACGCGTTGAACGCGTCGGCATCCAGCACCTCGGCCCACAGGTACACGTAGTAACCGGCGGCATACGCTGAACCGGAGAACAGATGCTGGAAGTGGGCCAGCCGGTGCCGCATGCCAATCGCCTCCGGCATGCCCAGGCGCTGCAGCGCCTCGCGCTCAAAGGCGCTCACATCCGCCGGTCCGTCCGGATCGGTCAGCGCATGGACCTCCAGGTCCACCCACGCGCTGCCCAAATAGCTCACCGTCTCCGCCCCCTGGCCCCAGTGCCGGGCTTTCTGCAGCCGCTCGACCAGCGAATGCGGGATCGGCTCGCCTGTCTGCCAGTGCCGCGCATGGCGCTGCAGCACCTCGGGCTCGCCCAGCCAGTGCTCGAACAGCTGCGAAGGCAGCTCGACAAAGTCGCGCAGCACCTGCGTGCCCGAGAGCCGGTGGTAGGTCACGTCCGACAGCAGCCCGTGCAGCCCGTGGCCGAACTCGTGGAACAGCGTGCGCGCGTCGTCGAACGACAGCAGCGTGGGCTGGCCCGGCGGCGCCTTGACGAAGTTGTTGTTGTTGACGATCAGCGGCCGGCTCACGCCGCGGTTGCGCGACTGGTAATTGAAGCCGCTCATCCACGCGCCAGAGCGCTTGGACTGGCGCGCGAAGTTGTCCTGCAGGAACAGCCCGGCGCTGCGGCCGGTGGCATCGAACATCTCGTAGACCTTGACGTCGGGGTGGTAGCCCAACACGTCAGGCCGCGGCTCGAAGCTGACGCCGAACAACCGCTGCGCGCAGTCGAACAAGGCCTCGACCATGCGCTCCAGCGAGAAGTAGGGCTTGACCTCGGCGTCGTCGATGTCGAAGCGGGCCTGACGCACCTTCTCCGACCAGTAACGCCAGTCCCAACCCATGGGCTCGTGCATCACCCCATGGCTGCGCATCATCGCGACCAGCGCCCCCCGCTCGCGCTCGGCCGCCGGCAAGGCACGTTGCCAGACCTCGTCCAGCAGACCGCGCACTGCAGACTGCTCGCCCGCCATGCTGTCCACCAGCGCGTAGTCCGCATAACTCGCGTGGCCGTGCAGCTGCGCCTGCGCGTGGCGCAGCTGCAGGATCTCGCGCACCAGCTGTCGGTTGTCGGTCTCGCCCGGCACTTCGCCGCGGCCGACCCACGCGCGCCACGCGGTTTCGCGCAGGTCGCGCCGTTCCGAGAAGGTGAGGAACGGCTCGATCAGCGAGCGGCTCAGCGTGATGACCCAGGTCTCGCCTTCCAGCCCGCGCTCGCTGGCCGCCTGGCGTGCAGCTGCGCGCACAAACGGCGGCAGGCCGGCCAATTCGGCCTCGCTGTTCAGCACCAGCTGGTAGCCGGCCTCGTCGGCCAGCACGTTCTGCGCAAAGCGGGTGCAGCGCTCGGCGAGCGACTGCATGATGGCCGCGTAGCGCGGCTGCGCCACGGCAGACAGCCGCGCGCCGGCATGCACGCAATCGGCGTGCAGGCGCTCCAGCAGGCGGCGCTGCTCGGGCAGCAGCGCCAGCGACTCGCGCTGCGCGTGCAGCTTGTCCAGCTTGGCGAACACGCCGGCATGCATCTTCACCGCGCTGTCGTGCGCAGCCAGCGGCGCGGCCATCGTGCGCTGCACCTCGCGCAGCTCGGCTGAAGTCGCCGAAGCGCTGAGGTTGGCCAGCAGCGAGCAAAGCCGGTAGAGCCAGGCGCCCGCACGGTCCAGCGCGGCAACGGTGTTGTCGAAATCTGCCGGCGCCGTGTTCGCGGCAATCGCCTCCAGCTCGGCCAGGTTTTCGCGCATCGCCTGCCGCATCGCCGGCTCGAAGTGCGCGGGCTGCACCTGCTCGAAAGGCGGCAGGCCAAACGGCCCGGTCCAGTCGGTCAACAAGGGATTGGGCGAAGCATTCATGGCGAACAGTCACTCCTTGGCAGCAAACGATGATGCCACCGGCCCAACTGGCTTCTCCGGCCATGGGCTTGTGCCGGCAGGCTTTGGCACCGAGACTCGGCGCTCTGGCCAGGAGGAACCCATGCAACAGAAACCCGCGCAGCCACCGAAGGCTCGCAAGCCATGACGGCAACCCAGACCTTGCAGGTCGGCCTGATCGGCTTCGGCTACGCCGGCCGCACGTTCCACGCGCCCTTGCTGCAGGCGACACCTGGCCTGCAACTGGCCGCGGTGGCCAGCTCTCAAGCCGAGGCGGTCAACACCGTGCTCGGGGCAGATGTGAGCGTGGTGCCGGACGCTGCTGCGCTGCTCGCGCTGCCGCTGGACCTGATCGTCATCGCGTCACCAAACGACACGCACCATCCGCTGGCGCGCGACGCGCTGATGGCCGGCAAGGCGGTGGTGATCGACAAGCCGATGGCGCTGGACCTTACCGAAGCCACCGAACTCGTGGCACTCGCAGCCCGGCAACAACGCTTGCTCAGCGTGTTCCACAACCGCCGCTGGGACGGCGACTTCCTCAGTGCCGCCGCACTGCTGCAGGACGGCCGGCTGGGCCGCGTGGTGCAGGCGGCCTTGTATTTCGACCGCTTCCGGCCCGAGGTCCGCCAGCGCTGGCGCGAATCGGCCGCGCCCGGTGGGGGACTGTGGGCCGACCTCGGGCCGCATCTGCTGGACCAGGCGCTGCAACTGTTCGGCCCGCCAGCCACATTGCAATGCGAGCTGGCCACGCTGCGCGACGGCGCCGTGGCAGACGACTGGTTCCAGGCCCGCCTGGGCTACGTAAGCGGACTGCGCGTGCTGCTTCAAGCCAGCACACTGGCGGCCCTGCCCGGCCCGCGCTTCGAGCTGCACGGCACCTTGGGCAGCCTGCGCATCTGGGGGCTGGACGGCCAGGAAGACGCGCTGAAAGCCGGCCAGCGACCGGACCCGGCTCGCCTGGCCCAATGGGGCCGCCACCCCGGCCATGCAGAGCTCGCGCTGCCGCAGGCCGGCACGCCGGCCGAACTGCAGCCGCCGCAGTCGCTGGCGCTGCAGCAGGGCGACTACACACGCTACTACGCAGGGCTGCGGGACGCCCTGCTGGGCCTGGCCGCCAACCCGGTGCCGCCGGCCGAAGCGCTGGCCGTGATGCAGCTGCTGGACCTGGGCCGCGCCAGTGCCAAGGCTGGCCACGCGCTGCCGGTCACGGGCCTGGCAATCCCGGAGTCGGCAATGCCTGCTGCCACCTAAACTGCGCCGATGCCGAACACCCCACTGGCCACCCCGGCCGAACTCGCCACCTGTTTCTACGACGCCTTTGCCCGGCGCGACGGCATTGCCATGCAGGCCTGCTACCACCCGCAGGCGCATTTCACAGACCCGGTCTTCGACCTGCACGGCGCCGAGATCGGCATGATGTGGCGCATGCTGTGCGCCAATGCACGCGACTTCCGGCTCGAATACAAGCTGCTGAGCAGCACCGAAACCGAGGCCACGGTGCAATGGGAAGCCTGGTACACCTTCAGCAGCACAGGCCGCCCGGTGCACAACATCATCACCGCGAAGATGCAGCTGCAGGAAGGCCTGCTGCTGCGCCATGTGGATGTGTTCGACTTCTGGCGCTGGAGCCGCCAGGCGCTGGGCCCCATTGGCATGCTGATGGGCTGGAGCGGCTGGCTGCAGGCCAAGGTGCGCGCCAAGGCCGCGGCCGGCCTGGCGCAGTGGGAACTCAAGCAGGCCGACGAAGCAAAGAAGGGTTGAAGTTCAGGCCGCCACGCGGAAGCGAGCGGTCACATCCGCCAGTCGCTGCGCCTGGTCCTTCAGGCTTTGCGCCGCGGCGGCGGACTCTTCGACCAGCGCTGCGTTCTGCTGGGTCATCTGGTCGAGCTGGTTGACCGAGCGGCCGATCTCGCCGATGCCGGTGCTCTGCTCGCTGGCCGCATGCGAAATCTCGCGAATGATGTGATCCACGCGCTGCACGCTGCTGACGATCTCGCCCATCGTCTCGCCCGCGTTCTGCACCAGGCGCGCGCCGGATTCGACGCTTTCGACCGACGCGCCGATCAGCGACTTGATCTCGCGCGCCGCACCCGCCGAGCGCTGCGCCAGCGAACGCACCTCGCTGGCCACCACGGCAAAGCCGCGGCCCTGCTCACCGGCCCGCGCCGCCTCCACGGCGGCATTCAGCGCCAGGATGTTGGTCTGGAAGGCGATGCCGTCGATCACGCCGATGATGTCGGCGATCTTGCGCGAACTGGCGCTGATGCTGTTCATCGTCGTCACCACCTGGCCGACCACTTCGCCACCCCGCGCGGCCACCGAAGTCGCGCTGCCCGCCAGCGCATTCGCCTGCCGGGCCGACTCGGCGCTCTGCTGCACCGTGCCGGTCAGCTGCTCCATCGCGCTGGCGGTCTGCTGCAGGTTGCTGGCGGTCTGCTCGGTGCGCTGGCTCAGGTCCAGGTTGCCGGTGGCCACCTCGCGGCTGGCGGTGCCAATCTGTTCGCTGGCCTGCTGCACTTCGCCGACCAGGCGCGCCAGCATGGCCTGCATGCCCTGCAGCTCGGTCACCAGAGCGGTGACTTCGTCCGGGCTGCGGCTGTCCCAGCGCTGCGGCGTCAGGTCGCCGTCGGCCACGCGGCGCGCCAGGGCTTGCGCCTGCTGCAGCGGCCGCAGGATGGACACGGTCAGCGCCCAGCCCAGCAGGGCTGATGCCAGCAGGCCAGCGACCACGCCCGCAAGCAGCAGCGCTTCGCCGGTGCGGGCTGAAGCCACGGCATCGGCCCGCTTCTCTTCGACCAGCGAAGCTTCGTGTTTGGCCAACTCGTCGACCGCCTTCGCATAGGCTGCCGCTGCGGGCCGCAGCTTCTGCTCAATTTCCTCGGTCGACACATGCGAGCCTTCTGCATCGCGCTTGACCAATGCGGTGCGCACGTCGCGGAACTGGTTGCCTGCGGCGTCGATCTGCTTCATCAGCGCCAGCGACTGCGCGTCATCCAGCAGCGATTCGAGGCGCTTGCGCAGCTCGGCAGAGCGCTCCGAGGTGCGCTTGCGGTCGGCGCCCACGCGGGCGGCCAGCGCCTTGTCATCGCTCACCAGCAAGGCTTCGGCGCGGAAGGAACTGATCTCGACGATGGCGTGCAGCTCGCGCGCCAGCAGTGCGCGCTCGGCCGCCACGCCGCCGAGCTCGGCGGCCACGTCCGACAGCACGCGCAGGCGCCAGGCCCCCACCGCAGAGGCCAGCGCCATCAGCAAGGTCACGCCCGCCAGGCACAGCGACAAACGGGCACGCAGCCGGAACTTCAGCAGCAAGGAAATCATGATGCGGTCGCCTGCTCGATGCCTGGGCATCGCCTCCGGCGTCAATATTGGTAGATACCCTGGCTATCGGCTCAGGCTTTCGCAACTTGAGGCTTCGGGCGGCTTGCGCAGCCCAGCGCCTACACTTCGGACCCCGCTCACGTTGGGCGGGCTGTTCCGCTGTCGCACCCCATGGCCATCAAATCCACCGTCTTCAAGGCCCAGCTGCAGATCGCTGACATGGACCGCGCGCTTTACGCCGACCATGCGATCACGCTGGCCCGCCACCCGTCCGAAAACGACGAACGCATGATGATGCGGCTGCTGGCGTTCGCCCTTTCCGTGCCGGCCGACGACTTGCGCGGCAACCTGGAATTCACCGCCGGCCTGTCCGATCCGGACGCGCCGGACCTGTGGCAGAAGGACCTGACCGGCCAGCTGGTGCAGTGGATCGAGGTCGGCCAGCCCGACGACCGGCGCCTGGCCAAGGCCTGCGGCCGCTCGGAAGTGGTCAAGCTGTGGGCCTTCGCCAGCGCCGTGCCCATCTGGTGGCAGGCGCTGGAAGGCAAGGTCGTTCGACTGCCCAACCTGGAGGTCTGGCAGGTGCCGGCCGACCAGAGCAAGGAGCTGGCCACGCTGGCCCAGCGCACCATGCAGCTGCAGGTCACGGTGCAGGAAGGCCAGATCTGGGTCGGTGACGCGAGCCGTTCCATCACGGTCGAGCCCAAGCTGCTCAAGGGCCTGCACGCCAAGCGCTGAACAGGAACCAGGAACCCCAGGCCGACGACAAGCCTCGTCCGCCCCCCCGCCGAACCAGGAAGCGGCATCGTCCTATCATGACGGTTCCGTGCCAGCGCCGATCCGGCGGCTGGTGTTGTACCGCCACAAGCGTCCCGACGATGTCCCACTTCAACCGCCGCCAGGCCCTCGCCCTGTTGGGTGCGGCCGGCACCCCACTGGCCATGGCACAAAATCCCATCTCCGCGGCCGCAGCCGCCGTCGCTCCCACCGCTGTCGCCACCGAGGACCCCTACCTCTGGCTGGAAGACGTGCTGGGCGACAAGGCGCTGAACTGGGTCCGCGAACACAACGCCGCATCGCGCAGCGTGCTCGAAGCCCAGCCTGACTTCGAGGCCACGCGCACCCGGCTGAAGGACATCCTCGACTCGCGCGACCGCATTCCGCTGGTCAGCCGCGAGGGCGAGTACCTCTACAACCTGTGGAAGGACCAGGCCCACCCGCGTGGCCTGTGGCGCCGCACCACGCTGGACAGCTACCGCCAGGCCGAGCCGCAGTGGGACGTGATCCTGGACCTGGACGCGCTGGCCAAGGCCGAGAACGAGAACTGGGTCTGGAGCCGGGCCACGCGGCTGGGCGGCAAGTCCACGCGGGCGCTGGTCGCGCTGTCGCGCGGCGGGGCGGACGCCACCGTGCTCCGCGAATTCGACCTGGCCACGCGGCGCTTCGTCGAAGGCGGCTTCACGCTGCCCGAGGCCAAGTCCGACGTCGAATGGCTGGACGAGAACACCCTTTTCGTCGGCACCGATTTCGGCCCCGGCTCCTTGACCGACTCCGGCTACCCGCGCGTGGTCAAGCTTTGGAAGCGCGGCGAGCCGCTGTCGGCCGCGCGCACGGTCTACGAGGCGCAGAAGACCGACGTCGCGGCCTCGATCTCGGTCGACCACACGCCTGGCTTCGAGCGCGTGGTCTTCGGCCGCGCGCCCGACTTCTTCACCGACGAACTGGTGCTCTGGCACGACGGCAAGAGCACGCCGATCGCCAAGCCGGCCGATGCCCAGATCTCGTTCTGGCGCGATGCGCTGCTGATCAAGCTGCGCAGCGATTGGGCCGTGGGTGGCAGCACCTGGGCCAGCGGCTCGCTGCTGATGGCCCCGGCCGAGGCCTACCTGCGCGGCGAGCGCCAGTTCACCGCACTGTTCACGCCCACCGCCACCCGCTCGCTGGAAGGCTGGTCGACCACCCGCAGCCAGGTGCTGCTGGACGTGCTGGACAACGTGGCCAACCGTGTCGTCGCCTGGCGCAAGGTGGCGAATGAAAAAGGTGGGGAATGGCAGCAGCGCGAGCTGAAGACGCCCTTCCCCGGCGCACTGCAGGTCCAGCCGCTGCACGACCCGCAGGTGGCAGACGACCCGCTGGCCGAGCACTTCTTCGTCTCGTACGTCGACTTCCTGACGCCCGACTCGCTTTACCTCGGCCGCGCCGACCAGGACCAGCTGGAGCGCATCAAGGCGCGCCCTGCGTTTTTCGACACCGCCGGCATGCGCGTCGAGCAGCGTTTTGCCAAGTCCAAGGACGGCACCAGGGTGCCCTACTTCGTGGTCTGGCCGCAGGGCGCGATTGCCAACGGCAAGAACCCCACGCTGCTCTACGGCTACGGTGGCTTCGAGGTCTCGATGCAGCCCTGGTACTCGGCCAGCTGGGGCCATGGCTGGCTGCGCAAGGGCGGCGTGCTGGTGGTGGCCAACATCCGCGGCGGCGGCGAGTTCGGCCCGGCCTGGCACCAGGCGGCCATCAAGTCGCACAAGCAGAAGAGCTACGACGACTTCATCGCCGTTGCCGAAGACCTGCTGGCCAACAACATCACGACCCGCCAGCAACTGGGCATCCAGGGCGGCAGCAACGGCGGCCTGCTGGTCGGCGCGGTGATGATGCAGCGGCCGGACCTGTTCAACGCCATGGTCTGCCAGGTGCCGCTGCTGGACATGAAGCGCTTCAACAAGCTGCTGGCCGGCGCCAGCTGGATGGGCGAATACGGCAACCCCGACGACCCGGCCGAATGGAGTTTCATCTCCAAGTACAGCCCGTACCAGAACGTGCACCAGAAGACCCACTACCCGCGGGTCTTCTTCGTCACCTCCACGCGCGACGACCGCGTCCACCCCGGGCATGCGCGCAAGATGGCGGCCCGCATGATGGCGCAGGGCCACCCGGTGCTGTACTACGAGAACATCGAAGGCGGCCACGGCGGTGCGGCCGACAACGCCCAGCTGGCCGACCGCCAGGCGCTGGAATTTGCGTATTTGTGGGCCCAGCTGGGCAGCCCGGCCAAGGCAGGCACGGGAAGCTGAACTGCCGGTGACAACCGGCGTCGGCGCCCGAACCAGGCGCCGACCCCTGGCTCAAGTCAGGCAGCTGCGGGGCCGATAGACGGACAACATGTCCGTGCCCGCCTGCCTGTCCACGCTGTTCGCCTCGCTGAAGTTCCGCCTCACGGCCATCGCCGTGCTGGTGCTGGCGCTGGGCATTGGCTTGATCACGGTGCAGCTGACCCAGCACGCCGAGCGCGACCTGCTGCAGATGCAACGCCAGCGCGAGCTGGACGGCGTGGTGCGCAGCGCCGCGGTGCTGTCGCGCCGTTGCGTGGAATTGCAGCGTGCACTGCGCGCCAGCGCCAGCCTGCTGGACGAGGCCACGCTGGCCGATCCGCAGCGGCTGGCCAGCGCCCTCCATGCCACGCCCGCACTGCGCGAGCTGTTCAGCTATGTGTTCGTGGCCGATGCCAATGGCAAGGTGCTGCTGGTTGCCGACAGCCAGGGCCTGCGCCATCCGCAGGTGTGGATCGGCGACCGCGACTATTTCCAGACCGCCATCACCCAGGCCAGGCCCGCCATCTCCGAGCCGCTGCCCGACCGCGTGCTGGGCCAGCCCGTCGTGGCGCTGGTGCATCCGTTGACCGACATCGGCAGCGGCCGGGTGCATGGCGTGATCGGCGGCGCGATGAAGCTGGCCAGCCGCGAGCTGCTGTCGGACCTGGTCGAAAGCACCAACGGCAACGCAGGCGACACCGGTGCCACCGTGATCGTCACCGATGCCAACGGCCGCATCCTCGCCCACCCCGAGCCGCGCCGCCTGCTCGGCCAGCTGCGCGAGGAGCCCGGGCTGCGCGAGGCGACGGAAGCCTGGTGGGCCAGCGGCGCACCGGTCGAGCCCAGCGGGCTCAGCCTGCCGCAAGCCGGCCAGATGGTCAGCAATGCCGGCGTGCCCGGGCCGGACTGGGTGGTCTGGCGCCTGTTGCCGGAAGAAGCCTTGCTCGCGCCGCTGCACCAGGCGCGCAGGGAAGCGCTGCAATGGGCTGGCGCCTTGGTGCTGCTGCTGGGCGCCTGCCTGCTGCTGGTGGTGGCCTGGCTGCTGCAGCCGCTGACGCTGCTGCGCCGCCGCGCGCTGCGCTTGTTCGAGCCCGGCGACCATGCGGCCGGCGACTGGCCGGCGCTGAACGGCGAGATCGGCCAGCTGAGCCAGGTGCTGCGCCAGGTCAGCACGGCGCGCGAGCAGGTCGAGCACCTGAACCGCGAGGTGCTGGTCAAGCTGCGCTCGGTGATGAACGCCTCGCCGCTGGGGATCGCGGTGAGCCGGGACGGCAAGGCCGAGATGGTGAGCGACGAGTTCTGCCGGCTGTTCGGCCGCCCGCGCGAGGCGCTGCTGGGCAGCACGCCGGAAATCGTCTTCGGCGCCGAACCGGACTGGCAGCGCGCCAGAGCCGAGTCCGAGGCGGCCTTCCGCAACGGCCAGCGCTACCAGGGCGACTGGCAGCTGCGCCGGGCCGATGGCAGCCTGTTCTGGGCCCGGCTGCACGGCCGGTTGGTCGACGAGCACCAGCTGCGCGCCGGCACCGTCTGGACGGTGTCCGACATTTCCAGCGAAGTGGCCGAGCGTGAGCAACTCGCCTGGTCCGCCAGCCACGATCTGCTGACTGGCCTGGCCAACCGCCGCGCCTTCCTGCAGCGCGCCAACCGGCTGCTGGCCGAGCGCCCGGCCAGCCTGGCCGCGGCGCTGCTGGTGATCGACCTGGACCGCTTCAAGCCGATCAACGACACGGCCGGACATGCCGCTGGCGATGCAATGCTGAAGGCGGTGGCCGCGGCCATCGGCCAGCAGGTGCGCGGCAGCGACCTGGTGGTGCGCCTGGGCGGCGACGAATTCGGCGTGCTGCTGCCCAGCTGCCCGCCCGAAGCCGCGCAACGCGTGGCCGGCCACATCCGCGAAGCGGTCGACGGCATCGTGCTGCCCTGGGGCGTGCAACAGCTGCGCGTGGGCGCCAGCCTCGGCCTGGCGATGCTGGACAGCGACACGCTGGACACCGCCGACTGGCTGCACCAGGCCGACATCGCCTGCTACGCCGACAAGGCCGAGCGCAAGCGTGAGGACCGCCAGGACCGCGAAGTCGCCGAGTTGCCGGCACCGCCGACGCTGCGCATCGTCGGCAAGGGCTGAAGCCGCTCAGCGCTTGGTCGCCTCGCCCTCGCGCTCCTGCAACAGCCGCCACATCACCTTGCCCGAACCGCTCTTGGGCAGCGTGTCGACAAACTCGACCACGCGCGGCGCCTTGTAGGCCGCCATGTGCTCGTGCGCCCAGTCGATGATGGCCTGCTCGCTGGTCGCGCCCCTGGCCTCGGCCCGCAGCACGATGATGGCCTTGACCGTCTCGCCACGGTAGGCGTCCCTGGCCGAGATCACGCAGGCCTCGGCCACCGCCGGGTGGCGGTACAGCAGCAGCTCCACCTCAGAGGGCCAGACCTTGAAGCCGCTGGCATTGATCATGCGCTTGAGCCGGTCGGTGATGAAGAAGTAGCCGTCCTCGTCGACCCGTCCCAGATCGCCGGTGCGGAAGAAGCGCTTGCCGCCCAGCTCGATGAAGGCCGCGCGTGTCGCCTCCGGGTGTTTCCAGTAGCCCTTGAAGACCATGGGCCCGTGCGTCACGATCTCGCCGACCTCGCCTTGCGGCAGCAGCGCCAGCGTGTCCGGGTCGATGACCCGCGAATCCACGCCGAAGATCGGCATGCCCAGGCATTGCAGCTTGGAGCGCTCGGGCGGGTTGCCGTGCGAAGGCGCGGCGGTTTCGGTCAGGCCGTAGCCTTCGGAGAACGTCAGGCCGTATTCCTTCAGCAGCCGCTCGGCCACCGCCTGCGGCATGGCCGCGCCGCCGCCGGAGAGATACACGAGGCTGGACAGGTCGAACTGGTGATGGTTCGGGCTGTTGAACAGGTCGATGATCATCGTCGGGATGCAGGTCCAGTGCGTGATCCTGTATTGCGAGATCAGCCTGCCGGCCAGCTCGCGGTCCCAGCGCGGCAGCAGGACCACCGTGGTGCCGCCATACACCGGTGCCAGCACGTTGTAGAGCATGCCGGTGATGTGGAACATCGGCACCACGCCCAGGCTGACCGACTCGGCACCGGCGTAGCCCCAGATGCCGCCGCCGCAGGTGTTGGACATCAGCGTGCGGTGCGTGTGCATGCAGCCCTTGGGCAGGCCGGTGGTGCCCGAGGTGTAGGGCAGCAGCGCCAGGTCGTCTGGCAAGGCGGTGGCCGGCCCGGTCGGGTGCAGGCCGGCGCCCAGCGCCTCTTCCCAGCGGTAGGCGCCGGCCGGCAGCGGCGGGTCGGCGCGCAGCCAGGCTTCGATGGCCGGCTGCGGTGCCAGCGCAGCCGGGATCTGCGCAGGCAGCATGTCCGAATAACGCGTCACCAGCAGGGTCTGCAATTGCTGCTGCGGCGGCAGCGCGGCGTTGGCCTCGGCGACGATGGCCGCGCCGTCGGCACCGCAGATCACCGCCTTGGTGTCCGGGTCGCTGATGTAGTGGCCGAACTCCTCCACCCGGTTCATCGGGTTGACCGGCACCACCACCGCGTCGCAGCGCATCACCGCGTAGAAGGCGATCACGAACTGCGGGCAGTTCTGCAGGAACAGCGCCACGCGGTCGCCCTTGCCAATGCCCTGGGCCTGCAGCCAGCCGGCCAGCGCCTCGGCCTGCTGCTTGAGCTGGCCATAGCTCAGCGCCTGGCCGAAGAACAGGTTGGCCGCCCGGTTCGGGAAGCGCGCGGCGGTCACTTCCAGGTTGAACCACAGGTTGACCTCGGGCACCACCAGCGACTTGGGCAGGCGCCGCGGCCAGTGCTTCAGGTGCGGCAACTCGGGCAGGGCCGTGGCCTGCGCCTCGGGGATGGCGATGGAATCGGCAGTCTTCATGGCGTGTCCATGCGGGAAGTCGAAGAAGCGGAAGATGCGGAAGAAGCGGTGGCGCGGTGCTGAGACCGCGCGCAGCACACGGGCTGCCGCGATCGGCCCAGCGTAGCGGCGCTGCCGCGGTGCCGCCACCGGGGTCGGCCCGTAGGACTTGTCTCAAGGGCGACAAAGCCCCGCAGCGGGTACGCTTGTTGCACACTGGATTTGGCGCACGCACCGTTGGTCCCGTCGCCACCTGGCTTGCCAGGCGTCCTGTGTTGTTGGAGACAAGCATGCCCAGAGCCGGCCCCATCCTCGCCCCGGCGGCCACCGCCGGCCCGGCCGTGAACGCCGTGCCGCTGCCTTGCGTGATCGACGTCGAGGCCTCCGGATTCGGCCGCGGCAGTTACCCGATCGAGGTCGGTTTCGTGCTGCCGGATGGCGAGTCCGTCTGCACCCTGGTGCAGCCTGCCCCGCACTGGCAACACTGGGACGGCGCAGCCGAGCACCTGCACGGCATCACCCGCGACGTGCTGGCGCGGCACGGCAAGCCGCCGCGCGAGGTCGCCGAGCTGCTCAACAGTCGGCTGCGTGGCGCCACCATCTACTGCGACAGCTGGGCCCACGACTACGCCTGGCTGGCCATCCTGTTCGACGAAGCCGGCCTCACGCCCAGCTTCAAGCTGCGCCACCTGCACGAGCTGCTGGACGACCAGGCCGCCGCGCACTGGGACGGCGCATGCGCCGAGGTGCGCAACAGCCTGCAGCTGCAGCGCCACCGAGCCTCCACCGACGCCCGCGTGCTGCAGCTGGCGCTGGCCCGGGTGCGGGAGGGGCAGGCCGCGCCCATCGTGCCACCCTCGCCAGAGGCCGCCTGACCCCAACGCTGAACCATGGCTGAGCGCCTGCCCGCTTCGGTGCGCCGCCATGCGCTGATGCTGATCGGCGTCGGCTTGATCGCCGTGCTGGCCGCGGTGGCCTGGGTGCAGTCGCGCCAGTTCGTGCTGTTCAGCGCCAGCATGCAGCGCAACGAGGACAACCGCGTCTGGCACCTGGTCGAGCTGGAAACCGAAACCCTGCTGCTGCGCGACGCACTGGAGGCCGCGGCCGCCCACCCGGACGCCGCCAGCCAGGTCTCCCTGCGCCTGCGGCACGAGCGCTTTGCCAACCAGGTGCAGTTGCTGCTCAAGCCGGCCCGCAACGGCAACGAGCCCAACGACGGTGCGCTGCCCGAGCTGCTGGGCGCCAAGCCCCAGGCCTTGCAGCGCCTGCTGAACTCGCTGGTGCGCCAGGTGGACCTGGTGCTGCAGCGCAGCGGCCCGGCCGAACCGGCGCTGCTGCACAGCCTGGCCAACGAGATGGCGCTGCTGCAAACCCCTGTGCATGCGCTGGCCGACGAGGCCAATGCCCGCAGCCATGCCCAGACGCTGTGGCGCAACAGCAGCATCCGCAGCCAGATCCACCTCGGCGTGGGCCTGACCGCGCTGCTCAGCCTGATGACGCTGGCCTTCGCCGCGGTGCTGCTGCGCCAGTGGCACGCCAGCCAGCAGCGCGGCGCCGAGCTGGAGCATCTGGCCGACAGGCTGAAAAGCGCCCGCGAGGCGGCCGACAGCGCCAACCAGGCCAAGAGCGTGTTCCTGGCCAACATGAGCCACGAGCTGCGCACGCCATTCAACGGCCTGCTGGGCATGCTCAGCCTGCTCGAAGACACCCGGCTGGACGTGGAGCAGACCCACTTCGTGCACACCGCGCGCGACTCGGCCGAGCACCTGCTGGCCATCCTGAACGACATCCTGGACCTCTCGCGCCTGGAGTCCGGCCGCATGACGCTGGACCTGCGGCCGCTGCGCCTGGGCGCGCTGCTGCGCGAGGTCGAATCCACCATGGGCCCGGCCGCACACGCCAAGGGCCTGGCGCTGGAATGCCTGGTCGACCCGCAGCTGCCGGAATGGCTGCTGGGCGACGGCACGCGCATCCGCCAGGTGCTGTTCAACCTGCTGTCGAACGCGGTCAAGTTCACCGAGCACGGTCGCATCCGGCTGATCGCCCAGCCCGCCGGCGCGCTGGACGCGCAGCAGCGCTTGCCCGTGCAACTGCAGGTGATCGACACCGGGGTGGGCATTGCGCCGGTCGTGCAGGGCCGGCTGTTCCAGCGCTTCAGCCAGGGCGACGACCGCATCTCGCGCCAGTACGGCGGCGCCGGCCTGGGGCTGGAGATCACCCGCAACCTGGCGCGGCTGATGGACGGCGAAATCCGCATGCGCAGCCAGCCCGGCCAGGGCAGCGAGTTCAGCGTGGTGCTGCCGCTGCGGCCTTGCAAGCCGCCACAGGCCGAAGGCATTGCAAGCGGCGCGCCGCCGGCCCGCGCGCTGGATGTGCTGGTCGCCGAGGACCATGCGACCAACCGCATGGTGGTCGGCACGCTGCTGTCGCGCCTGGGCCACCAGGTGCGTTTTGCGCGCAATGGCGAAGAAGCGCTGCGCGAGGCCGAGCGCCATTGCCCGGACCTGATCCTGATGGACCTGCACATGCCCGGCATGGACGGCCTGGAAGCCACCCGCCAGCTGCGCCGCCGCGCGCCGCCGCTGGGCCGGGTGCGGGTCATCGCCGTCAGTGCGGACGCCTTCGAGAACACCCGTGCCCAGGCCCTGGCCGCCGGCATGAACGGCTTCCTGAGCAAGCCCTTCCACTGGGACGCGCTGGAGCAGCTGCTGGGCCGCGTGCCCGCCTCGCGCGACGCAGCCATGGCCGAGGCTGCGCTGGCCCGCGGCGCGGCGCATGCAGACACAAGAGCCACCGACACCGCGCCTGTGACACTCCCGGACGCCGCCACTGAAGCAGCTACCGACGCAGCATCACACACGCCGCTTGCCGCAACGAAGGAAGCCCCAGTGCAGCGCCCCGCGGCCAAGGTCCGCCCCCGTCCTGGCGACATGGCCCGCCACCTGAACCTGTCCACGCTGGGCGAGCTGTGCGTGCTGCTGACGGCCGACGGCCTGCGCCCGCTGCTGCGCGACTTCTTCGCCGACAGCGGCGGCACCCTGCCCGCGCTGTGCGACGCACTGGGCGAGCAAGCGCCGGCCCGCATCCGCCAGCATGCCCACGCGATCAAGGGTGCTGCCGAACTGGTCGGCCAGGCCGGCGTTGCCGAACTGGCCCGTGAGATCGAACACCAGGCCGACGCGCTGGCCGAGCAGCCGGACCAGGCCGAGCGCATGGCCGAACGCTTGAGCGAGCGCTGGGCGCGCTGCCAGGCGCTGTGCGAGTGCCTGGGCTTTCTGTGAGTTAGACCACCACCGGCTCAATCTCCAGCCGGATGCCGAAGCGGCCGTAGACGCTCTCTTGAATGGCCCGCGCCAGCGTCTGCACCTCGGAGCCGATGGCGCCGCCGCGGTTCACCAACACCAGGGCCTGCTTCTCGTAGACCCCCGCATGGCCCACCGTCTTGCCCTTCCAGCCGCAGGCGTCGATCAGCCAGCCTGCCGCCAGCTTGAAGCCGCCGCCGTCCATCGGGTAGTGCACCACGTGCGGGTCGCGGGCGATGATGTCGCGGCACTGCTCGGCCGTGACCAGCGGGTTCTTGAAGAAGCTGCCCACGTTGCCGATCACCGCCGGGTCCGGCAGCTTGGCGCGGCGGATCGCGCAGACCCAGTCGAAGAGGGTGCGGGCATCGGGCGCGTGGTTGCCGGTCTCGGCCATCTTGCGCTCCAGGTCCAGGTAGCCCAGCACCGGCTGCCAGTGCCTGGGCAGGCGAAAGCGCACCCGGGTGATCAGGCTCTTGCCGGCCAGGGCCTGCTTGAAGATGCTGTCGCGGTAGCCGAACTTGCACTGCGAAGCGTCCAGCCGCACGCTGCGGCCGGTCACCAGGTCCACTGCGTCCAGCGAGTCGAAGCGGTCCTGCAGCTCCAGCCCGTAGGCGCCAATGTTCTGCACCGGTGCCGCGCCCACGGTGCCGGGGATCAGCGCCATGTTCTCCAGGCCCGGCAGGCCGTGGTCCAGAGTCCAGGCGACCAGGTCGTGCCAGGACTCGCCGCCGCCGGCTTCGACGATGAAGGCGTCCGCCGTTTCGCTCGCCACGCGCATGCCCTTGACCTCGACCTTCAGCACCAGCTCGGGCATGTCCCGGGTCAGGATCACGTTGCTGCCGCCGCCCAGCACGAACTTGGGCGCGCCGCCCAGGCCGGGCAGCTCCAGCAGCCGCCGCACGTCGGCGTCTGCGGTGATGCGCACCAGCCGGCCGGCCACCGCAGGCAGGCCAAAGGTGTTATAGGACTTCAGGCTCACGCCCGCTTCGATTTGCATGGCAGAATTTTCTGCTATTCCCCGTTCTCCTTTGCCCTTGCAGGCCAAACAGCGCCTGCTATTTCCGAAAGTTTCCTGCCATGCCCAGCTTTGACGTCGCCCTCGAACCCGACATGGTCAAGATCAACAACGGCGTCAGCACCGCCATCAAGGAAATCGGCACCCGCTTCGATTTCAAGGGCACCAGTGCCAGCGTCGAGCTCAAGGAGAAGGAAAAGGAGATCCACCTGGTCGGCAACAGCGACTTCCAGATCGACCAGATCAACGAGGTGCTCGTCAGCAAGCTGACCAAGCAAGGCGTGACGATCAACTTCATCGACAAGGGCGAGAAGCTGGAAAAGCTGGGCGGTGACAAGCTGCGCCGCGTCGACAAGATCAAGGACGGCATCGAGTCCGAGCTGGCCAAGAAGATCACCGGCGCGATCAAGAACAGCAAGCTCAAGGTCCAGGCCAGCATCCAGGGCAACGAAGTGCGCATCACCGGCAAGAACCGCGACGACCTGCAACAGGCCATCGCACTGCTCAAGAAAGAGTTTCCCGAGCAGCCGCTGACGCACAAGAACTTCCGGGATTGACGCTCGCAGGCCGGCCGCAGAATCCCAACGTCGTACAAATCAGAACGCACGCACGACCGGATCCTGTCGATGAAGCCGCCTTGCTGCCATTTCTGCCACAAGCCGCTGAGCGCCCAACCTGCGACCGATGGCCCCAAGGACGGCCTCGTGCAATTTGCCGACCGCGTCCCGCTGCCTCCCGGCATGGCAGGCCATCCACACGGACTTGAATGGTTCTGCGCCGCACATTTCGCCAAGGCACAGCGCCTGTCGGATCGCACCACCGAACAGGCGATGAAGGAAATGAGAAGGTAGACCGGGGCAGCAAGCAGCCACTGGCAGCAACCGGTGCCGGAGGGCAATCAGTGGACACTTCGCAGCACGGGATCGTTCATGTGCGCGAACTCGGCCTTCCGGTGCCGAACCGGGGCCTCGCCAACACGTGAAAACCCCATGGCCCGCTTGTCGCTGGGGGGACAGGATAAAGGCGAACGGTCGTGCTAAAAATCGGAGAGATCGGAGACAAGCCTCATGGACCTCAATTTCACGCCGGACGAACTGGCTTTCCGCCAGCAGATCCACGACTGGGTGGCCGAGCACCTGCCCAAGGAGATCAGCAGCAAGGTGCACCAGGCCCAGCGCCTGAGCCGCGATGACCTGCAGCGCTGGGCAAAGATCCTGGGCGCGCAGGGCTGGCTGGGCTACGGCTGGCCTAAGCAATTTGGGGGACCAGGCTGGAACGCGGTGCAGAAGCACCTGTTCGAAGAAGAGTGCGCGCTGGCCGGCGCGCCGCGCATCATCCCGTTTGGCCCGGTGATGGTGGCTCCGGTCATCATGGCCTTCGGCAGTGCCGAGCAGCAGAAGCGCTTCCTGCCAGGCATTGCCTCGGGCGAGGTCTGGTGGAGCCAGGGCTACAGCGAGCCTGGCTCGGGTTCGGACCTGGCTTCGCTGAAGACCCGCGCCGAACGGCAAGGCGACAAGTACATCGTCAACGGCCAGAAGACCTGGACCACGCTGGGCCAGTTCGGCGACTGGATCTTCTGCCTCGTGCGCACCAGTACCGAAGGCAAGCCGCAGACCGGCATCAGCTTCCTGCTGGTGGACATGAAAAGCCCCGGGGTGACCGTGCGGCCCATCATCATGCTGGACGGCGAGCACGAGGTGAACGAGGTCTTCTTCGACAACGTCGAGGTGCCGGCCGAGAACCTGATCGGCGAGGAGAACAAGGGCTGGACCTATGCCAAGCACCTGCTCGCCCACGAGCGCACCAACATCGCCGATGTGAACCGCGCCAAGCGCGAGCTGGAGCGGCTCAAGCGCATTGCCAGGTCGCAGGGCGTCTATGACGACACCCGCTTCCGCGACCAGATCGCGCTGCTGGAAATCGACATCGTGGCACTGGAGATGATGGTGCTGCGCGTGCTGTCGGCCGAAAAGAGCGGCAAGCAAAGCCTGGACGTGGCCGGCCTGCTGAAGATCCGCGGCAGCGAGATTCAGCAACGTTATGCCGAGCTGATGATGCTGGCAGGCGGCCCGCTGAGCGTGCCGTTCATCCATGAGGCCATGGAAGCCGGCTGGCAGGGCGACCAGGCGCTGGGCGGGCTGTGGCCGGGCAACGCCGGCGAATGCGCGCCGCTTTCAAGTACCTATTTCAACCTGCGCAAGACGACCATCTACGGCGGCAGCAACGAAGTGCAGCGCAACATCGTCAGCCAGACCGTGCTGGGCGCCTGAGGAAACAACATGGACTTCGATTTCTCCGACGACCAGGTCTCGCTGCGCGACGCAGTGGCCCGCTGGGTCGACAAGGGTTTTGCCTTCGAGCGCCGGCACCAGTTGGCCAAGGCTGGTGGCGCCACGCGCGCCGTCTATGCCGAGCTGGCCGAACTGGGCCTGGCCGGCCTCACCATTCCCGAGGCCCATGGCGGCCTGGGCTTCGGCCAGGTCGAGGCGATGGTGGTGATGGAAGAACTGGGCCGCGGCCTGGTCAACGCACCCATTGCCCAGGGCGCGCTGATCGCCCCGGCCCTGCTGGCCGACGCGCCCGAGGCGCTGCAGGCTGAGTGGCTGCCGAAGATGGCCAGCGCCGAAGCGTTGGTCGTGTTGGCACACCAGGAGGCCGGCGCACGCTACAAGCTGCGCCATGTCACGACCCGAGCGCAGCAGACGGCGAAGGGCTGGACGCTGGATGGCGTGAAAAGCGTGGTGCCGGCCGGCGACGAGGCCGATGCCTTCATCGTGCCAGCCCGCATTTCCGGCGACGTGGACAGCGAGGCCGGCATCGCGCTATTCCTGGTCGTGCGCGGCGCCACGGGCGTCACCGTCGAGGGCTACCCGACGCAGGACGGCGCGCGCGCCGCCGAGCTGACGCTGGCGCAAGCCCCGGCCGCGCTGGTGGTCGAGAAAGGCTACGGCGCGCTCGAACAGTCGGTGGACATCGGCATTGCCGCGCTGTGCGCCGAAGGCGTCGGCCTGATGGACAAGCTGACCGCCATCACCGTCGACTACATGAACACGCGCAAGCAGTTCGGCGTGACGCTGGCGCACTTCCAGGCGCTGCGCCACCGCATTGCCGACGTCAAGATGCAGCTCGAACTGGCCCGCTCGATGAGCTACTACGCCACGCTGAAGCTGGGCGAAGCGGCCCCGGCCCGCCGCCGCGCGCTCAGCCAGGCCAAGGTACAGCTGAACCAGTCGGCCCGCTTTGTCGGCCAGCAGTGCATCCAGCTGCACGGCGGCATTGGCGTGACCGACGAATACCTGGCCAGCCACTACTTCAAGCGGCTGACGATGATGGAGATGCAGTTTGGCGACACGCTGCATCACCTGGGCGAAGTCTCGGATCGCATGCAGGACACCGCTGGCGTCTTCGCCTGACCTGCGCACTGACCTCCGCCACAAGCCGCGTTGCCCGACGCGGCTTTTTTCATGGCTGCAGCCCTCAGGCCAGGCCAGGCCAGGCCAGGCCAGACAGTCATTGAAACATGGGATGTTCGCCAGGGTAACAACCACTACCATCGAACGCGCCCCAGGCACAGCCATGCAAGATCTCGGCATTCCGCAAGCCTTCACAGGCCGGGCGCTGGATATCAACGACGCAGGTTGGGTCGTGGGCCAGTTCACCGGCGCAGGCAAGACCGGCGGCTTCATGATCATGAGCGACGGCACCCAATTCAAGGACCTGGACGATGTGGTCACGCTGCCCAATGGCCTGCACGTCTACAGCGCCAACAAGATCACCAGCAGCGGCAAGATCCTGGTGCAGGGCTCCGACCTCAAGTACTACCTGCTGACCCCGGTCAACTGAGCTTGACCGCTTCGCTTTCGCCCGTGCCCGCGGCATCTGCCGCATCAACCCGGTGGCGGGCCTGCCCGGCCGGCAGCGCGTCACCCGCGCGCACGCGCCGCACCGGGTGCAGCGCCAGCGCGCCGATGAACAAGTCCTCGTGCGCCAGCAACTCCGGCACCGTCATCGCCGGCGGCGTGTTGCAGCACTTGCCGCAGGCGCTGCAGTGGAACGCGACGCGGGTCATCGTGGGCTCAACCGCGGATCACCAGGGGCGACGCACCGAGCCTTGGTAGCGGCTCAGCAAGAAGGCCTTGACCGGTTCGGCGTGATAGGCCGCGACCAGTTGCGCCACCCACGGTGAATCCTTGTCCTGCCGGCGCACCGCGAGCACGCCGGCATAGGGGCTGCGGGCGTCTTCCAGGCCCAGGCTGTCGCGGGCCGGCTGCAGCCCGGCGGTCATCGCGTCTTCGGCGCCGATGACCACCAGCGCCGCCCGATCCAGCGCCGCAAACAGCTTCGCGGCAGGCTGTGTCTGCAGCCGCAATGCCAGCCGGTTGACGACCACGTCAGCCAGCTTGGCGTGCAGCCCGCTGTCATCGCACAGCGTGATCACGCCGTGGTTGTGCAGCAGCAGCAAGCCTCGGCTGAGGCCGGCCTGATCGCGTGGCAGCACCAGCGTGTCGCCCTGGGCCAGCTGGCGCAGGCTGCGCAAGCGGCGCGAGTAGAGGGCCATCGGCAGCGTCAGCGTGGCGGACACGCTGGCCAGCTGAGCGCGCAGCGGGTCGGCGGCAAAGGCCACGCCGTCTTCGAAGCTGACGGCGTCCAGCGCGCCGCGTGCCAGGTCGGCATTCAGCGCGCGGCCGTGTTCGCGCACGTCCAGCTGCAGCTGCAGGCCTTGCGGGGCGAGGTCGCGCACGAGGCCCAGCACTTCGGCCTGAGGACCGGGCACGGTGCCGATGCGCAGCGGCGAGGAGGACCAGCCCGCGCCGGCCACAGCAGCCAGGCCTGCACCCAGCATCCAACGTCGCTCGAAGTTCATGGCGTGCGCAGCACAGTGCGAAAGCCGATGTGCGCTGTTGCCAGATCCGCCTCTTGCGACTCACGCGCCGAAGCCCGGTAGCGCACGCAGTAATCCGGCGCGCAGAGAAAGGAGCCACCCTTGATCACCATCGAGATCGTTGGCCCCGAGGGCCGGCCATTGGCCGACCCGCCCCCCGAGGGGGTCAAGTTGGCTTGGGACGGCCCGGCGGCAACTTGGGAAGGCGCGTGCTGAGCGCCTGCCACCGCCGCGGTGTCACCGTTCATGTGCGGCTGGTGCGGCCCGCTGTAGGCATCGCGTGTCCATTCCCAGACGTTGCCGATGGTGTCGTGCAGGCCCCAGGCGTTGGCCGGGTAGCAGCCGACCGGGGCCAGGCCTTCGTGGCCGTCCTCGTGCAGGTTCAGGATGGGGAAGCTGCCTTGCCAGTAGTTGGCGGTCGGCTTGCCCGTCACGTCGCGCGGCGCGTCGTCCAGCGTGTCGCCTTGCTGGCCGGCCTTGGCGGCGTATTCCCACTCGGCCTCGGTCGGCAGGTCACGGCCCAGCCAGCGGGCATAGGCCAAAGCGTCGGCCTGGGTCACGAAGCTGACCGGCAACGCGTCGCGGCCGGCCTGGTCGCTGCCAGGGCCGCCGGGATGGCGCCAGTCCGCACCGGCGACGAATTGCCACCAGGCCAGCGGCCGTTGCTGCAACTGCTCGGGCGTGGGCACCGAAAACACCACGCCGCCGCCCTGGCGTTCGGCCTCGGTGACATAGCCGGTCGCCGCGACAAACGTGGCGAACTGGGCCACGGTCACCTCGGTCTGATCGATCCAGAAACCGGCCATGCGCACCGGCGCAGCCGAAGCCGGCCGCTCGTCGGGGTAGCCCTTGGTGCTGCCGAACTGGAAGCGGCCCGCGGGCAGGGCCACCATGCCGGCGTGCGCGTCCTGGCGCCAGGCAGGCGGCAGGCCGGCGTAGGCCTCGCAAGCCTGTTCGCTGCCCAACAGCGGCAGCGGCACGGTGCGCGCGCTGTCCAGCGGCGCCTTGTGCGCCGCCGCCGTGTACCAGGCCAGCAGGCCCGCCATCACCAGCACCAAGCCGGCGCCAGCGCGCCTGGCGCCGGCCTGTCGCCACAACATCTGGCTGCCCTGCTCAGTAATAGCCGGCGGGGCGCAGCGGTTCCACGCCGCCAACGTTGCCCATGTAGCTGCTCCATTGCTGGATCAGCTGGTCCAGCTGCGCCGGGTTGGTGACCGAAAGGTCCTTGTTCTCGCCGCGGTCGGCGCTCAGGTCGTACAGCTCCCAGTGGCCGTCCAGCGGGCCGAACGGTGGCTCGGTCCACAAGGCCTTCCACTTGCCGTCGGCGCTGGTCAGGTAGGCGCGGCCGTAGGACTCGTCGCCGAAAGCATCGGTGCGCACCGAGGCCGTGCTCTTGCCCAGCAGCACGTCAACCAGCGACTTGCCGCTCACCGGGTAGACATAGCGGTTGTCGTAGACGACCTTGCCCTTGTTGGCGTCCACACCGGTCAGCACGTTGATCGCGGCCGGCGCGGGCGTGCTGGGCGGCGTGACACCGGCGGCGGCCAGGATGGTCGCGGTGATGTCGGTCACGTGGGTGAAGACAGTGCTGTTGGCCGCGGCCTTCTTCTGGCCAGGCAGGTGCACGATCAGCGGCGTGCCGACACCGCCTTCGCCCATGTAGCCCTTGGTCTGGCGGAACGGCGTGGCGCTGACCTCGGCCCAGCGCTGGCCGTATTGCAGGCGCTTGGCAGCGGCCAGGCCGTTGTCGGTGCCCAGCGTCGAATAGACAGGCTCGACCGCGTTGGCCTCGTCGACCGGTTTGGGGTCCAGGCTGGCCGCGTTGGCCGGGAAGCCGCCGCCGGCGTTGGTGCCGATGGGCCAGCCTTCGGCGCCGTTGTCCGACTGGAAGATGATGACGGTGTTGTCGTACTGGCCGATGTCCTTCAGGTGCTGGACCAGCAGGCCGATGTTGTGGTCGAGGTTGTCGACCATGCCGGCGTAGATTTCCATGTAGCGCGCCTGGGCCTTCTTCTCCAGGTCGCTCAGGCTGCTCCACTTCTTGTTGTAGTGGCCCTGGCCGTAGTCGGTGTAGCCGTCGGCCACGCTGTGCACCGCGCTGATGTACCTGGCGCTGGCCGTGCCGTTGTTGGCGGTGGGCGCGGAGACCGTGAGCGTCTCCGGCTCGCCGGCAAACGGCGTGAAGTCCTTGGGGATCAGGCCCAGGTCCTTCTGGCGCTGGATGCGGGCGGCACGCACTGCTTCGTAACCGGCGTCGTACTTGCCTTTGTACTTGCTGAGGTAGGGCTCGGGCACCTGCAGCGGCCAGTGCGGCGCGGTGTAGGCCGCGTAGGCGAAGAAGGGCTTGCCGTCGTCCTTGTGGGCGTCGATGTAGCCGATCAGGCGCTGGGTGTAGAAGTCCGTCGAGTAGAAGACCTCGGGCGAGCCGCCGGTGCCGCCCGGCTGCCCAGGTTGCCCGGGCTGCACATAGGCGCCGTTCTCGGTGTAGTTCTTCGAGCCGGCCGCTTCATGGCCGAAGTGGTTGTTGGCCGCGCCGCCCAGCAAGGCGTAGCTGCTCTCGAAGCCCCATTGGTCCGGCGTCTGGCCGATGGTGCCCAGGGCGACCGGCGCGTCCACATTGGCCACGTTGGAGCCCAGGTGCCACTTGCCGGCCATGTAGGTGTGATAACCCGCATCCTTCAGCAACTGCGCGACCGACAGCGCGCGGTCGTTCAGGTAGCCCTCGTAGCCGGGCAGGCCCTTGCGCTCGTCGCTGGGCGCGCCCATCGTGCCTTCGCCAACGAGGTGGTGGTCGGTGCCGGAGATCAGCATCGAGCGGGTGATCGCGCAGACGGTGCCGGTGTGGTGGTTGGTCAGCAGGCGGCCGCTGGCGGCCAGTGCGTCGAGGTTGGGCGTCTCGATCTCGCCGCCGAAGGCGTGCACGTCGGAGTAACCCAGGTCGTCGGCCATGATGAAGACGACGTTGGGCTGCTTGGGCAGGCTCAGCGTCTCGCTGTTGTCGTCATCGTCGTTGCAGCCTGGCAGGATGGCCAGTGCGCCCAGAACCCCGACCATGGCCAAGCCGATCATCGACCGGCGATGGGCTCCCCGGACTGCTTTTGACTTCCGCACTGCACTGACCCTTGGATTGTTTGTGGGAAGGCGAGTCTCGCGAGCGACATGCAGATGCGGAACGAATGAATCTGCGCAAGCAAATGCGAAGTGCGTTGATTGAATTTGGCGGCACCGGCTTGGCGATAATCGCGCCCATGTCCTTGCCCGATGCCGACTTCGACCGCTTCTTCACCGAGCACATCGTCGGCCTGCCCGTGCTGGTGGACATGGGGCGCAGCGCGTCGGTGCGCCAGGTCTCGGACCGTGGTGTGCGCATTGGCGCCCTGGGCGAAAAGGCGCGCTTGATCGGCCTGGCCGGGCGCACGCTGCTGAGCCGCGACCCGACACGCGCAGTGGCTGGCCAGCCGTTGGCGCTGCCTGGCTTGATCGCGCTGCGGCGCAAGGTCCTGGTCGCCGGGCTGGTGGCCTGGAGCTTGCTCGTTGGCGGCACGGTCGCCGGAGCCTGCATCTGGTGGATGAAAAGCTGAACAGCATGACAAGCGTCTTCCAGGAAAGCAGTTTCCCCAGCGGCCACGACAGCCTGGTCATTGACCCGGTGGCCATGAACATCATCAACCGCGTGGCCGAAGGCACGATGCTCAACGGCGAGCTGCTGTTCAAGGGCGGGCTGCTGCTGCAAGGCACGCTGCGCGGCAGCGGCGAGATCGCCGGCAAGCTGGTGATCTGGCACACCGGGCAACTGCAGGGCAAGTTCCGCGTGCTCGGCGACCTGTACGTGCTGGGCCACCTGGGCGGCGTGGCCGACGAGGCGGACGCAACCACCCAGGTCGAATGCCAGGGCACGGTGCACGTGGCCAGCACCGGCATCTGCACCGGCTCGCTCAGCGCCTCGCGGCTGCGACTCTACGACGGCGGCGTGCTGCAAGGCCCGTTCCGCACCCTCAAGCACGAACGCTCGCTGCCGGTGCTCGACACCACGGCCTGAGCGCTGCTCTTCAATTTCACCAGTACTTCCAGCATGAGCGACTCTGACTCCCTGCCGCGCATCCCGCTTGGGCCTGCGCTGCCCGACATGCGCGCGCTGCCCACGCTGAGCGCGGCCCAGGTGCTGCACCCGGCACCCGACAGCCGACCAACCGGCCAGCACTCGCTGCTGGGCGCCGACTGGGAGTTCGAGGGCCAGGCCCGCATCGCCGGCTCGTTGACGGTGGCGGGCGTCTGGCGCGGCCGGCTGGACGCCACGCCGGCGCAGGGCGAAGGCCACGTCATCATCACCGAGAGCGGCCGGCTGCAGGGCGAGTTGCAGGCGCGCAGCCTGTCGGTGCTGGGCCATGCAGACGGCCTGCTGCAGGCCAGTGGACGCGTCACGCTGCACGCCAGCGCGGTCGTCAGCGGCCAGGTGCGCTACGGTCAGCTGCAGGTCAATGGCGCGGAGCTGAATGCACGTGTCGAACGCCTGGTCGACCTGCCGTGAGCCGCTGAGCACCATCGCCCATCATGTCCAACCCGACGCCCAGCGGCGAGTCCGGCCCGCCGGCCGCGCTGCGCTCGCCCGAAGCGCTGCGCCGCGCCGCGCTGGCCCGCGCCTCGCAGCGCGCCGCGCCCATCGCACGCCGTCGCATTGCCTGGCGCTGGGCCGCATTCGTGCTGCGCCGCGCGCTGCTGTGGGGCTTCGTGCCGGCTGCGGTGCTGCTGACGCTGTGGTGGAAGAACGGGGTGCACTGGCCTTGATCGAGCAGGCCTTCCCACCTCTGGCGTGCGTTGCACGCCCCGCAGGTTTCGTTTGGACGCAGCCTCTACCAGCCCCGCGGGCACAATGCCCTTGGCCAGAATCCCCGACCTTTGCAGAAGTGAGTGAGCCATGAACGGCGCAGACCAGAATCCGAACACCGCCAGCTTCACGCCCCGCCTGGTGCCGGTGGAACCGCTGAACGCGATCTCCAGCCTGATCGCCGAAGGCGCAGTCTTCGAAGGCACCTTCAGCACCACGAAGGACCTGGGCCTGCGCATCGACGGCACGCTCAAGGGCCCCATCCAGCTGCAGCAAGGCGGCACCGTGCACATCGGCCCCACGGGCGTCGTCGAAGCCACCCAGATCGAAGCCGACCACGTGCTGATCGAGGGCATCGTGCGCGGCACTGTGATCGCCCGCAAGACCCTGGAAATCACCGGCTCCGCCACCCTGCTGGGCGACGCGATCTATGACGCCCTGCTGGACGTGCATCCCCGCGCCAAGCTGCGCGGCAAGGTCGAATACCGCGGCGAGATGGACCCGCCGGCAACGCCTTCGTATTGAGATACCTCCGGTGCGCCAGCACCGCCTTCAGCAACCTCGCCCTTCGCGGGTTGCCCGGCCACCCAACCTGAATCAGGGCTGGGGCTCGGCCAGCGCCGGGCCGCTCCCAAGCGGCCGAGCCACCCTCTCGGAGGGTGGCGCCATGTACGCATGGCGCCGGGTGCTCAACTTCTATAGTCGGCGTTGATGCTGACGTAGTCGTGCGACAGGTCGCAGGTCCAGACGGTGGTCGTCGCTGGGCCGCGCTTGAGGTCCACGCGCACCGTGATCTCACTCTGCTTCATCACACGCTGGCCGTCTTCCTCGCGGTAGGCGGTGTGGCGGCCACCCTGGGTGACGACATGAACGTCGTCGAGGAACATCTCGATCAGGCTCTGGTCCAGGTCGCCGATGCCGGCGTAGCCGACGGCCGCCAGGATGCGGCCGAGGTTGGGGTCGCTGGCGAAGAAGGCGGTCTTGACCAGCGGTGAATGGGCGATGGCGTAGGCAGCGAGCTTGCACTCGGCCTCATCGCGGCCACCATCGACCTGCACCGCGATGAACTTGGTGGCGCCTTCGCCGTCGCGCACGATGGCCTGGGCCAGCAGGCGCGAGACTTCGAACACCGCCGCCTGCAGCGCCTGCCCTTCTTCGCTGCTCAGCGAGGTGATGGCGGCGTGGCCGGCGCGCTGGGTGGCGATCAGCAGGAAGGAGTCGTTGGTCGAGGTGTCGCCGTCGATGGTCACGCGGTTGAAGGACTGGTCGGCCGCGGCCTTGACCAGCGGCTGCAGCAGCTCGGGCGCGATCACCGCGTCGGTGGCGACAAAGCCTAGCATGGTCGCCATGTTCGGGCGAATCATGCCGGCGCCCTTGGAGATGCCGGTCACGTTGACGGTCTTGCCGCCAATCGTGAGCTGGCGCGACGCGGCCTTGGGCAGCGTGTCGGTGGTCATGATGCCTTCGGCGGCGCGGCCCCAGTGGCTGGGCTGCAGGTCGGCCAGCGCAGCCGGCAGGCCGGCTTCGATGCGCTCGACCGGCAGCGTCTCCATGATCACGCCGGTGGAGAACGGCAGCACCTGTTCGGGCGCGACACCCATCAGCGTGGCCAGGCTGGCGCAGGTGCGGCGGGCGCGGGCCAGGCCGTCGGCGCCGGTGCCGGCGTTGGCATTGCCGGTGTTCACCACGATGGCGCGGATCGCACTGCCTTCCGCCAAGTCTGCCAGGTGCTCGCGGCAGACCTGCACCGGCGCGGCGCAGAAGCGGTTCTGCGTGAACACGCCGGCCACTGCCGCGCCCTCTTCCAGCCGCACGACGACCAGGTCCTTGCGATTGGCCTTGCGCACGCCGGCTTCGGCAATGCCCAGCGTGACGCCGGCCACCGGCGCCAGGTCGAGAGGGTTCGGGGCTTGCAGGTTGACTGGCATGGCAGCGCTCACGGTCGAAGAAGAAGGTCCGAAGACGACAAGGGCGCCATTGGGATGTTCCAAATGGCGCCCTGGCGGGATGCGCGAATTGTACGAACGTCGGTGTGACGTTTCGTGGCAGCGGCCCAGGGTGGCGGGGCTTGCAGCTGCCGGGTTCGGTCAGCTCTTCCTGCGGCCCTTGGGCGGGGGCGCAGGCGGTGCCGGCGGCGCGCTGGGCGCGGCGGAGAACAGGCGCGCGGCGCGGCCTTTCAGCTCCAGCAGTTCAGACGGCGTGACCGAGTATTTGCGACCGACCACGTCGACCTCGACGCGGAATTCGACTTCCTTCTTGCCGTTGGTCAGCATGCCGGAGGTGAACTCATAGTCCTCGTCCTCGCCCGGGAATCCCTCATACGGCGGATCGTTGTCCTCGCTGAGTTTCACGTCGCGGATCTCGCCGCTGGCCAGGTCGAGGACGCCGGTTGATTCGATCACCGACTCGGCCAACTCGTCGATGATCTTGATGGGAAGCTTGAGGTCCACGTGGCGCTCGAACAGAAATGAAACAGGGCCGGGATTGTATGGCGCGGGACAGGCCCGGCCACGATCCCGGCCCTCCTGGCGTCAGCTCTTCTTGGCTTGCGCCTTGAGCGCCTTGCTCACCAGCCCCTGGCCGGTCGGGTCGATCCAGGCCGCGCGCATCTTGCGGCCGCACTGCACCGAGGTGTAGTAAGGCTGCTTCTGCGGATCGGTGTTGTAGACGTTGGCCATGTCGTAGCGGGCGATCACGCCGTACCACTGCTTGCCCGCGTCCACCCAGGGATAAAAGCCGAACTTGCCGGGGCTGCTGAAGGCGCCGTCGCCAACCGTCGGGTCGTCCTCGACCCAGTGGCCCAGCGAGTAGTGCCAATGCTCGTCGCTGATGTTGTTGACGCCACCCGGACGACCGTTGTTGATCGGGCTGTAGTAGGCCGTCGGGCAATCGTCGCCGTTGGTGTGGGTGCACACCGCGTGCGAGCCCAGCGCCGGGTTCATGTAGGTGTACGAACCGTTGATCAGGTTGCGCAGGAACTGGGTGTAGCCGTTGACCGACACGCCCAGGCCGCCCGCCAGCTGCGGATTGACCCAGGTCAGGCCGCGCTTGGTGTTGGGCAGCAGCTTGGTTGCAGCGGTCAGGTCGGCGGTGGTGTCAGGGCCGTAGCCCATTGCGTCACCCAGCACCTGCATGTGGCCACCACCGTAGTAGAAATAGCCGTCATAGTTGGACGTGTAGTCGCCGTTGGTGCCACCGGCAGCACCCGGTTCGGACAGGCAGCTGTCCACCGTGGAGGCGGTCGAGCAGGCGTTGAAGTTGACGTAGCCGGCGCTCATCGTGAGGGCCTTGGCCATCACGTCGCTCACCTGGCCCTGCACCTGCTCCACCGCCATGCTGGCGAAGACCCATTTCGAGGCCGAGGCCACCGGAATGGTGGTGGTCGCATTGATGGTCTTCAGGCTGCCACCACTGCCGCCCTGGCCGCTGGCCTTGAGGCCGACGCCATCGCCAATTTCCCAATAGAAAGCCGTGAGGCTGGTGCAGGCCGGATCGGTGCTGGCCACGATCCCGGCTGCAGCAGCCCGCTCGTCCACGGTGGCCGAGTGAGCCGCTGCAACTGCGAACAGCGACAGCGTCGCAAATGCCACCAGATTCCAGCCAAAACGGCTGGCCATCAGTTTGGCCGTCAAGCCGCCATGATTGGCGGTCATCGTCGCCTGCTGCACCGCGTCGGTTTGACGCATTTCACGCGCAGGCGCGCCCATCAGACGGGCATGCCCCGCCTGGTGTCCCAACTTCGTCATTGATCAATCTCTTTCTATGCGGCCCGGTGCGAGTTTTTCGCTACCGACCCGGCATCGCCTGGGCGCTCTCGAACTTGTCCTGGCGCCCTGTCCAACGACACCCCCTGATGGCTTGGCTGCTCTACAGCTGTCCAAGACAAACATGCAGCAACCATGCCACCAGAAATGTGACAAATTGCGGCGTTCGGCCTGCCGCAAACCCTTGCGGGCGCCGCCATCGGGCGCCCATATTTGTCAGGCCAGACCGTGGCCCGGATCAGCTCCTCAGCTGCCCTTGACCCAGGCTGCGCGGATCTTGCGACCGCACTGCATGGAGGTGTTGTACGGCGCCTTTTTCGGGTCCGTGCTGTTGACATTCACGCTGTCCGTGCGTGCAAGCACACCGTACCAGGCCTTGCTTTTGTCAATCCACGGATAAAAGCCGAAACGGCCCGGGCTGCTGAAGGCACCATCGCCGACCGTGGGGTCGTCTTCCACCCAGTGGCCCAGCGAGTAGTGCCAGCGCTCGTCGCTGATGTCGTTCGGGCCACCGGGGCGGGACTGGTTGATCGGGCTGAAGATGGCCGTCGTGCAATCGCTGCCGTTGGTGTGGGTGCAGGTGGCCTGCGTGCCCAGCGACTTCGCGGTGCTGGCGTAGCTGCCGTCCAGGATCTGGCGCAGGAAGCTGGCGTAGCCGGTGGCCGTGGTGGCCAGGCCGCCCGCCAGCTGCGGGTTGATGTAGCTCATGCTGTTGGACATGCCGCGCTGCGAGCGCAAGGCGCTGGCCAGCAGGCTGTTGTTGTCCGGGCCCAGGCCGCGGGCATTGCCCAGCACCTGCATGTGGCCGCCGCCGTAGGAGAACTTGCCGTCCTGCGCGGCGATGTGGTCGCCGTTGGTGCCGCCGAAGCGGCCCGGCTCCTTCAGGCAGGACGCCACGGTGCCGGTGTTGCTGCAGCTGTCGAAATTGTTGTAGCCGCCACGCATGCTGAGCAGGGCCACGTCATTGGCCGACAGGCTGCCGGCGATCTGCTCGATCACCGTGCTGGCGAACACCCATTTCGAAGCCGAAGCCACCGGCATCAGGGTGGTCGCCGTCGGCGCCTTGTTGGTGCTGGTGACGGCGCCGCCAGTGCCGCTGGCCTGCTTGCCGGTCGCGTTGCCGATCTCCCAGTAGAACGGGGTCAGCGAGGTGCAGCTGGCATCCTTGCCGGCCACCTTGGTCGCCGCGGCCTTGCGCTGTGCCAGCGTGGGGGCAGCGGCGGTCGCCGCAGCAATCTCGCTGACACCCTCGGCCGCGGCAACCGCACCGCCGGCACTGCTGTCGACATTGCTGCCCGAGGTGCTTCCGGACGTTGCCGCCGCGGTTTCGCTGCCAGTCGAACTGTCTCCGCCTCCGCCACAGGCGGCAAGCATCAGCATCAGGGTCCACAGCGGCGTGGCGCGTAACACGGCATTCATCGGTCGATTCCTCAGGAATTGCCCCGTGTTCACAGGGCTTATCCAGCTATCGACCAATGCCGCCGCTCACTTGAGAGGCGGTCGCAAAAAACTGTGTCGTGCGGTGTCAGTCCCGATTCGGGATCGAACTGATTTCTTCTGCCGCCCCAGCCATTGGTGAACCGCGGTGATGACTACTCGCCCACGAATCCGAGTTCTCGCGCACGCTCGCGGATCAAGCGGATCACGTCACCAAAGTCCAGCGGTGCCAACTTGTTTTTCTTCAGGAACGCCTGCCATTGCACCTGCTTCGAGGCGTCGTTGGCGAACACATCGCTCAGACCGAGCGGCTGAGCACGGGGCATGGCGGTTTGCCTGCGAGCGAAGGTGGCTTCAACGGCGCGCTGCAGTTCCGCATCGTTCAAGGAGGCGTCTTGCAGCAACACCCACAGGTCGAAGAAGTCCTTCATCCGGGTGTTGATCATGCCCAGCACCGTCACGGCATGCAGCTTTTCGGACACCACCGTGGCCTTGGGGTAGGCACGCAAGGTCGGCGCAGGCACGTCGACCAGCAGGGTCGTGTAGACGACTGACTGGGCCTCGGGTGTGACCGCATCGCCAAAGCCGATGTCGATCTGCAAGGCGAGGCGCGAGCCGTCGAGCGTGGCACGGAGGTCAATGCGCACGCCCCCGTAGCCAGCTTCCTTGCGAATCTCGGTGCCGGCCACAGATGCGGGGTCGAACACGATGCCATCGTCCACCGCGATGCGGCAGATGGATCGGAAAACGCCAACGAGCGTGGGCACGTCGTCCTGGCCGAACCCCAGCAGATCAGCGTCGCGGGTCGGACGGTGCGTTTGGCCGTACCAGAGCTGGAACAGCAGCGCTCCCTTGAGCAGAAAATTGTGCGCGTGCTCGGAGATGGACAGCCGGTACAGCAGGCGTTCCAGTCCATAGCGGGTCAGGGTCAGGTTGAAGTCCTGCTTGGCTGTGAACGGGTGCTGCTTGAGCCGTGCACGGATCGACGCCGCGCGGTTGCTTGTCATGCCGTGATCGCCTCGATGTACGGTCGCATCACGTTGGCCACGCGACCACGAGCGGCATGGCGCCAAAGCTCATCCATGCTGAATCTGCGGCCACTCCACCCTTCGCGCAAGGCTTCAAGCGCCACGTCCAGACCGATCTTGTTGCGGAACCGGAAGCAGTCGACGATGGTACGGGCCACGTTGAAGACCGGCACCTCGACGCCATCGATGACCCGCCGTTCCACGCCCTCGGCCAGCGCTTCGTCGGACATGCGCACGACGCGGATGGCGGGCTGGTCCAGCCGCGGGCTCACCATGTGCAGCGGAATGGCGATCCAGACTTCAAACGGAGCCTGCGTGCCAATCTCGTGGACCCGCAACGCGGACAGCAGGCACACCACCCCCTTGGGCACGCGTGCCGCAACTTCCGCCAGCGAACGGTGCTCGCTGATTTCCTCGTCGGGGAGACCGTACAAGCCTCGGGACACGCGCTCCAGCTTGCCGGCCTTCACCAAGCGCGTCAGGGTGATCGTTGGCAGCCCCTGCTCGGTCAGATCACGCGCTCGCAGCAGGGTTCGGGCGCGCGCAAGGCGCATCACCTGCTGTTCGTGGGTGTCAGCGATGGCTGCGGAGGGCGGCTTCATCCGCGAATTCTGTTGCTTAAAAACGGTGAGAATAAATTATTACAGTATAAACGCAACACCCCAGCGCCCTGCACGCCCAATGTCTTCGAATGGACAGGGCAGGGGTTCACGCGGCCCGGCCTCATGAGGAAACGCAGCGACGCTCCAAGTTTCCTCACAAGTGCTACCGCTGCTGCGGCACCAAGTGGCCGACCGGCAGGCTGGCGGAGGCCTGCAGCGGTTGTGGCAGCTGCACGGGGGTGCTGTGCCAGATGTCGTGGGCATATTCGGCGATGGTGCGGTCGGACGAGAAATGGCCCATGCCGGCGACGTTCAGCACCGCGTGGCGGGTCCATTCGTCGGTGTTGCGGTAGAGCGCATCGACCTTGTCCTGCATGTCGACGTAGCTGCGGTAGTCCGCCAGCAGCAGGTAGTGGTCGCCCCAGTTCACGAGCGTGTCGATGATGGCTTGGTAGCGCGCGGGTTCGCCGGGGCTGAAGACGCCGCTGCGCAGCAGCTCCAGCACCGCGGCCAGCTCCGGGTCCTTCTCCACCCACTCGCGCGGCTGGTAGCCGCGGGCACGCAGGGCCGCGACCTCGGGCGTGGTGTGGCCGAAGATGAAGATGTGCTCGGGGCCGACGTGCTCGCGCATCTCGACGTTGGCGCCGTCCAGCGTGCCGATGGTCAGTGCACCGTTCAGCGCAAACTTCATGTTGCCAGTGCCCGAAGCCTCGGTGCCAGCGGTGGAGATCTGCTCGGACAGGTCGGCCGCCGGGATGATGATCTCGGCCAGGCTGACGCTGTAGTTCGGCACGAACACCACCTGCAGCTTGCCCTGGGTGCGTGGGTCGTTGTTGACCACCTCGGCCACGTCGTTGATCAGGCGGATCACCAGCTTGGCCATGTGGTACGCCGAGGCTGCCTTGCCGGCGAAGACGACCACGCGGGGCACCCACTGCGCGTCCGGCTGGGCCAGGATGCGGCGGTAGCGGGAGATGACGTGCAGCACGTTGAGCAGCTGGCGCTTGTATTCGTGGATGCGCTTGACCTGCACGTCGAACAGCGCGTCCACGTTCAGCGCCAGCCCCATCTGCTGCTGCACCAGCGCGGCCAGGCGCTGCTTGTTCTGGCGCTTCACGCGGCGGAAGGCGCCGAGGAAACCGGGCAGTTCCAGCGCGCCCTTCAGGCCTTCGAGCTGGTCCAGGTGGCGGCGCCAGCCGCGGCCGATGCGGGCGTCCAGCAGGGCCGACAGGCCGGGGTTGGCATGCGCCAGCCAGCGGCGCGGCGTGATGCCATTGGTCTTGTTGTTGAAGCGTTCCGGCCAGAGCTTGGCGAAGTCGGCAAAGATCGACTGGATCATCAGCTCCGAGTGCAGCGCCGAGACACCGTTGACCGAGTGGCTGGTGACCACCGCCAGGTAGGCCATGCGCACGCGCCGCTCGCCGCCTTCGTCGATCAGCGACAGCCGGCGCATCAGCGCGGCGTCGGCGCCGTGCTGCTCGGTGAGTTCCTGCAGGAAGCGGGCGTTGATGTCGAAGATGATGCGCAGGTGGCGCGGCAGCACGCGGCCGAACAGCTCGATCGGCCAGGTCTCCAGCGCCTCGTGCATCAGCGTGTGGTTGGTGTAGCTGAAGATGCGCCGGCACAGCGCCCAGGCCGTGTCCCAGGGCTGCAGCTGCTCGTCGATCAGCACCCGCATCAGCTCGGGGATGGCCAGCACCGGGTGGGTGTCGTTCAGGTGGATGCTGACCTTGTCGGGCAGCTTCTCGAAGCCGCTGTGGGTGCGCAGGTAGCGGTGCACCAGGTCCTGCACGCTGGCCGAGACGAAGAAGTACTCCTGGCGCAGGCGCAGCTCGCGGCCGTCGGCGGTGGAGTCGTCCGGGTACAGCACGCGCGAGACGTTTTCGCTGTGGTTCTTGGTCTCCACCGCGCCGAAGTAGTTGCCCTGGTTGAAGGCCTTCAGGTCCATCTCTTCGGTGGCCTTGGCGCTCCACAGCCGCAGCGTGTTGGTGGCGGGCGTACCGTAGCCGGGGATGATGGTGTCGTAGGCCATGGCCAGCACGTCGTCGGTGCCCACCCAGCGCACGGCCGCAGGGCCGCCGCCGGGCGCGGGGCTTTCTTCGATGCGGCCACCAAAACGCACGCGGTAGACCACCTCGGGCCGCGGGAACTCCCACGGGTTGCCATGGGTGAGCCAATAGTCCGGCGCCTCGACCTGGCGGCCACCCTGGATGGTCTGGCGGAACATGCCGTAGTCGTAGCGGATGCCGTAGCCAAAGCCCGGCACGCCCAGCGTGGCCATCGAGTCGAGGAAACAGGCGGCCAGCCGGCCCAGGCCGCCGTTGCCCAGCGCCGCGTCGGGCTCCAGCTCGAACAGCGCGTCCACGTCGCAGTCGAACTCCTTGAGCGCCTGGCGCAGCGTGGGCATCAAGTCGAGTGCCAGCACCGCGTTGCCGAAGGTGCGGCCGATCAGGAACTCCATCGAGAAGTAGTAGACGCGCTTGACGTCCTGCGCGTACTGGGCGCGCGTGGTCTGCATCCAGCGGCCGACCAAGTGGTCGCGCACCGCGTAGGCCGCGGCATGCATCCAGTCCTCGGGCCGGGCCGAGATCGGGTCCTTGCCGACCTGGTAGATCAGCTTGTTGGCAATCAGCCGCTTGAAGGCGGCCACGTCGGTGGCCAGGTGGTCGTACTGGTGCTCGAACTGGGTCAGGTCCATGGCATCCGTCGCTTTCTGTATGGGTCGGGTCGTGTTGGTTCTTGGAAGGTGGTTCAGTGGCCGAGTGCTGCGCGGTACATCGCCAGATACGCCTCTGCCGCCACGCCCCAGTCATGGCGCTGGGCCATGGCGTTGCGCTGCACCGCGCGCCAGTCGCGCGGCCGGCGGTACAGCGCCAGCGCCCTGCGCAGCGCCGTCGCCAGGCCGGCTTCGTCGAAGCTGTCGAACACCATGCCGGTCGCACTGCCGTCGTCCAGCGCCTCCAGCGAGCAATCGGTCACCGTGTCGGCCAGCCCACCGACGCGGCGCACCAAGGGCAAGGTGCCGTAGCGCAGGCCGTACAGCTGCGTCAGCCCGCAGGGTTCGAATCGGGAAGGCACCATGATCACGTCGCCGCCGGCCACCAGTTGATGGGCAAACAGCTCGTCATAGCCGATGCGCACCGCCACCGAGGCCGGCGTTTCCTCCGCGAGCCTGCGGAATGCAGCTTCCATGCCGGGGTCGCCACTGCCCAGCAGCGCAAACTGCGCGCCGCATGCCACCAGCCCGGGCACGGCCGCCTGCACCAGGTGCAGGCCCTTCTGCTCGGTGAGCCGGCTGACGACGATGAACAGCGGCGAGTCCGGCACCAGGGCCAGCCCCATCGCAGCCTGCAGCGCGGCCTTGTTCAGCGCCTTGCGGCCCAGGCGGCGCGGCTCGTAGGTGGCAGTGATGGCCGGGTCATGCGCCGGGTCCCAGACGGCCGGGTCCACGCCGTTCAGGATGCCGTGCAGCACCGCGCTGCGGGTGCGCAGCAAGCCGTCCAGCCCCATGCCCTGCTCGGGCTGCTGGATCTCGCGGGCGTAGGTCGGGCTGACGGTGCTGAGGTGGTCGGCGAAAAACAGCCCGGCCTTCATGAAGTTCAGGCCGCCGTGGAACTCCACGCCATCCACACCGAAGAACTCGGGTGGCAGGCCCAGCTCGGCGAAGTGCCGGGCGTCGAAGCTGCCCTGATAGGCCAGGTTGTGGATGGTGAAGACCGAGGCCGCGGGCGAGCCCAGCGCGCGCAGGCAGGCCGGCGCCAGGCCGGCATGCCAGTCGTGGGCATGCACCAGCTCGGGCCGCCAGTACGCGTCAGCCCCCTGCGCCAGCTCGGCCGCGGCCCAGCCCAGGCGGGCGAAACGCAGGTGGTTGTCGGCATAGGGCTGTTGGTTGCCGTCGGCATACGGGCCGCCGGCGCGCTGGTACAGCGCGGGCGATTCGATCACGTAGCCGGAGGTGTTGGCCGCCGGCAGCTGGCCATAGAGCAGGCGGGCTGCCGGCACCTGGCCGCGCGCCGGCAGCTCGGCCACCAGGGCCGGCTCGGTCAGGCCGGCCAGCACCGAGTCGAAGCCGGGCAGCAGCACCCGGGCATCGGCACCGGCGGCCTGCAGTGCCGCCGGCAGCGCGCCCGCCACATCGGCCAGCCCGCCCGTCTTGAGCAAGGGAAAAATTTCAGCGCAGACCTGCAGCACCCGCATCGATTGGATTCCTTAGAGTTTTCTGAGCATGTCGCGGGTGACCAGCACCACGCCGTTGGGGCTGCGGTAGAAGCGCTTGGCGTCCAGCTCGGCGTCTTCGCCGACCACCAGGCCCTCGGGCAGCTTGCAGCGCCGGTCGATCACCGCGTTGCGCACGCGGCAGTGGCGGTTGATCTGAACATCCGGCAGCACCACGCTGCGCGTGACCTGGCTGTAGGAGCGCAGCAGCACGTTGGAGAACAGCACCGAGTCGACCACCGTGGCGCCGGAGACGATGCAACCGCCCGAGACCAGGCTGTCCACCGCCTGGCCACGCCGGCCGTCTTCCTGGTTGTGCACGAACTTGGCTGGCGGCAGCTGCTCCTGGTAGGTCCAGATCGGCCAGTCACGGTCGTACATGTTCAGCTCGGGCGTGGTCGAAGCCAGGTCCAGGTTGGCGGCCCAGTAGGCGTCCACGGTGCCCACATCGCGCCAGTACGGACGCGAATACGGCGGGTTGGCAATGGCCGACATCGAGAATGGATGCGCCAGCGCCTGGCCCTCCGCGACCGCGCGCGGAATGAGCTCCTTGCCGAAGTCATGGCTGGAGTTCGGATCCAGCGCGTCTTCCTCCAGCAGGCGGAACAGGTAGTCGGCGCTGAAGATGTAGATGCCCATGCTGGCGAGCGATCGGCCGGGCTGGCCGGGCAGCGTGGGTGGCACGGCCGGCTTCTCGACAAAGGCGGTGACGTGGCGCTGCTCGTTGACCGCCATCACGCCAAAGCCGGTGGCCTCTTCGCAGGAGACCTCGATGCAGCCCACCGTCACGCCGCGGCCATTGGCCACGTGGTCGGCCAGCATGATGGAGTAGTCCATCTTGTAGACATGGTCCCCGGCCAGCACCACCACGTACTCGGGCGGCGTGGAGTTGCGGATGATGTCCAGGTTCTGCCAGATCGCATCGGCCGTGCCGCGGTACCAGTGCTCTTCGTTGGTCCGCTGCTGCGCCGGCAGCAGGTCGATGAATTCACCCATCTCGTTGCGCATGAAGCTCCAGCCGCGCTGCAGGTGGCGCAGCAGCGAGTGGGATTTGTACTGCGTGATCACGCCGATGCGGCGCAGCCCGGAGTTCAGGCAGTTCGACAGCGCGAAGTCGATGATGCGGAACTTGCCGCCGAAGTGCACCGCGGGCTTGGCGCGGTTGTCGGTCAGGTTCATCAGGCGGGAGCCACGCCCGCCGGCCAGCACCAGCGCAAGCGTGCGCCGGGCCAGCCAACGGCTGTTCGCACTGCGGTTCAAGTCCATCACATCAGTCTCCGTTCGTTCCATCGAAGGCCACCTGCGCGGCCGGGTTCACGAGCGGCGTCAGCGCCAACGCGGCGCTGCACCAGACCTGCACGCTTCGAGGCGGCAGCTCGCATCCTGAAAGCCCATCGGGCGCACCCGCAGCCGCTTCGGGCTTGGCCGGCTCGCCACTGGCCGTGGCGCTGTCCAGCAAGGGTCGCCAGGCGCCACCACGCGGCGGCGCCGGCAAGGCAAAGCGGCGCGGCTGGTCCATGGGGTTGAACAGCAGCAGCGTGCAGTGGCCCACGCCCGGCGGCGCCAGCAGCACGCTCAAGGCCCGTTCGCCACGGTCGTGCCAGCCGGCTTCGTCCAGCGCTGTGCCGGATGGTGTGGCCCAGGTCACGTCAGCCACGCCATCGGCGCCAGGCTGGCCACTGAGCCACTGGTCGGCATGCAGCGCAGCGTCAGCGCGGCGCAGCGCGGTGAGCCGGGCGATGAAGGCTGGCAAGGCTTGAGTCTCCGCCGGCTTGCCGGCGTCGCCCCAGTCCAGCCAGGACACGGGGTTGTCCTGGCAGTAGGCGTTGTTGTTGCCGTGCTGGGTGTGGCCGAGTTCGTCGCCCATCAGCAGCATCGGCGTGCCGCGCGAAAGCAGCAGCGTGGCCAGCAGGGCGCGCTGCAGCCGGGCACGGGTGTGCTGCACGGCGGGGTCGTCGCTGTCGCCTTCGATGCCGGCGTTCCAGCTCAGGTTGTCGCCGTGGCCGTCGCGGTTGTGTTCGCCGTTGGCTTCGTTGTGGCGCTGGTTGTAGCTCACCAGGTCGCGCAGCGTGAAGCCGTCGTGCGAGGTCACGAAGTTGACGCTGGCAGACGGCGGGCGCGGGCGGCGCGGATCGGCGGCGAAACGGTCGCTGGAGCCAGCCAGGCGGGTGGCCAGCGCGGCGCGCGTGCTGCGCTCGTGGCCGGGCTGCAGCCAGTAGGCGCGCAGGCTGTCGCGGGCCTGGTCGTTCCATTCCAGCCAGCCGGGCGGGAAGCCGCCGAGCTGGTAGCTGTGCGGCGCCAGGTCCCAGGGCTCGGCAATGTGCAGGCAGCGGCGCAGCAGCGGGTCGGCCTGCAGCGCGGCGAACAGGGCCGCGCCGCCGGCGAACCGGCCGGTGTCGTCGCGCGCCAGGATGGGCGCCAGATCGTAGCGAAAGCCGTCCACCCCGTAAGCCTGCACCCAGTGGCGCAGCGCGTCCACCACCCAGCGCAGCACCATGGGCTCGGCAAGCTTCAGCGTGTTGCCGCAGCCGGTCCAGTTCTGGTACTGGCCCGGCGCATCCGGCTCGGCGCGATACCAGTGGCGGTTGGCCAGGCCCTTGAAGCCCAGGCAAGGCCCCTGCAGGTCGGTTTCGGCGCTGTGGTTGAACACGACGTCCAGCAGCACCTCGAAGCCTTCGCTGCGCAGCTTGGCAATGGCTTCGCGCAAGGCCGGCCCGGCGGTGTGGCCGCTATCTCCTGTTTCCAGCTCGGGCGGCCCGGCATAACGCGCCTCGGGTGCCAGCAGCCCAATCGGCGTGTAGCCCCAGTGGTTGCGCAGGCCCAGCAGTTGCAGCCGGGCTTCGTCGGCACGGGCCTGCACCGGCATCAGCTGCACTGTCGTGACACCCAGGCCGCGCCAGTGGGCGATCAGCGTCGGATGGGCCAGGCCGGCGTAGCTCCCACGCTGGCCGGCCTGCAGCCCGGGGTGTAGCGCGCTGGCACCGCGCACATGGACCTCGGCAATCACGCGCTGGCCTGCGGGCGGCGGCTTCAGCGCCACCGGCTGCGCGGCCAGCTCGGGCAGCACGCGCGCCTTCAGCGCGACAGCGGCGTTGTCGTCCGGGTGCGGCCGCGAAGGGTCGGCCGGGTCGAAGTCCAGGTAGGCGGCCAGCTCGGCTTGCGTGCGGCCGCGGTAGCTGCCAACCATTTCACGCGCATACGGGTCCAGCAACAGGCGCTGCGGGTTGAATCGCAGGCCCTCTTCAGGCGCCCAGCGGCCAGCCGCGCGGTAGCCGTAGACCTGCCCGGCCCGGCCACCCGGCAGCGTGCCATGCCAGACGCCCAGCGGGCTGGGCAGCAGCGGCAGTCGCTGGGTTTCCTGCTGGCCGTTGTCGTCGAACAGGCAAAGCCAGACCTGCTCGGCCTCGGGCGCCCAGACGCCAAAGCGCAGCCCGCCGGGCACGACGCAGCCGCCCAGCGACAGCGGGTCGCCAGGCGGTAACTCAGGGACGGGCATTCGTGCCTTCGGTGGCAGCTTCCGAGGCGATGAGCGCAGAGAAGTCGACCGGCAGCGGGCCACCGACCGGGCGCAGCATCAACGTGGCCAGTGGCGGCAGCGTCAGCACCAGCGACTGTGGCTGGCCGTCCCAGGGCACGGCTTCGGCCTGCAGCGGCCCGGGCGACACGCCGCTGCCGCCGTAGGCCGCGTCATCGGTGTTCAGCAGCGATTCCCACTGGCCGCCTCGCGGCAGGCCAATGCGGTAGCCGTGGCGCACCTCGGGCGTGAAGTGGCTGACGACAACCACCGGCGGTGCATCACCGCCGGCCTTGCGCACAAAGGCCAGCACCGAGCTGGCGGCATCGTCATGGCGCAGCCACTCGAAGCCGTCGCCGGACACATCGCGCTGGTACAGCGCCGGGTGGTGGCGCAACACCAGGTTCAGGTCACGCACCAGGCGCTGCAGGCCGGCATGCGGCTCGCGCTCCAGCAGCGGCCAGTCCAGCTGGGCTTCGGCGTTCCACTCGCCCCACTGGCCGATCTCGTTGCCCATGAAGAGCAGCTTCTTGCCGGGGTGGCCCCACATGTAGCCGTAGGCCGCGCGCAGGTTGGCAAAGCGGCGCCAATCGTTGCCCGGCATCTTGCGCAGCAGCGAGCCTTTGCCGTGCACCACTTCGTCGTGCGAGAGCGGCAGCATGAAGTTTTCGCTGAAGGCATAGACCAGCGAGAAGCGCAGCTCGTCCTGGTGGAAGCTGCGGTGCACCGGGTCGCGCGCCAGGTAGCGCAGCGTGTCATTCATCCAGCCCATGTTCCACTTGTAGTGGAAGCCCAGGCCGCCGGATTCGCAGTCGTCCGACGGCGGGCGGCTGACGCCGGCAAACGAGGTGGACTCCTCGGCGATCATGATGGCCTCGGGCCGCTCGATGCCGATGGCCCGGTTCATGCGCCGCAGGAAGGAGATGGCTTCCAGGTTCTCGCGGCCGCCGTGCTGGTTCGGAATCCACTCGCCTTCCTTGCGGCTGTAGTCGCGGTAAAGCATCGAGGCCACCGCGTCCACCCGCAACCCGTCTATGCCGAAGCGCTCGATCCAGTACAGCGCGTTGCCGATCAGGAAGTTGCGCACCTCGCGGCGGCCGTAGTTGTAGATCAGCGTCTGCCAGTCGGGGTGGAAACCCTCGCGCGGGTCGGCGTGTTCGTAGAGATGGGTGCCGTCGAACTGGGCCAGGCCGTGTTCATCGGTCGGGAAATGAGCCGGCACCCAGTCGAGGATCACGCCCAGGCCGGCGGCGTGCGCGGTGTCGACAAAGTGCTTGAAGTCTTCCGGCGACCCAAAGCGCGAGGTGGGCGCAAACAGGCCGGTGGGCTGGTAGCCCCACGAGCCATCGAACGGGTGCTCCTGCACCGGCAGCAGCTCGATGTGGGTGAAGCCCATGTCGCGCACGTAGGGCACCAGCTGCGCGGCCAGTTCGCGGTAGCTCAGCCAGCGGTTGTCCGGCCCGCGGCGCCACGAGCCCAGGTGCGCTTCATAGATGCTGATGGGCGCGTCCAGCGCGTTGGCACGGCGGCGCAGCGGGCTGCTGGCCACGCCGGCAGGCAGCCGCTGCACGATGGAGGCGGTGCTGGGCCGCAGCTCGGCGCGGTTGGCGTATGGGTCGGACTTCAGGCGCAGCCGACCGTCGGCCCCCACCAGTTCGAAGCGGTACAGGTCGCCCTCGGCCACGTGCGGGATGAAGATCTCCCACACGCCGCTGGCAGGGTGCAGCCGCATCGCGTGGCGCCGACCATCCCAGCTGTTGAAGCTGCCGACCACCGAGACCCGCCGCGCCGACGGTGCCCAGACGGCGAAGCGCACCCCCCCCACACCGCCGACGTCCAGCGGATGCGCGCCCAGCGCCTCGTAAGGCCGCAGGTGCGTGCCTTCTGACAGCAGCCAGAGGTCCGTCTCGCGCAGCTGCGAGCCAAAGCGGTAGGCGTCGTCGAGCCGCGACTGGTGCGTGCCCCAGTCGATCTGCAGGCGGTAGTCGGGCGCGGTTTCGGACGCGGGCAGCACGCCGCACCACAGGTCGCTGCCGGTCACGCAGCGCAAGGGCGCAAGCAATGCGCCCTTGGGTGTCACGGCGCTGACCTGGACGGCGCCGGGCAACAGCACCCGCAGCGCCCAGCCAGGCGATGCATCGGCCAGGCGATGCGGGCCGAGCACGGCAAACGGGTCGGCCGATTCGGCGCGCTGCAGCGCGGCGACGAGGTCAGCCGAAGGGGCGCCGGGGAAAGCGCCGAGTGAGGGGCCGGGCTGGGCGCCGGGCTGGGCATCTGGCACGGGTAAAGCGGTCATGCGCGGCGGCAACAGTCCTGTGCAGAAGTGAGGGCCAATCTACCGCAATACGCGGCAACCGGGCAGGGATGTTTGGAGGGCCTCAAGCGGCAGTGACAGCAATCGCCGCGCCATGCGCCGGCAACAGCCAGCAGCGGCCGCCGGCGCAGTGCGCATCGCCTGAAGCTTCCAACAGTTCCGCAGGGGCAATGGGTGTGCCGTTGACGGGCAGCAGCATGCCAAGCTTGGCCGGCAACGGCAGGCTGACTGGCGTGTCGCCCAGATTGAAGGCCAGCACCAGCGCCGGGCCGGCACCCCGCGCGCGCTCGAACAGCAGCACCGGCTCGGCCGCGTCATGGAAGCGGATGCTGCCGTGGCGCAACCTGGCTTCGCCGCGGCGCCAGGCCAGCAGTGCGCGGGCATGGTGCAGCGGGCTGGCCGGGTCGGCCCGCTGCAGGTCCACCGAGCGCTCGCCGTGGCCCTGGCCCAGCGGCAACCAGGGCGCGGCGCCGGCATTGAAACCCGCCTGCAGCGCGTCGTGCTGCCAGGGCATGGGCGTGCGGCAGCCGTCGCGGCCCTTGAACTCGGGCCAGAAGGTCTTGCCGTAAGGGTCCTGCAGCAACTCGAACGGAATGTCCGCCTCGGGCAGGCCCAGCTCCTCGCCCTGGTAGGTGCAGACGCTGCCGCGCAGCGTGAACAGCAGGGCCTGCAGCGTGCGGGTGAGCACCGGGTCGGGTTGATTGGCGGGCGCCCAGCGCGAGGCCACGCGCGGCACGTCGTGATTGGACAGCGCCCAGCAGCCCCAGCCACCGGTGCGCGCCAGCGCCAGTTCCAGGCTTTCGACCTGCTCTCGGATCTGCTTGGCCGAGACATACGGCGTCAGCAGCGCGAAGCTGTAGGCCATGTGCAGGCGTTTGCCGGCCTCGGTGTAGTCGGCCATGATGGGCTGCGGATGGTCGTCGCCCACCTCGCCGATGCTGACCGCACCGGTGCCGTCCAGCACCTGGCGCACGCGCTGCAGGAAGGCCAGGTTCTCGGGCTGGGTCTTGTCGTGCAGATGGCGCTGCATGGCATACGGGTTGTCCGGCCGCACCGTCGTCACGCTCTGCTGTTCCTTGGCATCGGCTGGCGGGTTGTCGCGCAGCGAGCGGTCGTAGAACTGGTGGTTGCAGGCGTCGAAGCGGAAACCGTCCACGCCGCGCTCGCACCAGAAGCGCACGTCGCCCAGCAAGGCGTCCTGCACCTCGGGGTTGTGGTGGTTCAGGTCGGGCTGTGCAGTCAGGAAGCTGTGCAGGTAGTACTGGCGGCGCCGGCTGTCCCACTGCCAGGCCGGGCCGCCAAAGACGCTGAGCCAGTTGTTCGGCGGGCTGCCATCGGGCTTGGCTTCGGCCCACACGTACCAGTCGGCCTTGGGGTTGTCGCGGCTGCTGCGGCTTTCCTTGAACCAGGCGTGCTGCTCGGAGGTGTGCGAGAGCACCTGGTCGATGATGATGCGCAGGCCCAGCGCGTGGGCCTTGGCCAGCAGCGCATCGAAGTCGGCCAGCGTGCCGAAGATGGGGTCCACCTCGCGGTAGTCGGCCACGTCGTAGCCGAAGTCGGCCATGGGCGACTTGAAGAAGGGCGAGATCCAGATCGCGTCGGCCCCGAGCTCCGCCACATGTTCCAGCCGGGCGGTGATGCCGGGCAAATCGCCAATGCCGTCGTTGTTGGCATCGGCGAAACTGCGCGGGTAGATCTGGTAGATGACGGCACCGCGCCACCAGTCCGGGTCCGGCCGGCGGCCGTCTGCAGTCCGAGGGGAAAGGTCTGGGCTGATCACGGTCATGCAGTCGTTTCCTCGCATCGATTTCTCGTTTTCCCTATCTTGCCCTGAAATCGGCCCGTACCCAACCGGGCTTGCAAGCCGCTTTGCAAGACACTGGCACCGGCCTTGCAGACAACCCTCACCCGGCCGGCCTTCGCCGCCGCAGGAACACCGCATGGAACTGACGCCCCGCGAAAAAGACAAGCTGCTGATCTTCACCGCCTCGCTGCTGGCCGAACGCCGGCTGGCGCGCGGCCTGAAGCTCAACTATCCGGAAGCCGTGGCCCTGATCAGCGCCGCCATCATGGAAGGCGCCCGCGATGGCAAGACCGTCGCGCAGCTGATGAGCGAGGGCAAGACCGTGCTGACCCGCGCCCAGGTCATGGAAGGCGTGGCGGAGATGATCCCCGAGATCCAGGTCGAAGCCACTTTCCCCGACGGCACCAAGCTGGTGACCGTGCACCAACCGATTGCCTGACAGGAGCCACCATGCTGTTGCCCTCCCCGTTTTGCCGCGCCCTGAACCTGGGCGCTTCGCTGGCCCTGGCCGCCCTGCCGCTGGCCGCCGCCGCGCACCCGGGCCACACCGGTGGCCACCACGGCATCGAAGCCGCCTTCGTCGCAGCCACGCTGGTCCTGTACGGCGCCAGCGTGCTGCTGCGCCGCAAGCTGCGCCAGCGCCAGGCCTCGGCGCCAAGGTCCGCCCGATGATCCCCGGCGAACTCTTCACCGACGACGGTGACCTGCCGCTGAACCCCGGCCGCCGCACGCTGACGCTGGTCGTCGAAAACGCCAGCGACCGGCCGGTGCAGGTTGGCTCGCACTACCACTTTGCCGAAACCAACGCTGGACTGAGCTTCGACCGCGAGGCCGCGCGTGGCATGCGGCTGAACATTGCCAGCGGCACCGCGGTGCGCTTCGAGCCGGGCCAGCAGCGCACGGTCGAGCTGGTCGACCTGAGCGGCAGCCGCACCGTCTACGGCTTCCGCGGCCTGGTGCAAGGAAAACTTTGATGGCCACGATTGGAAAACGCGCCTACGCCGAAATGTTCGGCCCCACGACGGGCGACCGGCTGCGGCTGGCGGACACCGGGCTGATCCTCGAAGTTGAACAAGACTTCACGCTGAAGGCCGGTGGCTACGGCGAAGAGGTGAAGTTCGGCGGCGGCAAGACCATCCGCGACGGCATGGGCCAGAGCCAGGTGCCCAACGGCCCCGGCGCACACGAGGCGGTGGACCTGGTCATCACCAACGCGGTCATCCTGGACCACTGGGGCATCGTCAAGGCCGACATCGGCATCCGCGGCCAGCGCATTGCCGCCATCGGCAAGGCCGGCAACCCGGATGTGCAGCCGGGCGTGGACATCGTCATCGGACCGGGTACCGAGGTGATTGCCGGTGAGGGCATGATCGTCACGGCCGGCGGCATCGACAGCCACATCCACTTCATCTGCCCGCAGCAGATCGAGGAGGCCCTCTCCAGCGGCGTGACCACCATGCTGGGCGGCGGCACCGGCCCGGCCACCGGCACCTTCGCCACCACCTGCACGCCGGGACCGGAGAACCTGCGACGCATGCTGCAGGCGGCAGACGCCTTCCCGATGAACCTCGGCTTCCTCGGCAAGGGCAATGCCTCGCAGCCGGCCGCGCTGCGCCAGCAGATCGAGGCCGGTGCCATCGGCCTGAAGCTGCACGAGGACTGGGGCACCACGCCCGCGGCCATCGACTGCTGCCTGTCGGTCGCCGAAGAAACCGACACCCAGGTCTCGATCCACAGCGACACGCTGAACGAATCCGGCTTCGTCGAAGACACGATTGCCGCAACCAAGGGCCGCAGCCTCTGCGCCTTCCACACCGAAGGCGCCGGCGGCGGCCATGCGCCGGACATCCTGCGCGTGGTCGGCGAGGCCAACTTCCTGCCCAGTTCCACCAACCCGACCATGCCCTACACCGTCAACACGGTGGACGAACACGTCGACATGCTGATGGTCTGCCACCACCTGGACGCGTCCATCGCCGAGGACCTGGCCTTCGCCGAAAGCCGCATCCGCCGCGAGACGATTGCCGCCGAGGACATGCTGCACGACCTGGGCGCGATCAGCATGATGAGCTCGGACAGCCAAGCCATGGGCCGGGTCGGCGAGGTCATCATCCGCACCTGGCAGACGGCGCACAAGATGAAGGCCCAGCTCGGCAAGCTGGCCGGCGACCCGGAGCGCCACGACAACGGCCGCCTGAAGCGCTACGTGGCCAAGTACACCATCAACCCGGCATTGGCCAACGGCATTGCGCACGAAGTCGGCTCGATCGAGGTCGGCAAGTGGGCCGACCTGGTGTTCTGGCGCCCAGCGTTCTTCGGCGTCAAGCCCAGCCTGATCCTCAAGGGCGGCTTCATCGCGATGGCCGCGATGGGCGACCCCAGCGCCAGCATCCCCACGCCACAGCCGGTGCACTACCGCCCGATGTTCGGCGCCTTCGGCGGCGCGCTGGCCCGCGGCTCGCTCACCTTCGTTAGCCAGGCGGGCCTGGCCAACAGCATCGGCGACGCCTTCGGCCTGAAGAAGCAGCTCGCCGCGGTGCGCGGCTGCCGCACCGTGAGAAAGACCGACATGGTGCACAACAGCTACCTGCCGACCATGGAGATCGACGCGCAGACCTACCACGTGCGCGCCGACGGCCAGCTGCTAACCTGCGAACCGGCGACAGTGCTGCCGATGGCGCAGAGGTACTTCTTATTCTGACACTACGCATCCAGGCGTAAGTTCAGCAAGTTCCGGCAACGGCGCGGGAGCGCCGTTGCACGGATCCACGGCAGCCGGCTCACCGGCTTCGCGAGGCGCAAGAGTCGCGCCCTTCCTCAGCACGCAATGCCTCGTCACCTGTGAAGGGGACAGGCGATCGTTGTTTCCAGGGTGTGTCCCATCAGGACGATCCCTTAGCGCCGTGGGCGGCCAGCGCCTGGGACAGCGCCATCTCCTCGTAAGACCTGCCTTGAGGCACCTCAGGTCACTGACGACTTAGGGGTTTGACACATCCTTGTCGCACTCCGAGCATCCGTCCGCTCGCCAATCCGGGCGGGCATGGACGACATGGCAGCACGCGTTACCGCGCGTGAACCCATACCTGTTGGGAGCAATGATGAGTTCGATGAGTTTCAGATGGGCCCATGGTCCGTTGATGACCGCCCTGGCCGCCTCAGGCCTTTTGCTGGCCACCAGCGCAATGGCCGCGATCCCCGGCAACACGCCAACGGACGTCGCACGTGCGCTCGGCACGCTGCCATCGGTCGATGTGATCCAGGCCAGCTCTGACGGACTGCCGCTGTTCCTGCGAGGCGACCTCGGTCACGCCCCGCGGCTGGACGCGACGGACCTTGCCGCCACCCAGCAGGCCATGCGCCCCGCGCTGGTCCCGGCGCTGGCCGCCCTGCGCCTGCGCCCGGCCGAGCTGCAGCTGCGCAAGGTCAACGTGGACCCCAACGGCAACCAGCACTTGCGCTACAACCAGACCCACCGCGGCCTGGACGTGATCGGCGGTGACCTGGTCGTGCACATTGACGGCAAGGGCAAGATCTTCGCGATCAACGGCACGGCCCGCGGCGACATCGCGGCCACGCTGGGAGCCAAGAACGTCGGCGAAAGTGCAGTGCATCCCGCAATCGCGGCCGATGCGCGCTTCGCCGGCATGGCCACCACGCCACCGCACAAGGTGTTCCTGCTGACGCCCGAAGGCCGCTTCCACATGGCCTACGAGACGGTGGTGACCGGCACGCGCGGGCAGGACCCGGTGCGCGACAAGGTCTACGTCGACGTGGACAGCGGCGCCATCGTCGCGGTGCATCCGCAGATCCACTTCGCCGAGAACCGCAAGATCTACAGCGCCAACAACGGCACCAGCATCCCCGGCACGCTGAAGCGTTCCGAAGGCCAGGCGGCCACCAGCGACACCGACGTGAACGCCGCCTACGACGGCACCGGCGCCACCTACGAAGCCTACAAGGCCTTCTGGAACCGCGACTCCTACAACAATGCCGGTGCCGCGCTGATCAGCTCGGTGCACTACAGCACCAACTACTGCAATGCCTACTGGGACGGCACGCAGATGGTTTACGGCGACGGCAACTCCAGCCAAGGTTGCCTGCCGCTGGCGCGCGCCGTGGACGTGACCGGCCACGAACTGACCCACGCCGTGACCGAAAACGAGTCCGGGCTGGTTTATTCGGGTGAATCGGGCGGCCTGAACGAGGCCATGTCCGACATCTTCGGTGCCTTCACCGAGGCCTATGTCGACGGCGGCAAGACCGGCACGCTGACCGTCTCGGCCGACACCTGGAAGGTCGGCGAAGACATCCTGCCGCCTGCGTTGCGCTACATGAGCGACCCGGCGGCCGATGGCTCGTCCAAGGACTTCTGGGTCAGCGGCGTGGGCAATGTGGACGTGCATTACAGCTCGGGCATTGCCAACCTGGCGTTCTACCTGCTCTCGCAGGGTGGCACCCATCCCCGCGGCAAGTCCACGATCAACGTGACCGGCATCGGCATGGCCAAGGCCATCCGGGTCTTCTACGAAGCCAACGTCAACATCCTGACCTCCAACGCCAACTTCCTGGCAGCCGGCAACGCGACCAAACAAGCCGCGATCAACCTCGGCTTGACCGCGGCTGAGCAGGTCTCGGTGGCCGATGCCTGGAATGCCGTAGGCGTGGCGGTGACCGGTGGCACCGGCGGTGGCGGTGGTGGCGGCGGTGGCACGGACATCGTGCTGACCAACGGCACCGCGGTGACCGGCATCAGCGGAGCGGCCAGCTCGCAGGCGTTCTACAAGATCGTCGTGCCGAGTGGGCAAACCTCGCTGACCATCGCCATCTCGGGTGGCACCGGTGACGTGGACCTCTACACCAAGCTGGGCGCCCGCCCGACCCTGTCGACCTACGACTGCCGTCCGTACAAGACCGGCAACGCCGAAACCTGCACCGTGACCAACCCTGCGGCCGGCACCTACTACGTGCTGCTCAACGGGTATTCGGCCTACAGCGGCGTCTCGCTGACGGCCACTTACTCCACGACGGGTGGCGGCGGCGGTGGTGATCCGTTGCTGACCAATGGCCAGGCCATCACGATCTCCGGGGCCACCAGCAGCGCGCAATACTGGCGCATCACAGTCCCGGCCGGCAAGACGCTGACGATCACCACCTCGGGTGGCACGGGCGACGCAGACCTCTACACCCGCTTCGGGTCACGGCCGACCACCACCACGTACTCGTGCCGGCCTTACCTGAGCGGCAACAACGAGACCTGCACCACCACCAGCACCTCGGCAGGTGACTACTACATCATGGTGCGCGGCTACTCAGCCTTCTCGGGCGTCAGCCTGAAGGCCACTTACTGACGCGAGGAAAGGCAGCCGAAAGCTCGCTGCCTTCAGCCTCCGGCATCACACGGCCGCCCCCAACGGGCGGCCGTTTTCATTGGCAGCGGCCCGCGCAGGCCTCGCTTGTGCCAGCATCGGTCCTGACCTCATGCCGCCCACCGCACCCGGAGCCTCGCCATGCCCGCTGCCACCACCGCCCGCCCGCTGCACGAATCCTGGCTGTTCCGGATGGCGGCGCCTGAGCTCTCGATGCTGGAGAACCTGGCGGCCGAGGCGGACTGGCGGCCGGCGACGGTGCCGGGCACGGTGTACCAGGACCTGATTGCGCAGGGGGCGATACCGGACCCTTACTTCGGCACGCAGGAGGCCGAAGTGCAATGGGTGGCCGAGCAGGACTGGTGCTACCGCTGCGACTTCGATGTCGACGCCGCAGCGCTGGGCGCGCAGGTGGACCTGGTGCTGGAGGGGCTGGACACGTTTGCCACCGTCTACCTGAACGGACAGCGAGTGCTGATCAGCGACAACATGTTCGTGCCGGCACGCATCGACGTTCGAGGCCTGTTGACGCCCGGCTCGAACCGGCTGGGCATCTGTTTCGAATCGGCCCAGCGGCGGGGGCGCGAGCGGGAGGCAGTTCTGGGGCGGCGCAACCTGTGGAATGGTGAATCCAGCCGGCTGCATGTGCGCAAGGCCCAGTACCACTACGGCTGGGACTGGGGCCCTGTGCTGTTGACCGCCGGGCCGTGGCAGCCGGTCAAGCTCGAAACCTACGAGGCCCGGCTGCAAGAGGTGGACAGCACCGTGCACCTGACGACGGACCTCGGCCATGCGCGGGTAGACCTGCGCTGCGAATTGGCGGGAACGCAGGACGCGGCGTTGGCGTTGCACCACCGTCTCCTCGACCCGCAAGGCAAGCTCGTGGCCGAAGCTTCGGTGCCCGCCGGCACCGAGGCCAGCCTGCATGTGGACGCGCCGGAACTCTGGTGGCCCAACGGCCAGGGCGCGCAGCCGCTGTACACGCTGGTGACCACGCTGCAGGCCGGCGAGCAGGTGCTGGACACGCACAGCCGCCGGATCGGCCTGCGCAGGCTGCGGCTGTTGCAGGAACCGGTGGCCGGTGAAAAAGGCAGCTCTTTCTGCTTCGAGGTCAATGGCCGCGAGCTGTTCATGGGCGGCGCCAACTGGATACCGGACGACAACCTGCTCAACCGCATCACGCCTGAACGCTACCGGCTGCGCGTGCAGCAGGCGGCCGAGGCGAACATGAACATGCTGCGCGTGTGGGGCGGCGGCATCTACGAGGACGACGCGTTCTACGCCGCCTGCGACGAACTCGGCCTGCTGGTCTGGCAGGACTTCCTGTTCGCCTGCGGCATCTACCCGGCCAACCCCGAGTTCCTGCGCAGCGTGGAGGCCGAGGCCGCTGCCGCAGTCAAGCGCCTGCGCCACCACGCCTGCCTGGCGCTCTGGTGCGGCAACAACGAGGACTACGCGATTGCCGAGTCCATGGGGCTGTACGGCAAGGGCAAGGACATGGCCCGCTTCGAAGCCCGCGCCATCTACGAACAATTGCTGCCCGAGCTCTGCGCCCGGCTGGACCCGCAGCGCCCCTACTGGCCCGGCAGCCCCTACAGCCCCAGCGCCACCGACACGCTGACCTCCGACAACCCCACCGTGGGCGACCGCCACAGCTGGGAAATCTGGCACGGCGCGATGCTGCCGTACCAGCGCTATCACACGGTGCAGGCGCGCTTCGTCAGCGAGTTCGGCATGCAGTCGCATCCGTCGCTGGACCTGCTGCAGCAAGCCATCCCCGAAGCCGAGCAATTCCCGCTCAGCCGCACCATGGCCGCGCACAACAAAGCCGGCCTGCCGCTGCAGGATGGCCACCGGCGGCTGGCGGTGTATGTGGCCGACACGCTGAATGCCGGACCCACGCTGGCCGATGCGGTCTATGCCACCCAGTTCGTGCAGGCCGAGGCCATGCGCTACGCCTTCCAGGACTTCCGCCACCGCTGGCTGGGCGCTGGCCGGCGGGCGGTGGGCGGCGCGCTGGTCTGGCAGCTCAACGACTGCTGGCCGGTGACCAGCTGGGCCATCATCGATTCGCTTGGCACGCTGAAACCTGCATGGCATGCGATCCGCCGCGCACTGGCGCCGCTGGCCATCGCGGTCCGGCAGGTCGACGGCGAAGCTCGTTGCTGGATCTCGTCAGCGCTTGCGGCGACCCGCTGCGAAGTCCGCCTGCAATGCCATGCGCTGGCCGGGGTCAGCAGTGAAGTGCAGACGGCTGAACTCATGGCGCCATCCAACGGCAGCACCGACCTGAATTTCCCGCTGGACCTGGCCGCGCCGGCCGTCGTCGAAGCCAGCCTGTGGGTGGACGGCGAGTGCATCGCCCGCGACTGCGCCTGGCCCGAACCGTTCCGCTTCCACCCGCTGGGCGACTGCGGCTTGCAGGTGGCGCGTCACGCGGGCGGCCTGACGCTGCGCACCGAGCGCCCGACCAAAGGCATCTGGCTGACGGCGCCCGGCGTTGCTTTCTCCGACAACTTCATCGACCTGATGCCGGGCGACGTGCGCAGCATCGCCGTCACCGGCCCCGACCTGCCCATCCAGGTCACGGCACTGGACCAGACACCTTTCGAGGCCTGAGGGTTCCTGAGGCGCTCAGCCCGCGGTGGTTTTCCGGTTTCTCGACCATGGCCACCACGACCGTGATCCGGGCAGGTAGGCCTTCGAAGCACGCAGGCTCAGCTGCACCCGGGTGCCCAGGCCGACGGCGCTTTCGATGTCGAGTTGGCCGCCCAGGTGGCGGGCGCGTTCGTACAAGCCCACCAGTCCGAAGTGGCCACGGTCCCGGGCTTGCTTGGCCCAGGCGGGCAGGCCATCCGGGCTCGGGGTGAGGTCAGAAGGGGACACGTCCATGCCAATGCCATCGTCGACCACGAACAAGGCCAGCGCCTGCGGACCGTAGCGCACGGTCAATCGTATTTCGCCGGCCTGGGCGTGGCGCAAGGCGTTCTGCGCGGCCTCCAGGCCAAGCCGGAAGGCCTCCTGCCAGACAGCCGGCGCCAGCGCGCGCGCATTGCCGATGCACTCTCCGCGCACAGCGGGGCGATGGCCGGCACCGCGCATCGCAATGACGGCCGCCTGCAAGGCCTGCGACAGCTCCTCGGGCTGCTGGTGGCGGCGCAGGTCCTGCACGCGGGCACGCGTTTCGGCGACCGCCGCGTCCGCCATGTCCAGCGCCGAGACCAGCCCGCGGCGCAGCGGGTCGCTCTCGGGCAGCTGGATGCTGGCGGCCTCGATCTGCACCGTCAGCGCCATCGTGCTCTGCAGCAAGGTGTCGTGCAGCTCGCGGGCAATGCGCTCGCGCTCGGCCAGGCGCGCCTCGATGCGCTCCTGCGCGCGCCGGCTGTTCCAGGCCATGCGCCAGCGGTACAGCAGCCAGCCCAGCACCACTGCCATGGCCGTCAGCAGGGCGCGGAACCAGCCCGTCTGCGTCAGCGTGGGCTGGACCGCGAAACCCATGCCGGCCACCGCAGACTGCCAGCGCCCGCCTTCGTCCATGGCCTGCACCTCGAACCGGTATTCGCCCGGCGGCAGGTGGGTGAACACCGCCTCGCGGCGCTCGGTGGGCGCCTGCCAGCCCGGATCCAGCCCGACCAGCCGGTGGCGAAAGCGCACCCGCTCCGGCGCGCCGGGCAAAGGCGCGGTGTAGCCGATGCGAACCACCTGGCTGCCAGCTGGCAGCTGCAGGTCGGTCGAGGTCGGCCATGGCTGGTCATCCACGGAGACGCGGGTGACCCGCGCGACCGGTGCCGCAGTGGCGGCTGCGGGCCGTGCAGGGTCCACCCAATAGATGCCGGTGTTGCGGCTGAACCAGAGCCGGCCGTCCCGGCCTTCGGTGGCAGACGGCAGGCCGCGCACCGAGGGCGACGGACCGATCACGCCATCGCGCCAGTCCAGCCGCTCGACCGGCAGGCGCCACTGCGGCTCGCGCTGCCAGCGCTTCAGGTCGGACCGCCGGATGCGCAGGATGCCGGACTCGTCGTTCAGCCAGAGGTCGCCGCCTGCCGACTGCACGATGCCCGAGACCGAACGCAGCCCCTGCTCGCCCTCGACCTGCAGGCCACGGAAGCGCCCGTCCAGCAGTTGCGATGCACCGAGCTCGCCGCCCACCCACAGCTCGCCGTCCCGCGCGTGCAGGCTCAGCACGCGGCCCAGCGCCAGGCCCTGCGTGCGGTCGAAGCGCTGCTCGCCAGCCGCGTCGCGGCGAATCACCTCGCCGCTGGCCAGGCCACGCCAGAAGCCGCCACGGTCATCCAGCATTGCGGTCATCACTTCTTCGCCGCGCTCGGCCGGTCGCACCGCATCCCAGCCGGTCCCGTTCCAGCGGCGCAGCGGCGTGGCCCACCAGGCGGCCCAGATCGCGCCTTGCGCGTCTGCCGCCAGGATCTGAACCGGGTTCTTCGGCGCGATGTCGGCCGGCGCGGCCACACGCTGCATGCGGCCGTCCACCAGGTGCCAGAGATCGGGAATGCCGCCGACCCAGGCTGTACCGTCAGGTGCCCGCACCGCTGCGCCGAACATGGTCTCGCCGGGCCGGTAGTCGCCCGGCAAGGCCTCGAAAGCACCCGTGGGCCACAGCCGTGCCGGCGGCTGGCCGATCGAGCCGGTCACCACCGAACCGTCGTCCAGTGGCGCCATCACACCCACCTCCAAGCCGTGAGCCAGAGGTGCCGGCACCGCGCGCGCCGGGCGGAAGCGGTCCAGTCCCTTGGCGGTGCCCACCCACAGGTTGCCGTCACGGTCCACGAAAGAGGCCGTGACGCGGTCGCCGGACAGGCCGTCCTGCGCATCGAAATGCTCGAAGCCGGAGGCAGGATCCTCGGGCCTGGCCAGGCGCAGCATGCCGCCATCGAACAGGAACAGCCAAATGCCGCCATCACGGTCGGCGCGCAGGCCGCCACCGTGGTGGCCGATGGACCGTACCGGCAGCTGTGGCGCCGCGGCGCCATCGGCCAGCCGCAGCCGGTCGTCGCGGTCCCAGAGCCAGCGGCGGCCCTCGCGGTCGATCGACATGTCATTCACCTGATCCATGCCGACGGCACGTTCGAAACGCGACGCGCCCGGTCGGCGCAGGTCCCAGCGGCCGTTGGGCCCGTTCAGCCACAGGGTGCCGCCAGCGTCCTGCATCAGGTACTGATAAAAGTGACCGTCCAGCCCTTGCGCAGGGCCCACCTCGGACCAGCGGCCATCGGCCTGCAGTGCAAAAAGGCCCAGCGCCGTGGCCGCCCACACCTGGCCGTCGCGGTCCTGCAGCAGGTGGAAGACCGTGCCGTTTGGCAAGCCGGCTTCGGTGCCGTACCAGTGTGCGCTGGCGGACGAAGCCGCAGGTGCAGCGTCCCAGCGCAGCACGCCGCCCAGCCGGAAGCCAATCCACAGGCTGCCGTCCGGCGCCAGCATCAACGTGCTGATGTTCTGGGCATGGCCCAGGCTGCTCCCGGCGGGGAACAGGTCGATGCGCTCGAACTTCAGCCCGTCGAAACGGAACAGGCCACTGGTCGTGCCCAGCCAGAGGAAACCGTCAGGCGTCTGCGTGATGCCGACGATCTCGGTCGGCGCGCCATCGCGCGCAAACCAGGCGCTGTGCTGCAACTGGCCGAGCCGGCGGTCAGGCTCCAGCGCTGCACAGGGCGCAATCAGGCCAATGGCGAGGCAGCATGCCAGCAGGTGAGCGGCGATGCGGCTCGCGAAGCAGGTGTCGGCACCGGTACGGCAGGTTGGCAAATGGGACACGGCGGCCATTGTGGCGGCCCATCCCGCGCGCTGCCTGACACGGCCCGCAATTCAGGCACCCGCTTGGGTCAGTGCCGCACGCGGCCGTCCTCGGTCAGGATCGTCATGTCGACGAACTTCGAGCCATTGTGGCGCTGGGCCGAGAAGTTGACGAAGAAGCCGCCCAGGTCGAAGTCGTGCAGCGATTCGAGGCCGGCCACCAGGCTCTCGGCATGGATGGTGTTGCCCGCGCGGCGCAGGCCCTCGACCATTGTTCGCGCAGCGACATACCCTTCCATGCCGCTGTAGCTCGGGTCCTTGCCCGGCAGGTGGGAGGCCTTGAGCCGGTCGAGGTATTCGCCCGCCACCGGCGTGCGGGTCGAGAACGGGAAGGGCATGACCTGCGAGACGATCACGCCCTTCGCGGCCGAGCCCAACTCGTCGGCCAGTGCCTGCGTGCCGACAAACGAGAGGTTGTAGAAATTGCCGCCAAAGCCGGCCAGCCTGGCCGCGCGGATGAAGGCCGCGCAGGACTTGTAGGCGCTGATCTGGATCACGCACTCGGGCGAGCCGGCCACCACGCTCTTCACCGCGGCGGCCACGTCGGTGGAGTTGCGCTCCACCGTGCCCAGCGACACTGGCGCCAGGCCCAGCGGCTTGAGCGCCGCCTGCACGCCCTGCAGGCCGGACTGGCCGTAGCTGTCGTCCTGGTAGAACACGGCCACCCGCTTGATGCCCACTGCGGTGATCTGCTTGACGATCTCGGCGGCCTCGTCGAAGTAGGACGCCCGCACGTTGAACACGTAGCGGTTGAACGGCGTGCGCAGCGCCTCGGCGCCGGTGTAGGGCGCCACAAACGGCACTTTGGCCGCCGTGAACAAGGGCAGCGCGGCGAGCGAGGTGGGCGTGCCGACATAGCCGAACAGCGCAGTGACGCCTGCGCCGATCAGCGACCGGGTGTTGGCCGCACAGCGCTCGGGCTCGTAACCGTCGTCCATGCTGCGCAATTCGATCTTGCGCCCACCAATGCCGCCGCGCGCGTTCACCTGGTCGAACACCAGCATCGCCCCCTGCCGGAACGCCAGGCCGAGCTCGCTGGCAGGCCCGCTGAATGGGGCGGACTGTCCCAGCAGGATGGGCGCGCCATCCGCCAGCGCGGGCAGGCTGGCGGCACCGGACAGGGCGGCGAGATGGCAGAGAACGTGACGGCGATTCATGGCGTAAGGCAAGCAGGACCGGGAAAGGACGGACATCTTGACGAGGAACAGCGTGCGGCGTTCACGCGGCTTCGTCAGGCGTCATGCATCGTTAAAAATGGCCGCGAGTATTTCACGCGCCTGGTGACTGCGAAGCGACACCCCTGGCTGGGCTACCCTGCCGATCCCAGCCGAAAACCAGAAGACCTGCATGAGCGAATCCGAAGCCCTGCCCGCCCTGCCCCAGCTTCAACTGGGCCGCTACCGCCACTACAAGGGCGGCGAATACGAGGTGGTCGGCGTGGCCCGCCACAGCGAGAGCCTGGAGGCGTTCGTGGTCTACCGGCCGCTCTACAACCAGACCGGCTGGTGGGTGCGCCCGTTCGACATGTTCACCGGGGAGATCACAAGCGAGGGCCGCAGCCAGGCGCGCTTTGCGCCGGTGGACGCTGGCGCATCGGCATCCCCTCACGCCGCGCTGCGCGCCACCCTGCAGGCCCTGGAAGCCGAGCTGCATCACCCAGGCGCACGCTGCTCACCCTCGCGTCTGGAAGAACTGCTGCATGCCGACTTCCACGAAGTGGGCCGCTCCGGCCGCCCATACACCCGCGAGACGGTGCTGCAGTTCCTCGCCGGCCAGGCCCACTGGCCAGACGTGCTGGCCTGGGGCCACGCGGTCACGCCCCTGGGCCCGGACACGGCCTTGCTCACCTACCAGTCGGCCCACCGCGCAACTGGCGACACGCTGGTCAACGCCACACATCGCTCGTCCGTCTGGCGGCGCACGCAGCAGGGCTGGCAACTGCTGTATCACCAGGGAACGCCTGCAGCCGAAGGGGCTTGATACCGACTCAGGCTATAAAGCCTGCCGTTCTGCCATCACCTGCTTGTCCCACATGAGCCGTTTTGTCGTCATTGGTCACAGCCACCTGATCGCACTGGACTACGCCGCGCGCGAGCGCACCTGGCCCCAGTCCGATGAGTTCCACTTCGTCCAGCTGCGCGAACGCCAGTACCGCCACCCTTCGCTGAAGCAGCTGCCTGAACCGGAGCAGCACCGGCTGGCCGAACGCGTGACCGGCGTGGCGCTGGACCAGGTGCGCGCCGCGCTGGATCGCTGGCCGGCGGACGTGGGCGTGTTGTGCCTCTCCGGCAACGAGCCCTTTGCGCTGGGGCTCAAGGGCCATGCCAACGGCACGGCCACGCACGAAGCCAAGCTGCGCAGCCTGACCAACAACGTGCCAGCGCGCTTGCGCGAGTGGGTGGAATGCCTGCGGCCGCAATTGCCGGCCACGCTGCTGGTCTACCCGCCCATGCCACCGGTCGCCTGCGACGACCTGCAGGCTCACTTCCCGCCTGAGCGCACCGCCCGCTTTCGCGCGCTGTCGCTCGAAAGCCGGGCCTTTCGCCTGCAAGCCTGGCAACACTTCTGCAGCCTTGTGCAGGCCGAATGCGAGAAGCTGGGGCTGCATTTCGTGGCGCCGCCGGCCGACGTGTTCGAGCCCGATGGCCTGCTCGGCCCCAGCTGGTGGAGCGACGACCCCGGCCATGCCAACGAGGCCTATGGCGAGCGCATGCTGCAGCAACTCACGCAGGCCGCGCACGCACTGCCCACCGCGCCACGCCCTCACCCCTACGCCGCGCTGGAAGACCGCGCATTCTGGCGCCAGGCGGTGAGCGAGCTGCCGCCCGAAGCGGTGGACCCGGTCGACGAACCCACCTTCCGGATTGCCACGGTTGACCGCATCGCCACCGCCGGCAGCTGCTTTGCACAGCACATCGCCGCCCGCCTGCGGCGCCACGGCTTCCACTTCCTGCAGACCGAGCCACACGACCCGGCGGACGCCGCCGAGTTCTCGGCCCGCTACGGCAACGTCTACACCGCGCGCCAGCTGCTGCAGCTGTTCGAGCGCGCTCATGGCACGTTCCATCCTCAGGACAGCGCCTGGCAGCGCGCCGATGGCCGCTGGTGCGACCCCTTCCGGCCGCGCATCGAGCCCGCGGGCTACGAATCGCCCGAGGCCGTGGCGCAGGCCCGCGAGCCACACCTGCGCGCCGTGCGCGAGCTGTTCGCCACCGCGGACTTTCTGGTCTTCACGCTGGGACTCACCGAGTGCTGGCTCTCGCGCCGGGACGGCGCCGCCTACCCCGTCGCCCCCGGCACGGCAGCCGGCGTTTACGACCCCACCCTGCACCGCTTCGAGCGCTTCTCGGTGACTGAGGTACAGGCCGACATGGAACGCTTCCTCGCGCTGCTGGCCGAGGTCAACCCCCGCGTGCGGGTCATCCTCACCGTCTCGCCGGTGCCGCTGGTCGCCACCGCTTCCGGCGAGCACGTGCTGAGCGCCACGTTGCACGCCAAGGCCGTGCTGCGCGTGGCCGCGGGCGAGCTGGCCCGCCGCCATGCCCAGGTCTTCTACTTCCCGGCCTACGAGGTGGTGACCGGCCCGCATGCCCCGGCCCACTACTTCGAAGCCGACCGCCGCACCGTCTCGCCCCGCGCCGTGGACCACGTGATGCGCCTGTTCCTCAGCCGCCTCACCGACGTGGACCCAGACACCTTGGCCGAGGAAGACGCCACCGAGGCCCCGGACACTGACGCATCCCCCGCACCCACCGACGAAATCGCACGCATCCAGCGCCTGGCGGACGAAGCCTGCGACGAGCTGGTGCTGGCCCGAAAACGCTGAACCGACATTTGCCGGGAACTCGCATGCCGCCTCTTCAAGCGCAGCCGCTGAAAGTCCTCGCCTTCGACGTCTTCGGCACCGTGGTCGACTGGCACGGCGGCATCGTGCGCGAAGTCGAAGCGCTGGGCCTGGCGGTGGATGCCAATGCCTTTGCGCTGGCCTGGCGCGAGGGCTACCGGCCGGCGATGCAACGCGTGATGCGCGGTGAGCAAGGCTGGACGCGCATCGACGACCTGCACCGGCAGATCCTCGACGAAATCCTGCCCCGCTTCGGTCTCCAGGCCATGCCTGAAGAACAGCGCCATGCACTGAACTTTGCGTGGCACAGGCTGGATCCGTGGCCCGACGTGGTGGCCGGCCTGCAGCGCCTGAAGCGGCGCTTCATCCTCACCACGCTGTCGAACGGCAACCTCAGCCTGCTGGTGGACCTGGCCCGCCACGGCGGCCTGCCCTGGGACTGCGTGCTCTCCGCCGAAACCTTCCAGCGCTACAAGCCAGATCCGGCGACCTACCTGGGCGTGGCCAGACTGCTGGACGTTCAGCCCGCGCAGGTCATGCTGGTGGCGGCCCATCATGACGACCTCGCCGCCGCCCGCGCCTGCGGCCTGGGCACGGCCTACATCGAACGCCCCCTCGAATTCGGTGCGTCGCAGATCAAGGACGTGTCACCGCAGGACGGCAACGACCTTCATGCGCGCAGCTTTTTGCATCTGGCCGAGCTGCTGGGCGCCTGATGCGCGGCGACGCCGTGCTCCGCCAGGCTCTCATCGTGCGGCGGCAACAAGGCAGCGCCGACCCCAGCGGAGGCCACGTCAGCGCATGTCCTCAGTCCAGCACCACCCCCGTCTGCCGCACCAACTGGCCCCAGTCCTTCAGGTCTTGGCGGATGGTGGCGGCGAAGTCTTCCGGGGTGTTGGATTGCATCTCGTTGGTGTTCAGCTCGTTCATGCGCCGGCGGATGGCGGGATCCTGGATCAGCTGGTTCACGACCCGGTTGAGCTTGTGCACGATGGCGTCCGGCGTGCCGGCGGGAGCGAAAAGGCCGTACCAGGCATAGGTGGTGAACGGGTGGCCGGCTTCGTTCATCGTGGGCACATCCGGCATCAGCGGCAGCCGGGCCGGGCCGCTGTTGACCAGCGGGCGCAGCTTGCCCGCCTTGACGAGTTCCACCGTGGAGGTGGTGTCGGCAAATGCCGCGTTGACCTGGCCGCCCAGCAGGTCCTGCACGCAAGGTGCGGTGCCTTTGTAGGGCACATGCGTCATCTGCAGCCCGGCCTGCCTGCTGAGGCTTTCCATCGCGAGATGGCCGCCGGAGCCTGCGCCCCAGGAGCAGTAGCTGAGCTGGCCAGGCCGGGCCTTGGCATAGGCAACAAAGTCCTGCAGCGTCTTGACCGGCATGTCGCTGCGCACCAGCAGCAGGTTGCCTCCCCTGCCGATCTGCACGACGGGCACGAAGTCGCGCAAGGTGTCGTATGGCAGCTTGCGGTAGAGGCTGGGGTTGACCACCATGGCCGCAGCGTAGGCGAACAGCAGCTTGTGACCATCGGGGGGCGCATGGGCCACCGCGTCAGCGCCGAGGATGCCATTGGCGCCGGGCTTGTTCTCGACCAGCACCGGCTGCTTGAGCAGCTGCGCCAGCGCGGGTGCGAAGAGCCGGGCCACGGTGTCGGTGCCGCCTGCCGCCGCGGTGGGCACGATCAAGGTGATCTGCCGCGTGGGGTAGCTCGTGGCGGCGTCATCGGCCGGTGCGGCGTGACTGGCGGGTGCGAGCAGGCAAGGCCAGACCTGCAAAGCCAGGCGCCAGGGGGAAAAGCGGAACTTCAGGTGCATCGGGTGGGAGGGCATGGGACGCATCGCGTGCCCGCACCCTATCACCCCGCGACGATGCCCTCCTCGCGCTGCAGTGGCGGCAGCGGCGTGCGCGACTCCAGCACCGCGTCGCTGGGCAGGTAAAACCTCAGGCAGAGGTAGAAGCCATCGGCGGGCGCGGGCAGCCAGTTGGCGCGCGCGGAGGGCATGTCGAACTGGTCTTGCGGCGGCTGGTGCGAGAGTGTCAGTGTCAGGCCGCCATCGGCGTCGTACTGCAGGCCGGGCGTGCGGTCGCCAATCGCATGGCGGTGCAGCACGTTGGGCACCAGCATGCCGTCGGCGTTGCTGTAAAGCGTGAGCGACCAGAAGGCATAGACGCGTGGCAAGGTGCCTGGCTTGAAGCGCATGCGGTAGCGGTGGCTGCCGGTGAGGGGCCGGCCCTGCGAATCGTTCAGTGCCAGCGAGTAGGTGGCCTCGCGGCTCTCGAGCATGCCGATGTATTTCAAGGCGACCAGCGCGCGGAACTCATAGTCCTGCGCAAAGGTGTTGCCGATCAGCGGCATCTGCAGCCAGCCGGTCATGGTGCGACGGCCGTTCTCCAGCGTGCGCAGCCGCGTCAGCGCCTGGTCCAGCCCCTTCTGCAGCAACGCGAGCTGTTCGCCTTCCGGCACCGGCCAGCCTGGGCCCAGGCCCGCACTGGCCAATGCGGCCTTGAGCCACGCATCGTCCTCGGGCGGCGGGTCGTCACGCAGCGCGCGGTTGACCTGGGTCGCAAACAGCGTGGCGTCCAGCGCAGCGTTCGGGTCGCATTCGGGGTCGAAGGCCGTGGCCTCGCTGGGCCGGCCGGCCTCCCAGTCCGGCAGGCTGGAGAGACGGATCGCGTTCTGCAGCGCATGGGCCGCCGGCAGGTCGCGCTCGTCTTCCTCGACCAGCATCCGGCCCAGCAGCCAGACCCAGCGTGTCGGAGAGATCACATGCTCGTGGCGACCACGAAAGGCAGCCGGCACCTCGCCACGCCAGCCAGGCCCGGTGATCAGGAAGCTGCGCGCCTGGTTGCCGGTGAGGCGCTGGCCGAGGTGCGCAAACGGGTTGGTGAACATGTCCAGCAAGCCCATCACGTGGTAGCGGCCCGCCATGTCGGGCATGTCCAGCACCCAGGCGCCGTCCGCCAGGTCCAGCCAGGCGGTGGAATAGAGCGTGTCGTGATTGGGGGTGGGCACGCGGCTCTGGCCTGGCCGCATCAGCCGGCGGGCGTGCATGAAGCGATTGCACCAGCGCCGCGGTGGTGCCAGGGCTTCGCCGCCGGGCAGTCGCTGCGGCGAGGTCAGCGCGCGCATGCGGCACATCTCGTACACCGGATAGGCATAGAGCACGGCCTCTTCGGCCTGGTGCAGCAAGGCGTCGTCTGGCGTGATTTGACTTTCTTTCATGGACTGCTCTGGTTCGGACGGTGCCTAGAAGCTGTGCCGCATGCCCAAGGCCACCACCTTGGTGTCTTCGTCGCTGCCGGGTGTGATGGCCACCTGCGCCATGCTGACCGACGAGCCACCGCGGTTGTTCAGCCCCAGTGCGCGGCCGTACAGCACGGTGCGCTTGCTGAGGTAGTAGTCCGCACCCAAGGTCATCACGACCTGGCCGCGCGGGCTGTCGTGCAGTTCCCGCCGGGCGACCTCGGCCAACAAGGTGGTGGTGGTCGCAATCGTCCAGCTGGTGCCGAGCGAGGTGATGCGGGCAGCCGGCACGCCGTCCAGGTTCGAGGTGTTGCGAACGAAGTTGGCCGTCAGCTGGAACTGCTCGTTGAACTTGTACGAGGCGCTGAAGGCCTGGTACTTGGACGTGGCAGGCGTGGGCACGGGCCTGGCGGCGGAGCCTTCGCGTGCGCGCTGAAGGCCATAGCCGAGGTAGAAGGTGTCGGTGGCCCAGCCGATGCGGCCCCCGACCAAGTCCCCGCTGTGGCGGCTCTCGACCAGCGACTCGCCCGGTGCCCACGCAAGGTCCACGATCAGCGGCGACTCGGCCGGGGTGCGGTAGCGCAGCATGTTGCTGCCGCGACCCGCAAACGGGTTCAGCCGCGTCTGGCCGTCAATGGCCGAAACCAGGTTCAGCGGCGAGAACACCACGTTCAGGCCAAACGGATCGGCCCGGTAGATGCCGTAGAAGACGGGGGTGTACATGCGGCCCAGGTCGACCGAGCCCCAGCGGCCGGCGAGGCCCACATAGACCTGCCGCGTCCAGCCGAAATCAGGCCCGGGCACGGTACCCGTGCCGGTGTCGGCGTTGAAGCCACTCTCCATCAGAAAATTGGCACGCAGCCCATCCCCAAGATCTTCGGTGCCCTTGAAGTTGATGCGCGAGGCGATGTTGCCGCCATCGTCCACCCGGTACTGGGTGCGCGAGCCGGCCTTGGCCCAGGCCAGGTACTGGTCCAGCGCGCCAGACACGGTGACGCTGCCAGCCCACGCCGGTGAGGCCCAAGCAGCGCCCAGCAAGACCGCGCTGCCGAGCGACATGCGGGTCTTGAATAAGAAAGCATCGTGAGCGAGGATGCTGGCCTGATATTTCATGTTTTGGACTCCCTGCGGTGGGCAGGCCCGGGTGCCAGCTGCACCGTGCCTGTCCTTGACAACGATAGGCCGCGGCCCTCGGCCAAATCTGTCAACCGATTGACAGAATGGGGAAGATCCGCGGCAATAGAACTTCTTCACACTGCCATCGCGCCGCGCCCTTGCCTACCCCTGATGACACCCCGAGCCCGTCCACCGAAGCCGATCAAGCCGATGGCGAGACGCTGCGCGACAACAGCCTGCTGATCCAGCGCGTGCTGCGCTGGACCGAGCTGTTTTCCGAATGGCCCTATCCTCGCATTGCCAACCTGATGCAGTCGGCACGGCTGGTGCGCCATGCGCGCGGCGCGCTGGTGCTGGGGCACGACATTGCGCGGCGCGAGTTGCTGGTGCTGGTCTCGGGCATGGTGGAGATCAGCCGCACCAATGCCGACGGCCGCAAGTACCTGCACAGCTTCATGTCACCCGGCCATGTGGCCCCGCTGGTGCGGCTGCTGGACGAAACCCCCCTGGGTTTCTACAACTACACGGCGCATGAGGAGTCGCAGGTCATCCACCTGCCGGCAGACGCGGTGATCGCCGAGCTGGACGCAGAACCCAGGCTCTGGAAGGACGTCTCGCGGCTGGCGCTGCGGCGCCAGCGCGAAAGCCTGCAGAGCCTGCACCAGCAGGTGCTGGGTTCGCTGCGGGTGCGCCTGGCCGCCACGCTGGCCAGCCTGGCCGGCCAGACCGGCACACCGCTGCGCAGCGGCCAGAGTCTCAGCATCGGCCTGTCGCAAGGCGATCTGGCGACGATGCTGGGCGTCTCGCGCCAGACCATGAACAAGGAACTGCGCCAACTCGCCGACGAAGCCGTGGTCGCCGCCGTCTACAAGCGCATCATGATCCTCGATGCAGACAAACTCCGCGACATCGCCAGCAACGGCTGATCCAACAATGCCACCCGGTACCATGTCGGTTCGATCCTGTTGTGCCCCGCCCAGGGAACCGCTGCCATGCTGACCATTCGCAAACTCATTTCCCGCGGCCAGGGCCTGGCCCCTGTGTTGCTCAAGCGCGCCGCCACGGTGGAGCTGGACTGGGATGTGCGACAGAAGAGCCGCTTCGAGGCGCAGGATTCCACCGGCCGGCGGCTGGGCGTGTTCCTGGCGCGGGGCAGCGTGGTGCGCGGTGGCGACGTGCTGGTGGCCGAGGACGGCTCGCTGATTGCCGTCAAGGCCGCGCCACAGCCGGTGCTGGAAGTGCGCGCCTGCGCCGAGCACGGCAGCCCGTTCGATCTGATGCGGGCCGCCTACCACCTGGGCAACCGCCACGTGCAGCTGGCGCTGCAGACCGATCACCTGCTGCTGGAGCCTGACCACGTGCTGGCCGACATGCTGCGGCAAATGCACTTGATCGTGCGGGAAACGCAGACCGCCTTCGAGCCGGAGGCCGGCGCCTACGCGGCGGGTGGACACGCCCACGGTCATGCGCATGACGACCACGGCCCAGGCCATGATCACGGGCATGGGCATGGGCACGATCACGCGCCTGCCGCGGCCCCTGCACCCGTGCGCGGCAAGCCGATTGGCATCGCCGTCGCGGTGGCGGCGACGCCGCACGTACATGGCCCCGGTTGCGGCCACGACCACGGGCATGACCACGGCCACGATCACTGAGTCCGTGGCCGCTGCCGAAGCCCTGAGCCCGAGCGCGCTGCTGCAGCTGATGTGGCTGGCCTCGCCAGCGCTGCCGGTCGGTGGCTTCAGCTATTCGGAAGGGCTGGAAGCGGCGATTGAAAGCGGGCTGGTGCGGGACGAGGTCTCGGCTGGCGACTGGTTGCTGGACCAGCTGAAGCTGGCGCTGTCGCGTGCCGACCTGGCCGTTGCCGCCGCAGCGCACGAGGCCTGGCAGCAGCACGACCTGGTGCACGTCACCGCGCTGAACGACTGGGTGCGCCAGACCCGCGAAAGCAGCGAGATGCGGCTGCAGACCGAGCAAATGGGCCGTTCACTGCAGCTCTGGCTGCTGCAGCGCCAGCCGCAGGACCCACGCGTGGTGGCGCTCGGCAGCCTAGCCCCTGCGCCGACCTGGCCGGTGGCCTTTGCACTGGCCGTGCTGCACACGGGCGCACCGCGCCGCGAGGCGCTGCTGGCGCATGCCTTTGGCTGGGCCGAGAACATGGTGCAGGCCGCGATCAAGTCCGTGCCGCTGGGCCAGAGCGCCGGCCAGCGCATGCTGGCGCGGCTGGTGGAAGCCTTGCCGGCAGTGATAGATGCCACGCTGCAGCTGCCTGCCGAGCAGCGCCAGGCCTGCACGCCGATGCTGGCCATCCTCAGTGCACAGCACGAGGCGCAATACTCGCGGTTGTTCCGCTCCTGAGGCGCTCGCCAGGCCGCGCTGGGTAGCGCAGCGCACGCGCGAGTTCCGGCTTACGCAACAGCAACAGAGCGGCAACCTGCGGCCGCGAGCATCCGGCTCAGCACATCGCCAAGGCACCCACTGCCCGCTGTGCCCACAAGCCGGTCCACCGGCGGAGAGCCCACATGCCATCCACTGCCCCGAACATTGCCGGCGCGCACGCAGCGCATGCCGACGAAGGCCTGCAACACGACCTGCGCCTGCTGGCCGCTGCGCAGTCCCTGCCGGCGACCCTGCCACGCGAGCTGCAACGCCGCCGCGCATTGCGCTGGCTGGCCGCAGGCAGCCTGGCACCGCTGGGCTCGCTGGCCATGGTGGCCTGCGGCGGCGGTGGCGACAGCAGCAGCACGACCACCGACACCAACACGGACTCCGGCAGCAGTGGCAGCGGCACGACGACCACCACGACCGGCAGCTGCTCGGTGATCCCCGAAGAGACCGCCGGTCCCTACCCTGGCGATGGCTCGAACAGCGTCAACGGCAGCGTCGCCAACGCACTGCTGCTCAGCGGCATCGTGCGCAGCGACATCACGCCCAGCCTGGGCAGCAGCAGCGCCGTGGCCAGTGGCGTGCCGTTGACGCTGACACTGACGCTGGTCAACACCAGCAGCAGTTGCGCCTCGCTGGCAGGCTACGCCGTCTACCTCTGGCACTGCGACCAGGGCGGTGACTACTCGCTCTACGCCAGCTCGCTGACCAGTGTGAGCTACCTGCGCGGGGTGCAGGAAGCAAATGCCAGTGGCGAGGTAACCTTCACCACCATCTTCCCCGGCTGCTATTCGGGCCGCATGCCGCACATCCATTTCGAGGTCTATCCCAGCCTAGACGTGGCCACCTCGGCCACGCACAAGGTCAAGACCTCGCAGCTCAGCTTCCCGCTGGCCACGCTGAACACGGTCTACAGCGCCAGTGGCTATCAGGAAAGCGTCAGCAACCTGGCCAGCATCAGCTTTGCGACCGACAACGTCTTCAGCGACGGCACCACACTGCAGATCGCCGAGATCAGCGGCAGCAACAGCGCCGGCTACGTCGCATCGTTGACGGTGGGCATCGCGGCCTGAGGCCGGCCCGGCAGTTTCGCGCAGGCGGCGGTGCGGGCCGGCAGGTCCTCCCCCTCGCCTTTCGGCCGGCCGCCGCCTGCGCACCTCCTCGTTCTCGGGCCGCTTCGGCAGGCGCCGCGCATGTCATGATGAAGCCCTTGTTGTCTTCACCTGCATCGCCGGACCCGCACCATGACCCAGCTGCCCGCCCAACGCACCAAGACCTTGCCACCACTGCGCGTCGGCGTTGGCGGCCCGGTGGGCTCGGGCAAGACGACGCTGGTCGAAATGCTGTGCAAGACGATGCGCGACAAGTGGGACCTGGTCGTCGTCACCAACGACATCTACACCAAGGAAGACCAGCGCCTGCTCACCGTGGCCGGCGCGCTGGCACCCGAGCGCATCATGGGCGTGGAGACCGGCGGCTGCCCGCACACGGCCATCCGTGAAGACGCCTCGATCAACCTCGAAGCGGTGGACCGCATGCTGGCGCAGTTCCCGGACGCCGACATCGTCTTCATCGAGTCCGGCGGCGACAACCTGGCCGCCACCTTCAGCCCCGAGCTGAGCGACCTGACGATCTACGTGATCGACGTCGCCGCGGGCGAGAAGATCCCGCGCAAGGGCGGCCCCGGCATCACCAAGAGCGACCTGTTTGTCATCAACAAGACCGACCTCGCGCCGCATGTGGGCGCGGACCTGTCGGTGATGGAGGCCGACACCCGGCGCATGCGGCCGAACCGACCCTTCGTGATGACCAACCTGAAGACCCGCGAGGGGCTGGCAGAAGTGGTGCGCTTCATCGAAACCAAGGGCTTGCTGAGCGACTGACAACCGCTTTGCCGCCGCCGCATCACCTCTTCGCTCACGCCAGCCTTCGCGCGCCTTGGGCAAGTTCGCCATCCTCCGCACGCTGAAGTTCCGCATCACCGCGATGGTGGTGACGATTGGCGTGCTCGCTGCGCTGGGCACGGCGCAACTGGTGCTTCAGGTCACACAGGCCGACCTGCGCCAGATGCTGCTCAATGCGGAGCGCGACAACCGCGAGCGCACCGCCGCGCTGCTGGGCAGCAAGCTGAACACCTTGCGCCATGTGCTGACCCGCGTGGCCCAGCACAGCAGCAGCGTCGACTGGCGAGACAGCGGCGCGCTGGCGCAACTGCTGATGGGCGAAACCGCACTGGCCAGCCTGTTCGACGGGGCCTTTGCGGTGGCGCCAAGCGGCAGGATGCTGGCCCGCGTCGACCAGAAGGCAGGCAGCACCCAGGACCTGCCCAACGTGGGCGACCGCGACTACTTCCATGCCGCGATGCACAGCGACCAGCCGGTGGTTTCCGCACCGCTGCGCAGCCGCACGCTGAATGCGCCCCTGCTGGTCATTGCCGCCCCGGTGCTGGACGCACAGGGCCAGCACCGGGGCCTGCTGGCCGGCGGCCTGCTGCTCGAATCGAGCAGCCTGTTTGCGCAGCTCAACATCAAGGCCAGCACCGATGGCGTGATCGACCTGGTGATGGACAAGCAAGGCCGCATCCTGGCCCACCCGGACAGTGGTCGCCTGCTCGGCCTGGCGGCAGACGAGCCCGGCCTGCGCGAAGTCGTCGCCCGCTGGCAGGCGGAAGGCAGCCCGGCCGAGCCCGAGGGACGGGCCGAGTGGTCCGAGGGCTACCTGGTGGCCATGGCCGGCATTCCGCTGTCGGACTGGGTGCATGTGCGCCTGACCCCGGAGGCCTCTGCCCTGCTGCCGGTGCACGATGCACGGCGCAGCGCCTGGATTGCTGCGGCGCTGGCGGCCTTGCTGGCCGGCGGCCTGGCGGGCGCCGGCTCCTGGCGCATGGTGCGGCCCATCTCGCGGCTGCAGCGCCGTGCCGAGGCCATGCTGGTCAATGGCGACGACAGCGCCGAGCGCTGGCCGGTTGGCCATGGCGAGGTGGGCGCGATGGCCAGGGCCTTCCAGCAACTGTTGCAACAACGCGCCCAGCGCCAGCAGGAGGTCAACGAGCTGCTGCAGCAGCTCGAAGCCGTGGTCGACCATGCGGAGGTGGGCATTGCGCTGACCCGCCACGGCCGGCTGGAAGTCGTCAGCCGGCGCTTTTGCCAGATCTTCCGGGCCGAGCGCGAGCAGCTGGTGGGCCAGCGCACGCGGGTGCTGTATGCCGACGACGCAGCGCATGCCGAGCAGCGTGCGCGCATCGGCCCAGCGTTTGCGTCACACGGCAGCTTCGAAGGCGAAGTCCGGCTGCAGCGCATGGACGGCGAAGGCTTCTGGGCCCGCATGCGCGGCCGCGTGGTGCAGCCAGGCAACCGCGGTGCCGGCACGATCTGGGTCGTCGACGACGTGACCCAGGCCAGGCACCACCGCGAACAGCTGACCTGGGCTGCCAGCCACGACGCCTTGACGGGCCTCGCCAACCGCGGCGCCTTCGAAGCGGCGTTGGAGACGCTGACGCAGGAAGCCGGACACGCGCCGTTCTGCGCGCTGTTCATAGACCTGGACCGCTTCAAGCAGGTCAACGACAGCGGCGGCCATGCAGCCGGCGATGCCTTGCTGCGCGGCATTGCCCAGGTGCTGGCCGCGCCGCTGCGCCGCTCCGACCTGGCCGCCCGCCTGGGAGGCGACGAATTTGCGGTGCTGCTGCCGCATTGCCCGGTGGAACGGGCGCAGGCGATTGCCGAAACGCTGCGCGCCGACGTTGGCCGCTACGCGCTGAGCTGGGAAGGTGCAAGCCACTCGGTTGGCTGCAGCATGGGACTGGTGCTGGTCAACGGCCGGCATGTGAGTGCTGCCGAAGTCCTGCGGGACGCCGATTCAGCCTGTTACCGCGCCAAGCGAGAAGGCCGGAACAAGGTGGTGTTGGCAGGCGACTGAACGCCAGGCCAGGTCTTCAGGTCGTCTGCGCGCTTTCGTGCGGCTGGGTGGCGCAGGCAGCGTCGAAGACTTCGCGTGCGCAGTCGTGGCAGCAGCCGCAGCAGGATGCGGCGCGGGTCATGTCTTTCAGGACTTCAAAGTCGCGCACACCGTGCACCTGGACGACTTGGCGGATGTCTCGGTCGCTGACGCGGTTGCAAAGGCAGACAATCATGGGAACCTGCGAGGGACGTGAACTCGGGAATCGAAAACGCAGGCGAAGCATAACCTGAATGCAAATGCTTCTCAAATACCTGTGGTCCGGTGGGGCCAAGTCCCGTGACGCGCTGCACGCTGGCGGCTCGTTCCGGTGATGCCAATGTCGCACCCGTTGCCGCCCTTGCACCCATGAAAAAAGCCGGCGCAAGGCCGGCTTTTCCTTCGCGTGTGCGAGGCGCTCAGGATTCGTCTTCGTTCATCTGGCTTTGCAGCCAGTTCTGCTCGCCGACCTGGGCCACCAGCGCGATCTGGGTTTCCAGGTGCTCGATGTGCTCTTCGGTGTCGTCCAGGATCTCCAGCAGCACGTCGCGGGAAACATAGTCGCGCACGCTTTCGCAGTGGGCGATCGCGTCCTTCAGCAGCGGATGGGAGCCCATTTCGATCTTCAGGTCGCAGTGCAGCGTCTCGACGGCGTTTTCACCGATGAACAGCTTGCCCAGGTCCTGCAGGTTGGGCAGGCCGTCGATCATCAGGATGCGGTCGATCAGCTTGTCCGCATGCTTCATTTCCTCGATCGATTCCTTGTACTCGTGCGCCGCGATCTTCAACAAGCCCCAATGCTTGAGCATGCGGGCATGCAGGAAGTACTGGTTGATGGCGGTCAGCTCGTTCTTCAGCTGCGCATTCAGGAATTCAATGACTTTGGCGTCGCCCTTCATGGCCCGCTCCTTTGAGGTTGTTGTGTGTGAGGGGCAGCGCTCGAACCGCTGCGAATCGTGGCATTCTGCGCCGCATCACCCCATGGGCCAAATGGTTATCCATGCCCGGCCGGATGGATCGCGAATCGCTCGTATTCGGGATTTGCTACAGCCGGCTGCAGCGAACCCCGGCACAAAGACCTCGATCCCAGATCCTGCATTGATGCAAATCGATCTCATTTGCAATAATCGGCCATTGCCCGTTCGTCATCACGATCCGCGTTTGCCGCCACCATGCACAAAACCCCCCAGATCCAGGCCGAAGAACTGAAGACCAGCGGCCTGAAGGCAACCCTGCCGCGGCTGCGCATCCTGGCCGTGTTCGACCGCTCGGAGCGCCGCCACCTGAGCGCGGAAGACGTGTATCGACAGTTGCTGAACGACGGCTCGGACATTGGCCTGGCCACCGTCTACCGGGTGCTCACGCAGTTCGAGCAGGCCGGCCTGCTGCTGCGCAGCCAGTTCGACAATGACCGCGCCGTGTTCGAGCTGAACCACGGCGAGCACCATGACCACCTGGTCTGCCTGCGCTGCGGCAAGGTGGAGGAATTTTGCGATCCGGCAATCGAACAGCTGCAGCAGCGCATTGCCGCCGAGCGCGGTTTCGAGCTGCGCGAACACGCGCTGTCGCTCTATGGGCTGTGCAGCGACCCGGCCTGCCAGGCCGGTGCCTGAAGCAAGCCGCTCAGGCAGCGGCGCGCATTGACTTCGCCACCGCCAGCTTCTGCACCACGCTGCGCGCGCGTCGCTTGCGCGCCCAGATCAGCACGCCAGTGACGCTGAAAGAGGCGATCACCACACCCATCAGCGAGATCAGCACCCGCCCGGTCAGGCCGATGATGCGGCCCGAGTGCAGCGGGAACATGCTCTGCATGAAGATGTCGCCAGCGCTGCCGGTGCCGGGCACGCTGTCGCCGGCCAGCTCGCCGGTCCCGGCGTCGAAATAAAGCCAGGCGTTGCCCAGGCCGCCGTCACCGTGGTCATGGCCGGGGCGGAAAAAGCCCACGCCCCAGAGGCCGAACTCGGGCGACAGGAACACCGCGCCAGCCGGCTCGCTGAAGCCACGCCGCAGCCCTTCGGCCTGCGCCAGCGCAACGACCTGGGCGGCGCTGACCTTCGGCTCCGCTGCCGCGGTGGGCGTCGTTGGCGTGCGGCTGGCAAAGGGTGATGGCGACAGCGTCGAGAAGGCCGACACCACCGGCCGCATCACCTGCGTGTTGAGATTCATGGCCACCGAAGTGATGGCCAGCAACAGCACCAGCAGGAACAGCCACACGCCGCCGGAGCGGTGCAGGTCGAACACCAGCTTGTGCCCGCTGGCGCCCCAGCGGAACGCAAACGAGCGCTTCCACTGCGCGGCATTCGGGAACGAGATCCACAGCGCGACCAGCGAGTCCAGCACCCAGGCGATGGCGATCAGGCCCATCAGCCAGATGCCCAGCTCGATGCTGCCGGCATCGGGCAAGTGCATCGAGTAGTGCAGCTTGTAGAGAAAGGGCAGCAGGTTCTCGCGGCTCAACGACACTGCGCCCCATTCGCGCCTGCCCTGGACCTCGGCCGTCACCGGGTCCAGCGCCACCTGGTTGTAGCCAGGCTCGAAGAGCTGGCCGGTGGCCGGATCGACCCGCGGCACCACCGACACACTGAAGGTCTCTCCCGGCTCGACCGCCAGCTGGTAGTAGCTGACGCGCACCTTAGGATCCGCCGCTTCCACCGCAGCAACCAGTTCGGCCACCGGCCGGGCCTGGCCCAGCCCGCCACTGCGCGCCTCGTACAGCGCCGGGTTCAGCCAGGCGTCCAGCTCGTGGTCCCATGAAATGACGGCGCCGGTGGCCCCGGCGATGAACAGGAACAGCGCGGCTGCTAGGCCAAACCAGCGGTGCAGCCGCACCATCCAAGCTCTGATCATCGAAACGTCTCTCTGGGAAGCATCAGCAGATCCCGCACAGCACCACGCTGCCAGGACAGGCTTTAACGGACGGCGCTCGGCCCAAGTCCAGCGCCGCTGTTATGCGTCTACTTGAATGGCGTAGATTTTAATGCACCTCATTCGCATTTACAAAATGGCAGGTGATCCGATCCCAAATTCCCGCCGTTCTGACGGGCATCGTGATGCAGAAACCATGTGCCCAGCACGACTTTATGGATGCAAATAAGAATCGCTCGTATTACGATGCATTCATGCGAGCCCTTCAAACTTCCTTCACCGCCCCGGTCTCGGTGTCCGCACCGAACACGCCGGCCATCAGCGCCACACCGGCGCGCGCACCCGATGGGGCCGCCTGCCCGCGCTGGCGCAGCCAGGACTTGCTGGCCCAGGCGCAGCAGGCCGAAATCGCGCACGGCGACCAGGTCTATCGCTTGCGCCTGACGGCGCTGGGCAAGCTCATCCTCACCAAGTGAAGCGGCCGCGGGGATGCCGCCCACTGGTTCTTGTACCGCCATGACCCTTTCCGTGCTGCCGCGCAGCGAGCCCACCGGCCGCGGCCGTCCCTCCGTCCCACCAACGCCTTCGATCCGCGCCGCCGCATGGCCCGGCTTTGCGACCGACCCTCCGGCGCGGCGCTCGCGAACCGCCGCTGCCGACGCCCGGCGACAAGCAGTGCCGCTGCAGCCTTGCTGGCCGGCGCTGATGGCCGGCATCGGCGCGCTGGGCGAGGTGCAGGCGCGCACCGGCCAGGCGGCCTGCACGCTGGCCGCCAGCAGCCCTTATGGCCGGGCGCTGCTGTGCGGCGACCAGGGCCATGTTTCGGGTGGACGACTGGAGCTGCGGCTGTTCTACGCGGCATGGGCGCGCGGCTTCGCGGTGCAGGAGCACACGGCCAATGGCTTGCAGCGCAGCCTGCAGTTTTTCGACGCCCAAGGCCTGCCGCTGCACGAGGTGACGCTGGGCCCGCGCAGCCGGGTGCCCGCATTCGACGCGCTGGTGGCGCGTTTTGCCGCGCCAGCCGCTGCGCAGTTTCCGCAGCACGCAGCGAACAGCCATGCGCCGGCTGCGTGCCCCGCCACTCGCGTTGACCCACGCGCTTTTCGCGCCGGCTGGGCCTCGATGCGCGTGCCGCAGGACTTCTACGCGCTGCTGCGCCGCCATGGCCTGACCCGGCTGGCAGCGCTGCAGCTCGCATCACCCGAATTTGCCCAGCCGGTCGATGGCGGTGCCGCACATGAAGTGCTGGCCCGCGCCGCACAGACCGGCCTGCCGCTGAGCCTGTGCTGCGGCAACCCGGGTGCGGTGCAGACCTGCAGCGGCCCACTGCACCACGTGGAAGTGCAAGGCCCGTGGCTGCAGGTGAACGACGCAGGCCTGCAGTTGCAGCTGCGCGAGGACTGCATTGCCAGCGCCTGGCGGGTCCGGCTGCCGGCCAGTGAAGGGCTGGTGAGTTCACTGGAACTGTTCGATGCCGATGGCCGCACGCTGGCCATCATCGGCGGCCAGCGGGCGCCGGGCCAGGCCGAGCGCTGCGAGTGGCGCGAGTTGCTGGCCAGCGTTGCCCTCGAAGACTCGCCCTGCTGACCCGGGAGCCGCGATGCCACCCTTCCAAGCTGCCGCCACCCTGACCGGCACCAACCCCCACCCGGCCCAGGCGATGCCACCCAGCGGCTCGCGCCGCCGCCGCATCTGGGAACTGTCCGGCCATGCGCAGTGCCCGGTCATCGGCGTGTGCCTGCCGATTGCGATGGTGCGCAAGCTGGTGGACAAGCAGCTGGGCGGCAAGACCGTGGCCAGCGACTACGAGCTGCACTGCGGCGTGAATGCCGAATGCAAGCTGCGCAATGCGATGTCCGAAGCGGTGCAGAAGGAGCTGGACCGGCGCTACGCGATCTCGCTGCGCCACAGCCAGCCGCTGAAGACCACCGAGGCGCTGGCCGAGTTCTGGGCCCGGCGCTCGGCCGCTGGCGACAGCGTGGCTGGCGCGCTGTGGGCCACGCTCACGCACCCGCGCTGCGATGCGATGCTGGAAGAGCAGGTGCTGCAGGACATCCACATGCTGCAGCACCAGAACGGCGCCGCCGACCGGGCCGACCTCGCGCGGCTGCAGGCCCTGCTGGACGAAAACCAGGTGCTCTCGCGCGAGCTGGGCCAGGCCCAGCAGCGCTGCACCCGCCAGGCCGAGCAACATGCCCGCAAGCTCGACGAGCTGCAGGCGCATTTGATGCAGACCCGCGCCGAGCTGATTGGCCGCGACACAGTGATCGCCGACCTGTGGCAGGAACAGCGCCGCTTCGAGGCCGAGGTGCCGGCCCTGCGCGAACGCAGCGAGCTGGCCCGGCAGGTGGCCGAGCAGGTCGAGCGCATCCAGGACCTGGAGCGCGCGCTGCTGCGCAGCCGCCACGAAGCCGAGCGCGAGCGCCTGCGCGCCCATGAAGCGCTGCAGGAGCTGCACCGGCTGCAGGCCCAGCGCGACAGCGACCGCGCCAACGTCAGCGCCGAGCTATCCGACAGCCCCGAAACGCTGGCCGCGGCGCTGCTGGACCGCGCAGTGCTGTGTGTCGGCGGGCGCACCGGCAGCGTGCCGGTCTACCGCCAGATGATCGAGCAAGGCGGTGGCCGCTTCCTGCACCATGACGGCGGCGAGGAAGACAGCACCACGCGCCTGGACAGCACACTGGCTGCAGCCGACCTGGTGATCTGCCAGACCGGCTGCATCAGCCACGACGCCTACTGGCGCGTGAAGGACCATTGCAAGCGTACCGGCAAGCGCTGCGTGTTCGTCGACAACCCCAGCAGCGCCGGCCTTCGGCGTGCCTTGTTCAGCCTGAAGGCCGCCGAAAGCGGACAGGACGCGATCTCCCCAATGGCGCCTGCGGCCGGCGCCCGCATACTGCCAACATGATTCCGCATCCCAAACCGCTGCCGCCCGCCGGCGACGCGCTGGCCACGCTGCAGGCCTGGTGGTCGCACCGGCGCGAGCACCAGCGCCAGCTGCAGGCCCACAGGCGCGCTCGCAACGTGGCATTGGGCCCGCACTGGCAACTTCAGTTCGAGGACGAACTCACCGTGCGCAGCCGGCTGCTCGAAACCTTGCACGGCGAAACCCCAGCACCGGCTGGCAGCGACTGGACCGCCCACGTGCCCGACGGCACCGAATGGACCGCCACGCTGACCCAGACCGTGCTGCCCGAGCAGGCCGGTGGCCAGCCGCCGGGCTTGCTGCATGTGCTGCTGGACCAGGCTGCCACCCGGCTGTACGTGGAAGTTGACCGCCAGCCGCGGGTCTGGGTGCAGGCCGTCTACCTGGGCGGCGGAGACGCCAGCGCGCCGCGCCATGCCTTGCGCTTTGCCCTGACCGAAAGCTTCCGCGCCGCGGTGCTGGCCGGCCGCCCAGCGATGCTGGGCTGCGCCCATCCGCATGCCGACTGGCGCCGACCGATTCCCGCCTACGCGATGCAGCGCCTGCGCCGCGAGCTGGCATTGCCAGGCCGCAGCGTCGCTTCGCCCTCGTGGCCGGGCCGCGGCTTTGCCAGCGCGGGCTGAAGTCTTGAAACGCCTTCGCCAACGGCTGGCGCTCTGCAGCGCCAGCCTCGCCTTGCTGGCCGGATGCCAGACCACGCCGCCAGCTGGTGGGCCGACGCCCGAAGCCGCCCGCGCTTCCTTCCTGCTGCTGGGCGAACAGCATGACAACCCGCTGCATCACGCGCAGCGCGCCGCCTGGCTGCGGCAACTGGCGGCCGCCAACCACGCCGCCGGGCGCGAAACCTGGGTTGTCTTCGAGCAGATGGACCGGGCCAATGACGCAGCGCTGCAGCAGAGCGTCCGGCAGCAACACGCGAATGCGACCATGGTCGCCGAAGCCGGCGGCCTGGAACTGAAGGCCTGGGCCTGGCCCCTGCACCAGCCGCTGTTCGACGCGGCGCTGGCAGGCGACGTCCACCTCGCAGGCGGCAACCTGAGCCGCGACGCAGTGCGCCGCGTCGTGCGCGAAGGCCGTGCCGCCGTGCCGGCGGACCTGCTGCCGCTGCTGGACGCGCCCGGCTGGCTGCCGGCCGATCAACAGGCGGTGGAGGCGGACATCGAAGCCAGCCACTGCGGCGCGCTGCCGCCCAGCTTGTTTGGCCCGATGGCCCTGGCCCAGCGGGTGCGCGACGCAGCGATGGCGCAGGCGATGCTCACGGCCGCCGCCGCCAGCGAGCCGGCCGGCCAGGCGCCGCAGGTGGTGCTGATCGCCGGCAACGGCCATGTGCGCAGCGACCTGGGCGTGCCGTTCTACCTGCGCGCCGCGGGTGTACAGGCGGCGCAGATCGTCTCGGTCGCCTGGCTGGAGCCTGACGGCAGCGGAGACGCCGGGCGCTACCAGCAGGTGCAGCGCACCGCGACAGCCCCGCGGCCAGACCCTTGCGAGGACATGAAAAAGCCCGGCTGAACCGGGCGCTGCCATGGGTGCCGCTGGCCTATTTCGGCAGCGTCGGGTCGCGTGCCAGGGCCTGGGTGCCGGTCATGATGATGCGCACCATCACGATCACTTGCTCGGTGAGCGCCGGCAGGCGTTCTGGCGGCAGGTCCATTGCGGTGGCGCCCATTGCAAACACCAGCCGGGTGATGGCCTTGGCGGTCAATGCGGGCTCATAAAGCCCGGTGCGGCCATCCTTGGCCATGCGCATCAGGTCCAGCCGCAGCTCTTCCTCGAAGAAGCTCAACTGCCGGTCGACCGCCTGCATGAAGGCGTCGGAACCCACCGCGCCTTCGCGCAGCAGGATGTGCAGCAGCTTGTCGTCCGCATGCAGCTGTTCCATGAAGGCCTTGACCGAGCTGCGCACCACGCTGCGTTCGGTGCCGGCGCGGCCCCGTGCCTTGCCGATGATCTGCCGCAGCGACGCGCCAGCCTGCTCGATCAGGGCCACGGCCAGTTCGTCCACGTCCCGGAACTGGCGATAGAAGCTGTTGGGCGCAATGCCAGCCTCGCGGGCGATCTCGCGCAGGCTCAGCGTGGAGACACTGCGGTGCGGGCCCAGCAGCTTCAGCGCGGCCCGCATGATGTCTTCACGCGAAATGTGCGCTTTGCGACCCGGCCCCTGGGGCAGCACAGGTGCCGGCTCGGCAGCCGCCAGCGCCGGATCGGCTGCGGGCGCCGGCGGGGTCGGAGGCAAGGTGGAAGCCAGGGCGCTGTTCATGGGCATCAGGGTGACCAGCGATGATACCGGCCTGCCGCGTGCAGTGCGCAAGGCTGCGCTGCGTCAATTAACCCTCAATTAATATACGGCTGTATAGACGCGCGTATTGACGGCCGTATACTGCAGGCATCACCTTGACCGGAGTGCCTGTGTCCACGACCTTGACGCGCCCGGCCCAACGCACGGGCTACGCGCATTCGCTGATCGATCCTGCCCTGTTCGACTTCTGGGCCGGCCAGTTCAACCCGCTTTGGACCTGGGCCCGCCCACTGGCACGCATCGTCGAGCGCCGCGCCGCGTCGGAAGGCGCCGTGACCCTGGTGTTGAAGCCCAACCGCCATGTCGGCCCGGTGCAGCCTGGCCAGCATTTGCAGGTCGGCGCCGAAATCGACGGCCACCGAGTCAACCGCAGCTACAGCCTGAGCCGCCTGCCGGGCGCCGATGGCCTGCTGTCCATCACCGTCCAGGCCGTCGACCAGGGCCGCCTCTCTACCCACTTGTGCCAGCATGCCCGCGTGGGCGACCTGCTGAGCGTTGGCGCCGCCTTTGGCGACATGACGGTGCCGGCCCAGCCGAATGGCCGCTGGCTGCTGCTGGCCGCCGGTAGCGGCGTGACGCCCTTCCTGAGCCTGGTGCCCGCGCTGCTGCAGCACCCGCAGGCCGAGGTCCAGCTGGTGGTCTGGGCGCGCCAGCGCGACCGCCTGATCGAAGCCGATGCACTGCGCACGCTGGCCCGCCAGCACCCTCGCTTCAAGCTGCGTTTTGTGCTGACCCGCGAGGCCGCGCTGGCCGAGGGTGAATCCGCCGGCCGGCTGTCGGCCGAAACCCTGCCTGCGCTGCTGGGTGATGCCGGCAGCGCCGAAGCGCTGGCCGAAACCCGCGTGATGGCCTGCGGCCCAGGCGACTTCGTGGCCAACGCCCGCGCGCTGCTGGACGGCCGCGTGGCCGGCCTGCAAAGCGAAGCCTTCTCGCTGCCCGCCAGCGCGATGACAGACGCGACTGACGCGCTGCCCGTGCAGCTGACGCTGCGCCGCAGCGGCCAGACGCTGACGGTGCCGGGCGGCCAGTCGCTGCTCACTGCGCTGGAAGCCCAGGGCTTCAAGCCGCCTTCGGGTTGCCGCATGGGCATTTGCCACACCTGCGTCTGCACCCGCGTGGAAGGCATGACGCAAGACCTGGTGAACGGCCAGCGCGACGCCGAGCCGCAAGCCGCGCTGCGGCTGTGCGTCAGCCGCCCCTGCACCGATTTGACGATCGACCTTTGATTCCATTGAATTCATGAGTGTTGCTGCCCTGACCCCCGACCAGCTCGAACGCTTCGGCGCCGAGATCGACGCGCTGCGTGCCCGCACCGAGGCCACCATTGGCGAGCGCGATTCACGCTACATCCGCAACGTGGTGAAGGCCGTGCGCTACACCGGCGTGGCCGGCCGCGTGCTGCTGATGGCCGGCGCCTTCCTGCCCGCGCCGTGGTGGCTGGCCGCCTGGGTGCTGGGCGCGCTGTCGCTCGGCCTGTCGAAGATCATCGACAACATGGAGCTGGGCCACAACGTGATGCACGGCCAGTACGACTGGATGGGCGACCCTCACCTGCAGGGCAAGACCTTCGAGTGGGACATCGTCGCCACCGCCGACAGCTGGCGCAAGACGCACAATTTCCGCCACCACACGTACACCAACGTGCACGGCATGGACGACGACATCGGCTACGGCGTGCTGCGCCTGTTCCCCGAGCAGAAGTGGCACCCTGCCCGCCTGCTGCAGCCGCTGTACGCGCTGATCTTCGCACTGCTGTTCCAGTGGGGCGTGGCCATCCAGGATCTGCGCCTGGGCAACATCGGCAAGGGCCCGAAGCACCGCAAGCTGATCCTGCACCTGGCGCTGCCGGTGCTGCGCAAGGTGCGCTACCAATTGCTGAAGGACTATGTGTTCTTCCCGCTGCTGGCCGGCCCCGGCTTCCTGACCGTGTTCACCGGCAACCTGGTGGCCAATGGCCTGCGCAACCTGTGGACCTACACCATCATCTTCTGCGGCCACTTCACGACCGAGGTGCATACCTTCCCGAAGAGCGTGGTGCGCAAGGAGACCCGGCCGCAGTGGTACTTCCGCCAGATCCTGGGCTCGTCCAACCTCTCGGGTGGCTTCCTGCTGAACTTCATGTCCGGCAACCTGAGCCACCAGATCGAACACCACCTGTTCCCGGACGTGCCGGCCAACCGCTACGTCGAAATGGCGCCGGTGGTGAAGGACATCTGCCGCCGCTACGGCGTGCCCTACAACACCGGCTCGCTGACACGCCAGTTCGGCCAGGTGATCTGGCGCATCGTGCGCCACAGCTTCCCCAGCCAGCCACTGCGCACGCAGCTGGCCGGCAACGCCGCTGGCGGTTGAGGCCCACTGCCACAGGGCTGCGAAGCCTCTGCGCAATAAGCAATCGCTGAGGCCGCTCAGCCTGGCAGGCTGGCGGCGGCGAGGCGCCGCAGCGTGTCGACCAGCAAGGCCACATCGGCCTCGGTGTGCGCCGCAGACAGCGCGATGCGCAGCCGCGCAGTGCCGGCCGGCACGGTGGGTGGGCGGATGGCCGGCACCCACAGGCCGGCTTCGCGCAAGGCGTCCATCAGCTGCAGCGACGCAGCGTTGTCGCCAATGATCAGCGGCTGGATGGCCGTGTCGGACTTCAGCAGCTGCCAGCCGACCGCGGCAATCTCCGGATGCCGCGTCGGGTCCAGCCCGTCGCGCAGCTGGGCAATGCGGGCCTGCAGCGCGGCGCGGCGTGCGTCGCCCTGCGGCTGCGCCACTTCGCGCAGGCCGGCACGCGCCGCTTCGGCCAGCAGCGCGGGCGCGGCGGTGGCAAAGGTGTAGCTGCGGGTCTTTTGCAGCAGCCATTCGATGACGACTGCATCTCCCGCCACAAAGGCGCCTGCCACGCCCAGCGCCTTGCTCAGCGTGGCCATGTAGATCACGCGGCGCGAAGCGTTGGCACCGGTCAGCCCCGCAGCAGCGAGCACACCGCGGCCTTGCGGGCCGAGCACGCCGAAGCCGTGGGCGTCGTCGATCAGCAGCAGCGCGTCGTATTTTTCGCACAGCGCAAGCAGACCGGGCACATCGGCCACGTCGCCGTCCATGCTGAAGACAGCATCCGTCAGCACCAGCTTGCGCGGTGCGGTGCTGGCCGCGAGCTGCGCTTCCAGCCGGCCCAGGTCTGCATGTTCGTAGCGCTGGATGCGGGCCTTGGACAGCCGCATGCCGTCGATCAGGCTGGCGTGGTTCAGCTCGTCGGAGAACATCGCGTCGCCAGGGCCCACGAGGGCCGGCACGATGCTGGCGTTGGTCGCAAAGCCGGCGTAGAAATACAGCGCCTTGGGCAACTGCACAAAGGCCGCGAGTTCGTCTTCCAGCGCGGCATTCGCGGCGCTGTGGCCGCTGACCATGGGCGAGGCGCCGGAGCCGATGCCGTAGGCGTCGATGGCCGCATGTGCGGCGGCGCGCAGTGCAGGGTCGCCGGCCAGGCCGAGGTAGTCGTTGCTGCAGAAGGCCAGCATGGACTGGCCGTCCACAGTCAGCCGCGCGCCGGTTTCGGGCACGACGACACGCCGGCGGCGCAGCAGGCTGGCCTCGCCCAGCTCGGCCAGCCTGCCACCGAATTCATCGATCCAGCTGGCGGTCACGGCGCCGATCCTTGCGCGGTCACCACGGCACGCCAGGCCCGGGGCAGCACCAGCTCGGCCGCACAGGCCTCGGCGTCCGGCCGAGCCTGCCAGGGCAGCAAGCCCAGCAGCGGCGCGTCCATGTGCGCTTTGAGGTAGCTCAGGTTCTCGGCCGGGCAGGCCATTTCGAGATCGATGTGGTTGGCGATCCAGCCGGCCAGCCGCAGACCGCTGGCGCGGATGGCCTGCGCGCTGAGCAACGCATGGTTCAAGCAGCCTAGCCGAAGGCCAACCACCAACACCACAGGCAGGCCCATGGCCTTGGCCAGGTCGGCCATGGTGTCGCTTTCGTTCAGCGGCACCAGCCAGCCGCCGGCGCCTTCGACCACCACAGCGTCCGCCTGGGCCTGCAGGGCATGCAGACGCTCGACCAGCGGCGCGATCTCGATGCGCTGGCCGGCCCGCTCGGCCGACAGGTGCGGCGAAAGCGGCTCGGGCAGCGCGACCGGGTTGTCCAGCTCGGGTGGCACAACGATGCTGGAGGCGGCACGCAGCGCCAGCACGTCTTCGCTGACCATCTGGCCGGCATGTTCCGGGTGCGGGATCAGTCCGGAAGCGATGGGCTTCATGCCGACCACGCGCACATGATGGCGGCGCAGCGCATGCAGCAGCGCGCTGCTGGCCAGGGTCTTGCCGACGCCGGTGTCGGTGCCGGTGACGAAACAGCCCACCACCGCTTTTTGTTCAGACGCCATCGAGCACCCCGGCCTGGGCCGGCAGGCCGGCGGTCTCTTCGGCCAGCGTGGCATTCAGCGCCTTCAGTGCGCCGTCTGCCAGCCACTGGCCTTCGTCTTCGGAAATCACATACGGCGGCATCGCGTACAGCGTGTGGCCGATGGGGCGCAGCACCAGGCCTTGCGCGAGTGCATGGCGCGCATAGCGGCGCGAAAAGTCAGGCAGGCTGCTGGCCACGTCCCACGCGAAGATCATGCCCTGGCGGCGTGCATGGCTGACGCGTGGGTGCTGCGTCACGCCTTCGAACTGCGCCCACAGGCGTGCGCCGGTGGCCTGGTTGGCGTTGACGATGTCGGTCGACGCGATCAGGTCCAGCGTGGCCAGCGCGGCGCGGCAGGCCAGCGGGTTGCCGGTGTAGCTGTGCGAATGCAGGAAGCCACGCGCGACCTCGTCGTCGTAGAAGGCGGCGTAGACGGCATCGGTCGTCAGCACGGCCGACAGCGGCAGCGTGCCGCCGGTCAGGCCCTTGGACAGGCAGAGGAAGTCGGGCAGGATGCCAGCCTGCTGGTGCGCAAACAGGCTGCCGGTGCGGCCGAAGCCGACCGCAATCTCGTCCAGCACCAGGTGCACCTGGTAGCGGTCGCAGAGTTCACGCAGGCGCTGCAGGTAGACCGGGTGGTGCATGGCCATGCCGGTGGCGCATTGCACCAGCGGCTCGGCGATGACGGCGGCGGTTTCCTCGTGGTGCGCTGCCAGCCAGTCGCCCAGCGCGGCGGCGGCCCGTTCGGCCACGGCAGCGGCGTCTTCGCCAGGCAGTGCGCCGCGCGCGTCCGGGCTGGGCGCGGTGGCACCCAGGCGCACGAGTGGCGCGTAGGCTTCGCGGAACAGCGCGATGTCGGTCACGGCCAGCGCACCGACGGTTTCGCCGTGGTAGCCACCGGCAATGCCGACAAAGCAGTTCTTGCCGGGCCGGCCGGCGTTGCGCCAGTGGTGCGCGCTCATCTTCAGCGCGATCTCGGTCGCCGAAGCGCCGTCGCTGCCGTAGAACGCATGGCCAAGGCCGGTCAGTGTGGACAGCCGTTCGGACAGCTCGACCACCGGCGCATGCGTGAAACCGGCCAGCATCACGTGGTCCAGCGACTGCAGTTGCTGCCCCAGCGCCTCGCGGATCGCCGGGTGGTTGTGGCCAAACAGGTTGACCCACCAGGAGCTGATGCCGTCCAGGTAGCGCCTGCCATCGAAGTCATGCAGCCACACGCCTTCGGCGCGGGCCACAGGGATCAGCGGCTGGGGTTCGATGTCCCGTGCATGCAGCTTCATCTGCGTGCACGGATGCCAGACCGCCTTCAGGCTGCGGCCGCGCCAATCCTCGTTTGTCACGCCAGGCTCAGATCGGATCGCCACTCATGTCGGCGCCCATCTCATCGCCCGCCTGCGGGCCGGCGACTTCGCTGCGCACTTCGACGATGCGGTTCATCGCATCGGGGAACACCAGCTTGGGCGAAACCTCGTCCAGCCGGTCCTCGTGCACCATGCCGAAGGCGGCAATGATGACCAAGTCACCCACGCTGGCGCGGCGCGCGGCCGAGCCGTTCAGCGAAATGATGCCGGAGCCGCGCGGCGCCTTGATCGCATAGGTGACGAAGCGCTCGCCGTTGTTGACGTTCCAGATGTGGATCTGCTCGTTGGGGCGCAGGTTGCTCGCTTCCAGCAGGTCCTCGTCAATGCCGCAGGAGCCTTCGTAGTGCAGCTCGCAGTGCGTGACGGTGGCGCGATGGATCTTGGATTTCAGCAGGGTGCGGAACATGGCAATGTCTCTTCAGCCCTTCAGCCCATCACGTGGCGCGAGTGCAGGCCCAGGCGCTCCAGCAGTTCGCGGTCGCGGTCCACTTCGGGGTTGCCGGTGGTCAGCAGCTTGTCGCCGTAGAAGATGGAGTTGGCGCCGGCCAGGAAGCACAGGGCCTGGATGCCCTCGCCCATCTGCTGGCGGCCGGCCGACAGGCGCACACGCGCCTTGGGCATGGTGATGCGGGCCACGGCGATGGTGCGCACGAACTCGAACGGGTCCAGCTTGTCGGTGCCGTGCAGCGGCGTGCCTTCGACCTGCACCAGTTCGTTGATAGGCACCGATTCCGGGTAGGGCTCCAGGTTGGCGATCTGCGCGACCAGGCCGGCGCGCTCGGTGCGGCTTTCACCCATGCCGACGATGCCGCCACAGCAGACCGACATGCCAGCGTTGCGCACATGCTCCAGCGTGTCCAGGCGGTCCTGGTAGTCGCGGGTGGAGATGATCTTGCCGTAGGTCTCGGGGGCGGTATCGAGGTTGTGGTTGTAGTAGTCCAGGCCGGCTTCCTTCAGCGTCACGGCCTGGTCTTCATTCAACATGCCCAGCGTGCAGCAGGCTTCCAGGCCCAGCGACTTGACCTCGCGGATCAGGTCGGCAACCTTCTCGACATCGCGGTCCTTGGGCGCGCGCCAGGCTGCGCCCATGCAGAAACGGGTGGCACCGGCGCCCTTGGCGGCGATGGCAGCTTCGCGCACGGCGTCCACTTCCATCATCTTGGTCGCGTCCACGCCGGTGTCGTAGTGAACCGATTGCGGGCAGTAGCCGCAGTCTTCCGGACAACCGCCGGTCTTGATGGACAGCAGCGTGGCCAGCTCCACCTCGGTCGGGTCGAAATGCTCGCGGTGCACCAGTTGCGCACGGTGCAGCAGTTCGGGGAACGGCAGCGCGAACAGGGCTTCGATTTCCGCCACCGACCAGCGCTGCACCGGCACCGGCTTGGCCGCCTTGGGGCGCACGATCTGGATGGGCTGGGCCGAAGCAGCGGCGGTGCCGGCAGAGGAAGAGGTCACGATGGCCATGCGGGTCGACTCCAGTAAAAAACGGCGAAAGAGATGGCGGAAATCAAAAGCTCTCTCAGAGCTCGAGATTGTCGATGAGGCGGGTCTGGCCCAGCTTCGCAGCGGCCAGCGCCACCAACGGTTCACTGCCCAGTCGTTGCTCGTCGCTCGGCGGCAGCAGGTCGCTGCGGCGGCGAAGGGTCACGTAATCGGGCAGCCAGCCACGCTCACGCAGGCTTTGTGCCGCCTTGGCTTCCAACTCGGCGAGCGACGGGCCGGGCACGCGTGCGCTGGTGGCCAGCTGATGCAGCACCTGCGACAGCGCCACCGCCTCGGTGCGCTCGGCCGGCCCAAGGTAGCCGTTGCGCGAGGACAGCGCCAGGCCGTCATCGGCCCGAACCGTGGGCGCGCCCAGCACCCGCGTGGGCAACATGAACTGCTCGGCCATGCCAGCCAGCACCTTGAGCTGCTGGTAGTCCTTCTGGCCGAACACTGCGACGGCAGGCTGCACGACCTGGAACAGCTTCATCACCACGGTGCACACGCCTGTGAAGAAGCCGGGGCGGAACTCGCCTTCGAGCAGGTCGGCCAGTGCTGGTGGCGGCTGCACCTTGTAGGTTTGCGGCTGCGGATAGAGCTCGTCTTCGGCCGGGGCAAAGACAATGTCGCATCCGGCAGTGGCCAGCAGTTCTGCGTCCTTGGCCAGCGTGCGCGGGTACTGGTCGAAGTCCTCGTGCGGCAGGAACTGCAGCCGGTTGACGAAAACGCTGACGACCACCGGCGAGCCATGGCGCGCGGCTTCGCGCACCAGCGACAGATGGCCTTCGTGCAGGTTGCCCATGGTGGGCACAAACGCGGTGCGCGGCTGGCCGGCCAGCACTTCGCGCAATTCGGACACCGTGTGGATCACACGCATGCAAGATTCTCCTCGCGGCCCGCAGCCGGGCCGGCTGGGCCTTGCGGCCCGGTCAGTTGCCAGGGCTGCAACACCCCGGCGACTGCGCTTTCAATAACCGTGCAGCGTCTCGTCGGGGAACAGCCCGGCCTTGACGTCCACCACGTAGCGCCGCAGCGCCTGGGCGACCGACAGCCCGGGTACATCGGCTGCGCTGCCGGGCTCGCGGGTGAAGTCGCGCACGAAACGCGGGCGCCTGCCACGCGTCAGGCCCAGCAGGTCATGCAGCACCAGCACCTGGCCGGCGGTGCCGGCACCGGCACCAATGCCGATGGTCATCATCTGCGGATGGGCTTCGGTGATCTGCCGCGCCAGCACCGAGGGCACGAGTTCCAGCACCAACATCGCAGCGCCGGCATCGGCCAGCGCGGCAGCATCGGCCCGCAACAGCGCAGCAGCGGCCTCTTCACGGCCCTGGATGCGGAAGCCGCCCAGCGCGTGCACACGCTGCGGCGTCAGTCCCAAATGGCCGCAAACCGGAATGCCGCGCTCGGTCAGGAAACGCACCGTCTCGGCCGTGACGCCACCGCCTTCGAGCTTGACCATTTGCGCACCGGCCTGCATCAGCGTCACGGCCGAGGCCATCGCCAGTTGCGGGCTGGCTTCGTAGCTGCCAAACGGCATGTCGGTGATCAGCCAGGCGTTGCGCTTGGCGCGCGCCACCGCGGCGGTGTGATACGCCATGTGCGCCAGCGTCACCGGCAACGTGCTGCTTTCGCCTTGCACCACGTTGCCCAGCGAATCGCCGACCAGCAAGGTGTCGACGCTGGCCTCTTCCAGCAACTGCGCGAAGGTCGCGTCGTAGCAGGTGACCATGGTCAGCTTCTCGCCGCGCGCCGCCATTTCGCGCAGGCGCGGCAGGCTGGTCACAGGGCGGGCCGCGGCAGGCGCGGCGTTTTCGGCAGGGTGAACGCTCATCTCTAAGTCACAGCCCTGTCATAAGGACCCGGGCTCAAGTGCTGCATCGCAGCAAGGCCGTCATTCTGCCTGGGCAAGCGGCTCAGTACCCTAAAAAATCTAGGGTCATCGCTGGCCACGACGACTTCTCAACGCAGCGTGCCGATCTGGGTCAGCGCCTTGGCAGCACCGGCGCCAATCGACGCACCAAACCGCTTGGCCAGCCGCTCGGCCACATTTTCCTGCGGCGTGTAGTCGATCACTTCCTCGGCCTGAATCACTTCACGGGCAACATAGTCGAGGTTGCCGAAATGGTCGGCCAGGCCCAGTTGCACGGCCTGCTCGCCATTCCAGAACAGGCCGGAGAAAGTGTCAGGTGTTTCCTTCAGGCGATCGCCGCGGCCTTGCTTGACCACCGCGATGAACTGCTGGTGGATCTGGTCGATCATGGCCTTGGCGTAGGCGGTCTGCTTCTCGTTCTGCGGCGAGAACGGGTCCAGCATGCCCTTGTTGGCACCGGCGGTCAGCAGGCGGCGCTCGACGCCCAGCTTGTCCATCAGGCCGGTGAAGCCAAAGCCGTCCATCAGCACGCCGATGGAGCCGACGATGCTGGCCTTGTCGACGTAGATCTCGTCGGCCGCGACCGCGATGTAATACGCACCGGAGGCACACATTTCCTCGACCACGGCATAGACCTTCTTGTGGTGCAAGGCCTTCAGGCGACGGATCTCGTCGTTGATGATGCCAGCCTGCACCGGGCTGCCGCCCGGCGAGTTGATGCGCAGCACCACGGCCTGCGCTGTCTGGTCCTCGAAGGCGCTCTTGATGGAGGCCACCAGGTTTTCGGCGCTGGCTGCGCTGTCGACCGCGATCTCGCCGCGCACTTCGACCAGCGCCGTGTGCGGGCCGGATGGCGAATTGACATGCCCGCGCTGCGACATCACGCCCCAGATGATGGCCAGCACCAGGCCGAACCAGCCCAGGCGCAGCACCAGCTTCCAGCGGCGCTCGCTGCGGCGTTCGCGCAGCACTTCGCCGCCGAGCTGGCGGATCAGCGATTCCAGGTTTTGCAAACGGTCGGGCTCGGCAGAGGCCACTGCGGCCGGCGCCGGGCTGGGCGGGACCGGTGGCGGCGGCAGTTCGGGCGAATCCTGGAACGTCGGTTCAGTGGGCGGGTTCATCAAGAGGGAAGCGGGTAAGCCTGTGAAGGGAAATCAAGAAAGGGCTGATTGGCCGAAGGGCGCCAGATCGGCCGCGTCAGTCACATGTCAGTCGAAGCTCAGGGGCTGGATGTCCGGCGTCGGGTACCAGCTGACCTGGCCATCGCGTTCGACCAGGTCCAGCGCCATCAGCCGCTCGCCGCGGCAGGGACCGGCGATGCAGTGGCCATCGGAAGGCTCGTAGGTGGCGCCGTGCAGCGAACAGACGATCCAGCGCTTGTCGTGGTCCAGGAACTCGCCGGGCTGCCAGTCCAACTCGGTCGGCACGTGGGCGCAGCGGTTCATGTAGGCGACGGCGCGGCCGTCGAAGCGCATCGCAAAGGCGCGCGCAGGCTGGCCCCACAGCGTCACGTCAAACACCAGGGCGGTGCCGCGCTCGACCAATGCGTCACTGGCGCAGAGCGGCTGTTGGACAAAAGGAGCGGCGTTCACGTCACGCATTGTGAAGCAGCCACTGGGCCAGCTCTGCAGTGGAGTGGGCCACGAACAGGGGGTTCAAGGGCGCAAAAGACGCATGATCGTGCGCGCCGAAGCTGACGCCAACGGACGACGTGCCGGCATTGACGGCCATTTGCAGGTCATGCGTGGTGTCGCCGATCATCAGCGTGCGCTCGGGCGCCACGCCGAATTCGCGCATCAGCTCCTCCAGCATGCGCGGGTGCGGCTTAGAGAAGGTTTCGTCTGCCGTGCGGCTGCCGTCGAACAGGCCGCGCAGCTCGGTGTGGGCCAGCGCTTCGTCCAGCCCGCTGCGGTTCTTGCCGGTGGCAACCGTCAGGAAATGCTGGCGCTCGCGCAAGGCGTGAAGCATCTCCAGCGTGCCGGTGAACAGGCTGATGTCATGCTGCGATGCCATGTAGTGCTGGCGGTAGCGCCGGCCCAGCTCCGGATAGCGCTCGGCAGGCAGGCCAGGCACGGCGTGCTGCAGGGCATCGTGCAGGCCCAGGCCGATGACATAGGAGGCCTGCTCCAGCGTCGGCACAGCCACACCCAGGTCGCGGCAGGCTTGCTGGATGCAACGCGCGATCAGCGCCGTCGAATCGAACAGCGTGCCGTCCCAGTCGAAGGCGATCAGGTCAAAGCGGCGGGGTCGGGTCATGCGGTGAATTCTCGGCCAACGGGGCCAATGGGGGCCAACAGCAGGCTCAGCCGGTTGGCAACTGGGTCAGCAGTGTCTCGCATTCAGGAGGCAGCGGTGCCGCCAACTCGATGCGCTCCCCGCTGGCGGGATGGTCGAAGGCCAGCCGGCGGGCATGCAGGAACATGCGCTCGAACTTGGCACCCGCCACCATCCGGCCGGCCGCAAGCGCCTTGTTCAGCCCGAAATCGCCATATTTGTCGTCGCCGACGATGGCATGGCCTTCGTGCATCAAATGCACGCGGATCTGGTGCGTGCGGCCGGTCTTGATGGTCACGTCCAGCAGGCTGAACGCGGCATAGCGGGTGACGACCCGCACCAGCGAGATCGAGCGCCGGCCTTCGCCATGGTCCTCGGGCACCGCCCGCACCCGCCGCTCGCCTTCGGGCGTCAGGTACTTGTGCAGCGCGACGTCGATGACCTTCTTGCTTTCGGGCCAGTGGCCGATCACCAGCGCGGCGTAGGTCTTGCCGGTTTCGCGCTGGCGGAACTGGTCCTGCAAGGCCGTCAGCGCGCTGCGCTTCTTGGCCAGCAGCAAAAGGCCGGAGGTTTCCTTGTCCAGCCGGTGCACCAGTTCCAGGAACCTGGCCTGCGGCCGGGCGCGGCGCAACTGCTCGATGACGCCAAAGCTGACGCCGCTGCCCCCATGCACCGCGACGCCCGCAGGCTTGTCGATCACCAGCAGGTGCTCGTCCTCGAACAGCACCGGGAATTCGCGTGGCGGCACCGCTGCGGCTGCAGCTTCGTCGGTGCTGGCGGCAGAGACGCGCACCGGCGGCACCCGCACGATGTCACCCAGTTCCAACCGGGTGTCGGCCGAGGCGCGTCCCTTGTTTACCCGCACCTCGCCGGCGCGGATGATGCGGTAGACATGCGTCTTGGGCACGCCCTTGAGCACGCGCAGCAGGAAGTTGTCCAGGCGCTGACCGGCGCTGCCGTCGTCAATCGTCAGCTGCTGGACCTGGACCGGCGGCGGGGCTGCCGGCGCCGGTGCGGGCTTGACCGCAAGCGGTGCGCGAGGGATCGCCGCAGGGGCGGTGCTCGGCCTGGCAAGCGTTTTGGCTGCAGGCTTGGCCGGCCGTTTCGGCGTGGCGCTGCCAGGCTGGACGCCGCCACGCACCGTCGTCGTGGCCTTGCGTGACGGGCCCGTGGCAGGCCTGTTTTTGGCCTTTATAATGGTCTGAGCCACGATTGAGCCCTAAGTGCTTGATTATTCAGAGTTTACCCGGGTGCTCCGGGCGATATGGTGGCGGCACACGCAGAAGTAGCGCGTGTCCAAGGTGATGCAACGCCTTTTCAAGGCCGGAATGGCGGGTCCCGACGTGACCCGCGGCCGGCACGAGAGAGGCGGCAGAGAATTCATGGAATGTGCCGTCCTGCCTTTGTGCAGGACATCCAAACAAGGTTTTCATCGGGCCCTGCCTGTGCCGCGCGACCCGCGGCGCGAGCGAGGTCCGGCGGTCGAATCAACTCCAACGCCACCGCTGTGCGCACGTTGTCTTCCCATTCCCCTGCCCTGCTGACGAAAGGCCCCGGCACGTTGCCGGTGCGGCCTGAGCGCCGCCGGGTGCAGCCGCGTGCGCTCAGCGCCGGGCGGCTCGGGAAGCGGCGAGCAGGCGCCTGGGCCGGAGCCGATTCGCCGCACGCGCCAACGCTGACGCGCTGAGCCGCCAACGCGGTTCTTTGTCAGTCCAGGGCGATTCCTTCTTCCGGCTTCATTTCTTGTTTCTCGTGCATCGGTTGAGGTGTTGCCCGTCCTGTTTTTCAGGCGGCTGACACCTTCATGCGCGTGCCGCGCACCCCGAAACCGGGGCAGCGGCACGCTGAAGGAGTGCACATGAAACGCATGCTGATCAATGCGACGCAGCCGGAAGAGCGGCGTCTGGCCATCGTGGACGGGCAGAAACTGCTCGACTTCGAGACCGAGATCGAAGGGCGCGAACAGCGCAAGGGCAACATCTACAAGGCCGTCGTGACGCGCGTCGAGCCTTCCCTCGAAGCCTGCTTCGTCGACTACGGCGAAGACCGCCACGGCTTCCTGCCGTTCAAGGAAATCGCCAAGACCTACTTCCGCGAAGGCGTCAGCGTTCGCGACGCGAAGATCCAGGACTGCATCTCGAACGGCCAGGAACTGCTGGTCCAGGTCGAGAAGGAAGAACGCGGCAACAAGGGCGCGGCGCTGACGACTTTCGTCTCGCTGGCCGGCCGCTACCTGGTGCTGATGCCCAACAACCCGCGCGGCGGTGGCGTTTCGCGCCGCATCGAGGGTGAGCAGCGCGAAGAGCTGAAGGAAAACCTCGACCAGCTCGAATACCCCAAGGGCATGAGCCTGATCGCCCGCACCGCCGGCATCGGCCGCTCGGCGCCCGAGCTGCAGTGGGACCTGAACTACATGCTCAAGCTCTGGGAGGCCATTGATGGCGCTTCCAAGGCTGGCAAGGGTGCATTCCTGATCTACCAGGAATCGTCGCTGGTGATCCGCGCGATCCGCGATTACTTCACGTCGGACATCGGCGAGATCCTGATCGACACCGACGACATCTACGATCAGGCTCAGCAGTTCATGAACCACGTGATGCCGGAATCGGCCTCACGGGTGAAGCGCTACCGCGACGACGCGCCGCTGTTCTCGCGCTTCCAGATCGAGCACCAGATCGAAACGGCCTTCAGCCGCACGGTGAACCTGCCGTCCGGTGGCGCCATCGTGATCGACCACACCGAGGCGCTGGTCGCCGTCGACGTGAACTCGGCCCGCGCCACCCGTGGCAGCGACATCGAGGAGACCGCCACCCGCACCAACCTGGAAGCCGCCGACGAGATCGCCCGCCAGTGCCGGCTGCGCGACCTGGGCGGCCTGATCGTGGTCGACTTCATCGACATGGAGGACAGCAAGAACCGCCGCGAGGTGGAACAGCGCCTCAAGGACGCGCTGCGCTTCGACCGCGCCCGTGTGCAGTTCTCGTCGATCAGCAAGTTCGGCTTGCTGGAGCTGAGTCGCCAGCGCCTGCGCCCGGCCCTGTCAGAGGGCAGCCACATCACCTGCCCGCGCTGCAACGGCACCGGCCACATCCGCGACACCGAGTCTTCCGCGCTGCAGATCCTGCGCATCATCCAGGAGGAGTCGATGAAGGAAAACACCGCCGCCGTGCACGTGCAGGTGCCGGTGGAAGTGACCTCCTTCCTGCTGAACGAAAAGCGCACCGAGATCACCAAGATCGAGCTGAAGCAGCGCACCACCGTGCTGCTGGTGCCCAACAAGCACCTGGAGACGCCGAACTACAAGCTCGAACGCCTGCGCCACGACGACCCGCGCCTGGAAAACCTGCAGGCCAGCTACACGATGATCGAGGAGCCGGACGACGAGGTCTCGATCTCGCGCCGCGAAAAGGCCAAGCCCAAGCAGGAGCCGGTGATCAAGGGCGTGCTGCCCGACCAGCCGGCTCCTATCGCCGCGCCGGTGGCTGCACCCGTGCCGGCAGCCGCCGCACCGGTGGCCGCTCCGGCTCGTGCGCCAGCCCCGGCGCCGGCACCCGCACCTGCTGCAGGTGGCGGCTTCTTCGGCTGGTTGAAGAACCTGTTCGGCGGCGCCCCGGCGCCGGCCCCGGTCAAGCGGGCCGACGCCGACACGGCCAACAAGCCTGGCACCACCGGCCGTGACGGCCAGCGCGACGGCAACAAGCCACGCGGCGCCGGCCAAGGCGGTGGCAACGGCAACGGCCGCCGCAACGAACGCGGTGAACGTGGCGAGCGCAATGAGCGCGGCCCACGTGACGGCGCCGGCAAGCCGGAGCAAGCCCGCGAAGGCCAGGCCGCCCGCCAGGGTGGCCGCGGCGAAGGCGCAGCGCGCACTGACGGCAACAACAAGCGCCGCGAAGGCGGTCGTGAAGGTGGCCGCGAGGCACGCGAAGGTCGTGAAGGCCGCGAGGGCCGTGAAAGCCGCGACGGCAATCGCCGCGGCGAGCGCACCGACGTGATGGCACTGGACGCAGGCGGCACGCCGCCAGTGGCCGAGCGCGGCGAACGCAAGCCGCGCGGCGAGCGTCCGGAACGTGGCGAGCGCGGTGCCGAACGCGGCGAGCGCTCCGAGCGCCCGGCCCGCGAACCGCAGGCCCCGGTGAGCGACGAGACCTTGCTGCAGGCGCAGACTGCCGAAGCCGCGCTGGCCGCAGGTGGGGCCGATGCCGAACTGCCGGCCGGCGAAGCAGGCAGCGACGCGGACCGCGAAGGCCGCCGCCGTCGCCGCCGTCGTGGTGGCCGTGGTCGTGATGGCGAGCGAAGCGAAGGTGGTGCAGCGTCCGAAGACGGCGTGAGCGACGAAGGCGAAGCCGGTGGCAATGCCGACGAAGCCGTCGAGGCGAATGCCGAAACAGGCGAAGCCGCCGGCACCGAAGACGGTACCCGCCGCCGTGGCGGTCGCAACCGCCCGCGCCGCGAGCGCAACGAGGCCGGTGAAACCGTGGCCCAGGGCGAGGCCGATGGCGAGCTGCCGCAGGCCCGCTTCGAGCAGGCCGCAGCGCCTGTGGAAACCGCGCTGACCGCAGCACCCGAAGCCGTGCCCGTGGTACCCGAAGTGGTGGCGCCGGTGGCACTGGCAGCCATCGCTGCGCCGGTGGCTGCACCGGCCGTGGCGCCGGCACCGGTTCGCTTCGAGCTGCCGATGGACGAGCTGCAGCGCATCGCCGAAGGCGCCGGCCTGACCTGGGTCAACTCGGACGTGGACAAGATCCAGGCCGCACAAGCTGCCATCGCCGCCGAACCGAAGCCGGTGCACGTGCCGCGTGAGCGGCCGCCGCTGGTGGTGGCCGACGAAGGCCCGCTGGTGCTGGTCGAGACCCGCAAGGACCTGAACCAGGTGCACCTGCCGTTCGACGCCTCGGCTTCCAACTGAAGCCGGTCCACCGCGCAGCCTGAGGCTGCGCGGACATGAAAAAGCCGCCTAGCCTCACGGCCCGGCGGCTTTTTTTCGTCCGGCCAAGCGTTGGCTTCAGCCGTGCAGGCGCTCCAGCGCCAGCTGGTAAGGCGCGTGGCGCATCAGCTCGTCCCAGGGCAGCGGCGAGGTGGCCGGGAACAAGGCCGCGCGGCGACTTTCGGCCAGCGGGTCGGCCTGCCAGCGCCCCTTGGCCAGCGCCTCGCTGAGGCCGTCCAGCAGTGCGTCCAGCGGCGCACCACCGTCCACCCGCGACTGGTTGCACAGCAGGACCAGGTCGCAGCCGGCATTCAGCGCGGCGACTGCGGCCTCGGTCGGGCTGACCAGTTGGCCACGCAGCCAGCGGCCACCTTCCATGCTGAGGTCGTCACTGATGATGGCGCCGGCATAGCCCAGCTGGTCGCGCAGGATGTCCTGCAGCCAGGTGGCCGAGTAGCCGGCCGGCAGCTCATCCACCTTGGGGTAGATGATGTGGGCCGGCATCACGGCAGTCAGCGTGCCGGAGAGCCAGTCGTAGGGCTTGGCGTCTTCGGCCAGGATGGCTTTCTTCGAGCGCTTGTCGACCGGCTGAGCCACATGACTGTCCGCCATGGCGTAGCCGTGGCCGGGGAAGTGCTTGCCGCAGCTTTGCATGCCGGCCTGCAACAGGCCCAGCATCAGGCTCTGGGCCAGCAGCGTGGCCACCCGCGCGTCACGGTGGAAGGCCCGGTCGCCGACGACTTCGCTGCGGCCGTGGTCAAGGTCCAGCACCGGCGTGAAGCTGAAGTCCACGCCGCAGGCACGCAGCTCGCTGGCCAGCACGTGGCCGGCCGCGCTGGCCGCCGCGGTGGCGCGCATCGCGTCCTGCATCCACAGCTCGCCGTAGTGGCGCATGGCCGGCAGGTGGGTGAAACCATCGGTGCGGATACGCTGCACGCGGCCGCCTTCGTGGTCGATGGTGACCAGCAAGTCTTCGCGGATGGCCTTGACCTCGGCCACCAGTTCGGTGAGCTGGCGCCGGTCCTGCCAGTTGCGGGTGAACAGGATCAGGCCGCCGGTGAGCGGATGCGCCAGGCGGCGGCGGTCGTTGGCGTCCAGCGTGGTGCCGGCGATGTCGAGGATGACGGGGCGTTGGTCGCTCATCAGGATGGCTTGGTGGGAAGAGAGGAAGGCATGTAGGGCGGCGGCGCAGCGTCGGTCCGGCCAGGGTCGGTCTCGACAACGACGAAGCTGGAGACGTAGTCGGTCTCGTCGCTCAGCGTGACGTGGGCGCGCCAACCGCGGGCGGCAAACCACTCGGCCAGCTCACCATGGAGGCGGATGAAAGGCTGGCCGCTGGCATGGTTCAGGATCTCGCAGGCGCGCCAGGTCATGGGCATGTGCAGGCCCAGCCCGATGGCCTTGGAGAAGGACTCCTTGGCCGAGAAGCGGGTCGCCAGGTAGGCCAAACCCCGCGACTCGACCCGGCCGCGACGGTGCAGGAAGACCTGCCATTCGGCCGGCCCGAGCACCTTCTGGGCAAAGCGGTCGCCACGGCGCTGCAGCGTGGCGACGATGCGGCGGATGTCGCAGACATCGGTGCCGATGCCGACGATCATGTCGATTGCGAGGCTTGGTGAATGCAAGCCAGGTAGGCGCGAACCGTCTCGGCATAGCCCAGTTCCAGCGCGTCGGCGATCAGCGCATGGCCGATCGACACCTCTGCGGTACCAGGTGCCAGGCGCAGGAACTCGGCGAGGTTGTCGCGGTTCAGGTCATGGCCAGCATTGACGCCCAGGCCCGCGGCCAGCGCGGCCTTGGCAGTCGCCTCGAAGGCCGCGCCTACCTCGGCCTGCCGCGGCGTGCCAAACGAACGCGCCCAGGTCTCGGTGTAGAGCTCGACGCGGTCGGCCCCAAGCGCGCGGGCATGCGCCATCGCTTCGGGCAGCGGGTCCATGAACAGGCTGACGCGCACGCCCAGCGCGTGGCATTCGGCAATCAAGGGCCGCAGCGTGTCGGCATCGGCCGGCAGGTTCCAGCCGTGGTCGGAGGTGAACTGGCTTTCGCTGTCCGGCACGAAGGTGGCCTGGTGCGGGCGCACGGCGCGCACGAAGTCCATCAGGTTCTGCAGCGGATTGCCTTCGATGTTGTATTCGACCTGCGGCCACTGCTCGCGCAGCATCGCAGCCAGCTCGTGCACGTCGCTGCCGCGGATGTGGCGCTCGTCGGGCCGCGGATGCACGGTGATGCCTTGTGCACCGGCCTCCAGCACCAGCTGGGCCGCACGCAGCACGCTGGGAATGCCCAGGTGGCGGGTGTTGCGCAGCAGCGCGACCTTGTTCAGGTTGACCGACAGCGCAGTCAGGCCGGCCAAGGGATGGGCGGCGGCTTCGGGGGCGACAAGTGGGTTCATCGGTGCGGTTCCATCAACTGCTGCGCGTCGATCATCACGTCACGGGTGCGCAGCCGGGGTGAACCCAGATGATAGTGAAGCAGGCCGCGCAAGGTCGTCTTGAGGGCCGGCAGGTTGTCGGCACACAGGCGCTGCAGCTGGCCCATCTCGCCGGCATCCAGCGCTTGCTGCAAGGCCATCAATTGGCTGCCGGCGAGCGGCGCCTCGCCTTGCGCGTGGGCAACCAGGCCCAACTCGGGTCGCAGCTGGTAGGCCGCGTCGCCAGTCAGCCTGGTGCCGTTGCTCGTCAACTGGTCCAGCTGCGGCAGCAGGCCAATTTCGCGCAGCAGCACGATCTCGAAGGCGCGCAATGCCGCCTGGGTCAGCGTGTCGTCGGCCGCGGCAAGCGCGGGCATGGACGCGGCATAGGCGTCGAACAGCACCGGGTGCGGGTCGTGCCGGGCGAGCAGCTTCATCAGCAGCTCGTTGAGGTAGAAGCCGGAGAACAGCGCGGCGCCGGACAGCATCGGGCCGCCGCCGGCCCATTCGGCGCTGCGCAGCGTCAGCACGTCGGCGGTCTCGTCACGCGAGGGCCGGCTGGCGGCAACCAGCAGGCGCTGGAACGGCAGCAGCACTGGCCGCAGCTGCGAATAGGGCCGCTTGGCGCCCTTGGCGGCGACGGTGATGCGGCCCTGCTCGCGGCTGAAGATGTCCAGGATCAGGCTGGTCTCGCTCCAGTCGTAGCGGTGCAGCACGTAGGCCGGCGCGGGTGCGCCACGGCTGCGCGGCAATGCGGCGGTCCTGGCACGGCTGCGCGCGCTGGCGGAAGCCCGCGGCTTGGCCTTGACCGGGCCGCCAGCATCCGCCGGCGCGGTCATTCGTAGCCGTAGCTGCGCAGGTGTTCCTCGGTCGCAGCCCAGCCCGAGCGCACCTTGACGAACAGCTCCAGGAAAACCTTCGCCTCCATCAGGCGCTCCAGCTCCTGGCGCGCCTCGCTGCCAATGCGCTTCAGGCGCTCGCCACCTTCGCCAATGATCATGCCCTTGTGCGCATCGCGCTCGACGACGATGGTTGCCGCGATGCGGCGCAGGTTGCCCTCTTCCTTCCACTGGTCGATCACCACGGTGGAGGTGTAGGGCAACTCGTCGCCAGTCAGGCGGAACAGTTTTTCGCGGATGATCTCGCTGGCGAGGAATTTCTCGCTGCGGTCGGTCAGCGCGTCTTCGTCGTAAAACCAGCCCTGCTCGGGCAGGTAAGGCTTCAGGATCGCAAACAGCCGGTCCACGTCGCTCTGCTTCTGCGCCGACATCGGCACGAACTCGGCGAAGGCATGCCGGTCCTGCATGCTCTTGAGCCAGGGCAGCATGTCGTTGCGGCGCTGGACTGCATCGAGCTTGTTGGCGATCAGCACCGTCGGCTTGCCCTCGGGGACCAGCGCCAGCACCTTGGCGTCTGCCATGCCGAAGCGGCCGGCCTCGACCAGGAACAGCACCAGGTCCACGTCGCCCAGCGTTGATTGCACCGTGCGGTTCAGCGTGCGGTTCAGCGCATTGGCATGCTGCATCTGGAAGCCGGGCGTGTCGACGAAGACAAACTGCGCCTCGTCCACCGTGCGCACGCCGGTGATGCGGTGCCGCGTGGTCTGCGCCTTCTTCGACGTGATGCTGATCTTCTGGCCGACCAGCGCGTTCATCAGCGTGGATTTGCCGACGTTCGGCCGGCCGACGATCGCGATCAGGCCGCAGCGCTGGCCGTCCGGGTTTGCGCCAAGCTCGGCGCTTTGTGCGGTGGCTGCGGGTGCGCCGTCGTCAGCGGCGGCTTCATCCAGCGCGGGCGACTGGGGAATGGGGGGCATGTCTGGGTCCACGGCGGGATTCTGAGGGCAAAGGGCCGGCGACGCAAAAGACGCGCAAGCAGGAACGAGAAAAGGAAAGCGCCGTTTTCAGGCGCAGGTGGGCTTCAGCCGCGCGGTGGCCGCTGCTGTGCGGCGTCATCGGCCTGCAAACGAGCCAGCACCTTGTGCGCAGCGTCTTGCTCGGCGGCACGGCGCGAACGCCCTTCGCCGGTTTCCAGCACCTGCAGGCTGGGCACTGCGCACTCGACCTCGAAGGTCTGCGCATGCGCCTGGCCACGGGTGCCGGAGATGCGGTAGCTGGGCACCGGCACGCGCCGGCCCTGCAGCCATTCCTGCAATTCGGTCTTGGCGTCCTTGCGCCAGCTGTCTGCCGTGGTCGAGACGATGATCTCGCCGAACAATTGCTCGACCAGGCCATGCGCAGCCTCGTAGCCGCCGTCCAGATAGACCGCGCCAATCACCGCTTCGGCCGCATCGGCCAGGATGGATGCACGCTGCGCGCCACCGCCGCGGGCTTCACCGTCGGACATGCGCAACTCTTCGGGCAGGCGCAGCTGCAGCGCCACCTTGTGCAGGCTTTCCTCACGTACCAGGTGGGCTCGCACACGGGTCAGGTCGCCTTCGTCGGACTCGCCGAAGCGGTCGAACAGCAGGCGCGAGACGGCCAGGTTCAGCATTGCGTCACCGAGGAACTCCAGCCGCTCGTTGTGTTCGGCACCGAAGCTGCGATGGGTCAGCGCGCGATGCAGCAGCTCGGGCCGGTTGAACCGGTGACCGAGTCGCTTTTGCAGGGCGTCGTGGCGGGAATCCATCGTGTCTGGGTGCTTGCGCTGGCTCAGCGGTTGCCGCCCCGGTATTTGATCAGCAGGAAGACAGGATCCATGATCTCCACTTCCTTGTCATAGGCGAAACGGATCTTCACCTTGTCACCCGTGGTGTCGATCTCCAGGTCACCGCCGCCAATGTCGCTGATCGAATATTCGATCTGCTTCTGCGTCTCGAAGGCCCGGCGGATTTCCGGCACGCTCGATGCCCCGCTGTCGGCGATCTTCTGAACCGCGCGGCGGATCGTGAAGTACTCGTTCAGCGTGGGCAGGACCTTGATGGCCACCACGCCGACAAAGGCAATGATGATCGCCAGGAACACCATGCCCACGAAGGAGATGCCGCGCTGGCGGGCAGCGCCAGCGGCGCGGGGGGCTCGGATCATGCTAGCTGTGGCCATGTCACCCTTGGTCAAACGCCGTCAATCAATGGAAACTGCCGATGCGGCCAAGGTTCCCGAAATTCATCCAGATGAAGAACGCCTTGCCAACGACGTTCTCGTCCGGCACGAAACCCCAGTAACGCGAGTCCAGCGAGTTGTCGCGGTTGTCGCCCATCATGAAGTAGTGGCCGGGCGGCACCTTGCAGACAAAACCTTCGATGCTGTAGCGGCACAGTTCGCGCTGCGGAAAGCGGCTGACCTGCATCTCGTTGAACGGCGCGATCTGCGGCCGACGCTGGATGCGATGCTCCACAGGCCCCAGCTGCTCGCTGAACTGGGCCATGTAGTGGATGCTTTCGTCATCGTAGGCTTCGCCCAGCGACGTCAGAGGGGCAGGCTGGCCGTTGATCTTCAGCTGTGCGTTCAGGTACGAGACCTCGTCGCCCGGCAGGCCGACCACACGCTTGATGTAGTCCATGCGCGGGTCCACCGGATAGCGGAACACCACCACGTCGCCGCGCTGCAGCTCATGGTTGTCGATGATCTTCTTGTTGATCACCGGCAGGCGGATGCCGTAGTGGAATTTGTTCACCAGGATCAGGTCACCGATCTGCAAGGTGGGGATCATCGAGCCTGACGGGATCTTGAAAGGCTCGAAGAGGAAAGAGCGCATCACGAACACGACGATGATCACCGGGAACAGGCCCGCCGTCCAGTCCAGCCACCAGGGCTGTTGCAGCACCTTGTCGCGGGCTTCGGCCACGTCGCCGTCGACCTTGTCGATGCCCAGCCGGGCCAGCTCGGCGCGGCGGGCCGCGTCGCCGGCTTCCAACTGGCGGGCCGCCTTCTCGCGCGCCGGCCGGAAGCGGAAACGCTCGGCCAGCCAGAAGGCGCAGGTCACTGCGGAAAGGATGAACAGCAGCAGCGAGAAATTGCCGTACCAGTAATCCAGGTACCAACCGCCAAGGTAGACGATCAGGGCGCCATACAAGGCGGCGGTGAGAGCACTCATCGGTTTGTTGTTGTCAGTCATCCACTTGAAGAATGGCCAAGAAGGCTTCCTGCGGCACCTCGACGGAGCCGATCTGTTTCATGCGCTTCTTGCCGGCTTTCTGCTTTTCGAGCAGCTTGCGCTTGCGGGAGATGTCGCCGCCATAGCATTTTGCCAGCACGTTCTTGCGCAGCGCCTTGATGTTCTCGCGCGAGATGATGTTGGCACCGATCGCCGCCTGGATGGCCACGTCGTACATCTGGCGCGGGATGTGTTCGCGCATCTTCGCCGCCACGCCGCGGCCGCGGAACTGGCTCTGCGCGCGGTGCACGATGATGGACAGCGCGTCGACCCGGTCGCCGTTGATCAGGATGTCGACCTTCACGACGTCGGAGGCGCGGTATTCCTTGAACTCGTAGTCCATCGACGCATAGCCGCGTGACACGCTCTTGAGCTTGTCGAAGAAGTCCAGCACGATCTCCGCCAGCGGCATCTCGTAGGTCAGCATGACCTGCCGGCCGTGATAGGCCATGTTCAGCTGCACGCCGCGCTTCTGGTTGGCCAGCGTCATCACCACGCCAACATGGTCCTGCGGCATGTAAAGGTGCATCGTCACGATGGGCTCGCGGATCTCGCGGATGCGGCCCAGGTCCGGCATCTTCGACGGGTTCTCGACGTCGATCACTGTGCCGTCGTTGAGCTCGACCTGGTAAACCACGCTGGGCGCAGTCGTGATCAGGTCCTGGTCGAACTCGCGCTCCAGCCGCTCCTGCACGATCTCCATGTGCAGCAACCCCAGGAAGCCGCAGCGGAAGCCGAAACCCAGCGCCTGGCTGACTTCGGGCTCGTAGCGCAGCGAACTGTCATTGAGCTTGAGCTTCTCCAGCGCGTCGCGCAACTGGTCGTACTCGCTCGCCTCGGTCGGATACAAACCGGCAAAGACCTGCGGCTGGATTTCCTTGAAGCCGGGCAGCGCTTCTTCCGCAGGCCCGAGATTGTTGGGCAGCTTTTTCTCGAGCGTGACGGTGTCGCCGACCTTGGCCGCCTGAAGCTCCTTGATACCGGCAATGATGAACCCGACCTCGCCCGCATTGAGCTGCTCGCGCGGCGTCGACTTCGGTGCGAACACGCCCAGATGGTCGGCGGGGTAGACCGCGTTCGACGCCATCATGCGGATGCGCTCGCCCTTCTTGAGCGTGCCGTCGACCACACGCACCAGCATCACGACGCCGACGTAGTTGTCGAACCAGCTGTCGATGATCATCGCGCGCAGCGGCGCCTCGACCACGCCCTTGGGCGGCGGCATGCGGGCGATCACCGCCTCGATGATCTCGTCGATGCCCATGCCCGTCTTGGCCGAGCAGGGGATCGCGTCGGTCGCGTCAATGCCGATCACGTCCTCGATCTCGGCCTTGGCGTTGTCGGGATCCGCCGAAGGCAGGTCCATCTTGTTCAACACCGGCACCACTTCAACACCGAGCTCCAGCGCCGTGTAGCAGTTCGCCACCGTCTGCGCCTCCACGCCCTGGCTGGCATCGACCACCAGCAGCGCGCCTTCGCAGGCCGACAGCGAGCGGCTGACTTCGTACGAGAAGTCCACGTGCCCGGGCGTGTCGATCAGGTTCAGGTTGTAGGTCCTGCCGTCCTTGGCCGTGTACTGCAACGCGGCCGTCTGCGCCTTGATCGTGATCCCGCGCTCCCGCTCGAGGTCCATCGAGTCCAGCACCTGCGCCTCCATCTCGCGATCACTCAGCCCGCCGCAGCGCTGGATGATGCGGTCGGCCAACGTGCTCTTGCCGTGGTCGATGTGGGCAATGATCGAGAAATTTCTGATGTGGTCCATGGGTCGGCAAAGGCCGGCGCAGCGCCGGAGAAAAACAGCGTGGCCAGTGACGGCTCACGCCTGCCGCGTCAGATGCACACGCAGCAAAAACAGCTGAAAAGCTGCTGAACAAGCGCCAAAAGCTCGCCCTGGCGACGCACTGGAATGCGACGGCGAGGGGCGAGCCGCATCAAGGCGGGGAAGCGGGCAAAGAGTCAAAAAAAAGGCACGTCCAATTGAAGACGCGCCTTCCAACAAAACGTATGGCAACTGCTTGTTGGGCCTTCATTGTAGCCAAAAGGGCCCGAGTCCAAAGGCCGTCTTGGATGGAACCGGGGTCGTTGCAGACCGCCAACAAGGGCCGCAGCCGATAATTATTCACACCTTATTCACAGGCCTTGAGCGCCCGCCCAGCCGTGGCGGCAGCGCCACGGAGAGATTGCGGCAACGCGTCGAATGACCCGCAACAAGCCTGGATTGTATCGCCCGGTCATCACAATCGTCGCGACCCAGCGCCATGTCAGCACTCACTCACAGACCGGACAGAATAACCATCAAGCTATTAAAACATGGTTAGCAATTACAAACATCGCGGCGACTTCTCATCCAATGAAAAGACCCGCCATCCCAGTAGGTTGGCGGGTCTTTGAACATGGAGACCGGCTGCGGGAAGCCGGCTGTCCACCCCCGGCTCAGCGCGCGGGCTGGATCACCACATAGTTGACCCACTCGCCGCGGCGCACCAGCACCGTGACCCGCTTGGTCTTGTCAAGCTTGGCGACAACGCCGCCGAACTGCTTGGCATCGCTGATCTGCACGTTGTCGACCGACAGGATCACATCGCCCTCGCGCAGGCCGGCACGGGCCGCAGCGCCTTCCACACTGTCGACCTTCACACCGCCCTTGACGCGCAAGTCGCGCTTCTCCGCCTCGGTCAAGTCCACCACGTTCAGGCCCAGCGAAGCTTTCACTGGCGCTGCAGGCACGGCCGGCTTTTCAGCTTCGAACTCGCCCACGGTCACCGCGACATCCTTGTAGCTGCCACGGCGGAACAGTTGCAGCATGACCTTGCTGCCCGGTTTCACGGCGCTGATCATGCGCGGCAGATCGGTGGCGCGCTCCACGGCCTTGCCATCGACCTTGACGATGATGTCGCCCGCTTCCAGCCCGGCCTTCTCGGCAGGTTGGCCGGCTTCGACCGACTGCACCATCGCGCCGCTGGCCTTGCCCAAGCCGATCGATTCCGCGACCTCCTTGGTCACCGGTGCGATTGCCACGCCAATGCGGCCACGGATCACCCGGCCGGTAGCACGCAATTGATCGGCCACGCGGATCGCTTCGTCGATGGGGATGGAGAACGAGATGCCGGCATAACCGCCAGACGGGCTGTAGATCTGCGAGTTGATGCCGACGACTTCGCCGCGCATGTTGATCAGCGGCCCCCCAGAGTTGCCGGGGTTGATCGCCACGTCGGTCTGGATGAAGGGCAGCAGTTCGCCGGTGTCGCGCTGCTTGGCACTGACGATGCCAGCGGTCACCGAGTTGTCCAGGCCGAACGGCGAGCCGATCGCCATGACCCATTCGCCGACCTTCAGCTTGCCGACATCGCCGACCTTCACGAACGGCAGGCCAGCCGCTTCGATCTTCACGATGGCCACGTCGCTGCGCTTGTCTGCGCCAATGACCTTGCCCTTGAACTCGCGCTTGTCGGTCAGCGTCACCAGCAGTTCGTCGGCACCGTCGACCACGTGCGCATTGGTCATCACGAGGCCATCGGCGCTGAGGATGAAGCCTGAGCCGATGCCGCGCCGCGTCGGCTCGTCGTCATCGTCGCCATTGCCACCGCCGCGCGGCGTGTTGCGCGGCATCGGAATGCCGAAGCGCTTGAAGAACTCTTCCAGGCCCGGGTCCATCTGCGGGCCAGCACCCGCGCCACCGCGGCCCAGATGCACCTTCTCGCTGGTACGGATGTTCACCACTGCCGGGCCGACCTGTTCGACCAGGTCGGTGAAATCGGGCAGCACCCGGCTCTGCGCCAATGCGGGCGCCGGCAGCAAACCCGCCGCGGAAACGCTCAGCAGCGCAACGGCCACACCAACGCGCGCACGCTCGCGCACGGACGAAACAACACCCCCAAACATGCCTTCTCCTTCTTGGGAACCACCGCCTCTGGTGGGCGGACTGCAAAACCTCAGGGTCTCAACGCTTGTGGTCCAGCGCGGCCGCGATCTTCTTCAGCGTGTCCATGGGCACGTCGCCCATCACGGTCACCCACTGATCATCGCGCCTGGCCATCAAGGTGTGAGTTGCCCCGATGGCCGCGTGGACTTCGCGTTGGTGCCGCTCGGGCTGGAAAGGTTCAATGAACACCGACACGTGGGTCAGCCCATCGGAATAGATGGCTTGCAGCACGATGGGGGCATCCGCGGCGCCCGTCGGGTCCAGCGAGCGCTTGGCGCAATGCACTTCGCGAAAACCGGCAGGCAACGCAGCCAGCGTCCAGCCTTCGGCGTCCAGCGATGTCGGCAGCACGGCGGGCCGCAGCACGCGATACCCGTCGCGCTTTTTCATGCCGGCCAGCACCTGGTCGGGCTGAGGCTTCACGCCAATGACCAACTCGGAGAACGCGGCCGACTCCAAGGTCTGGCCGCTGCTGCCAATCACCTCAGCGCGCAGCAGCAAACCGGTCTGATGCTCGGCCCACAGGCGCTGGCTGAAGCGGGCGTTGTCCTTGGCCTTCAGCAAGACCACGTCGGCGTCCAGGCCAGCCACGCGGTCACGGCCGAGCGAACGCAGCTCATACCACTCCAGCACGCGGCGCTCCGAGCCTGACAGCAGCGACGGGAACGTGGCGCGGGGGTCGCGCCGCTCAATCAGCGCAACGCGGGCGCGCGGCCACAGCGTCTGCACCTCGTCGTTGTGGCGCCAGATGCTGCGCGGCTCGCCGTCCAGTGCTTCGACACGCTCGTATTGCTGGGTGCCATCGAAATAGTGCGCGACGCGCGAACTGCTGACCGAGCCGCCACCACTGACCACCAGCGTGCCCTGGTAGTTCCGCGAAGCTGCGGCTTCGCTGCTTCGCATCAGCCATGCACGCGCATCCAGCGTGCCGGCTGCATCACTCGCCGCCTGCGCAAGCGCAGCCGCCGACCCGCTGGCAAGCAGACAAGACATCAATACACCGGGCCAGACGCGCCATGGCGCCAGCGAGGCGCCGATCCAAGCCGCACCCGCCATCCGCCTTGCGACCCAAGGCCTGCTCTCCGCTGTCATCTTGCGGTCAGCGGCCTTCCGGCGTGAGCGCGACCTGGCGCACACCACCGGGCGCGGCCAGCGAAGGCCCTTGCGCGAACTGGCGGTGTGCCGCAAGGTAGCGGTCCAGGTCCTGGCTGCGTTCCATCGCGTTGCCCGATTCGGTCAACGAAGCCGGCGTCGAGGCACTTTCATCCGCCTGCGCCAGCTCTGCAGCGACCGGCGCCTCCGAAGATGGACCAGCGCGCCAGACCAGCGACACACCGGCCACGACCATGAAGCTGGCAGCAACCGCCGCCGTCGTCGTCCAGCCCCGCCGCGCCCGCCCGATGGCAGCCACCCGGCCGCTCCCGCCCGCCGCGGCTACTACCGCCGGCTTCGCCGGCTGCACCACCAGCGCCGCCGGCGCAAGCACCACCGGCTCCTGGGCCAGCTTGCTACGCAAGGCAGTCAGGAAACTGGCGTCCTGCTTCGGTGCCGACGCGAGGTCGTCCGAGCGCAGCACGTCCCCGATCAGCGCATAGCAGTGCCAGCTCGCGCGCAGCTCGGGGTCTTGGCGCCAGGCATCCACCGACAGGCGCAGTTCGCGCCCATCGGCCTCGCCATCGCTCAGTGCCGAAAGGCCCTGCAGCATGCGCTCATGATCGTTCGACGGCTCCAACATCATCTCAGCTCCAGACAGCGGTCAGGCTCGACAAAATCCAGGTCACCAACGTTCACCGTTTTGGGTATCCAACAGCGGTTTCAAGCGCAGTGCGATCGCTTCACGGGCGCGAAAAATCCGCGATCGAACGGTACCGATCGGGCAATTCATCACGTCAGCAATCTCTTCGTAACTCAGTCCTTCGATCTCGCGCAGCGTAATGGCCTGCCGCAAGTCCTCGGACAAGGCCTCGATCGCCGCGTTCACCGTGGATGCAATTTCCTTGCTCGCCAACAGGGCCTCAGGCGTGGCCATGTCGATTTGTTCCATTTGCGGCCGGGAAGTTTCGTCATCGTCATCCCCTGTTGCCATTGCGGCTTCGGTGATCACGGGATCCCGCTTCAAATCGACCAGCGCCTTCTTCGCGGTGTTGACCGCGATCCGGTAAAGCCAGGTGTAAAACGCACTCTCGCCACGGAACTGCGGCAACGCACGATAAGCGCGGATGAAGGTCTCCTGGGCAATGTCGAACACCAGGTCGCTGTCGCGCACCATGCGGCCGATCAGCCGCTCGATGCGACGCTGGTACTTGACCACCAGCATTTCGAAAGCCTTGACGTCGCCCTGCTTGACGCGCTCGACCAGCGCGGCGTCGACATCGGGTTGCAGGCTGCTCATGCGACGGGCGCTCCCGCACCCGAAACGGGCTCCTGCATGCGAACCTGCACGTTCACCGGCGGCGTGCGCACCGCGATGCGCAGCGCATGCCAAGCCACCGCTCCCGCGGCGCCGCGGGACATTGGCAAGTGGCGAACTGGCTGGCCGGCGATGCCGTGCCAACGCAGCAGCATCCAATCGCCCCAGTCCAGCACCAGCGTCGGCGTGCCAGCAGTGTCCAGCGTGCGACCGTCAGCGGCGAGCAGGCCCCAGCCCGCGCCATCCCAACGCAGGCGCATGACCGGCCGTGTTGCCAGGTATCGATAAAACCCAGCGGCCAGCAAGGCTCCGGCCGCCAGCAGTTCGAACATGCCACCCGCACCTGGCAGCGCGCCAGCGACGGGCCAACCGGCCCGCTGGCGCAAGTGCATCCACAACCAGCCCACGAAGGCGCTCACCGCCAGACCACCGATGGCCGCAACCAGCGCGGACCAGAGGCCACGCCTTGCAAGCGCACAGTCAGAGGGCGGCGGCGTGCGGCGCATCAGGCCCGCCTCGACAGCATGGGGCGACGCAACAACTTGGCTCGCGTGGCGGCGCTCAAATGCGCCTGAACACCAGCGTGCCGTTGGTGCCGCCGAAGCCGAAGTTGTTTTTCACCGCGATGTCGATCTTCATCTCGCGCGCCGTGTTGGCGCAATAGTCCAGGTCGCACTCGGGATCCTGGTTGAAGATGTTGATGGTCGGCGGTGAAATCTGGTGATGCAGCGCCAGCACGGTAAACACCGATTCGATGCCGCCCGCGCCACCCAACAGGTGGCCGGTCATCGACTTGGTAGAGTTCACGACCAGGCGCCTGGCGTGGTCGCCAAAAGCCAGCTTGATCGCGTTGGTCTCGTTCAGGTCACCCAGCGGCGTCGAGGTGCCGTGGGCATTCAGATACTGCACCGCGTCTGCATTGAGGCCGGCGTCGCGCAGTGCTGCCTTCATCGAGCGCTTGGGGCCATCCACGCTGGGCGCAGTCATGTGATAGGCGTCGGCACCCATGCCGAAGCCGATCACCTCCGCATAAATCCTGGCGCCACGCTTCTTCGCGTATTCGTATTCTTCCAGGACCACCACGCCACCGCCCTCGCCCAGCACGAAGCCGTCTCGGTCACGGTCCCATGGCCGCGAAGCGGTCGCCGGGTCATCATTGCGGGTGGACAGCGCGCGCGCAGCCGCAAAGCCGCCAACTCCCAGCATCGACACCGTGGCCTCGGCACCGCCGGCGACCATGACGTCCGCATCGCCGTAGCCGATCATGCGTGCCGACTGGCCGATGCAATGCAAGCCAGTGGTACAAGCGGTGACCACGGCCAGGTTCGGGCCGGTGAAACCGAAGCGGATCGAGACATGGCCGGAGATCATGTTGATGATCGAGGCCGGGACGAAAAATGGGGAGATGCGGCGCGGGCCACGATCAACGACCATGCGCGCGGTCTGCTCGATCTCCGGCAGACCGCCGATGCCCGAGCCGATCATGCAGCCGATGCGCTCGGCCGTCTCCTCGGTCAGCGCGTCGCCAGTGGGCAGCCCGGCATCCTGCACGGCCTGGATGGCAGCGGCCACGCCAAAGTGGATGAAGCTGTCCATGTGCTTGGCTTCCTTGCCGGGAACGTACTCCTCGACATTGAAGCCCTTGACCTCGCCTGCAAACTGGCAGGCGATGCCGGAGGCATCGAACTTGGTGATGGGCGCGATGCCGGAACGACCTGCAAGCAGGTTGCTCCAGCCCTCGGAAACCGTGTTGCCGACCGGGCTGATCAGCCCCAGGCCGGTGATGACGACACGTCGACGGGTCATGCGTTCAGATCAGATCGTTGCGGGGGCGGAACTGCAAGGCCTTGTCAGGCCTTGGCGTTGCCCTTGGCATAGTCGATCGCCAACTGGACAGTGGTGATCTTCTCGGCTTCCTCATCAGGAATCTCAATGCCGAATTCATCTTCCAGGGCCATCACCAGTTCGACGGTGTCGAGCGAGTCGGCACCCAGGTCGGCCACGAAGGCTTTTTCGTTGGTGACGTCGGCCTCGGGAACACCCAGTTGCTCGGCGATGATTTTCTTGACGCGTGCTTCGATGTCGCTCATGACTCCTCCAGGAGGGATTGCGTAAAACGGGCCGGATTCTACGCTGGCAAGCGCAGAGCCCGGCGGGGGGATCAGTTCATGAACATGCCGCCATTGACGTGCAGCTCTGTTCCAGTGATGTAACCCGCTTCCGGGCTGGCGAGGAAGGCAACCGCATGCGCGATCTCCTCCGGCTGGCCCAGGCGCTGCAACGGGATCTGCTGCAGCAGCGCAGCCTTCTGCGCCTCGGGTAGAGTGTCGGTCATGTCGGTGGCAATGAAGCCGGGCGCGACGCAATTGACCGTGATGTTTCGGCTGCCGAGCTCGCGCGCCAGCGCGCGCGTCATGCCGGCCACACCGGCCTTGGCGGCTGCGTAGTTGGCCTGGCCCGGATTGCCGGAAGCGCCAACCACCGAGGTGATGCTGATGATGCGGCCGAAGCGCTGCTTCATCATCGGGCGGATCGCCGCCCGCGCAAGCCGGAAGACGGCGCGCAGGTTGGTGTCCAGCACGGCATCCCAGTCGTCGTCCTTCATGCGCATGGCCAACTGGTCGCGCGTGATGCCGGCATTGTTGACCAGCACATGCAGGCCACCCTGATCCTTGACCAGTTGGTCCATGCAGGCGTCCACCGCAGCGGCGTCGGTCACATCCAGCTTCAGGCCGTCGCAGCCAGGGAATTCGGCCAGCGCGTCGCGAATCGCCTGCGCTCCGGCATCGGTGGTGGCGGTGCCCAGCACGCGAAAGCCGCGTGCGGCCAAGGTCAGCGCAATTGCCCGGCCGATGCCGCGCGTCGCGCCAGTCACCAGCGCAACCTGGGCCGGCGCCGCTAAGGTGTTTGCAACCGTGCTCATGCCAATGCCTCCTTGGCCAGGGCCAGGCTGGCCGGGTCGAACACGCAGACCGCATTCAGTTCAGGCTCGATGCGCTTGACCATGCCGGTCAGCGCACGGCCAGGGCCGCACTCGATCACGTCCGTCAGGCCTTGCGCACGCAAGGCATGCACGACCTCAACCCAGCGCACCGGGCCAAAGGCCTGGCGGTACAGCGCGTCGCGGATCGCTTCATCGCTGGTTTCAACCTTCACGTCGATGTTGTTGACCACCGGCACACCGGGTGCTGCAAAGGTGGTTTCCGCCAGCTTCACCTTCAGCGCTTCGGCGGCAGGCTTCATCAGCGTGGAATGGAATGGCGCCGAGACCGACAGCAGCAAGGCACGCTTGGCGCCCATGCCCTTCAGCGTGGCGCAGGCTGTGTCCACGCCCAGCTTGGTGCCGGCGATCACGGTCTGCTTCGGGTCGTTGAAATTGACTGCCTCCACCATCTCGCCGCAAGACTGCATGGCCTCGGCGCAACCGGCCCGGACCATCTGCGCGTCCAGCCCGAGGATGGCCGCCATGCCGCCCTGGCCAACCGGCACCGCATCCTGCATGGCCTGCGAGCGCAGCCGCACCAGCACCAGCGCATCGGCCAGCGTCAGGCTGCCGGAGGCCACCAGCGCGGTGTATTCGCCCAGCGAATGGCCAGCCATGGCCGCCGGCACGAAACCCGTCTCGGCAGACCATGCGCGGTAGCAGGCCAAACCCGCCACCAGCATCACCAACTGGGTGTTGACGGTCAGGTCCAGCTGCTCTTTCGGGCCTTGCTGGATCAGCGTACGCAGGTCGCGGTCGAGCACGCCGCTGGACTCATCCAGCGTCTGCTGCACGGCGGGGTGCCGGCCCCATGCGTCGAGCATGCCGACGGATTGGGAACCCTGTCCGGGAAAGACAACAGCGAATCGTTTCATGGGATCACACCAGCTTGGGTCGAATCTTCAGAAATCCAGCAGCACCGCGCCCCAGGTGAAGCCACCACCCACCCCTTCGAGCAGGACGGTCTGGCCACGTTGCACGCGGCCGGAGCGCACGGCATGGTCCAGGGCCAGCGGAATGGACGCAGCAGAAGTGTTGCCATGTTCGTCCACCGTGACGATCAGCTTGTCGGCGCCAAGCTTCAGCTTGCGCGCCGTGCCCTGCATGATGCGGATGTTGGCCTGATGCGGAATCAGCCAGTCGATGTCGGCCTCGGTGCGCCCAGCTGCGGCCAGGGTTTCCCGCGCCACGCTCTCCAGCACCGACACCGCCAGCTTGAACACCGCCTGACCATCCATCTTCAGCAATGGATCGCCCAGCACCTGGCCGCCCGCGACTGTACCCGGCACGCACAGGATCTCGCGGTAGCGGCCGTCCGCATGCATGCGACTGGCCAGGATGCCAGGCTCGTCCGAGGCTTCCAGCACCACGGCGCCAGCGCCATCACCAAACAGCACGCAAGTCGTGCGGTCGTTGAAGTCCAGGATGCGCGAGAACACTTCAGCACCGATCACCAGCGCGCAACGCGCAGCGCCGGTGCGGACCATCGAATCCGCCACGGAGAGCGCGTAGACGAAGCCGGAGCACACCGCTTGCAGGTCGAAGACCGGGCAACCGTGCACGCCAAGCTTGCGCTGGATGATGCTGGCGGTCGACGGGAAGACCATGTCCGGCGTGGACGTGGCGACGATGATCAGGTCGACCTCGTCGGCGCGCCGGCCGGCGGCTTCCAGCGCATTCAGCGCCGCGCCCAGGCCCAGGTCGCTGGCACATTGTTCGGCGGCGGCAAAGTGACGCGCCCGGATGCCGGTGCGCTCGACGATCCAGGTGTCCGAAGTCTCCAGGCCACGCTCGGCCAGTTCAGCGGCCAGCTCTTCGTTGCTCACGCGGCGCGTCGGCAACATGCTGCCGGTGCCGGTGATGCGGGCGTGACGAGCAGGTGGCATCACCGCGGGAAACTGGGGGCTGGGCAGCGATGCGCTGGCGGCAGCACCCGAAGAGGCAGAAGAAAGCGTCATGCAGCGGGTCGGACCGGCTGATCACCGGGAAGCGCAGGCATGGCCTGCAGGGTCTCGACGATGCGGTCATGGACCTGGTCGAGCAAGCGGTTGTGCGCCGCATCATAAGCCCGCGACAAGGCACGGCCAAAGGCGTACGCATCGGCAGAACCATGGCTCTTGAACACCAGGCCCTGCAAACCCAGCAACGCAGCGCCGTTGTAGCTGCGCGGGTCGACCCGCGCCCGGAAGCGCTTGAGCACCGGCATCGCCACCAGCGCAGCCAGCTTGGTCAGCCAGTTGCGGGTGAATTCTTCGCGGATGAACTGACTCAGCGCGTGCGCCAGGCCTTCGGTGGTCTTCAGCGCGACATTGCCGACAAAGCCGTCGCAAACAACGATGTCCGCCGTGCCTTCGAAGATGTCGTTGCCTTCGACATTGCCGTGGTAATTCAGGTGCCCGCTGGCAGCTGCAGCGCGCAGCAGGTCGCCGGCACGCTTGATGGTTTCGCTGCCCTTGATCACCTCGGAGCCGATGTTCAGCAGGCCCACGGTTGGATTGGGCTTGCCCTCGACCGCCGCAACCAGCGCGCTGCCCATGATGGCGAACTGCAGCAGGTGCTCCGCCGAGCAGTCCACATTGGCGCCCAGGTCCAGCATGGTGGTGAACTCGCCGCGCACGTTCGGGATGACCGAGGCGATGGCCGGACGGTCAATGCCCTCCAGCGTCTTCAGCAGGTAACGCGCCAATGCCATCAAGGCACCGGTGTTGCCAGCCGAAATGCAGGCATCGGCCTTGGCCACGCCGTCACGCAGCTTGAGCTGCGAGATGGCGATGCGCATCGAAGAATCCTTCTTGCGGCGCAAGGCCACCTCGACCGGATCGTCCATGGCCACCACCTCAGTAGCGGTGACCAGCGTGCAGCGTGGCCAGTGCGCGGCAGGCATCAGCGCATCGGCCGTGCCCACCAGCAGCAATTCCACGTCTGGATGCGAGTCCAGGAAAGCCCGGCAGGCCGGCAGCGTGACCGAGGGTCCATGGTCGCCACCCATGCAGTCCACCGCCAGGCGGACGCGGCTCAGCGGCGTCAAGGAAACAGATTCGGACACGGCAATCTCAGGCCAGGACGGCCCGACTCACAACGAAGCAGCCACGACAAAACCCGCGCGAACTGGCTTCAGAACAGCGAGGCGGCGCGGGATTTGAATTGGGGTGCGGAACTGCCACCCTGAACACGGGCGGCATGCACTCGGGGCAGGCAAAGCGCCAACCCATGAGCCCAACGGGCAGGTCAGGCGTCTGCCTTGGTCTTCAGGACCTTGCGGCCACGGTAGAAGCCGGTCGGGCTGATGTGGTGGCGCAGATGGATTTCGCCGGTGGTCGACTCGACCGCCGTGCCCGGCTGGGTCAGCGCGTTGTGCGAACGGTGCATGCCACGCTTGGAGGGCGACTTCTTGTTTTGCTGAACGGCCATGGAATTCTCCTGGGACGCCGGGGCCCCGGCGAATAACGACGCTGCTGCAGCGAGCCAGCCCTACAGAGCAGCCGCGCAAAGCGCCAAAGTCAATGAAATCGGTGAGACCTGAGGCCACCGAACCGCATGAGCCAAGGCCAATGACCGCCCATCAGGGCATGCCAAAACGCTCGGGACCTTGACCAGAACCTCGGCCAGAAACTGGCTGTGGCGCCTGGCCCATCCGGCCCGCTCGACCCCCGCTCGATCGCCAGTCAGCTGGTAGCTGAAGGGCAATGCGGAAAAGCCGCGGATCATAGCACGGATCAATTGACCAGAACAGCCGTGGGGCACGGCCTGACCCACCGTGCCCCCGGCATGACCCAACCCATCAATCCGGCTTTTTCTTCAGCTGCGCCAGCACCGCAAACGGATTGGGCTGAGCCTCGTCAGCCTCGATTTCATCGTCCGGCAAAGGCAGCGGCTCGGGGCACACCTCATGGCGCGGCACCAGCGGCAAGGCCAGCAACAGTTCGTCCTCCACCAGCTCGCGCAAATCGGTCCAGCGCTGCAAGGCCAGCACATCGTCCTCGCTGTCGGCGTCCATCTCTGCGGCAGACGCCTCGTCCGACACGAAACGCAGCGAGCAATCCACGGCCACATCACTGGCCACCGGCCCTAGGCAGCGCTGGCAGCAAAGACTCAACTTAACCTCGGCCTGCAAGTGCAACCAGACCTCGGGCGAACCACCCCTCACTGGGCGCTGCTCGCCTTCAGCCTGCCAGCGCACCACGGCAGGGTCAGCATCGCCCGTCAACAGCTGGGCCTCGTCCAGCCGAGACATTTCGCTGACCGGCCACTGCCCGGAAATCAAACGCCCCTGCTCAGCCAGGGCAGCCACATCCAGACGCAGCGGGTCAGGTGCGGAAGAAGACGCGGAAACACTCATGGCGCCAGTGTACGGCGGTGGCCGATGGGAGAATCCTACGATGACCGAGTTGTCCGCCACCCTGCCCCCTTCACACACAGCGCCTCGCCTGATCCTGGCGTCCACTTCGCGCTATCGGCGCGAGCTGCTGGAACGCCTGCGCCTGCCGTTCGACACGGTTTCGCCAGAGGTCGACGAAACGCCGCAACCCGGCGAAGCGCCAGCAGCGCTGGCCCGGCGCCTGGCGCTGGCCAAGGCGCAAGCGGTGGCCACTCGGCACCCGGATGCGATCATCATCGGCTCGGACCAGGTGGCGGACGTAGACGGTCAGCCAATCGGCAAACCCGGCACGCACGAGCGCGCGGCGCAGCAGTTGCGCCAGATGAGCGGGCGCCGCATCGTGTTCCAGACCGCACTTGCCGTGGTGCGCGCCAGCACTGGTTTCGCAGAGGTCCGGCTGGCACCGGTGCACGTGCAGTTCCGCAGCCTGAGCGAGGCCGAGATCGAGTTCTACCTTCGGCTCGAACAACCCTATGACTGCGCCGGCAGCGCCAAGTGCGAAACGCTTGGCATTGCGCTGCTGTCAGCCATCGAGTCCGACGATCCGACCGCGCTGATCGGCCTGCCGTTGATGCGCGCCTGCGAGCTGCTGCGCAGCGCCGGGCTGGACCCGTTGAAAGCAAACCCATGAGCATCACCCACACCACAGGCCGCCTGCTGCTGGTCCCGAACACGCTGGACCTGGGCACCGAGCCGGAGGCCATCGAGACCGTGCTCAGCCCGGCCATCCTGGCCATTGCCGCCCGGCTGGACCATTGGGTGGTGGAAAACGCAAAGAGCGCACGCGCATTCCTCAAGCGCGTCGATGTTTGCGTGCCATTGCACGCGCCGCTGCAAAGTCTGCACATCGTCGAGCTGCCGCGGCCGCGCAAGGGCGACCCGAATGCACAGATCGACGCGCAGGCCTGGCGTGCACTGCTCGCGCCCGCGCTGGCGGGCCATGACCTGGGCCTGCTGTCAGAAGCGGGCCTGCCTGCAGTGGCCGACCCCGGCGCAGCGCTGGTGCAAGCGGCGCACGCCGCAGGCGTGACAGTGCAACCCCTTCCCGGCGCCAGTTCGCTGACGCTGGCCCTGGCCGCCAGCGGACTCAACGGCCAGCGCTTTGCATTTGAAGGATATTTGCCGCAGGAAGCCAGCAGCCGCGCGCAGCGGGTGCGTGAGCTGGAACAGCGCTCACGCCGCGAAGGCCAGACCCAGCTGGTCATTGAAACGCCTTACCGCAACCAGGCCTTGATGACGGCGCTGCTGCAACTGCTGCAAGCCGAAACCATGCTCAGCGTGGCGTGTGGCCTGACGTCACCCGCGGGCTGGTGCAAGACCCAGTCGGTGGCGAATTGGCGTGCAGCCAAACCGGAACTGCCAGACAAGCTGCCCGCTGTCTTCATGTGGCAGGGCTGAAGGCCTCAAACCAAGTTGCGACCCACCAGCAAAACGGCGCCCCGCAGGGCGCCGTTCACGGTGGCAGCAAGCGTCAGCTCTTTGCGCCACCCAGCAAGGCTGCAAGCTTGCGCTTGGGTCGAATGTTGGGCGAGAGGCGTGCCGCCGAAGGCACGGCCGGTGCCGACTTCTCCCAGGCCGCCGGGCCATCCAGGCTGGCCGTCGGCTCGTAGGGACGATCGAAGAACGGATCACGGGGCGCGGAGCGCGACTCGCTGCGGCGCGGCGGGAAAGGCCGACGGGACTCGGCACCCTCGCCAACTGAGGCACCAGTGCGTGATTCAGTCCGCGACTCCCCGCGGTACTCAGCACGCGGCTCGGCTGCACGACCCTCGTCGCGCTGCCAACTGCTGCGGCGCGGGCGCTCCTCGTCCAGCTCCACCGCGTCCAGCTCGATCTTCTTTTTGATCAACTTTTCGATGTCACCGATCAAGCGCGTGTCATCACGCGTCACCAGCGTGATCGCCACGCCCGAAGCGCCCGCGCGACCCGTGCGGCCGATGCGGTGCACATAGTCTTCCGCATTGAACGGCACGTCGAAATTGAAGACCGCCGGCAGGTCGGCAATGTCCAGCCCGCGCGCCGCGACGTCAGTCGCAACCAGGATGTCCACCTCACCTGCCTTGAACGCAGCAAGGGACTTCAGTCGCTCATCCTGCGACTTATCCCCGTGCAAGGCCGCCGTGCGCAGGCCGTCCCGCTCGAACGAGCGCGCCAGCCGAGCTGCGCCGAGCTTGGAGTTCACGAAGATGATGGCTTGCTTGATGCCGCGCTCGCGCAGCACCTTCAGCACGGTGGCACGCTTGTCGTCATCGGTCACGCTGATGAAGCGCTGCTCCACATTGGTCGCCGTGGCATTGGCGCGCGCCACTTCCACCAGGATGGGATCCTGCAGGTAGCTGTTGGCCAGGCGCTTGATCTCGGGCGAGAAAGTCGCCGAGAACAGCAGTGTCTGGCGCTGCTTGGGCAGGTAGCTCAGGATGCGCTGCAAGTCTGGCAGGAAGCCGATGTCCAGCATGCGGTCAGCCTCGTCCAGCACCACGTACTCAACCTGGTTCAGCACGCAGTTCTTGGCCTCGATGTGATCCAGCAAGCGGCCCGGCGTGGCGATCAACACCTCGACGCCGCCCTTGAGCTCAAGCGTCTGCGGCTTCATGTCCACACCGCCAAACACCACCGCTGCACGCAGGTTGCTGTGCTTGGCATAGGCCTTCACACTGTTCGCAACCTGGTCCGCCAACTCACGGGTAGGCGCCAGCACCAGCGCCCGCACCGGATGCCGGGCAGGCGACACACTGCTGGTCTCATGCCGCATCATCTTCTGCAGCAGCGGAATCGAGAAGGCAGCCGTCTTGCCGGTGCCGGTCTGTGCCGCCCCCATCACATCCTTGCCTTCCAGCACGAGGGGAATGGCCTTCGCCTGGATGGGCGTCATGAACGCATAGCCCTGATCCGCCACGGCCCGCAGCAGCTTGGGGTCCAGCGGCAGGGTGTCAAAACGAGCGGGAGGGGTCGGCGCCTCGATGGCGTCCGGCGGCACGAGGGCGGCGGTTTCGTTGGTCATTGCCCTCCATTATCGCCCGGAAAGGCTTGACACGCACGAAGGAAGGCGGCATGAGGCATCGTGACGAAGGGACTTCGGGGAATTTTAGCCTCTGGCGACCTCAGGTTTCACCGGACGGGATGCCCGCTAGAATCGCTGGCTGTGCAGCCACTCATCAGAGCGCGCTGCGAAATCAAAACGACCTCGCTGTCATCAATGCATTCCTCGCACACCTCCGGCACCTCGCCGGTGAAGCATCTGGCTCGTTGCGGCTTGATGCTGCTGGCCTTTCAAGGCCTGCTCTCTTCGGCAGTCGCGCAGCAGCAGCAAAACAGTGACCGCGACTCGTCCAACAACAGCACAACCTCGTCCGCCGACCAGCAGGACCAAAGCTCGACACAACTCCGGCCTTCGACAGCGGAGCAGACCGCCGGCCGACAGAACGCCGACCGGAATCGGCGCGACGCACAGATCGTGGTGCAACGCGTGCCCTACGTGCCGAACGAGTTCGAGCGCTATGTGCAGGCGCAGGCATTGCGGCTGAATGTGCTGTCGCCCAACAGTACGCCAAGCCCTGGCAACAACGTCAAGCTCGACGAAGTACGTCGGCTGGGTGCGGAGTTGATGACAGACCTGCCGGATGGCATCGGCAGCCAAGATCCCCTGCCTCAGGTACCAGATGATTACGTTGTCAAGCCCGGTGACGAAATTGCGTTGACGATATGGGGATCCGCCGACGCCAATCTGCGCTTGGCGGTGGACCGCGCCGGCCAGATCGCGGTACCGCGTGTTGGAGCGATCACGGTAGGTGGCCTGCGCCAGTCGGACCTCAGCACCGCGATCAGCCGCCGGGTGGCTCAGGTTTTTCGCAACTTCCAGTTGTCGGCCAGTGTGAGCCAGCTCCGTTCGGTGCGCGTATTCGTCACCGGCTTCGCCCAACGCCCAGGGAGCGTCAGCATCAGTGCGCTTTCCTCGGTTCTCCATGCAGTGATGCGTGCTGGCGGACCGTCGGCCGCAGGCAGCTTCCGCAACATCACCCTTCGTCGAGGCGGCAAGGTCGTGGCCCAGTTGGACCTGTACGACCTGATCGTTCGTGGTGATCGCAACGGCGATCAATGGATCCAATCCGATGACGTCATTCACATCGGTGCCGTCGGTCCCCAGGTCGGTGTCATAGGCAGTGTGAACCAACCGGCCGTCGTCGAACTGAAGCCGGGCGAAACACTCGAGGATGCCATTGCCATGGTGGGTGGATTCAATGCAGTGGCAGACCGCTCAAGGGTTGCGGTAGAACGTCTCAGCGATCGAGCCGCCGGCCGCGTGAGCGAGGTATCGCTGCTCAAGCCAGAAGGCATCAAGAGCCCGCTGGGATCTGGCGACTTGGTGCGCGTTTTCAGTGCCATCAGCGCAGCACTGCCACACGAGAAGCAAAACAAGCGGGTGCGCGTGGAGGGCGAAGTAGCCCGCCCCGGGGACTACGTGCTGCCGCCAGGCAGCAGCTTGGCAGATGCCGTATTGGCAGCCGGCGGATTCACGACAGACGCTTATCTCTACGGCACTGAATTCACCCGCGAAAGCGTCCGGCAGGTTCAGCAATCCAATTTTGACCGTGCACTTCGTGATCTTGAAACGGATTTGGCCAAGGCAGCGTCCAGTCGCAGAGTCTCGACAACAGAAGAAGTGGCCAGTCTTGCAGCAGCCGACACCGCCAACGCTCGCTTGGTCGACCGTCTGCGTCAGGTGCGGCCAACAGGCCGTGTCGTGCTCCAATTGCCGCCCAACGCAACGTCCCTGCCGGCTCTTGCACTGGAGGATGGTGACCGCATCAGCATTCCAGCGCGTGGCACCTCCGTCGGCGTGTTTGGCAGCGTCTTCAACTCCGGCAGCTTTGTCTACAGCGATGACAAGAAAGTCGCGTACTACCTCTCGCAAGCTGGCGGTGCAACGCGAGGCGCGGACACTGCCAGCACATTTGTCGTTCGTGCCAACGGAACCGTTGTGAGTGCTCGCCAGGACGGCGATCTCATCTCGCAGCCGGTCCTGCCCGGCGACACCGTGTTCGTTCCGGAAGAGACCAACAAGACAACGTTCATCCAGGATGCCAAGGACTGGACTCAGATCCTTTACCAATTCGGCCTGGGCGTGGCAGGAATCAAGTCGTTGGGGTTGTAAGACATGCAGACGGAAAATTGGACCGCTGCCCCAGAAGCCGGCGAACAAGAGGGACCGGACTTTGGAAAGCTGGCCCGCACCCTACTGCCTCGCTGGCGGACCATCTCCATGGTTGCGCTGCTAGCTGGGGCTGCCGGCTATGGGGCCAGCTACTTGGTCACACCGACCTACCTGTCCCGCACCCTGTTCATGCCCCCGCAACAGCAGCAATCATCCGCCACGGCCGCCCTGTCATCGCTCGGCGCCCTGGCGGGGCTGGCTGGGGGTGCTCTGCGGACCTCGGGTGACCAGTACGTGGCCATGATGCAGAGCGTCACCGTCAGTGATCGCATCATCGACAAGTTTGATCTCAAGAAGGTCTACGAGGTCGAATACATGCAAGACGCCCGCAAGTCGCTGACAAAACGCAGCCAAATCAGCCTGGGCAAGAAGGACGGACTGATCACCGTCGAAGTAGAAGACAGTTCCCAGGAGCGAGCCGCAGCCATCGCCAACCAGTATGTCGACGAACTGCGCTGGCTCACGTCGCGACTGGCAGTCACGGAAGCTCAACAGCGTCGGCTGTTCTTTGAACGTCGACTGGAAGAGGCGAAGAACAACTTGACGGCTGCGCAACAGGCGTTGGAAGACAGCGGCTTCTCCGGTGGCGCGCTCAAGACCGAGCCGCGAACCGCGGCAGACAGCTATGCCAAGCTCAAAGCCGAGTTAACCCTTGCAGAGGTCAAAGTGCAGACGCTGCGAGGAAGCCTCGCGGATGCCTCGCCTCAGGTCGTTCAGCAACTCGCCACGGTTTCGGCACTGCGAGAACAAGTGGCGCGCCTGGAAAAAGCTAGCGCCCCAGTCGGAGAGGCATCCGCTGGCTATGTCAGTAAATACAGGGATTTCAAATACCAAGAAACGCTTTTTGATCTTTTTGCCAAGCAATATGAGCTTGCGCGCGTCGACGAGAGTCGCGAAGGCAGCCTGATTCAAGTTGTCGACGCGGCCAAGCCAGCAGAACGCAAACATGCGCCTCGCCGCAGTGTCTTTGCGGCAATCGCATTCTTTGTCGGCCTTTTTATCTCGGCGTCCTGGATTCAGATGCGACGTGTCCCGTCCGCATAAATTGCCTTTTGTGCCATTTGTAAATTGAATTTCATCATGCAAGCGAATTCCTCGGCCTTGATCGCACTCAAGGCGGGCATTGAAGCCTCCATTCAGGCCAAACAACGCCTTTTGCAAGACTCGACCCTGCTAAACAAAATCGTTGCTGTTGGCGACTTGATGTCCGAGACAGTCCGACGGGGCAATCGTGTCATTTTTGCCGGCAATGGTGGCAGCGCGGCTGACGCCCAGCACTTGGCAGCGGAATTTGTGAGCCGCTTTGAATTTGACCGTCCGGGTTTGCCTTCGCTCTCTCTGGCCACCGACACGTCCATGATCACAGCCATCGGCAACGACTACGGCTACGACAAGTTGTTCCGGCGGCAATTGGAGGCTCAAGCCCGGTCCGGGGACGTGTTCGTGGGCATCACCACATCCGGGCGCTCCAAGAACATCCTGGCGGCTTTCGAGGTTTGCGGGGCACTGGAAGTCTCGTCCGTTGCACTTTGTGGCGAAGGCGGCGACTTGGCCGGCGTGGACCACGTGCTACGGGCGCCGTCCAATCACACACCGCGAATCCAGGAGTGCCACATCCTGATCGGCCACATGCTGTGCGCACAGGTCGAAATGGCGATGTTTGCCCACCTTGCGCCGAAATGAACAAGGCACCCGCGAAATCCACTTGCGTGATCCTTGCGGGGGGCCTGGGTACCAGGCTGCGCAGTGTTGTGGCCGATGTGCCAAAGTGCTTGGCACCCATCGGCAGCCGCCCCTTCATCGACATTCAAATTCGTGCGCTGGCGAACGCCGGCGTTGACTGTGTCGTACTGTCGCTTGGCCATCTTGCCGAGTTGGTTGTCGCGGCAATCCCCCCGGACCATGCCGGCGTCCATGTGCGCCACGTGATCGAACGCGAGTTGCTCGGAACTGGTGGGGCAATTGCCTACGCCCTGGACACGTTGAATCTCGACGAGGTACTGGTTGCCAACGGCGACACCTATCTTGAAGGCAATCTCTCTGCGATGCTGTTGCCACTGGATCGCGCCAAGGGTGAGTTGTTTCGCATGGCGGTAGTCCAAGTGCCTGACCGCGCCCGCTTTGGCGGCGTCGCGACAGACGCCACGCACCACGTCACACGCTTCATCGAGAAAGGTCAGGCAGGTCCTGGAATGATCAACGCCGGTCTGTATCGCCTGTGTCGCGAAGCCTTGCCTACCGCGCGAAAAGGCGCCTATTCTCTGGAGGCGGACGTTCTGCCGAGCCTCGCAACAGAGGGCCACGTGCGCACGGCGCTGATCAATGGCGAATTCATTGACATCGGTGTTCCCGATGACTATCGCCGATTCTGCGACAGGCATGGATGAAGCTCGGCGTGCGGCTTTCATCGACCGCGACGGCGTTATCAATGCCGAACTGAACTATGTCCATCGGATCGAGGACTTTCATGTCCTTCCTGGTGTGTACGACGGCCTGCGCAAACTCGTACGCGCGGGTTTTGCGCTGGTTGTCGTCACGAATCAAGCAGGAATCGCAAAGGGTTTTTACGACGCGAGGGCCTTCGAGCAACTCACCGAACACATGCGGGCAACGTTGGCGGCCGAGGGAATCACCTTGGAAGCTGTCTACCACTGCCCACACCACCTTGCGGGCAGCGTTGCAGCCTATGCGGTCGATTGCGATTGCCGCAAACCTGCGCCCGGCATGTTGCTGCGCGCCGCACGAGAACACAAGCTCGACCTCGCGCGATCCGTGATGATCGGCGACAAGGTATCTGACACCCAGGCTGGCCGCTCGGCTGGCGTCGCATTGACGGTGCTTGTGGCGTCCGGGCATGACTTACCGGCAGATGCGCTGGCCCATGCCGACCACACTTGTACCGACTTGGCCGCGGCCGCGGATTGGGTCACCCACCAACCTATTTTCCGGGATTCCACAACATGAGCGCCAAGATCATCCGCGCCCGCGCGCCGCTGCGACTGGGCCTAGCAGGCGGCGGCACCGACGTCAGCCCTTTCAGCGACGAACACGGCGGCTGCGTGCTCAACGCCAGCATCGATCTGTACGCGCAAGCCATTCTGGAACCGCGCAGCGATGGGCGTGTTGTCTTCTGTGCCGAGGACCGAGATGAGATCGTCGACCTTCCTGCTGAGGCCGAACTGCCTGACGCAGAACCCTTGCGGCTGCATCGCGGCATATATCGTCGCATCGTGCGCCAGTTCAACGGCGGCAAGCCCCTGTCTCTCAAACTGACCACGTTTGCCGATGCACCTGCCGGTTCCGGCTTGGGCACCTCATCGACCATGGTGGTGTGCATGCTTCAAGCCTATTCGGAATGGCTGCAACTTGGCCTAGGTGAGTATGAGATCGCGCACTTGGCTTTCGAAATTGAGCGCCTCGAACTGGGTTTGGCCGGTGGCAAGCAAGACCAGTACGCAGCAGCCTTCGGTGGATTCAACTTCATCGAATTTGGCGCAAATGATCGTGTGCTCGTGAATCCATTGCGAGTAAAGGACTGGGTGATCAACGAGCTTGAGGCGTCCACGGTGCTGTACTACACCGGCCAATCACGCGAGTCCGCGCACATCATCCAGCAGCAGATCGACAACACAAAGGCCAAGAAGAGCAGTTCTATCGAAGCCATGTTCGCGCTCAAGCAGGACGCGTTTGCCATGAAAGAGGCCATCTTGCGTGGTGACCTGAGCCGATACGCTGCCATTCTCGGGCGCTCCTGGATCGCAAAGAAGCAGATGGCTCAGGGCATCACCAATCCAGAAATTGACGCGGTCTTCGACAGCGCAATTGCTGCAGGCGCTGTCGCAGGCAAGATCTCTGGTGCGGGTGGTGGTGGCTTCATGATGTTTTTCGTGCCGCCCGAGCGCCGCATGCGCATCTTGCGCGAACTGCAGCGCTTTCCGGGGACCGTGATGAACTTCCACTTCACCGGCGAAGGCGCACAGAGCTGGACGCGCCAGGACTGAACCTAAATCCGGGAGTTGCCCGGTCGCCGGCAGCGCTGTGGCTGGCCTGGGTGGCCCGATGACGGCGCGATGCGATCGCTGACGTAGTCGGCCCTGAAAATCTCCCAAGTCGTTGTCCTGAAACGACTTTCGGGTGATATCCGATGGTCAGATCTCCCGAGA
>NZ_JBYTAI010000009.1:0-248297 GCF_058788035.1 Ideonella sp. FW305-24 | reverse complement strand
CTCGGGAGATCTGACCATCGGATATCACCCGAAAGTCGTTTCAGGACAACGACTTGGGAGATTTTCAGGGCCGACTCGATCAGCTGGGCATGCGTTGAGATGAAAAAAGGCGGTCGCTGAGAAACCAGTGACCGCCTTCGAGACTGGGAAGGACGCTCAGCCGCTCAGGGCTTTGTGCCTTCCAGCAGTTCCTTCACGCCGGCTGCCAGTTGCTGGTCCTCGCCCTTGACGATGCGGGCTGGGTCGTTGGCGACTTGGATGTCGGGCTGGATCAGGGCCTTTTCCACGACATCTTCTTTTGTGATCCCACAGCTCCTGGCAGCGTGGCTCCGACGAAGCTGCCAACAGCTTGGTATGTGACTACTACCCAAGGGCATGGATCCTGGCCAAGTCTATCCATTAGCAGCTCACCGCCATCAAGCATTCGCTCAACTGTCGGCCTCGCAAAATTGTTGAATTCCATTCCTCGCAGGAAGTCTTCTCAGGGCTGACCGCGGACTTCATCGGAGGTCTCGCGCTTCAACCTTGAGACCGTCGCATCACGGATTCAGTGTGGGGTCTCGATGCAAAACCGAGCCGCGTGGACGGGGCATCGAGTAAGAAGCGGGAATTGACTTTGAGCGCGTGTGGAATATGGTTAATTTAGTATCAGGGCTTGCATCTCACATTGGGAGATGCCATATCCCCAGAAATCAGTTTGCACCCCTGTTTGGGTAAAGCCAATGTTTAAGGTTTTCCCTGCGAGTTTGGCAACCATCAACATTGCCAGCGCTTTTTTTGTATCAAGCACACCATTGGGCTTTGCATAGAAAATGCTGGTGTTGAACGGGGCGTAGTAGCAGTTTGGATCTCCGATTTGGCCGGAAACGCGTAAATAAACGCCGTCCGAAAACGCACTTGAGTTGCCGGTCAATATTTGACCAATGGAGATTGATTGAACTTCGAGCGCAGATGCAGTTGTGCAGGTAATTGCAGCGATTATGGCGGCCGTGATTCGATGCATTGGTTTCCCCCCGATGGGCAAATTCTTGTGGGTGAAAGGGACCGCCGCAGAGTCTGCCGGCGGCACCTCCAAGTTTGAATTGGCTTCGCTGACCGGTCAAGACTCCCCAGCGACTCAGCAGCCCAGATGGGCCTCAGCAGGTCACTGCAGCAGCCCTTTCAGCAGTTCCTTCACGCCGGCTTCGAGCTGCTGGTCATCGCCCTTGACGATGCGGGCTGGGTCGTTGGCGACCTGGATGTCCGGCTGGATCAAGGCCTTTTCCATGTACTGGCCCTTGGCGTCCACGAAGCCGACTTCGGGAATGCCGAAGTAGACGTTCGGGTCCTGCAGCGTTTCCCACCACACGGCCGTGCCGGTGCCTGCCACCGGCATGCCGACCAGCTTGCCTAGCCCCAAGTGCTGGTAGGTCCACGGGAACAGGTGCGCGTCGGAGTAGTTGCTTTCGCTGATCAGCACCAGCGAAGGCTTGGTCCACTTGCCGGTGGGCTCGGCGCCCAGGTGCTGGCCGCGCGGCACGAAGTCCAGGTAGGCCTTGCCGCTGAGCAGCGTGGCCAGTTCGTCGTGCAGGTTGCCGCCGCCGTTGAAGCGGGTGTCGACGATGACGGCCTGCTTGCCGCTGTGTCGGCCTAGCATCTCCGAATAGACCTGGCGGTAGCTGTCGTCGTCCATGCCGCGCACGTGCACGTAGCCGACCTTGCCGCCCGAGAGCTTCTCCGTCAGCGCGCGTTCGGCCTTGACCCAGCGCTTGTACAGCAGCTCGTTCTGCTCGCCGCCCGGGATGGGCTTGACCACCTCGTCGAAGCGCTGGTTCCTGGCCGGGTCGAACACACCGAGCACCACGCGCTTGCCAGCCTTCTGGTTCAGCAGCGAGTCGTATTCGGCACCGGCGGCAATCGTCACGCCGTCGATCTTCTCGATCACCATGCCGGGCTGGATGCGTGCCTCACCGGCCTGCAGCGGGCTGCCGTCGATGATCTCGGCCACCTTCAGGCCGGCGCCGGTGAAGGCCGGGTCGAAGAACACGCCCAGCTGGGCTGTGGCGTCGCCTGCGCCAGGCTTGCCGGTGTAGCCCGAGCCGGTGTGCGAGACATTCAGCTCGCCCAGCATTTCGCTCAGCAGCTCGGCAAAGTCCTCGCCGTTGGCGATGTAGGGCAGCTGGCGCTCGTAGACCTTGCGGTAACCGGCCCAGTCCACGCCATTCATGTCGGCCACGTAGAGCTTGGCCTGGGTCTGGCGCCAGACGTGGTCGAACATGTAGGCGCGTTCGGCACGCAGGTCCAGGTTCAGCTCGGCGGCGAACTTGACCGGCTCAGGCTTGACGGGGCCGTCTTCCTTGGGGAGTTTGAACTTCTGGATGCCGCCATCGGCCAGCACAAACACGGTTTCGCCCTTGGCGTCCAGTTGCAGGTCCACCGGCAGCGGGTCGCCGTGGCCACCCTTGCCAGCCGGGAAGCCGCCGACCTTCTTGTTCTCCTTGCTGCGCAGGCGGTTGACCCACAGCTCGATGCCGTCGGCCGTTTCCAGCAGGTAGACCAGGGCTTCGCCATCTTCCGAGAGCACCGCAGCGCGCACGTTGCCGGCGTTTGGCGTGAGCCGCACCACGCGGTCCTCGACCTGGTCCAGCTCCAGCTTCACCGGCTCGGGCAGGGTGATGGCGTCGTCGTCCTTCTCCTTGTCCTTGCCGCCCTTCTTGTCGGCCTTGGCTTCTTTCGCCTTGTCCTTTTCCTTCTTTTCCTCTTCTTCCTTCTTCAGCAGCGCGGCGTATTCGCCCTTGTCGAGGTTGAAGCGGTCGAAGGCCTCGCGGGTGAAGAACATCGCGTAGACGTCCTTCTGCGACGAGCCGGAGGCGCCGTGCATGCCGGTGCGGTCGGTCAGCCAGACCATCATCTGGCCGTTGCGTGCCCACTGCGGCGAGAAGTCGTCATAGCCGCTCTGGGTCAGGTTGACCAGCGGGCGCTTGCCCTGCGCATCGATCAGGCCGACCTCGGCACCCCAGCGGTTGCGGTCCACGAACTGGGTCAGCAGCGAGTGGCCGTCGGGCGACCAGTCGAACCACTGGTCGCCGTCGGCGTAGGAGTAGTTCCATTCGGCCGGCAGCACGGTGCGGGTCTGGCCGCTGGCCAGGTTCAGCACCTTCAGCGTGTTGCGGTTTTCCAGGTAGGCCACTTCCTTGCCGTCCGGCGAGTAGCGGGGCTGGAAGTTGTCCTTGCCGTTGCTCAGCAGCGTCTTGATCTGCACCTTGCCGGCGCTGTAGAAGTTCGGCGATTCCTTCTTGTTGCCGGGCAGGCTGGCTTCGTAAAGGCTCCAGGCGCCATCGCGCTCGCCGGCAAACAGCAGGCGCCGGCCGTCCGGGCTGAAGCTGACCGAGCGTTCCTGCGTCGGCGTGTCGGTGATGCGCTTGGTGTCGCCGAACTCGGACGAGGCGACAAACACCTCGCCACGAATCACGAAGGCCACTTCGTTGCCACTGGGGCTGGGCGACATCTCGGTCGCGCCCTGCGACAGGCGCTGCAGCTCGGTGCCGCGGGTGCGGGTGTCCGCGGCGATCTGCACGGCGACCTTGGTTGGCGCGCTGGCGCCCGGGGCCAGGCGGTAGAGCTCGCCGTCGTAGCCGAAGCTCAGCGTGCCGTTGCTGGCCATGCTGAGGAAGCGCACCGGGTTAGTCTTGAAGCTGGTGACCTGCACTGCCGCTTCGGGTTGGTTCAGCGGCATTTTCCAGACGTTGAACGAGCCGCTGCGCTCGCTGAGGAAATACACCGCCTGCTCGTCGGGCGACCAGACCGGGTTGCGGTCCTCGCCGCCGAAGGTGGTCAGCTGGCGGTGCTGGCCGGTCTTGGTGTCGTAGAGCCAGATGTCATGCGCCACCGGCGAGACATGGTGCTTGCGCCACAGGTTCTCGTAGCCTTTCCAGTCCTCGTACAGCATCTGCGTGCCGGCCTTGTTCAGCTGGGCCGAGAGGGCCGGCGTGCTGAGCAGCTGCACCGGGCGTTGGCCGGCTTCGACCGAAACCTTGTACAGCTCGCTGGCCTGGCCCGAGGGGAACATCAGGTTGCCGCGGGCGTCCATGCGGGTGCCGGAGAACAGCACTTCCTTGCCGTCTGGCGTGAAGCTCAGCGGCGTCTCGTTGGCCGAGTGCGTCGTCAGCCGGCGCGAAGGGCCGCCCTGGGCCGAAACCAGGAAGACATCGTAGTTGCCATAGAGGTTGGCCGCGTAGGCGATGCTGCGGCCGTCGGGCGACCACACTGCGCGCGAGTTGCTCTGGCCGTTGGCCACCAGCAGCCGGGCCTCGCCCCCCTCGGTGGGCACGATGAACAGGTTGCCCTGGAAGCTGAAGGCGATCTGGCTGCCGTCTGGCGAGATGGCGGGGTAGCGCATCCACAACGGATCCTTCAGGGGACCCAGCGCCGGGTTGGCTGGGGCGGGCGTGGCGGTCGGGGCTGCGGTGGCGGCCGTGACCAGACACAGCATGGCGGCCGCTTGGGCCAGCGCACGCAGGGGAGTCGAAAACAACATGGACGGTCCTGGACAGGGAGCGATGGTGACGGCAATTTGACACCAGCCGCACTGTCGTTTTTCTGTCCGCAATCCCCTTGAACGTGGCTCCCCGTTCGTCGCAAAGCACGCGACAACTAGCGGTATTTCTGCGTATGCCCGAGCCGCTCACCGCGGGCGCAGCTGGCCAGCAGTTCCGCCAGCCGTCGGGCCTGGGTGGCCGCCGTCTTGGGGCTGGTGACCCAGTGCACCGCCGTGCGCCGGTAGCCCGGGGGCTGGGCCAGGAAAAAGGCCAGGGCATCGGGCATCGCATGCAACTGCGCCGCCATCTCCGGCGGCAACTCCTGCGGCCGGGCGGCAAAGGTGTAGCCGGTCTGGTGCTCGGGCTTGCGCGCCTCGAACACCGCCAGCCCTTCCGGCCGCATGCGCCCCTCGGCCAGCAACACCGGCACCCGCTGCACGTTGACCATGCTCCACACGCTGCCGGGCCGGCGCGGCGTGAAGCGGATGCTGTAGCGCGCGTCGTCGATGCGCCGGCGCACGCCGTCGATCCAGCCCACGCACAGCGCCTCGTCCACCGACTCCGGCCAGGTCACGCTGGGCTGGCCGCTGCCCACCTTCCAGTAGCCCAGCAACAGCTCGGTCTGGGTGGCGTGGTGGCGCTTGAACCAGGCGTGCAACTGGGCTGGCGTGGCGAAATACAGGGCTTCGCTCATGGTGGTGCGCTGGCTGCGCTGGTTGTCGCGCCCGGTTCGCCCATCACCTGCGCCAGTGCGGCCGAGCGCAGCTGGCCCTTGCCGATGGGGCGGCCGGCGGCAAAGACCTGGAAGTCCGGCTGCTTCGCTTTCACGCGGAACGGCTGAAGGCAGCGGATGGCCAGGTCCTGCGTCTCGCCAGGGTTCAGCTGGCCCTCGGGCTCGTACAAGCGCAGCGCGCAGGTCAGCACTTCGGGCTCGCCAGAGAAGCGCAGCTGGGCCATGAAGTTGTGGAAGACGGGGGTGTCGCGCCCGCTCTTCAGGCTCAGCGGCCAGAGCTGCAGGTTCACCGCCACGTTGCGGTCGGCGGGGAACTGGAACAGCTCGGCATCGGCTGGTGGATCAGCCGCGAGAGCGCTCGCGCCGAAGATCAGCAACGGCACAGCCAAACGCCAGCGGGCAGAAAAGCGAAAACCAGCCATCGCCTTACCCGTTCGCCAGCGCCTGCAGCTTCTTCATCGTCGCCCAGTTGCGGCTGGTCGCGCGGTCCTTGAACAGCTTCTCGAAGGCCGGCGCCAGCTTGCTGTCCAGGATGCCTGGCTCGCAGCGCAGGTAGGCCACGCCAGGGCCGGTGGCAAAACCATCAGGCGCCCAGGCCTTCTCGCTCAGCTGCTTCAGCGCGGCGATGGTGGCCTCGCTGTCCGGCTCGCGCAGCACCGCCACCAGCAGGCGCGAGGCGATCTCGTCGGCGTCGTCCCAGGGCATGGCCGCGAGCATCGCGTCCAGCTGCGCGCCCGAGATCACCGTGGTCTTGCTCTGCACGCCCAGGTGTTGATCAATGGCCACCTCGATGGCCGTGGCCAGCTTCGCCGCGGTCGCCCGGCCGGTTGCGCTGAACACCACGTTGCCGCTGTTGAGCAGCGTGCTCACCTCGCCGTGGCCCAGCTCGGTCTCCAGCAGCGTGCGCAGCTCCGCCATCGCAATGCGCTTGGCCTTGCCGACGTTGATGCCGCGGAAGAGGGCGATCCAGCGGGCCATCAGACGGCGGCCTCCACCACCATCTGCACGCGCACCTGCCCCTGGAACTCGTCCACGCTGAGCCGGTACGCCAGCCGCACCGTTTCGGCCACCGGCTCGGCATGGCCGAACCAGATCGCGTCGCGCAGCGTGCCTTTGGGGCCGCCGTGGCGCACGCGCAGCTTCAGGTGCTTTTCGCCGACCAGCTTTTGCTGGATGACCACCACCTCGTCGCAGAAAACAGGTGCTTCAAAACCCTGGCCCCAGACCACGGCGTCCAGCTTGGCCACCGTCTCGGGGTTGAAGTATTCCGGCAGCAGCGGCCCATCGGTCGCCAGCTTGCGGGCCAGCGCTTCGGGCAGCAGCCATTCCTGGGCCACCTGCTGCAGCGCCTGGTCGAAGGTCTCGAAGTCTTCTTCGGCCAGCGTGCAGCCGGCCGCCATCGCGTGGCCGCCGAATTTCTTCAGCACGCCGGGGTGGCGCTTGGTCACCAGGTCCAGGGCGTCGCGCAGGTGGAAGCCGGGGATGGAGCGGCCGGAACCTTTGAGGAAGCCGTCTGCGCCCAGCGCAAAGACGAAGGTCGGCCGGTGCAGCCGGTCTTTCATGCGGCCGGCCACGATGCCGACCACGCCTTCGTGGAAGTCCGGGTCGAACAGCACCACGGCGGTGGGCGGCTGGCCTTCGGGCATCAGCGAGTCCAGCAGCAGCTCGGCCTGTTCGCGCATGCCGGCTTCCACGTCGCGCCGCTCGCGGTTGATCGCGTCCAGCTGCTGCGCGAGTTCGATGGCGCGGCCGGGGTCGTCGGTGGTCAGGCATTCAATGCCCAGCGTCATGTCCGACAGCCGGCCCGCGGCGTTGATGCGCGGGCCCAGCGCAAAGCCGAAGTCGAAGGCACTGGCCTTGGCGGGCTGGCGCGACGAGGCCGCAAACAGCGCCGCCACGCCCGGCTGCATGCGCCCGGCGCGGATGCGCCGCAGGCCTTGCGCCACAAGGCGGCGGTTGTTGCCGTCCAGCTTCACGACGTCCGCCACCGTGCCCAGCGCGACCAGGTCCAGCAGCGCGTCCAGCTTGGGCTGGGGTACGGCCTCATAAGCGCCGCGGCTTCGCAGCTCGGCGCGAAGCGCGAGCAGGGTGTAGAACATCACGCCCACGCCGGCCAGCGCTTTGCTGGGGAACTCACAGCCGGGCTGGCTGGGGTTCACGATCACGTTGGCATCCGGCAGCAGCACCTCGCCGTCCACCAACGCGGGCAAGTGGTGGTCCGTCACCAGCACCTGCATGCCCAGCGCGCGTGCATGGGCCACGCCGGCCTGGCTGGCAATGCCGTTGTCCACGGTCAGCAGCAGTTGCGGCTGGCACTGGGCCATGGCCAGGTCGACGATGGTCGGCGTCAGGCCATAGCCATGCACCGCGCGGTCCGGCACCACGTAGTGCAGCTGCGCGGGCTGTCCGCCCAGCATCGCCAGGCCGCGCAGCGCGACGGCGCAGGCCGTGGCACCGTCGCAGTCGTAGTCGGCCACCACGCAGATGCGGGCGCCGCTGGCCAGCGTGTCGGCGAGCAGCTTCGCTGCAGCGTCCGTGCCCTTGAGCAGGCTGGGCGGCAGCAACTGCTTCAGGTCGTCGTCCAGCTCGGCCGGCTCGCGCACGCCGCGCGCGGCGTACAGCCGCGCCAGCAGCGGGTGCACGCCGCTTTGCTCCAGTGCGTAGGCGGCGCGCGGCGGCACGTCGCGCAGGTGCAGGGAAGGGCTGCTTGTCATCGGGTTCTACAGGAAATCAAAGAGAGGCCAGCAGCGGTGCCGCGTGCACGCGGCCGGGCGCCAGCGGGCCGCGCTGCCACCAGGCCAGCGGGCGCGGCGTGTAGGTCTGCGCACGGCGTTCGCCGCAGAGGCTGAGCATGAAAGCCTGGCCGGCCGTCACGCTGGCCAGCGCCTCGGCCAGCGGGCCGGCGTCCAATGCGGCCCAGGCCTCGGCCCAGGTGGTCCAGTCGCCGGCCAGTGCGGGTGCGCGTAGGCAGTCGTCTGCCACGATGCCGGCGCCGGCGCTGGGCATCGGCTGCGTCGGCCCGGTGCCGCTGAGCCAGAAGGAGTTGACCGGCAACAGGCCACGCGCCTCGCGCTCGTCGTTGGCCGGATGGTTGTAGAGCAGCATCTGCACTTCGGCCTGCAGCCGGCGGATCAGCCGGGCCTGCGGGTGGGTGTTCAGCCACAGGTCCACATTGCGGCCGATCACCCGGTCCAGCGCCGCGGTCGGCAGGTTGCGCAGGCTGGGGTGCGTGGCGTACCAGCGCGTGGGTGCGCCCCACTGCAGCTTCCAGCCGTCTTCCTCGAACAGCGGGCGCAGCGCATCGAACAGCGTGCGCGACATCGCCTCGTCCAGCCCCAGCGTGGCCGGGTCGGTCAGCGAGACCTGGTCGGTGCCCACATGCCAGTGCGTCGGGCTCAGCAAGCCCCAGCCCAACTCGTCATCCGCCGGCGCCAGCCCGTCGCGTTGCGCGGCCACCGCCGCCATAGGCAACAACCCATCCTGCGCCGGCCCGGCTGGCCAACCCCAGGCGGCGGCCAGCACCTGCTCATGCGGCGCACTCAGCGAAAGCTCTTCGTCTTCCTCCGGCGCCGCGGCAGGCGCAAGCCCGGCCGGCTGGAGCCGACCGAGCAGTCGCTCCAGGTTTGGCAATGCCAGCGTTGAGATCGCGTGCTGGGCTGGCGGCGTCAGGGCGCTGGCGAAGGGGAGCACGAGATGCATGGAGCGATTATCGCGGCCTCTCCGGTAGCATCCGCCCCCATGAGTTCACTTCTTTCCGGGTCGGCCTGGCCGTACGAATGGCAGGTTGGCTGGCGCTACACGCGTGCAGGCCGGGCGGGGCGCCGCAATGGCTTCATTTCCTTCATCTCGTTTGTCTCGGTCATCGGCATTGCGCTGGGCGTGGCGGCGTTGATCATCGTGCTCAGCGTGATGAACGGCTTCCAGAAGGAGGTGCGGGACCGCATGCTGGCGGCCATTCCGCATGTGGAGCTGAATTCGGCGACTGACAATGCGCTGCCGGATTGGCATGTGCTGGCCGACAAGGCGAAGACGCTGCCGGAGGTGAAAGCTGCAGCACCGTTCATCGCGGCGCAGTCGCTGCTGGCGCGTGGCGAGGACATGCGGGGCGTGGTGGTGCGCGGCGTGTCGCCGGCCGACGAGGGCGGCGTGACCGACCTGGCCTCGCAGCTGAAGAAGGACGGCACGCTGGACCAGCTGCAGCCGGGCGCCTGGCGCATCATCCTGGGGGCTGAGCTGGCGCGCTTGCTGGGCGTGCGCGTGGGCGACTCGGTGACGCTGATCGCGCCGGGCGCGCAGGTGACGCCGGCTGGCGTGGCGCCTCGGTTCAAGCAGTTCACCGTGGCGGGCGTGTTCAGCGTGGGCCACTACGAATACGACAGCGCGCTGGCGCTGGTGCACCTGGACGATGCGGCCAAGCTCTATCGCCGGGACGGGCCGACCGGTGTGCAGCTTCGGCTGAACGACGTGCACAAGGCACGCGAAGTCGGCGTGCAGCTGTCCAGCCTGCTGGGACCGCAGGTGCTGGTGCGCGACTGGACGCGCACCAACGCCGCCTGGTACGACGCGGTGCAAATCGAAAAACGCATGATGGCCATCATCCTGACGTTGATCGTCGCGGTGGCGGCCTTCAACCTGGTCTCCACGCTGGTGATGACGGTGACCGACAAGCGGGCCGACATCGCCATCCTGCGCACGCTGGGCGCAAGCCCGGGGTCCATCATGGGCATCTTCGTCGTGCAGGGCGCCGCGGCCGGCGTGATCGGCACCTTTGCCGGCGTCAGCCTGGGGCTGCTGGTGGCCTTCAACATCGACGTGATCGTGCCCTTCATCGAGCACCTGCTGGGCGTGAGCTTCCTGCCAGGCAGCATCTACCTGATCAGCCGCATGCCCAGCGACCCGCAATGGGGCGACATCATGCCCATCGGCGTGATCTCGCTGGTGCTGTCCTTCCTGGCCACGCTGTACCCGAGCTATCGCGCCAGCCGCGTGAATCCTGCCGAGGCCCTGCGTTATGAATGAACCCAAGATGGCAGTCCGGCCAGGTGATGTGGCGCTGCAGTGCGCAGGCCTCAAGAAGCGTTTCATCGAAGGACCGCTGGACGTGCAGGTGCTGCGCGGCGTTGACCTGCAGGTGCGCGCTGGCGAGACGCTTGCCATCGTCGGCGCTTCCGGTTCCGGCAAGAGCACGCTGCTGCATTTGCTTGGCGGACTGGACGCGCCGACCGGCGGCAGCGTGACGCTGATGGGCGAGTGCTTCGACGCGATGAACGCCGCGCAGCAAGGCCGCTGGCGCAACCAGCACCTGGGCTTTGTCTACCAGTTCCACCACCTGCTGCCCGAGTTCAGCGCGCTGGACAACGTGGCGATGCCGCTGCGCATCCGCCGTGTGCCGACGCCGCAGGCGCGGGACGCGGCGCGCGCGGCACTCACGGAGGTTGGCCTGGGCGAGCGGGTCTTGCACCGGCCCTCCGAGCTTTCCGGCGGCGAGCGGCAACGCGTGGCGCTGGCGCGGGCGCTCGTCAGCCAACCGGCCTGCGTGCTGGCCGACGAGCCCACCGGCAACCTGGACCGCGACACGGCCGACAAGGTCTTCGCGCTGATGCTGCAACGCGCCCGCGAGCGGGGCCTGGCCTTTGTGCTGGTGACCCACGACGCGGCGCTGGCCGCGCGCTGCGACCGCAGCTTGCGCATGGAGGCAGGCCGGTTGCTGGCGCCGGCCACCGAAGCCGCATGAGACACCTGCGCGGGCCGAGCGCCGGGCCGCTCCCAAGCCGGCCCGCATCCCCTCGGGGGATCGGGCGACCTACTCGTCGCACGAGGGGCTGACGTGCCCACGATGTGGATCGACACCCACTGCCACCTGGACGCGCCGGAGTTCGATGCGGACCGGGATGCTGTGGTGGCGCGGGCGCGGGCCGCAGGCGTGGACATGCTGGTGCTGCCGGCGGTGGCGGTCTCCAACTTCGACACCGTGCGCGAGCTGGCGCACCGGCACCTGCTGAGCTACGCGCTGGGCATCCACCCGCTGTGCGTGGACGAGGCCAACGAGGCCGACCTGGACACGCTGGCCGCGGCGCTGAAGGCACACGCCGGCGATCCGCGCCTGGTGGCCGTCGGCGAGATCGGGCTGGATCACTTCGTGCCGGGCCTGGACCGCGAGAAGCAGGAGCGCTTCTACTGGGCGCAGCTGAAGCTGGCGCGTGCCGCGGACCTGCCAGTGCTGCTGCATGTGCGCCGCTCGGCGGACGCGGTGCTCAAAGGCCTGCGGCGTGTCGAGGGCGTGGGCGGCATTGCCCATGCGTTCAACGGCAGCGCCCAGCAGGCGGACGAGTTCGTCAAACGCGGCTTGCGCCTGGGCTTTGGCGGCGCGATGACCTTCGAGCGCGCGAACCAGATCCGCGAGCGCTTGGTGGCCGTGCCCGAGACGGCGCCGGTGATGGAAACCGACGCGCCCGACATCCCGCCGCACTGGCTTTACCGCACGGCAGAGCAGCGCGCCGCGGGTGAGGTGACCGGCCGCAACGAGCCCGCCGAGCTGCCGCGCATTGCGCAGACGCTGGCCGAGCTGCGAGGCTGGACCACCGAACAGGCCGCGGCGCAGACCCGGGCCAACGCCTTTGCGGCCTTGCCCCGGCTGGCCGCCTTGATGGCGGGCTGAGGCTTCAGTTCGGCGCCGAGGCAGGCACCGCGGCTGTCGCGGTCGACCGCATGCTGGTGGCAGGCTGGAAGCCAGGGTCGCCGAGGTTCCAGGCCAGGAAGGCGAACACGTCGGCCAGTTCGGCGTTGCGCTGCTCGGCCGTCTGGCTCACGCCGTGGCCGCCGGCCGTCTCCACCCGCAGCAGCACCGGTGCGCCGCTGGCGGTGGCAGCGGACAAACGGGCGAAGGTCTTGAACGAGATCCACGGGGCCACGCGCTTGTCGTTCATGCCCGTGGTGAACAGCACGGCCGGGTAGCGCGTGCCGGGCTGCAGGTGTTCGTAGGTGCTCATGGCCAGCAGCTGGCGCATGCCGGCCTCGGTCTTCACCGAGCCCATTTCCAGCTCGTGATTCGGGCCGTTGTCGGTGGCTTCGACGAAGCGCACGCTGTCGGTGATGCCCACGCGCACCACGGCGGCGGCAAACAGCTCCGGCGCCTCGGTGATGGCCCGGCCCACGGCCACGCCACCCATGCTGGTGCCGATGATGGCCAGCTTGTCCTTGCGGGTGTAGCCGCGCGCGACCACCGCCTTGGCGCAGGCGATCATGTCCTTCCAGGTGTTGGGCTTGGTGGCGCCCACGCCGGCCTGGTACCACTCGTGGCCATAGGCGCCACCGCCGCGCGGCTTCACGTCCACCCAGATGCCGCCGCGCTGCAGCCACGGGTCCAGCTTGCGGTTGAAGTAAGCCGTCTCGGCCATGCCATAGCCGCCGTAGCCGTCCAGCACCGTCATGTGGCTGCCGTCCTTGGCCAGGCCCTTTTTGTAGATCAGCGACATCGGTACCTCGACCCCGTCGTGGCTTGTGCAGGTGGCTTCTTCCGACACCCAGTCCTGGCCGACGCCGCTGCGGTCGGGCGGGATCAGCGGGCTGGCCGTGGCGCGCAGGTCCTGCACCACGTAGGCCTGCAGCGCCTTGGTCCAGCCTTGCAGCGTGACCACCACGCCAGGCCGGTGCGGTTGCGCGCCCAGGAACGAGACCGCGCCTTCGAACGGCAACTGCACCTGGGCCGCCTTGTCCACACCCGCACCATGCGGCAGCCGGTACAGCTTGCTGACCGAGCCTTGGCGCACGATGTAGTACAGCCCGTCCTGCACGGCAGTGATCTCGTCGATCACGCCCACTTGCTGCGGCACCACGGCCACTGGCGGCAGAGTCGGCGCACGCAGGTCGTAGCGCAGCACCTGGTAGCGCGGCGCATCCTGCGCGCTGCGGGCGTAGACCCACGGGCCTTGCTGCGCCACGCCGCGCGCCCGGATGTCCTCGCCGAACAAGGTCTGCCAGGCGGCCGCCGCAGTGGGCTTCAGCAGCGCCTCTTGCGGCGCGAACATCACGCGGGCATTGGCGCCCACCCCGTCGCTCAGCTGCAGCACGGCAAAACCGGGGTTGCTCTGGCTGTCGGCCCAGACCCAGTCGCGTTCGCGGATCTGCGGGCCCATGGCTGCTGTTGCCTGGCCTGCACCCAGCAGCAAGGCGTCTTCGCCACCGGCCAGGCGGCGCAGGTGGGCCTGCATCTTGCCGAAGGCGGCGCCACCCGGGGTCAGGGCGTCAGCACCGCGCATGTAGATCAGCGCGCGGCTGTCTGGCAGCCACATGCCGGGGATCTCGCCCCAGATGCCGGGCACTGGCGGCATTTCATCGCGGCCGTCCTTGGTGCTGAACACGCGCAGGTCGCCCAGCTCGGCGTCGGCCTTGGAGACGACGGCGGCCACGTGCCTGCCGTCCGGCGAGGCGGCGATGTTGTTGATCGAGTGGGCCACGCCCGTCTGCTTCTCCCACTTCTCAGGGTCCAGCAGCAAGCGCTCGGGCGCGCTGGCACTGGCGCGCGTGTAGAGCTTGGCCACGCGGGCGCCGGGCTCGCGCTTCAGGTAGAACCAGGCGCCACTGCGGGCAATGTCCAGCGAGACGATGGCCGGACTGCGGTTGGCGTCCAACGCCTGGATGCGCTCGCGCAGCGGCTGCAGGCCGGGCAGGGCGTCCAGTTGGGTGCGGGTGTAGGCGGCTTGCGCCGCGGCCCAGGCCTGGGTGCTGGGCGAGCTGAGGTCTTCGAGCGCGCGGTATGGGTCGGCCACGCGGGCGCCGGGGTAGTCGGTGACCAGGTTGCCCGGTGGCGCCACGGGTGGCAGCTCGACGGCCTGCGTGCCCGCGCAGAACAGCACGGCCAACACCACGCTCAGCCGCGAGATCGCGCGCGCTGCGGGAGGGCGCGGCAGACGAAGTTCGGCGAGGCGTGCGAGTGGCATGGCGGGCGTCCTGATGTTGCGGCTTGCGCAGTGTCCGGTGCGGCTGCGGGGCGCACCATCCCCCGTCTGCAGGACAGCCCCGGGCTTGCGCCATTCGCATGGACAATGCCGCGATGCTGGCTGGCTTTGCTCCCTTGACCGACGCCCGCACCCGACTGCTGGTGCTGGGCAGTTTCCCCGGCGTGGCCTCGCTGGATGCGGCGCAGTACTACGCCCATCCGCGCAACCAGTTCTGGCCCATCGTCGGCCAGTTGCTGGGGCTGGACCTGAAGGCCATGGCCTACGAAGACCGGCTGGCCGCCGTGCGCGAGCGCGGGCTGGGCATCTGGGACGTGTACGCCGCCTGCGAGCGCGAAGGCAGCCTGGACAGTGCGATCCAGCAAGCCGAGTTCAACGACTTCGCCAGCCTCATCCCCACGCTGCCGCTGCTGCGCGGCATCGCCCACAACGGCGGCGAATCGGCCCGCGCGCAGCGCTTCACAGCCAGCTTCGGCGTGCCGGTCTTCAAGCTGCCCTCCACCAGCCCGGCCAATGCCTCCTGGTCTTTCGAACGCAAGCTGGCCGCCTGGCGGCGGGTGTTTGCCGAATGCGGCCTGATCGAACCCTAGTTTTCATGCCTTCCAAGAAAACCAACACCGCTGCCGAGCCCGAGATGGTCGGCGCCACGATGTCCGAATATGACGGCGTGCGTTTCCTGCACCTGGACTCCATCTGGATCCAGGGCGCCATGCGCATTTCCAAGCCCAACCAGCTGGAGCTGGAGTACATCCAGCGCATGATGGCCTGGCTGCTGTGGCGGCCGGAAGAGGAGGTGACCGAGGGCCACAGCGTGCAGCTGGGCCTGGGCGCCGCAGCCATCACCCGCTTCACGCACAAGGTGCTGCGCATGAAGACGACTGCAGTGGAGATCAACCCGTCCGTCATCCAGGCCTGCCGTCTCTGGTTCCGCCTGCCGGACGACGACGCCAAGCTCAGCGTGGTGAACCAGAACGCCGCCCGCTGGGTGCTGGACCCGGCCAACCGCCACACGGCGCAGGTGCTGAACGTGGACCTCTACGACCACGACGCCGCCGAGCCGGTGCTGGACGACGAGCCCTTCTATGCCGCCTGCCGCGACGTGCTGGACGAAGGCGGGCTGATGACCGTCAACCTGTTCGGCCGCCACGCCAGCTTCCAGCGCAGCGCCGCGCGCATTGCCCGCGTCTTCGGGCTGGACCAGGTCTGGAGCCTGCGGCCCACGCAGGAGGGCAACACGGTGGTCGTGGCAGCCCGGCATGTAAAGGTGCCGGACCGCGAGACCCTGACCGCGCGCGCCGCTAACATCGAAAGCCGCTTCGGCCTGCCGGCGCGCAAGTGGCTGCGCATGGTGCGGCCACTGGATCCGGCCGTGCTGGCCGGGCCTGCCAGCTGATGATGTCCTTGCTTGCTAGCCATTGATGAACGCTCCGATCCGCGCCGCTGACCGTCCCGCCGCCGCCCCGCGCGGCCCGCTGGACATGCGCCATCTGCTCAAGTGGCTTCGCGACGATGGCGCGCTCAGCACTGAGGAGGCCGAGCGCCTGGTGCGGCGCTTCGGCCAGGCGGGCTCCAGCCTGCATCCGCTGCTGCGCCTGGGCGGTGCCGGCCTGGTGGACGCGCGCAACCAGCAGCAGCTGACCGTCGAGACGCTGACCGCCTGGCTGGGCCAGCGCTTCAACCTGCCGGTGCTGAAGATCGACCCGCTGCGTGTGGAAGCCAGCCGGGTGCAGGAGGTCATGTCCCAGGCCTATGCCGAGAGCCGACGAGCGCTGCCGGTGGCAGTGGGCCCAACCGAGATCACCATCGCCACCTGCGAGCCGTTTGCGGTCGACTGGGTGGCCGAGATCGAGGCCCACACCAAGCGCAAGATCCGCCTGGTGCTGACTTCGCCCGACGAAGTGGCACGCTTCACCGCCGAGTTCTACCAGCTCGCGCAAAGCGTGCGCGTGGCCCGCAAGAGCAGCGCGGACAGCGGCGCCTCGAACAACTTCGAGGCCCTGGTCGACCTGAAGTCCAAGGACACGCTGGACGCCAATGACCAGGGCGTGATCCAGATCGTCGACTGGCTGTGGCAATACGCCTTCGAGCAGCGCGCCAGCGACATCCACCTGGAGCCGCGGCGCGACACCGGCGCGGTGCGTTTTCGCATTGACGGCGTGCTGCACACGGTGCACCAAGTGCCGCAGACGGTGATGGCGGCGATGACCGCGCGCATCAAGCTGCTGGGCCGCATGGACGTGATCGAGCGCCGCCGGCCGCAGGACGGCCGCATCAAGACGCGCCGGCCGGACGGGCAGGGCGAGGTCGAAATGCGGCTGTCCACGCTGCCCACCGCCTTTGGCGAGAAGGTGGTGATGCGGATCTTCGACCCGACCGCTGCCAACAAGCCCTTCGACGCGCTGGGTTTCTCGGCTGACGAGGCCAGCCGCTGGCGCGGCCTGATCGAGCGGCCGCACGGCATCATCCTGGTCACCGGCCCGACGGGCTCGGGCAAGACGACCACGCTGTACGCCACGCTGAAGAAGCTGGCGACCGACGAGGTCAACGTCTGCACGGTCGAAGACCCGATCGAGATGATCGAGCCCAGCTTCAACCAGACGCAGGTGCAGCCTTCCGTGGATCTTGGCTTTGCCGAGGGCCTGCGCGCGCTGATGCGGCAGGACCCGGACATCATCATGGTCGGCGAAATCCGCGACCTGGAAACCGCCGAGATGGCGATCCAGGCCGCGCTCACCGGCCACCTGGTCTTCTCGACGCTGCACACCAACGACGCGCCCTCGGCCATCACCCGCATGGTGGACCTGGGCGTGCCGCCGTACCTGATCTCGGCCACCGTGGTTGGCGTTTTGGCCCAGCGCCTGGCGCGCACGCTGTGCAAGGCTTGCGCCGTGCCGGATCCGCTGATCACACCCGAGATGCTGCAGGACCAGGCCAAGCCTTTCAAGCTGACCTGCCCGCTGCGCCCGCACAAGGCCGTGGGCTGCCAGATCTGCCGCGGCACCGGCTACCGCGGCCGCTCGTCGCTGTACGAACTGATGGTGATGGAGCAGGCCCACCAGGAGGCCATTCACCCGCGGCTGGAGCCTGCCTTGCTGCGCCAGCGCGCACTGGAAAAAGGCCTGCAGCCGCTGCGGCTGGCTGGGCTGAACAAGGTCGCCCAGGGCATCACCACGCTCGAAGAAGTGCTGCGTTCCACCCCGCGTTGGGAGGGTTGAGCCCCCTCAGCGAATCCGTTCGCCCTGAGCCTGTCGAAGGGTCGCGCGCGACGACCTGACAAGGCTTCGACAAGCTCAGCCCGAACGGGGAAAGTGGCTCAGCCCGAACGGGAAAGGTGACTCAGCCCGAACGGGGAAAGTGACTCGTCTGGCGCCCCCACACCGTTCGCCCTGAGCTTGTCGAAGGGTCCCGGTCTAGGCATTGGGCTTACGTGTATTCCACAGCGGCCTGTCATGGCTCGCTGCCTAGAATCTGTCGGGAACCTGTCATTGGAGGAGATCTCGTGAAGATAAAGAGTCAGAAGGACTTCTGGTCCGGCCTGATGTTCGTGGCGGTGGGCATTGCCTTCGCCTGGGGCGCCACTGAATACAGCTTCGGCAGTTCGGCCCGCCCGGGTCCGGGTTACTTCCCGTTTGGCCTCGGCATCCTGATGGCTGTGCTGGGTGGCGTGGTGCTGTTCAAGGCGCTGACCATCGAGTCGGCCGACGGCGATCCGGTCGGCAGCTTTGCCTGGCGGCCACTGCTCATCATCCTGGCCGCGGTGTTTGTCTTCGGCCTGACGCTGGAGCGCCTGGGCATGTTCATCTCGCTGCCGCTGCTGGTGATCATCTCCAGCCTGGCCAGTGAAGAGTTCAGCTGGCGTGCCGCCATCCTGAACGCCGTGGTGCTGACCGCAATGTCCTGGGCCGTTTTCGTGCTCGGCCTCAAGTTGATCATTCCGCTGTGGCCGACCATGTTCGGCCTGGGCGGCTGAAAGGGCAGTTGCAGTCATGGACCTGATTTCAAACCTCGGCATCGGCTTTCACACGGCCTTCACGCTGACGAACCTGGCCTACGCGTTTTTCGGCGCGATCCTGGGCACGCTGATCGGCGTGCTGCCCGGCCTGGGCCCGGTCGCGACCATCGCGATGCTGTTGCCGTCCATCTATTCGCTGGACGCCACGCCGGCGCTGATCATGCTGGCCGGCATCTACTACGGCGCGCAGTACGGTGGCTCGACCACTGCCATCCTGATCAACGTGCCGGGTGAATCCAGCTCGGTGGTCACAGCCATCGACGGCTACCAGATGGCCCGCAAGGGCCGCGCCGGTGCGGCGCTGGCTGCGGCCGGCCTGGGCTCGTTCTTCGCGGGTTGCGTGGGCACCATCATCATCGCGGCCTTCGCGCCGCCCTTGACCGAACTGGCCTTCAAGTTCGGCCCGGCCGAGTACTTCTCGCTGATGGTGCTGGGCCTGATCGGTGCGGTGGTGCTGGCCTCGGGCTCGCTGGTCAAGGCGATCTGCATGATCCTGCTGGGCCTGCTGCTCGGCCAGATCAACACCGACGTGATCTCCGGCACGCCGCGCTACAGCTTCGACATTGCCGAGCTGACCGACGGCATCAACTTCGTGACCATCGCGATGGGTGTGTTCGGCTTCGGTGAAATCATCGCCAACCTCGGCCAGCCGGCCGAGCACCGCGAAGTCTTCACCAAGGATGTGAAGGGCCTGTGGCCGACCAAGCAGGACTTCATGGACGCCTGGCCCGCCGTGCTGCGCGGCACCGCGCTGGGTTCCATCCTCGGCGTGCTGCCGGGTGGCGGTGCCTTGCTGGCCTCGTTCGCGGCCTACACGCTGGAGAAGAAGACCCGCGGCCGCAAGGGCGAAGTGCCGTTCGGCCAGGGCAACATCCGCGGCGTGGCGGGTCCCGAGTCGGCCAACAACGCCGGCGCGCAGACCAGCTTCATCCCGATGCTGACGCTGGGCATCCCGCCCAACGCGGTGATGGCGCTGATGGTGGGTGCGATGACCATCAAGGGCATCCAGCCCGGCCCGCAGGTCATGACCAGCAACCCGGAGCTGTTCTGGGGCCTGATCGCCTCGATGTGGATCGGCAACCTGATGCTGGTGATCCTGAACCTGCCGCTGATCGGCATGTGGATCAAGCTGCTGACGGTGCCTTACCGCCTGCTGTTCCCGGCCATCCTGACCTTCTGCTGCATTGGCCTGTACACGCTGAACAACAACACCTTCGACGTCTACATGGCGGTCGGGTTCGGCTTCGTCGGCTACCTGTTCTACAAGCTGGGCTGCGAGCCTGCGCCGCTGCTGCTGGGTTTCATCCTCGGACCGATGATGGAAGAGAACCTGCGCCGTGCGTTGCTGCTGTCGCGTGGTGACTGGGCCACCTTCATGACGCGTCCGCTGTCGGCGGGCCTGCTGATCGCCGCGGCCTTGATGATCGTGGTCGTGATGCTGCCGTCCATCAAGAACAAGCGCGAAGAAGCCTTCCAGGAAGACTGATGACAGCACGCCTACCGCTTCGCTGCGGTGTGGCGGGTCCGTGATGACCCGTACCTCTGATGGCCCCGCCAAGCCCTACGCTCGGCGGGGCTTTTTTGTTCAGGCGGTCCTTCCGCGATGATTGCGTGTGCCCATGCGTGAAGTTCCACCGCCAGATGACAGCGACCCCCAGGCCAGGCTGCCGCTGGGGACCGAGATGGAGGTACCGGGTCCGGTAGAAGCCGCCGTGGAGGCTGCGGCCATCGCGCCGGAAGTGCCGGCGTCCCCGGTGCCTGCCGAACTCGGCGCCGAACTGGAGGCCGAGGCCGCCGCCGGCGCGCCAGGCCCCGTGCTGCCGCAGGAAGCCACGCCGCCGGTGCCGATGCGCAGCTCGGCGCTGGCGCCGCTGGAGGTACCGGTCTTCCGCATGCTGTGGCTGGCCTGGCTGACGGCCAACATCACCATGTGGATGAACGACGTGGCGGCCGGCTGGCTGATGACCACGCTGAGCACCAGCACCACGATGGTGGCGTTGGTGCAGGCCGCGTCCACACTGCCGGTCTTCCTGCTGGGCCTGCCCAGCGGTGCGCTGGCCGACCTGCTCGACCGCCGCCGCTACTTCGCCGCCACGCAGCTGTGGGTCGGGCTGAATGCCGCAGTGCTGGCGGTCGTGGCGCTGGCAGACGGCATGAACGCCGGCCTGCTGCTGCTGCTGACCTTCACCAACGGCATTGGCCTGGCGCTGCGCTGGCCGGTGTTCGCGGCCATCGTGCCGGAGGTCGTGCCGCCGCATCACCTGGCCGGCGCACTGGCGCTCAATGGCGTGGCGATGAACCTGTCGCGCATCATCGGCCCCATCCTGGCCGGCGTGCTGCTGGCTTCGTTTGGCAGTGCCTGGGTGTTCGTCACCAACACGCTGCTGTCGCTGCTGGCCTTTGTCATCATCCTGCGCTGGCAGTCGCAGCAGAAGCGCCAGAGCGCACTGCCGGGCGAACGTTTTGTCGGCGCGATGCGCGTGGGCGCGCAGCACGTCTGGCAGTCGCCGCGGCTGCGTGGCGTGCTCACCCGCATCTTCCTGTTCTTCCTGCATTCGGCCGCGCTCTTGTCGATGCTGCCGCTGGTGGCGCGGCTGCTGGGCGGCGGCGCGCACCTGTTCACCGCGCTGCTGGCCTGCCAGGGCGCGGGCGCCATCACCGCGGTGATGCTGTTCCCGCGCTGGCGGGCCCGCTTCGATGCCTCGCGCTTCATCACCTGGGGCCCGGCTGCGCATGCCGGGGCCACCCTGCTGGTGGTGGTGGCGCCGCATCCAGCCGTCGCGATGTTGGCCATGTTCGTGGCCGGCATGGCCTGGATCTCGACCGCCAACACGCTGACGGTGGCCGCCCAGATGGCGCTGCCCGACTGGGTGCGCGCCCGCGGCATGGCGATCTACCAGATGGCGCTGATGGGCGGCACTGCGGCCGGCTCGGCGCTGTGGGGCCAGGTGGCCGAGCACCTGGGCGTGCGCTGGAGCCTGACCGCCTCGGCGCTGTTCGGCTTGGCGGTGCTGGCGGTGGTGCGCAAGCGCGAGCTGCCCAGCGCCGCTGAGGACCACAGCCGCGCAAAGCCATTCAGCGCACCGAACCCGGCCATTGACATCGATCCCGACGAAGGTCCGGTGATGGTCACCGTCGAGTACCTGATCGACCCGGCGCGGGCGGCCGAATTCGCGCGGGTGATGCAGGACACCAAGCGCGCACGGCTGAGGCAGGGCGCGCTGTCCTGGGGCCTGTTCCGTGACAGCGAGCGGGTGGGCCGCTACGTCGAATATTTTGTTGACGAGAACTGGGTCGAGCACCTGCGCCGTCAGGAGCGATTCACTGCCGCGGACGCGGGCCTGCGCGCGCAGCGCCTGCAGTTCCACCTCGGCGCGCACGACCCGGTTGTCAGTCGCTACCTGGCCGAGCAAGCCACCTTGTAGTGCTGGCCGAGCAGGCCACCTTGTCAGGCGCGAGCCTGCGAAGCCAGGCTTGTGCAGTCGAGAAGCCCGCCGCGCCCGTTGATTCGCCGAGGCTGCGAAGATCCACCCCTTGACCGGCCACCCGCCGCCATTGCCATGTTCGACTACGCCAATCCTTACCCCAGCGCCCGCCTGCCGGTGTTCGCGCGCAACGTCGTCGCCACGTCTCATCCGCTGGCTGCGCAGGCAGGGCTGAAGCTGCTGGCGCAGGGCGGCAACGCTGTGGACGCGGCCATTGCCGCCGCCGCCGCGATGACGGTGCTGGAGCCCTGCAGCAACGGTCTGGGCTCGGACGCCTTCTGCATCCTCTGGGACGGCCAGCAACTGCACGGCCTGAATGCCTCGGGCCGCGCGCCCGCCGCCTGGTCGCCCGGCTACTTCCAGCAGAAATACGGCGACGGCCGCGCCACGCCACCGGTGCGCGGCTGGGATGCCGTGACCGTGCCCGGCGCGGTGGCTGCCTGGGTCGCACTCAGTGAGCGTTTCGGCCGCCTGCCGCTGGCGCAAGTGCTGGCGCCGGCCGCCGAGATCGCCGAGCGCGGCTACGCGGTGCCTGTCGTCGTGCAGCAGAAATGGGCCGCTGCCGCCGCGCTGCCCGAACTCACCCGCCAGCCCGGGTTTACGGATGTGTTCCTGCCCAGGGGCCGGGCGCCAGCGGTGGGCGAACGTTGGGCCATGCCTGGCGCGGCCCGCACGCTGCGCGCCATTGGCGAAACCCGCGGACGAGCGTTCTACGAGGGCGAGATCGCCGAGGCGCTGGCCGCAGCCGCGAAGGCGCAAGGCGGCGCGATGACGGTGGCCGACCTGGCCGGCTACCAGCCCGAGTGGGTCGATCCCATCGGCATGGATTACCTGGGCCACCGGCTGCACGAGATTCCGCCGAACGGGCAGGGCATTGCCGCGCTGATCGCGCTGGGCATCCTGAAGCAGTGGGACCACGCATCGCTGCCCATCGACAGCGCCGAGGCCCAGCACCTGCAGATCGAAGCGATGAAGCTGGCCTTCGCGGATGTGTACCGCTTCGTTGCAGAGCCTGGCGCAATGGCCGTCACGGCGGAACAGCTGCTGGAGCCGGCCTACCTCGCCGAGCGCGCGAAGCTGATCGACCCTGCGAGGGCCCAGGACTTCGGCGCCGGCAATCCCGTCAAGGGCGGCACCATCTACCTGACCGCCGCCGATGAAGAAGGCCGCATGGTCAGCTTCATCCAGAGCAACTACATGGGTTTCGGCTCCGGCGTGGTGCTGCCCGAGTGGGGCATCAGCCTGCAGAACCGCGGCCATGGTTTTTCGCTGGACCCGGCGAGCGCGAATGTCGTTGCGCCGGCCAAGCGCCCGTTCCACACCATCATCCCGGCCTTCCTGACCAAGGACGGCAAGCCGGTGATGAGCTTTGGCGTGATGGGCGCGAACATGCAGCCACAGGGGCACCTGCAGACCCTCGTGCGCATGCTGGCGCATGGCCAGAACCCGCAGGCCGCCTGCGACGCGCCGCGCTGGCGCTACAACCAGGGCCTGTCGCTGAACGTCGAGGCCCACATTGCGCCTGCCGTGCTCGCGGGGCTGCGCGAGCGTGGCCACCAGATCGAGCAAATCAACGACAGCTACCAGGACTTCGGCGCCGGCCAGTTCATCTGGCGCCTTGGCGACCCCGCGGTGGACGGCTTTGTCGCCGCCAGCGACCCCCGCCGCGACGGCGCCGCCGTCGGCTTCTGACCCCCGCATGAAATTCCAAGACCTGCGCGCCGCTTGGCGCACCGACTTCATCCTGCACCGCTTCGACGCCGAGTTGATCGAACGTGACGACTGCCTGGTCGTTCGCACCCCCGCCAACCCCAACTTCTACTGGGGCAACTTCCTCGCGCTGCCGCATACGCCGGCTGATGGCGACCTGGCGCATTGGCTGGGCCGTTTCAACGACGAAGTGGCCGCTGGCCGGCCCGAAGTGCGGCATGTGGCCTTTGCCTTCAACAGCGACGCACCACCGCCCGACGCGCTGCCGAGCTGGCGCGCCGCAGGCTTCGAGCGCTACGACAGCGAGGTACTGGCGCTTCAGCGCGGTGAACTGCAGCGGCCTCCTGCGCCGCGCGGCGAAGTCCTCGTCCGGCCTGTCGATTGGGCCCAGGATTTGCCCGCGCTGGTGGAACTGCAATGCACCGACACCGACGGCCACGCGCCAGCCGGTTACCGCCGTTTCCGCGAGCGCCAGATGGCGCGCTATGCGGCCATGCAGCGCAGCGGCATTGCCGAGTGGTTCGGCGTCTGGTGCGATGGCGTTTTGGCGGCCGACTGCGGCTTGCTGCGTGACGGCGAAGTCGGCCGCTTCCAGCACGTCGAGACGCATCCGGACTGGCGCCGCCGCGGCCTGTGCCGCTCATTGGTCGCCGCGGTCTGCGAATGGGGGTTCGCGAACTGGGACCTGCAGCGCCTGCTGATGAAGGCCGATCCGGACGACGTGGCGATTGGCATCTACCGCTCTGTCGGCTTCCAGGGTTTCGACCGCGACTGGGCGCTGCAGCGGCGCGCACCAGACGACGGTGGCCTCGCAGTCCTGGAGACCGAAGCATGAGCGCCGCCTCCTCGGCCAGCCTCGCCCAGCCGCACCCGCTGCGCACCGGCCTGCCGCTGGCTTTTGCCGGCGCCATCGCGTTTTCCGGCAAGGCCATCATCGTCAAGCTGGCCTACCGGCACGGCGTGGACGCGGTCACGCTGATCATGCTGCGCATGCTGTTCGCGCTGCCGTTTTTCCTGCTGCTTTCGTGGTGGGCCGGGCGCGGCAAACCCGCACTCGGTCTGCGCGACTGGCTGGCCATCCTCGGCCTGGGTTTTTCCGGCTACTACCTGGCCAGCCTGCTGGACTTCATGGGCCTGGCCTACATCAGCGCCAGCCTGGAGCGGCTGATCCTCTACCTCGGCCCGACCATCGTGCTGGTGATGTCGGTGCTGCTGGGCCGGCAGCGCTTCACGCCGCGCGCGGTGTTGGCCATGCTGGTCAGCTACGCCGGTACGCTGTTGGTGTTTGGCAGCGAGATGAGCCTGCAAGGCACGCACACCGTGCTGGGCGGCCTGCTGGTGTTTGGCAGCGCGATCAGCTATGCGTGCTACCTGGTTGCCAGCGGCGAAGTCGTCAAGCGGGTCGGCTCACTGCGCCTCACGGGTCTGGCCTCCACGGTGGCCTGCGGCCTGTGCATCGCGCATTTCCTGGTGACCCGGCCGATCAGCGGGCTGGCCGAAGTGCAGCCTGCGGTGCTGTGGTTGTCGGTGCTGAACGCGACCGCCTGCACCGTCGCGCCGGTCCTGATGACGATGATGGCCATCGAACGCCTGGGCCCCACGCTGACCGCGCAAGCCGGCATGATCGGCCCGATGAGCACCATCTTCATGGGCATTGCGCTGCTGGGCGAAAGCTTCACGCCGGTGCTGCTGCTGGGCACGGCGCTGGTGCTCAGCGGCGTCTGGATCGTCACCCGTTCGCGCACCCCGGCTGCGGCCACCGTCGCGCCGCCGGGCGCGCCGGCCGAGCCAACGGTCGAGCGCTGAATCTCAACTCTTCAATGGAGCACAACACATCATGGATCTGGGGCTGAACGGCAAATGGGCGCTGGTTTGCGCCGCCAGCAAGGGGCTGGGCAAGGGCTGCGCGCAGGCGCTGGCGGCCGAAGGCGTCAACGTGGTCATCACCGCCCGCGGTGCCGAGGCGCTGGCCGCCACCGTGGCCGAATTGCGCGCATCGAACCCGTCCGTGCAGGTGCGTGGCGTGGTGGGGGACATCACCACCGCCGAAGGCCGCGCCAACGCGCTGGCCGCCTGCCCGCAGGTCGACATCCTGGTCAACAACGCAGGTGGCCCACCGCCCGGCGATTTCCGCGACTGGGACCGCGACGCGTGGATCGCCGCGCTGGACGCGAACATGCTCACGCCCATCGAGCTGATCAAGGTCGTGGTGGACGGCATGGCCGAACGCGGCTTCGGCCGCGTGGTGAACATCACCTCCGGCGCCGTCAAGGCACCGATTGCCACGCTGGGCCTGTCCAACGGCGCCCGCAGCGGCCTGACCGGCTTCGTCGCCGGCCTGGCCCGTCAGCCCCAACTTGCCGCCCGCAACGTGACGATCAACAACCTGCTGCCCGGCGCCTTCGACACCGAGCGCCTGCAAAAGACCATGGCCGGCGCCGCCGCCACCAGCGGCCGCCCGGTCGAGTCCCTGCGCGACCAACGCCGCCTCGCCATCCCGGCCCAGCGTTTCGGCCAACCTGAAGAATTCGGCGCGGCGTGTGCCTTCCTGTGCAGTGTGCAGGCGGGCTACATCACTGGGCAGAACGTCCTCCAGGACGGCGGGTCATTTTCGGGGACGTTCTAAACGTGTTGGCCGCGATTGAGTGAACTCCAATGGGCGGCTTGAGCTCGCTGCACAGCGGGGTTACTGCTGCGGCGTCAACAGGTAGGCGTAGCCGTCACTGCCGTGCGCGACGATGCGGCCTTTCTTGTTGATGATCCTGGCGGAGGTCAACAGGACGCCCTCCGGTAGCCCGCTGGTCACCGTATTCAAGTCAACGAAGTCGCTGCAGTCGCCGGAACACATGAAAGGCGCGTAGGTCACCCCGTCTGCGAGGAGGTAGCTGCCGACCACTTGGCCATGATTGTTCACCCCGTAGGCACGCGTATTCAGGCCGACTGGCGTTCCCAGGTCTTTCATCACGCCACCTTGATTGACGTCGGCGATGAAAGCGCGGCGGAAACTGGTGGAATCGATCTTGGAGTATCCGACCACCAGACCGTTGTCGCTGATGGCTGTCGCAAGGCTGATCGCACCGCCCAGTGTCCCGAGGTCAATGAACTTGTATTTCGGCGGCTTGGCGTAGAACGCGTGCGTGTAGTTCGGACTTGCGGCTGTGTAGCCATAGCCTGCGATGACGCCTTTGCCGTTGATGCCAACTGGGGTACTGGAAGTTACGTCATTCACGGCGCCGAGATTCACCAATCGCGTGTCAGCCAAACTGGCGACGAAGATCTGTCCCTGGGCATCGTCGGTGGTGTACGAGTAGCCCACGATTTGACCGTTGTCATTGATGCCAGCCGCGTAGGCGTAGCTTCCTCCCAGCGTGCCGAGGTCGGTCAAACCGGCGTCGCCAGGCTTGCGCAACACGGCGTGGTAGATCACATCGCCCGGCAGCGTAGCTTCGCCGACCACAACGCCGTTGTTGTTGATGTCATAGCCATAGCTGTCGATCCCGCCGAGCAGCCCGAAGTCCGTCGGCTTCTTGCCTTTGGCTTCGGTCACGGAACCGACGGAGAACAGCTCATCTGCTGTGAAGCAGCCTCCGGAAAGCTGTCCGGCATCGTTGATGCCGGCAACGTTGCATCCGGCGCCAATGTCATGGGTCAACTTCACCCGCTTTGCCGTGTAGGTCGCAGCATGGGCAGGCAAGGCGAAAGACATGGCCATGGCAGAGATGGCCGCAGCCGCGGTAAGGCGGCGCAGGGGCGCGTGAACACGCATGGAAATTCCCTCCAGAAAGTTCGCTTCTTGATTGATGTGTCGCGGCAGTGGGCTGCCGAGCGGCATGCTAACGACAGGGGTGCTGGTGCTGCCATCCCCAATCGGTAGGACGCCATGCCCGCGTAGCCGGCGTTCCGTTTGAGGAGCAATGCGGGCAACCTCGCGGGAAAACCCCGAATCAAACGCCGTGCTTATGCGTTGTGCGCTGCAACAGCTTGCCGTATGGTTGATTTGTTCATGCCACAGGCCGCCTCGACCGGCCACAGCAAGGAGCGAGCAGGCCCTCACCCGTGACCACAGCGCGGGGCTTGCGGGGCACTCGGCGCGCACATGCAAGCACACGTTGGGTCCGAGCTGTACCGCCTCCCTGAAAACTCATCGGCCCGCCTGGCCTGTGACTGGCTGATGGGCCAGATCGGAGACGCGGCGCAGGCCTTGTTGCTGCTGCGTCCACCAGACGCTGGTGTGGCCGCGCCGGCAGGCGACACGCTGGAACTGCTGGTCTTCGACCATGGCACAAATGCGCGGCAACAGCGCTGTTGGCCCGCTGGCATGGCCGATGGCAAACGGCTGCCTTCGCTGGACCTGACCCGATTGCCTGCGGCCTGGCTGGCCGAGCCTGGCCGCCTGGCTTGCGCCGACTTGCTGACTCACCGCATGGCGCAGGCCTTTTTGCTGGACACGCCCCCGGTGCAAACCCTGCTGGCTCGCCAGCTGGCAGCTTCGCTGGAATACGCCCATGCGCCGGCCGCGCGCGCCGCGCGCTGTGCCAGCTTCGCCGAGGGGGCACGCTTCGCGGTGGTGCAGACTGGCGTCAGCCAGGCCTTTCCAGGCCTTGCCCGGCTGTGGCTCCAGAAAGCCCATGCGGCCGCGCTCGCGCTGCTGCTGGACGGCTGCGGTCGCTGGTGCCCAGCCGTGGACACGCAGGCACCGGCCTGCTGGCCAACGGCCGAGGCGCTGCTGGGCATGGCGTTGGCCGAAGACTGGACCAGCGCATTGGGTCTGGATGACGACCCCGCGCGGCTGGCCACGCCGCTGCGCCGCATGCAGATGCTGCTGCTGCGGGACTGCCTGCGGATGACCCCGGACGACGCACGCTGGCCGGCCAGCGTGTCCACCAGCATTCGCTGGGCCTATGCGTACTGGCATGACCCGCGGGAACTGGAAACCAGGCTTGTCGCGGCACAGTTGCTGGCCAACGCAGGGCGGCCCGCGCAGGCCGTTTTCCAGCTGCGCGAAGTGGGGTTTGCGCTGGCGCGGGTGGCGATGCTGCGTCAACGGGCGCGCGAGCGCTGGTCGCAGCCATTGCAGTTCGACCAACCGGAATGCGACGTTGCTCAGGACCTGTTCAAGCACCACCCGGACATGCTGGACGAGTTGCAGCAGGTGCTGGATGGACCCTCGGCCTTGTCCGGCGGGTCGCTGGCGCCGATGCTGAACCTGTTGGCTCGACAGCGCGAGGCCACCCAGGCCGTGCTGACGAGCCACGACCCGGCGTTGGCCGCTGGCTTGGCGGCCGCGCCGGACTGGACCCTGGATGCACCGCTGCCCGACCCGCCGATGCCCAGTCCTGCCAGCGCCTTCGTGGGCATCGGGCTGGGTGCGTGACGAACCTCAGCAGCAGCGGCCGACCCGGCTGCCGTAACGCGCTTCAAGCCGTTCGCGGAAGAACTGCTCGTAGCTCATCGCCGGCTGGTCCGGGTGGGTGGCTTCCATGTGGCTGAGGTAGGCGTCGTAATCCGGCAGGCCCACCATCAGCCGGAAGGACTGGGCCAGGTAGCGTCCTGCACGGCTCAAGTCCTGACCCAGGCGCTCTACCTTGGCGGCCGTGGTCATGCCTTCGCCCCCAAAGCCAGCGGCTGGAACGGCACTTCGCTGGTCGTCGGCCGGCTGGCGGCGCGCGCGGCCAGCGAGGCCTTCACGCTGTAGACCAGCACGCTGAGCACCACGAACATGAACAGGCCGCAGAGCACGGCGTCCAGCCGGTCGTTGAAGATGATGCGGGCCATGGCCTCGGGCGTCTTCGCGGGCGCCAGCAACTGGCCTTGCGCCAGCGCGTCGGAGAACTTCGCCGCGTGGGCCAGGAAGCCCACCTTCGCGTCGGCCGAGAAGATCTTCAGCCAGCCGGCCGTCAGCGTGCAGGCCAGCAGCCAGGCGGCCGGCACGATGGTGGTCCAGGCGTAGCGGTCCTTCTTCATCTTGAACAGCACCACCGTGCCCAGCAGCAAGGCCACGGCGGCCAGCATCTGGTTGGAGATGCCGAACAGCGGCCACAGCGTGTTGATGCCGCCCAATGGGTCGACCACGCCCTGGTGCAGGAAGTAGCCCCAGGCGGCCACGCACAGGCCTGTGGCAATCAGGTTCGCCGGCAGCGATTCGGTGCGCTTGAGCGCCGGCACGAAGGTGCCCAGCAGGTCCTGCAGCATGAAGCGGCCGGCGCGGGTGCCGGCGTCCACCGCGGTGAGGATGAACAACGCCTCGAACAGGATCGCGAAGTGGTACCAGAAGGCCATCATGGCCTTGCCGCCGATGACCTGGTGCAGGATGTGCGCCATGCCCACGGCCAGCGTGGGTGCGCCACCGGCACGCGCCAGGATGGTGTTCTCGCCCACGTCCTTGGCGGTCTGGATCAGCACGTCCGGCGTGATGACGAAGCCCCAGGTGGACAGCGTGGCCGCCACCGCTTCGGGCGTACTGCCCACCAGCGCGGCCGGGCTGTTCATCGCGAAGTACACGCCCGGCTGGATGACCGAGGCCGCCACCAGCGCCATCACCGCGACGAAGCTTTCGGCCAGCATGCCGCCGTAGCCGATGAAGCGCGCATGCGTCTCGTTTTCCAGCATCTTGGGCGTGGTGCCCGAAGAGATCAGCGCATGGAAGCCGGAGACTGCCCCGCAGGCGATGGTGATGAACAGGAAGGGGAACAGGCTGCCCGCCCACACCGGGCCGTTGCCCTGTGCGAACTGGGTGAATTTGGGCATCTGTAGGTCCGGCGCCACGATCAGGATGCCGATGGCCAGCGCGACGATGGTGCCGATCTTCAGGAAGGTGGACAGGTAGTCCCGCGGCGCCAGCAGCAGCCACACCGGCAGCACCGAGGCGACGAAGCCGTAGCCGATCAGCATCCAGGTCAGGGCCTTGCCGTCGAAGGTGAACAGCGGCGCCAGGGCAGGGCTTTCATGCACCCACTGGCCGCCGAGGATGGCCAGCATCAGCAGCACGAAGCCGATCAGCGAAACCTCGCCGATGCGTCCCGGCCGGATCCAGCGCAGGTACACGCCCATGAACAGCGCCACGGGGATGGTGGCCGCCACCGTGAAGGTGCCCCAGGGCGAATTCGCCAGCGCCTTCACCACGATGAGTGCCAGCACCGCCAGGATGATGATCATGATCATGAAGGCGCCGAACAGCGCGATCACGCCGGGCACCGGCCCCATCTCCTGCTTGATCAGGTCACCCAGCGAGCGGCCGTCGCGGCGGGTGGAGATGAACAGCACGACGAAGTCCTGTACCGCACCGGCGAAGACCACGCCGGCCAGGATCCACAGCAGCCCCGGCAGGTAGCCCATCTGCGCGGCCAGCACCGGGCCGACCAGCGGGCCCGCGCCGGCAATCGCGGCGAAGTGGTGGCCGTAGAGCACGTAGCGGTTGGTCGGCACGTAGTCCAGCCCGTCGTTGTGGCGCCAGGCGGGCGTCTGCCGTTTTTCGTCCAGCCCGAGCACGCGGTAGGCCAGGAACAGGCTGTAGTAGCGGTAGGCGATCAGGTAGACGCTGACCGCGGCGACCACGATCCACAAGGCGCTGACGGCCTCGCCGCGCCCGAGCGCGACCGTGGCCAATGCAAATGCGCCGAGCACGGCAACGGCAAGCCACGGCAGGTGGCGGCGGATGTTCAACACGGATGTCTCCTCGAAGCTCGCGGCGCGGTGTCCGGTGACACGAAACGGCCGACGTTGATGTGGGCTTCGAGTGTGGCAATCGACCGGCGCAGATTCATCGGCGCCACTGCGCAGGCCATGCGCGCAGGACCACGTAGGTGACAACCCTGATTAGGCTCGCCGATACCAGGTGGGAGCACCCGCAAAGCGATCCAACGGCACGCCTTCAATCAATCAGGCGCCAACTGATGGAAGCGCCAAGTGTCATGTGATCGTCAACCCTCCGGCAACCGCTTCCCATGCTCCACCGCATACTTGATCAGCTCCGCCTGGCCTTCGATGCTCAGCTTGCGTTTGATGCTTTGCCGGTGGGTTTCGACGGTGCGGACGCTCAAGCTCAGCGCTGAGGCGATGTGTTTGCTGGACTCGCCTCGGCCCAGGGCGGAGAGGATTTCGCTTTCGCGCGGGGTGAGCAGCGGACGAGGGGCCTGGTTGCGGAACAGGCCTTTGGAGACGGCGGGGCTGAGGAAGGTGCCGCCGGCGGAGACGGCTTCGATGGCGGCGACGATCTCGGTCGCTGGTGCGTCCTTCAGCACGTAGCCGCGGGCGCCGGCCTGCAGTGCGCGTTGCACGTACTCGGGGTTGTCGTACATGCTCAGCATCAGCACTTTGAGCTGCGGCTCGCGCTGCAACAGCAGCGTGGTCAGCTCAATGCCGTTCATGTCTTTCATGCCCACGTCCATCAGCACGAGGTGTGGCCGCAAGCGGGTCATCTGTTCCAGCGCTTCGAGCGCGCTGCCGGCTTCGCCCAGCTCGGTGATGCGGGCAATGCGCGAGAGCCGGGCACGCAGGCCTTCGCGCACCAGCGGGTGGTCGTCCACCAGCAGCACGCGCAGCGGCGCGGCGGGTTCGGGCGAGAGGTCGTCGTTCATGTGTGCGCTGTCTCGGTGGGGCGCAGCCGGGCCAGTGCGCGCTGCGGCACGTGGGCCTGCACCTGCGTGCCGCCCTCGGGTTGCGAGTGGACCTCGAAGTGGCCGCCGATGGTGTCCAGCCGCTCGCGCATGTTGCGCAGGCCGATGCCGCGCGTGGGCGCCTGCATGACCTGATCGACCTCGAAGCCAAGGCCGTCGTCGGCAATCTCCAGGCTCACGCTGCCATCGGCCGCAAAGCCAAGCGAGACCTGCACCGCATGGGCGTGGCCATGCTTGGCCACGTTGGTCAGCGCCTCCTGGGCCATGCGGAACAGCGCGGTGTTGACCTCCTCAGGCAGTTCCACGGCTTCACCAGTGACCGCCACGCCCACCGCCGGTAGGCCGTGGCCCTCGAACTCCCGGGCCAGGTGCGCCAGCGCCGCAGGCAGGCCCAGCGTGTCCAGCAGGGCGGGGCGCAGCCGGTGCGAGATGCGGCGCACTTCGGTCAGCGTTTCGTTGAGGCAGCTCAAGGCCTTGGGCAGCGTGGCCGGCAGCGGGCGCTGGCTGCCGTCGTGGGCCATGTCGTCCAGCGCCGATTCGATCATCAGCTTGGTCGACACCAGTGACTGGCTGGTGCCGTCGTGCAGCTCGCGGGCGAGGTAGGCGCGCTCGTCCTCCTGGGACTGCACGACCTGCCGCGCCAGCAGCCGCAGCTTGGTTTCGGCGTCTTTGTACTGGCTGAGGTTCAGCATCAGCCCGGTGGCGCTGATCAGGCCCACGCCCAGCACCGCCATGCCGGCGATCCACAGCAGCGTGCTGCGCACATTGGCGCTGACCTGGCGGTCCAGCTGCGCCAGCGTGGCCTGGATGTCGTCCAGGTACAGCCCCGTGCCCAGCATCCAGTTCCAGCGCTGCAGGGCGACCACGTAGCCGAGCTTGGGCGCCATCTGGCCGGTGGAGGGCTTGCGCCACTGGTAGTCCACGAAGCCGCCGCCTTGCCGGGCCTGGGAAATCAGCTGCTGGATCGTGGGCCGGCCCTGGGCGTCCCGCAGCTCCCACAGGTTCCGGCCAACCAGCTCGGGCTGTCGCGAGTGCATCAGCGAGCGGCCCTGCAGGTCGTAGACGAAGAAGTAGCCGTCCCGCCCGTAGTTCAGCGAGCCCAGCAGGCGGATGGCCTCGGCGCGCGTGGCATCGTCGTCGCGCCCGCTGTCGTAAAGCGGCTGCAGCGTGCTGACGGCGAGTTCCACGTAGTGTTGCAACTCGGCCTTGCGCGCGGTCATGTACTCCTGCTCGACCAGCGCCCGCTCGCGCTGGGCCAGGCCGCTGTCCTGGTGCAGCACGGTGGCGGCGATCAGCGCCAGCGTCACCAGCAGCGGCAGCGCGGCGAGCAGCAGGAACTTGTGCTTGAGTTGCATGCGCGAATTGTCGCGCTGCGCGTGGGCCTGCCGGTTTTCAGCGCCGGGACGAGATGAGGATGCCGACGACGATCAGCGCAAACGCCGCCCCATGGAACCACTGCGGCCACTCGCCCAGCATCGCGGCCGACAGCAGCGCAGCAAAGACCGGCGTGAGGTTGACGAAGAAGGCGGCGATGGCCGGGCCGACGGTGGACACGCCCAGGCCCCAGCAGCGGTAGGCGATCAAGGACGGGCCGACGGCCACGTACAGCAGGATCACCGGCACCCAGGGCGTCCAGTGCCAGCGGGCGTCGGCCACCAGGGTTTCGACGCCGGTGGCGGCGCCGCTCCACAGCAGGCCAAACGCAATCTGCACCAGCAGGAAGCCGGCCCAGTCCCAGTCCGGCCGCTGCTCGCCCTGCATGCTGGCTGGCGGCCGGGCCAGCAGCCAGGAATAAAAGCCCCAGCTGATGATGGCCAGCAGCATCAGCAGGTCGCCTGACACGAAGCGCAGCGCCAGCAGCCGCTCGGGCTCGCCGCGGCAGATGACCAGCGCCACGCCCAGCAGCGACAGCAGCGCGCCCACCACGTCCTGCCGCCGCGGCGCAATGCGGTAGACCAGCGCGCCGATGGCCAGCATCCAGACGGGAGAGCTGGCGGTGATCAGCGTGGCATTCAGCGGCGTGGAGCTGTGCAGCGCCAGGTACTGCAGCGCGTTGTAGCTGCCCATGCCGAGCAGGCCCAGCAGCGACAGGTAGCGCCAGCGGGCGCGAATGGCGCCCAGGTCGCCAAAGGCCGCCTTGCCCAGCGGCCACAGCAGCGCAAAGGCCAGCAGCCAGCGCACCAGGTTCAGCGCCACCGGCGGCACCGCGCCCACCGCCAGCCGGCCGACGACCGCGTTGCCGGCCCACAGCAGCGGCGGCAGCGTGAGCAACAGAGCCAGGCGAAGGGTCAGTGGCTGGTTGGGCATCGGACAACACAAAAGGCTGGCACGATAACCGACTACCTCTCTTGCAGCTGGCCTGCACCGCATTCCCCCAAAGATTCCCCCAAGGAGACTCCGACCCATGAGCTTGAGCAGCCGCACCATCGTGATCGACGCCTTTGGCGGCCCCGAACAACTCCGCGTGGTCGACCGCCCGGTCGGCGAGCCCGGCCCGGGCGAGATCCGCATCCGCCATCACGCCATCGGCCTGAACTACATCGACGTCTACCAGCGCACCGGCCTGTACGCCAACCCGCTGCCGCTGTCGCTGGGCATGGAGGGTGCGGGCGTTGTCGAGGCGGTAGGCGAGGGCGTCACGCACCTGGCCGTGGGCGACCGCGCGGCCTATGCCAGCCAGCCGCCCGGCGCCTACTGCGAGCGCCGCGTACTGCCGGCCAAGTGCGTGGTCAAGCTGCCGGACGCGATCAGCTTCGACGAAGGCGCTGCGATGATGCTCAAGGGCCTGACCGCTCAATACCTGCTGCGCGGCACGCTGCCGCAAGGCGGCCTGCAGGCCGGCGACTTCATCCTGTTCCACGCCGCGGCCGGTGGCGTGGGCCTGATCGCCTGCCAATGGGCCAAGGCCCTGGGCTACCAGCTGATCGGCACGGCCGGCAGCGACGAGAAATGCGCGCTGGCTCGCGAACTGGGCGCCGCTCACACCATCAACTACCGCACGGAAGACTTCGTCGCCAGGGTCAAGGAAATCACCGGCGGCAAGGGCGTGAAGGTGGTCTACGACTCGGTCGGTGCCGACACCTTCATGAAGTCGCTGGATTGCCTGCAGCCCTTCGGCCTGCTGGCCAACTTCGGCAACTCCTCAGGCAAGGTGCCGCCGCTGGAAATCGGCCTGCTGGCCGCCAAGGGCTCGCTGTACGTGAGCCGCCCCACGCTGTTCACCCACATCGCCACCCGCGAGCGCACCCAGGCCATGGCAGACGACCTGTTCGGCATGGTCACCAGCGGCCAGGTGAAGATCCGCATCGACCAGCGCTACCCGCTGGCCGATGTGGCGCAGGCGCATCGCGACCTGGAAGCCCGCAAGACCACGGGTTGCAGCATCCTGCTGCCTTGAAGCGCCGGCTCAGGCCTGCGGCCTTTCCGGCCCGCAGCGCCTGAGCATCAACACGCCAATCGCCGCCGGCATCATCCATGGCACCGCCGGGATGCCGGCGACAAAGCCGGGTACGGTGTACCAGTGCGACATCGCCGCTTGCATGCTGGGATAGGCCAGGCCCCGGGCGATCAGGAAAAACAACCCGAGGCCGCTGAGCAGCAGGAAGGCCCATGTGGCGCCGCGGCCCAGCCAGCCCGCCTTCGACAGCGAGCGAGCGAAGGCCGCGGTCGCCAGGTAGGTCAAGACGCCAGCGAAGAACAGCGCGGTGATGGACAGCGCGTCCAGCGGCGTCAGTTCACGCAGGTGGCCCGAGACAGACGCTGTCCAGGACCAGCCCAGTTGCTCGGCCACATAGTCGTTGCGCTGGATGACGCAGAAGAGGAAATACAGCGGCGTGGCGAGCACCGCGCAGGCCAGGCCCAGCGTTGAATACAGCCGCTCACCGCCCGGCACAAGCGCCTCCCGCAGCACGATCAGCCCAGCGCCGACCAGGATCGAATTGATGGCCAGCAGCAAGAAGCGCAAGTCGTTTTCCGACGGCGGCTGTTCATGCGGCGGGCCGATGCCCAGCAGCAATGCAAACAGCACAAACGGTGCGATCAGCAGACAGCCGGCCACTGCCGGCAGCTGGCCAACGGGTTCGGCGCTGCGCAGCCCGCGCGCACCGCCGAACCATGCCAACACGCAATTGAGGATCAACAAGCCGCCAACGAGGACTGGCCGAATGGAGGGCGCGTAGTCCGCGGTGTTGCCAAACAGCGCGAAGTTGGCCACCAGGCTGACCGCAAGCAACGCGCTGATGGCCGGATGGACGGAAGAGTGGCGTGCCTGCATTTTCAAGCTCCTGGTGAATCGCAGTGACGAACGACCGGGTCCGCGCCGCTGGGACGCGCGCACGGACCTTCTTGCTGTACGGAATCCGCCGGGCATTCAAGACATCCCGTGCCGGGCTGCCCGGCCATGGCCGGTGGATTCGTTGCGGACCCGCATCGACCGAATCGTGCGCTCACTGCCCTGCGCCAGGCTCAATCGTCTCCACATTGGGGGCATGGCACGCGGCTGATCGCGGGATCAGCGTATAACGGGTTTCAGTGCACACCGCATCTTCGGTCGCGCGATCCGCGAAAGGTACTGCTGTTCTACAAAGTGGCCTCTGACTACGCACCTTTCCGATCCTGTCGTTCCTGACTCCGCGCCAGTGGCTGAGTACATCACCGAGGTGCGCCGGCAGGCGGCCTTGCTCAAGACAGGCGCGCTGCAAAACGCCATCTTCAACAGCGCCAACTTTTCGAGCATCGCCACCGATGCGAAGGGCGTCATCCAGATCTTCAACGTCGGCGCGGCCAAGATGCTGGGCTACGCGGCCATCGACGTGGTCAACAAGATCACGCCGGCCGACCTTTCAGATCCGCAGGAGCTGATTGCACGCGCTGCGGCGCTGAGCGTCGAACTCCAGATCCCGATTGCCCCCGGCTTCGAAGCCTTGGTGTTCAAGGCCTCACGTGGGATCGAAGACATCTACGAACTGACCTACATCCGCAAGGATGGCACCCGCTTGCCGGCGGTGGTGTCAGTGACGGCGCTGCGCGACGCTGGAGAAGGCGTCATCGGCTACCTGCTGATCGGCACCGACAACACCGCTCGTAAACAGGCAGAAGAGGCGCTGGCCAAAGCCGGCGCGCTGCAGGGCGCGATATTCAGCAGTGCGATGTTCTCCAGCATCGCCACGGATGCCAAGGGCGTCATCCAGATCTTCAACGTCGGCGCCGAACGCATGCTCGGCTATGCCGCGGCAGAGGTCGTGAACAGGATCACGCCGGCCGACATCTCCGACCCGCAGGAGCTGATCGCCCGTGCCCAGGTCCTGAGTGCCGAGTTCTCCAGGACCATTTCCCCCGGGTTCGAGGCCCTGGTGTTCAAGGCCTCGCGCGGCATCGAAGACATCTATGAACTGACCAAGATCCGCAAGGACGGTAGCCGCTTTCCGGCGGTTGTTTCGGTGACCGCGCTGCGCGATGCCCAGGAAACCATCATTGGCTATCTCCTGATCGGCACCGACAACACGGTTCGCAAACGCCTGGCCGATGAAGTCGAGCAGCACCGCCGGCACCTGGAGCTTGAGTCGCGCCGTACCAACGCCGATCTGCAGGAGTTCACCTACGTTGCTTCGCACGACCTGCGCTCGCCGCTGCGCGGCATCGCCGATCTGATGGAATGGATCGCGGCCGACCTGGGCCCGGAACCGCCAGCCGAGGTCAAGCGCAACCTGGACCGCGTGAGCCAACGCATCGTGCGCATGGAGCGCTTGATCGATGACCTGCTGAGCTATGCACGAGCCGGGCGCGCCGCCACCGAATACGCTGTCGTCAACCTGGGCACCATGGTCCGCGGCATTCTTGAGATGCAGCCGGCACCGCCGGGGTTCGTGGTTGAACTGGCGCTCGATGTCGAACCGTTCGAGACCATCGGCGCACCGCTTGAAACGGTGCTGCGCAACCTGATTGGCAACGCCATCAAGCACCATGATCGCACCGAAGGGCGCCTGCGCGTGTCGGCGCGGCACGACCGCAGCGACTGTGAAATCAGCGTCATCGACGATGGTCCGGGCGTGCCACCGCAGGCCCGCGAGCGCATCTTCAAATTGTTCCAGACCCTGACCTCGACCGAGCGTGGCAACTCTGGCATCGGCCTGGCGCTGAGCAAGCGCCTGATCGAGGTGCACGGCGGCCGCATCGAGCTGGTCTCGCCAGTCGAGGCCGGACGCGGCGCCTGCTTCCGCTTCTGGTGGCCCAGGCGGGCGCGCAAGGCTGGCAATGACTGAAGCCCTGGACCTGGCGATCCTGCTGGTGGAGGATGACGACGTCGCCGCCGAAGCGGTGATGCGCGGCCTCAAGCGCTGCGGCGTCAGCGTGCCGGTGGCATGGGCGGAGGATGGTGAAGCGGCGCTGCGCGTGCTGCGCGGCACCGACCCGCTGCGGCACGCGCAGCGGCCGCGTGTCGTGCTGCTGGACCTGAACATGCCGCGCATGGACGGCTTCGAGTTCCTGCAGCAGCTGCGTGCCGACCCGGCGCTCTGCGACGAGGTGGTGTTCGTGCTCACCACTTCCGATGCCGACGCGGACCGCGTGCGGGCCTATCACGAGAATGTCGCGGGCTACATGGTCAAGGCCCTGGTCGGGCCGCAGTTCGCGAAATTGGCGCAGCTGCTGGTGTCGTACCGGCTTGCCGTGCGCCTGCCATGAGGGCGGCAATGAGCGCTGCCATGGTTGCCGCCGGCACGGTCGGCGCGACGGCCCAACGCCTGGCCATCCACCTGCTGGTAGTTGACGATGACGACGTTGACCGCGAGCGTGTGCTGCGCCTGCTGACGCGGGCGGACTGGGACGTGCATTCGATGCAGGCAGCCAATGGTGCCGATGCGTTGCGCCTGGTGCGAGAGCATGAATTCGACTGCGTGATGCTGGACAACCAGCTTGGCGCGGCCACCGGCGCGGAACTGCTGCCGGCACTGCACCGCGAGGCGCTGCGCGACTGCCCGATCATCATGATCACCGGCGCGGGCAACGAGGGATTGGCGGTGCAGGCGCTTCGCGATGGCGCGGCCGACTATCTGCCCAAGTTCCAGCTCAGCACCGACATCCTGACACGTGCCATCCAACGGGCACTCGAGCACCAGCAGATGCGCCGGGAGATCGATTCCCTGAAGCTGAAGCTGCAACGGCGTGTCGAAGAGCAGGCGGCGCAGATCGTCGTGAGCAGGCGCGATCTGCGTGCCATCCTCGATCACACACCGAGTGTCGTCGGCTACTGGGACAGCAAGTTGCGCAACCGCTTCGGCAACCGGGCCCATCGCAGCTGGCTCGGGGTCAATGCGCGAACCTTGCCCGGCAGGCATTTGCGCGACGTGATCGGGCCGCTGCACTTCGCGCGTTACGAGGGCCGGATCAATGCCGTTCTGAAGGGACAACCGCAAGCCTTCGGGCACGATTTCGTCGCCACCGTCGGCGGTACCACGCGCCATGCGCTGTTCAACCTGCGTCCCGATACCGACGACGAGGGCGTGGTGCGGGGCTTCTACGCCACGGCGACCGACGTCACCGCCATCCGGCAGGCCCAGTCGCGGGCCGAGGAACTGGCGCGGTTCGCCGAAGCGATCATCGACACCGACCCGGTCGGCTGCGGCGTTTACCGCGCTGACGGCCACTGCGTGATGTCGAACCGCGCGCTCGACTGCGCACTTGGCACCGACGCCGAGCGGCGTGGCAGGCTGGGACTCTGGGACTGGCTGGCGCAGCACGCACCGGCGCTGGTGGAACCCGCCCGGGCCACGCTGGAGGACGGCCAGCAGCGCCGCTGCGATGTCGAGCTGATCGGCGGGCCGGATCCAATGCCGCGCCTGGACTGCAGGCTGGCGCGCATCCTGCGCGAGGGGCAAGCCCACCTGCTGCTCTTTGCCAACGACGTCACCGAGCAGCGCAAGGTCCTGGATGCGCTGGTGTTGGCGCGCGACTCGGCCGAGGTCGCCATGCGCGCCAAGAGCGCATTCCTGGCCAACATGAGCCACGAGATACGCACGCCGATGAACGCCATCGTCGGCTTGAGCCGCCTGGCGCTGGAAGACGAGCTGCCGGCCGGTGCGCGCGACGACCTCGACAAGGTCCACACCGCGGCAGTCGCGCTGATGGGATTGCTCGACGATGTGCTCGACCATTCGAAGATCGAGGCCGGTCACTTGCGCTTCGAGCAGGTGGGCTTCAACCTGGAGCAGGTATTGCAGCGCACGGTCGATGTCTTCGCCGCCCGTGTCGGCCAGAAGGGCCTGGAGCTCGTCGTCGACCTGCCGCCCGAACTGCCGCTGCAACTGGTGGGGGATGCGCTGCGCCTGTCGCAGGTGCTGAACAACCTCGTGGGCAATGCCGTGAAGTTCACCGAACATGGCCACGTCCATGTCGAGGTGCAGGAACTGCCGACGGCCGACGCCCAGCACTGCCTGTTGCGCTTTTCGGTGAGCGACAGTGGCATCGGCATCGATGTCGCGCACCATGCCGGCCTGTTCAATGCATTCACGCAAGCCGACAGTTCGATCACCCGCCGTTTCGGCGGCACCGGCCTCGGGCTGACGATCTGCCGCCGCCTGGTCGGGATGATGGGCGGCGAGATCGGGATGAACAGTGTTCTCGGGCGTGGCAGCGAATTCTGGTTCACGGCGGCCCTGCTGCGCGACACATCGCAGACGGCCGCCGTTCCAACGCAGGTCGGCCTGGAGGGCCTGCGCGTGCTGCTGGTCGACGAGTCCTGCGCGGCGGCGCGGGGAGTGCAGGTTCAGTTGCAGGCCTGGAAAGTGAGGGTGACCTGCTCCCGTGAGGCGTGCGGCACGGTCGCGCAGGTGGAGCAGGCCCGGGGCACGGGCGACCCGTTCAACGTGGTACTGCTCGATGGGCAGATGCTCGCCGCGGACGAGCATCGCACGCTGCTGCGCGGGCTGCGGCACGCGGGCGATGGCACGGCGCGCCCGGTTGTGGTGGTGATGTTCTCGTCGGCCCACACCGCGGCCAGCGATACAGCCACTGACTTTCCGGCAGATGTGGTGCTGGTCAAGCCGATGCTGGCCACGCCCTTGCTCGCAGCCATGCAGAAAGCCGCCGCGCTGGCGGGCCTGCGTGGCCCTGCGGCAAGCGCGGGGGAGCGGATCCTGGAGTTGCCGTCCCCGACATCGCAGGCCGAATGGTTGCTGCGCCGCGCGGCACCGCTGGCTGGGGCCCGCGTGCTGCTGGTGGAGGACAACATGGTCAATCAGATCGTGGCGCGACGGATCCTCGAGCGCATGGGCCTGGAAGTGCGTGTCGCGGACGACGGCGTGCAGGCGCTTGCGGCACTGGAGGATCCGGCAGGGCGGCCCTTCGATGCGGTGCTCATGGACCTGCACATGCCCGTCATGGACGGGCTCGAGGCGACCCGGCGCATACGTGGGCGTGCCGCGTGGGCGGCGCTGCCGGTGATCGCCATGACGGCTGCCGCGCTCGCGGAGGACCGTGCGCTGTGCTTCGAGGCTGGGATGGTCGACCATGTGGCCAAGCCGCTGGTTCCAGAGGGTCTGCTCGACACCTTGTTGAGGTGGATCCCGCACGAGGCACCTGTCCGCCAAACGAGCACGCAAGCCACCATGGGCGCGCCAGCCGAAGCACCGGCTGGCGGATGCGATCCGCGGATCCCAGGGTTGGACTACGCCGCGCTGCGGAGGCGCGTGCTCGGCGATGACATGTTGGCCTGGCGACTGCTGACCAAGTTCGAGGCGCTGGAGCGGGACGCGGGAGCACGCCTGATGGCGCTGCTGGCGCAAGCCGATCTTGGCGCGCTGCAGCGCAGCGCGCACACGCTGCGCGAAGCTTCGGCCTCCTTGGGCCTGGATGGCGTGGCGCAGGCCTGTACTGCGCTGGAGAGCGCATTGCGCACCACCGCGCCGATCGACGCGCCCACATCGCAACTGGCCACGGTTCTGGATGCCGTCCTGGACCGCATGCGTGTGGTCATGGCCAGGCGCGGCGGCCCGCCAGGGACCCAGAGGGCCTTGGTTCAAGTCTGACCCCGCCGGGTCATTCCTGCCTGCGTCTGCTCAGGGTTCGAGCGGTTCAGCCGGGCCGAACATCGCGTCGAGCGCCAGGCCTTCGGCACCGGTCACCGCGCCGCGAAAACACAGCCCGCCGCGGTGCGCCACCAGAGATGGAGATCCCGATCGAGGCGCAGACGGACCGGTCCCGGGCTGCGGGGCGCATGAGGGGTGGCTGCTGTGAGAAAAGTCACAGTCTGCCGGTGCACATTCACGCCGGCACGGCTGCCGGGCTGAGGGCGGGCCGGTCCTGAGCAAAGCGCTTGCGCGCAGCGGTGACAATCCGCGCATCATGATGCTCGCTCCTCCCGTCACCCCGCTGGCCGAGATCGACGCCACGCTGGCCCGCCAGGGCTTTGCCGTGCTGGACGCCGATGGCCTGTTCGGCCTGCTGCACTGCACCGCCAACGACCTCGCACCCTGGCTGTCCCACTGGGACCGGCTGCCGGCAGACGCCTACCTGCGCGACGGTGGCCGCTACCGCCGCCGCCGCCATGCCTGCTTCATCGTTGAAGGAGAGCAGGTCACGCTGGTGCCGCAGCGGCCGCACTGGCAGCCAGTCGAGTACAACGCGTTGCACGGCGGCATCGAGCGCCATTTCGAGCCGATCGAAGCTGGCCTGGTGACTGACCCGCTGTGGCAGCGCTGGCTTGCGGCCCTTGCCGCGCGCGCCTCGGCGCTGAAGGGCGAGCGCACCTGGTACGTCGAGGCGCACCCGTTCCGCATCGACACCACCGACGGCATTGGCCGGCCGACGCCCGAAGGCGCCCACCGCGACGGCGTGGACCTGGTCAGCGTGACGCTGGTTTCGCGTGAAGGCATCAAGGGGGCCGAGACGCGTGTCTTCGCCGCCCAGGGCCGCGAGGGCCAGCGCTTCACGCTGGACCAGCGCTGGAGCACGCTGCTGCTGGACGACGAGCGCGTGATCCATGAATCCACGCCCATCCAGCCGCTGGTGCCCGGGGCCGAAGGCCACCGCGACACCCTCGTGCTGACCTTCCGCGCCGGCGGCTTCCAGGGGCCGTCGCCGTGAGCGGCGGCGGCCGTTTTCTCACCGCCACCAGATGCCTTGCGTGCTTCGCCGCGCCACCATTGCATGACCACGACGCCTACTCCCCCACCGGTTCCCACGCCCGCCGAAGCCGAGGCGGTGCGCCGCCAGCGCGAGGCGGTGCAACAAGCCCTGGCCAGTGCGCCGCTGCGCGCCCAGGGTGAGCTGCAGCTGCCCGGCCAGCGCCTGCGCTACCGGGTCGACGCCGGCTTCGTGCCGGCGTTTTCTCATGTGCCCGGCCAATCGCCCGAGCCCGAGGCGGCCATCTTCACCACCGCCTACCAGCTCGAAGCGCCGGAAGGCAGTGAGCCGGCCGCTGCTGCCGTGCAGCGGCCGATCTGCTTTGCCTTCAACGGCGGTCCGGGCGCCTCGTCGGCCTTCCTGCACATCGGCCTGATGGGCCCGAAGCGGGTCACCATCCTCGACAACGGCCAGATGCCGCCGCCGCCCTACGTGGTGCAGGACAACCCGCTGAGCTGGCTGGCCCAGTTCGACCTGGTGTTCGTGGACCCGCCGCACACCGGCAGCTCACTGTCGGCCGGCGACGAGGTGCGCAAGAAGCACTTCTCGGTCGACGGCGACATCGCGGTGCTTTCCGACGCCGTGTGTGAATGGCTCACGCGGCACCGCCGCTGGGGCTCGCCGGTGCTGCTGTGCGGCGAGAGCTACGGCACGACGCGTTGCGCGGCGATGACCGAAACCCTGGCCGATGCCGGCGTGCCGCTGGCCGGCCTGATCCTGGTCTCGACCGCGATGGATTTCCAGGCGCTGGAATTCAGCCCGCGCAACGACCTGCCATACGCGCTGTTCCTGCCGGCCTTCGCGGCCGTGGCCCAGTACCACGGCACGCTCAAGGGCGAGGCCGGTGCCTCGCCCGAGGCGGCGCTGGCGGCAGCCAACGACTTCGTGCACCGCGAATACCTCAGCGCCCTGCACCGCGGCGGCGCGCTGGAGCCGCGGGCGCGCAGCCGCGTGGCCCGCCGCGTTGGCGAGCTCACGGGGCTGGCGCCAGCGCTGGTGGAGCAGCACCACCTGCGCATCAGCGACTCGACCTTCTTCGTCGAGGCACTGCGCTCGCGCGGCCGCACCGTTGGCCGCATGGACGCGCGTGTCACCGGCCCGATGGGCCTGGCCCAACCGCAAGGCATGGAATTCGACCCCGGGTTGGACCCGCTGTGGGGCCCGTTCGCGATGGCCGCGCAGCACTACTTCGGCCAGCTCGGCATGGACAGCAGCCGGCGCTATCACCTGTTCGGCCCCGAGGTCATCAAGCAGTGGAATTTCCTGCGCGGCAGCGCCAAAGGCAACCAGTACGCCTGCACCTCGGTGGAGCTGGCGCGGGTCATGCGCCGGCTGCCGCACCTGCGCGTGCTGGTGGCCAGCGGCATCTACGACCTGGCCACCCCCGTCAGCGCCACCGACTGGTCGCTGGACCAGCTGGACCTGCCCGAGGCCGTGCGCGCCAACCTGCTGCACAAGCGCTATGCCGGTGGCCACATGATGTATTCACGCGAATCCGAGCTGCAGCAACTGCAGCGTGACCTGGTGGACTGGCTGGCCGCGCTGCCGCAGCGCCAGGCCGCCACCGCCTGAGCCCTGCACAACAAGAACCGGCGCGACGACGCCGGTTCATGGCTGCCGCCGCCCCACGGGTGCCGCGTGATAGTCCTGGAGAGAGACAAACATGCCCGTGTTCCGTTGGCTGAGCCTGCGCCAGCTGTTGACCTTGCCCTACGTGGTCCTGGTGCTGCTGCTGACCCTGGTGCTGGGCAGCCTGTCCTACCGCGCCGGCCGCATCGCGGTCGACAGCCTGTCTGACCAGTTGCTGACCGAAACCGTCGGCCGCATTTCACAGGCCGTCGAGCTGCATGTGCTGGGCTCCGGCGCGGTGCTGGAAACCGCCTTCCCGCGCGGCATGGCCGCACCGCCTCGCGTGGCCGACGAGCTGGACGCCTTGCGCACTCGCTTCTGGCTGGCCACCTCGGTGCACCCCGAGCTGAACAACTACGTCTACTACGGCGACGAACAAGGCCACTTCTTCGGCCTGCTGCGAGAGGGCGGCGAACAGGCCCAGCTGCGGTTGCGCCTGAAGGGCGAAGGCCCGCGCAGCCTGTACGAGTTCAAGGGCATCCATGGCGCGCTGGGCCCCGCCAAGCCGGAGGAGCGCATCTTCGAGCCGCGCCAGCGCCCCTGGTACCAGGCCGGGCATGACGCGCCCACGGAAACCTGGACCTCGATCTACATCGACTTCCGCACCCGTGAGCTGATCTCCACCCGCGCGCGCCGCGTGCTCGCCGAAGACGGCCACGCCCAGGGCGTGGTCGCCACCGACGTGACGCTGCGCCACCTCAGCGCCTTTGTGCACTCGCTGCCGCTGAGCCCGCACGGCATTGCGTTCGTGACCGAGCCCAACGGCAACCTGATCGCCACTTCGCGCGGCGACTACCTGCGCAACGGCGCCGACGGCCAGCCGGTCCGCCTGAATGCGGCCGACAGCAGCGACGGCTTGCTGAAGGCCAGCCACGCCGCCGTGCAGGCGCTGCTGCAAAGCCCCGAAGATGCTGGCGCCACGCGGGCGATGCGCATTGACGGGCCGGACGGCGACTCGGTGCAACTGGCGCATGCGCGCATCCGCGACGCGGCCGGGCTGGACTGGCTGATCGTCGTTGCCGTGCCGCGCGGGGATTTCCTGCAACGCGTCAGCGACAACGCAATGCAAAGCCTGTTGCTGGGCCTGCTGGCTGCGGTGGCCGTGGTGGCCATCGGCCTGCTGAGCCTGGAAGTGCTGTCACGCGACCTGAAGCAGATCGCCACTGCCGCCCGCCAGGTCGGCGAAGGCCGTTTCGACCCGACGCTGGACGTGCAGCGCCAGGACGAGATCGGCGACCTGGCGCGCAGCTTCAGCGCGATGACCCAGCGACTGGCGACCGACCGGCTCACCGGCCTGGCCAGCCGCGAAGCCATGCTGCGGCGAATCGAAGACCGCCTGGCCCACCACCGCCGCTCCGGCGACCACCAGCCCTTCGCGCTGCTGTTCCTCGATGTCAACGGCTTCAAGGCCATCAACGACAACCACGGCCATGCCGTGGGCGACCAGGTGCTGGTCGAACTCGGCGAACGCATGCGCGGCGCGCTGCGTGAGGAAGACAGCGTTGCCCGCCTGGCCGGTGACGAATTCCTGGTGCTGCTGGAACTCAACGAACCTGGCGAAGGCACAGACCCCGAAGCCGCGCTGGCGCCCGTGCTGGCCAAGCTGAAGGCCGCCTTTGCCAAGCCGCTGGACAGCCTCGCCGGCCTGCCTGCCACCGAAGACGAGGGCCTGGACGTGGCCATCGGCGTGGCGCTGTACCCGGAGCATGGCGACGACGTCGCCACCTTGCTCGCCCAGGCAGATGCCGACATGTACCGCCGCAAGCCGAGGCGGCGGTGATGTCAGGTTTCTGACGCCAACTGCTGCAACTCCACCAGCCGCCGGTACAGCCCGCCCTCGATCTGCATCAGCGCTTCGTGCGGCCCCAGTTCGGCCACATGGCCGCGGCTCAGCACCAGGATGCGGTCGGCGTCGCGGATGGTGGAGAGGCGGTGGGCGATGGAGATGATGGTGAGCTTGCCGTGCAGCTTGGCCAGGGCTTGCTGCACGACCTGTTCGGTGCCGGTGTCGATGTGCGAAGTGGCTTCGTCCAGCAGCAGGATCTTGGGCTGTCCGGCCAGCGCGCGGGCAATCGCCAGCAGCTGTTTCTCGCCGACGGCCAGGCGAGCGCCGCCTTCGCCGAGCAGCGTGTCGTAGCCGTTTTCCAGGCGGGCAATGAAACCTGCGGCGCCGGCGGATTCGGCGGCGGTGTGGATCCGCGCTTCGCTCAAGTCGCGGCCCATCGCGATGTTTTCGCGCACGCTGGCGGCGAGCAGGAAAGGCTCCTGCGGGACCAGACCCACGGCGTCGCGGAAGGCAGCTTCGTCCAGTTCGGCAATCGGCTGGCCGTCGATCAGCAGCTGGCCGCTGTTCTCGGCAACGGGATAAAAGCGCAGCAAAAGGGACAGCAGGCTGGTCTTGCCGCTGCCGGTGGGGCCGCAACCGAAGACGAAGGCCTGGACGTGGCCATCGGCGTGGCGCTCCACCCCGAACACGGCGACGACGTCGCCACGCTGCTGGCCCAGGCCGATGCGGACATGTACCGCAGCAAGCCGCGGCGGCGCTGAAGACAAATCTTAATCAGTCGCCCAGCACCGAGAAAGCCGGGGCAGCTCCCGTGATCTGATACCAACCGTTGCCGCTAGAAGCCGCCAAGGTGGATTTGTCAGAGTAGCCAAAATGCCATCCGCCCTGAAACGTGGAGTTCTTGCCAGCCGCGTGGACTGCCACCCAGTACTGCTTTCCGGCCAGCACCTGTACGCCTTGGAATGATTTCTTGACGACGTCACAGCATTCTCCGAAAGCCGGCAAATTGTCTGCTTTGAATTTCTTCATTTGAGCACCTGGCAGACCTGCCTCGTCTTCGTGAATCGCCACGATGACTTCGCCGCCGCCCAAGGTTCCGGCAGCGACTTTGATCTTGGTGAGGTAGGTTGTGCTGCTGGGAGTGAATGACATTGCGATCATCTGATCGTAGGGGCTCATATCGCCACCAATGGTCCAGCCGGCCGACTGATAGAGATTCGACGGGTCGGCGCCGAAAGTGCTGTAGATAATGGACTTATTGTTTTCTGATGCCGCGACTTGCTTGTGCTCTTTCAATGAAAGCTGGTCGCTTTGTGGGTCATTGATGAGTATTGTGAATTCGCCAGCAGCCATTGCTGCGTTGCCCGAAGATGCCAGTCCAAGCAAGCAGGCTATTTGAAAAATTTTCCTAACCAAGATTCCCTCCAGTAGATTTTCCTCCGGCTACCACTGCGCGCAGGAAATTGCCCTTCGATATCCCCGATAGCATGGTTGCCAGAACGGGGTGAAGCGAGTTTACATGTCGGTAAGAGACGCCTTGGTTCTGCTCGGCGGAGGTGTCGGCGCTCAGTCTTCGCTTGCCAACTGCTGCAACTCCACCAAGCGCCGGTACAGCCCGCCATCGATCTGCATCAGCGCTTCATGCGGCCCCAGTTCCGCCACATGGCCGTGGCTCAGCACCAGGATGCGGTCGGCGTCGCGGATGGTGGAGAGGCGGTGGGCGATGGAGATGATGGTGAGCTTGCCGTGCAGCTTGGCCAGGGCTTGCTGCACGACCTGTTCTGTGCCGGTGTCGATGTGCGAGGTGGCTTCGTCCAGCAGCAGGATCTTGGGCTGTCCGGCCAGCGCGCGGGCAATGGCGAGCAGCTGTTTTTCGCCAACGGCCAGGCGGGCGCCGCCTTCGCCGAGCGGTGTGTCGTAGCCGTTCTCCAGCCGGGCGATGAAACCTGCGGCGCCGGCGGATTCGGCGGCGGCGTGGATCTGCGCTTCGCTCAAGTCGCGGCCCATCGCGATGTTTTCGCGCACGCTGGCGGCGAGCAGGAAGGGCTCCTGCGGCACTAGGCCGACGGCGTCGCGGAAGGCGGCTTCGTCCAGCTCGGCAATGGGCTGGCCGTCGACCAGCAACTGGCCGCTGTTCTCGGCGACGGGATAGAAGCGCAGCAGCAGCGACAGCAGGCTGGTCTTGCCGCTGCCGGTGGGGCCGACGATGCCGAGGAACTCGCCAGGCTTCACATCCAGGTTCACGTCTCGCAGCACCGGCACGCCGTTCTTGTAGGCGAAGTTCAGGCGCTGCAGCGTGACGGCGCCAGCGGTGATGCGGCCCTTGGCCTGGGGCCGCGGCGCCTCGGCTTCCTCCAGCAGCGTGTTGACCCGCGCCGCTGCCACGACGGCCTGCTGCAGCTGCGAGAACTGCATGGTCAGCTGGATCAGCGGCTCCACCACGCGGCCGATGTAGCTGACAAACGCGTACAGCACGCCAACTTCGACCGCGCTCAACTGGCCGCCGCTCTCGCGCATCCCGAAGACCGCGATGACAACCGCGAGCATCGCCACGTTCAGCAGGTCCAGCGCCGGCCGCAGCAGCCATGCATTGGCGCGCAGCTCGACCTGGCGCGAAGCGTAGTGCGCCTCGTTGACGCTGGCGTAGCGCTTGCCGTAGGTGGCCGCGGCGCCGGTGGCCTGCAGCACCGCCATGCCGGCGATGGACTCTGCCGTCTGCGCATTCAGCGTGCTGCGCAGCTCACGCGTACGGCCGACGGCCGGTGCCGAGAGGCGCTGGTAGAGGAACACGATGCCGAACACGGCAGGCACCAGCGCCGCGACGATCAGCATCAGCCGCCAGTCCAGGAAGGTCATGGTGACCAGCAAGGTGGTCAGCATGATGACCGAGTCCAGCATCACGAACAGCACCTGCACATAGAGCTGCTTGACGGCCTCGGTGTCATTGGTCACTCGGCTGACGAGCTGGCCGGTGATGGCGCTGTCGAAGAAGCTCATCGGCAGCCGCAGCACATGGCCGTAGACCGACTCGCGGATGCGCCGCACCGATTGCATGGCCACCGATGCCAGCCGGCACAGCTGGTGGTAGCGCAGCAGGCTGGCCGTGCAACCGGCAATCAGCGCGCCGGCCAGCAGGCCCAGCATCGCGCCGACCTGCGGGTTGTGCGGCAGCAGGTAGCGGTCGATGAAGGCCTTGCCCATCACCGGACCCAGGGCGTCCAGCCCGGCGGCCAGCACCAGCCAGAACAGGCCGGTGCGCACGGTGGCGACGTCCGGCTGCACGGCACGCCACAGCAGCACAGCGGCGCGTTTCACCGGCACGCCTTGGGGCTTCTTGTGCGCGTCGTCCACAGGCGCCTCAGTCGTCGTGCTCAAACGAAGTCTCCAGTTGCTGCACCCGCCATTGATGCGCGTACCAGCTGGCGTCCACGCCGCGGGCCAGCAGTTGTTCGTGGCTGCCGAGTTCGGTCAGCCGGCCTTGCTTGAGCACGGCGATCTGGTCTGCGTCCGCCAGGGCCGAGAGCCGGTGGCTGACGACGATGACCGTGCGGCCGCGGCGCTGCTCGCGCAGGTGCTGCAGGATGCGGTGCTCGGTTTCGGTGTCCACGGCAGAGAGCGCGTCGTCCAGCAGCAGCAGCGGGGCGTCGGCCAGCAGTGCGCGGGCAATCGCCACGCGTTGGCGCTGGCCGCCGGAAAGCGTCACGCCGCGCTCGCCCACGGGCGTGTCGTAGCCCTGCGGCAGGCGCACGATGTCGTCGTGCACCGCCGCCAGTTTGGCTGCGGCTTCGATGGCTTCGCGCGTGGCTTCGGGCCGCGAGAGCGCAATGTTCTCGGCCACGCTGGCGGAGAACAGGATGGGCTCCTGCGGCACCCAGGCAATGCCGGCGCGCAGCGCGTCCAGTGTGTAGTCGGCCAGCGCCACGCCGCCCCAGCGCAGGCTGCCGGCCTGCGGCATCCACTGGCGCAGCAGCAGCTTGATCAGCGTGCTTTTGCCAGAGCCGGTCGGCCCCACCAGGCCCAGCGTGCTGCCAGTCGTGATGCGCAGGTTCAGCGCGTCCAGCGCCGGGGCCGGTGCGCCCGGGTAGGCAAAACGCAGCTGTTCGATCGCGATCTCGCCAGCCTGCACCGGGTTGATGCTGCCGTCGTCGTCGATGGCCAGTGGTTCGTCCAGCACCTTGGACAGCCGCGCCCAGGCCGCCTTGCCGCGCTCCCAGAGCGACAGCACCCAGCCGGCGGCGAACATCGGCCAGATCAACTGCGTGAGGTACAGCCCGAAGCTGGTCAGCTGGCCGATGCTGAGTTCTTCATGCCACACCAGCCAGCCGCCCAGGCCCAGCGAAAACGCGCTCGCGCAGGCCAGCGCCATGCCCACCGCGGGCTCGTAGCGCGCCTCCCAGCGCTGGGCCTGGAAGCCGGTCTCGGCGGCATGGCTTGCCAGCTCGGCAAAGCGTGCGCTGCTGCGCGCCTCCAGCCCCAGCGCACGCAGCGTGCGCACGCCGGAAATGGTTTCCTGCACGTGGTCGTTCAGACCGCCAAAGGCGTCCAGCGCCTGGCGCGAGCGCTCGTGCACGGCGCGCGAGATCCACCAGAAGGCCCAGGCCATGAACGGGAAGGGCAGCAGCGCCACCGCGGCCAGCCGCCAGTCCACGCCCACCGCCATGGTGCCGACGACCAGCACCAGCGTCAGCGTGCCGTCGAAGCCGGCCAGCAGCGCTTCGCCGCAGGCCATCTCCACGGCGTCCACGTCATTGGTGGCCAGCGCCATCAGGTCGCCTGTGCGGCGGGTCTGGAAAAAGCGCGGGCCCTGGTCTGCCAGCCGGCCATACAGCTGCGCGCGCAGCTCCACGCCCATGCGGTAGGCGGCGGCATAGAGCCGCATTCGCCAGCCCACGCGCAGGAAGTAGATCGCCACCCCTGCCGCGAGCAACCAGCCCAGCTCGCGCCACAGCGCCGGTCCGGCAAGCTGGTGTGACACCAGCGCGTCCACCAGGTGGCCGATCTGCCGCGGCAGCCAGACCGTCAACATGGCAATGCCGGCCAGCATCACGCCGGCCAGGCCGTAGGCCGCGGCATGGCGGCGCACGAAGTTCAGGATCAGGCGGGCAAGGGTCATCGTTGCTTGGCTGGGCCGGCGCTGCGGCGTGTGGCCGCGAGCCGGTGGCCGGCACGCCAGGGCAGGTGGCCCGAGCGGCGGTGTGGGTTGGCAGGGCCGCCGATTCTAGGGGGCCGACCCTGCCTGTTCGTCCTCTGAACGAGGATAGACGCGCGCAGCGTGAGGTCGAAAGCTACGCATTTGCCTCATCACCCTGAAAGGTGTGTTCATGCGCTTCGTGATTCATCGCTTCTCCGTGGCCGCAGTGGCCTTGGCCGCCGCGCTGGTGCCGCGGCTTGCTGCCGCCGAAACCTACCGGCTGCAATTGCTGCAGAACCCCTCCGGGGCCAGCGACGCCGTGACCAGCACGCTGGACCAGCAGGGCGTGGTGACCGGCCGTGCGTGGACGGGCACCCGGTGGGTGCCCGTGCTGTGGACCCAAGGCGTTCCGCAAGTGCTGCCCCTGCCCGACGGCCATACCGTGGACACGGTGCGCCGCAGCGAGCAGAACGGATACACCGTCAGCGCCCAGGGCGACAGGGGATTCAGCATGGTCTGGCGACCGGACGGCTCTTCGGTGCAGCTGTCATCCTGGAATGGCGGCGACGAGAACTGCGCCTGCCAGGGCTTCGATGTGGACCCCCAAGGCCGGGTGATGGGCCGCATCCCGAAGGACGGTCTCGAACAGGCTGCGGTGTGGACCGATCCCACCCTGCCGCCCACGCTGCTGCCCACCGATGTCGCCGTGGCGGAGTCGGCGGTGTACCGCACGTCGGCCAACGGCTGGATGAGCGGCTGGCGGCAGTGGCCGGAGACGGGCGGCATCAAGATGCTGGTCTGGAAGGACGGTCTGCTGGTGCCCACGCCAGAACTGGATGCGCTCGGCTATCCATCGATCAATGCCATCAACGCCAACGGCACCGCGGTGGGAGGCTACCTCGACCCGAGCCAGGGCTCACTGGCCATGCTCTGGAAACTGGGCCAGGTGCTGCCGCTGCCGGCGCTGGCGCACACCGTCTGCACGGCCACCGCAATCAACAACCTGGACGTGGCCGTTGGCAACTGCACCGGCATTGGTGTGATCTGGCGGAATGGCCAGGTCACGTCACTCACCAAACTGCTGGACACCAAGGCCCGCGCGGCCGGCTGGATGATTTCGTATCCGACCGCGATCAACGACAGCGGCGCCATCGTGGTCCAAGCCCAAAGCCGCAACGACCCGCAGAACCGGGTGTTCCAGGCAGTGCTCAAGCCGACGGCGGCGCGGGCATCGCGGCCGTGAAACTGGATGGGTGGCCTCGCTGGACCTGGGGCTGCACCGTCAGCGCGCCACTGCCTCGCCGGGTTGGATCAGTTCCACCGTGATGTGTACCAGTTCCTCGTGCACCGCGAGTTGCTGGCGGAAGTATTCGGGCGTGGTGGGCACGTCCACTTCCAGCGACAGGATGCAGGCATAGCTGCCCTGGCCGACGCGCCAGACGTGCAGGTCGCGGATGCGGGCCGGCACCGGGCTGGCGGCGATGACTTCCTCGATCTCGGCGACCACCGGCGCGTCCATCTCGGCGTCCAGCAGCACCTTGCCTGAGTCGCGCAGCAGGCCCAGGGACCACTTGCCGACCAGGCCTGCGCCGACGATGCCCATGGCCGGGTCCAGCCAGTCCGCGCCCCAGAGCTTGCCACCGAAGAGGGCGAGGATGGCCAGCACCGAGGTGGCGGCGTCGGCCAGCACGTGGATGTAGGCGGCGCGCAGGTTCAGGTCATGGTGGAGTTCGTCTGCATGGCTTTCGTCGCCGTGGGCGTGACCATGTCCGGGCCCGTGATCTTGCCCGTGGTCGTGCCCATGGTGGCCATCCTTCAGCAGCCAGGCGCAGACCAGGTTGACCGCCAGCCCGAGCACGGCCAGTGCAATCGCCTCGTCGTAGTGGATCGCACCTGGGTTCAGCAGCCGCTCGCCGGACTGGATGAGCATCAGCAGCGCCACGCCCAGCAGGCAGATGGCGCTGGTGTAGCTGGCCAGCACCTCGATCTTCCAGGTGCCGAACGAGAACCGGCGGTCGTGCGCCAGCTTGCGTGCGGCCAGGTAGGCGAAGGCCGCGAGGCCCAGCGCCAGCGCGTGCGAGCTCATGTGCCAGCCGTCGGCCAGCAGCGCCATCGAGTTGTAGTACCAGCCGCCGATGATCTCGGCCACCATCATCGCCAGCGTGATCCACATGGCCCAGCGCGTGCGCCGCTCGGCCAGTGGGTTGGCTTCGCCGAAGGCGTGGCTGTGGCGGCCGGTGTCGGTCCAGTTGCTGACGGGGGCGGGCGGTGCGACAGGCAGGGTCATGGCGGGGACTGCAGGGTTCAGTGGCCGAATGGCCGCGAAGGCCGCATACTACCCCCCAGTACCTTTGTCCTCGCCAAAACGCCTTGCTGCCGTGAGGCGATGCCCTTGCCCCATGGCCCACACCATCCAGTCCAAGAAGAAGCTCATTGCCCGCGTGCGCCGCATCCGCGGCCAGGCGGACGCGCTGGAGCGCGCGCTCGATCAGGAGACCGAATGCGGCGCCATCCTGCAGCAGATCGCGGCGATCCGCGGTGCCGTCAATGGCTTGATGGCCGAGGTGCTGGAAGGCCACATTCGCGAGCACCTGGGTGCTGAGGGTGTGAGTGCCGAGCAGCGTGGCGAGGATGTGGAACAGGTGGTGGGCGCGCTTAGGTCCTACCTGAAATAGCGGCCACTCAGGCCGCGCTCAGGCGGCTCACCAGGAAGTCGATCATCGCGCGCTGCTTGGGCAGCATCTGCCGCTGCGGTGACCACAGCGCCCAGGCCGGGCCAAATGCGCCGGCGGCTTGCCATTGCGGCAACACCTGGACCAGTTGGCCCTGGGCAAGATCGGGCTCCACGGTGAAGCGGGGCAGCAGGCCAATGCCCAGGCCACGCAGCGTCAGCTCGCGCACCACGTCGCTGCTGTTGACCACGGCCGGGCCCTGGACGGCAACGGTCACCGCCTTGCCGTCGGGGTCGGTCAGCCGCCAGGGCGTGAGCTTGGCGGACACGCCGGCCGAGAAGCCCAGGCAAGCTTGCTGCGCGAGGTCTCGCGCATGCTGAACGTCGGCCAGCCCGGCGAACTTGGGCGACGCGCAGAGCACGAATTCACAGGCATGCAGGCGCCGCCCGGCCAGCGGCTCGGGCGGCGTGTCCGTCAGCCGAATCGCCAGGTCGAAACCTTCTTGGATCAGGTCCACGTGCCGGTCCACCAGCGTCAGCGCCACCCGCACCTCGGGGCATTGCGCGAAGAAGTCCGGCAGCAGCGGCGCCAGCACATGCTTGCCGTAGGCCAGCGAGGCCGTCATGCGCAGCAGCCCGCTTGGGCGCTCGGACAGTTGCGCCAGCTCGTTGCGGGTGGCGTTGCCCAGGTGCACGATCTGCTCCGCATGGGCGTGCACGATCTGCCCGGGTTCGGTCAGCGACAGCTTGCGCGTGCTGCGGTTCAGCAACTTCGCGCCCAGTTCCAGCTCCAGCCGCTGGACCTGCTTGCTGACGGCCGACTTGGTGAGCCCGAGCTCCCGCGCCGCGGCCGAAAAACTGCCCGCGGCCACCACCCGGGCGAAGACCACCATGGCCGCGAGTTGCTGGGCGTCGCCAATGGCGGATGGGCGCATGATGGTTTCCTCAAGAGAAACAGTGTGTCAAGTGAATGTGTGATTGTCTCCTTGATGGCGCCGGTTCACGATGGCGCACCTTCACTTCTTCTTCGAGACGCCATGCCTTTCCTCCGCCTGACCCTTGCCAGCGCCAATGAGTTTGACGACGCGAGCCGCCAGCGCCTTCAGTCAGGCCTGACCCGCCTGATGGCCAGCACGCTGCGCAAGGACGCAGCCCTGACCGTCGTGGCCGTCGAACAGGCGCCGCCTGGGTCCTGGTCGGTGGCCGGTGCTGCGCTTGGCGCGCAGGACTGGTCTGCCCAGTTGGAGGTGTTCATCACCGATGGCAGCAACACCGCGGCAGAACGTCGCCGCTTCATCGCCGAGGCGAACGCGCTGATCTTGGCCGAAAGCGGCCGGCCCGCGCAGGCGCCGCTGTATGTCGTGCTGCACCAGGTCCCGGGCGACAGCTGGGGCTACGATGGCGAGACGCAGGCGCAGCGCCATGCCTCGCGCCAGTCAATGGCCGCGAACTGAGGCTCGCGGATACTCCGACTTTCGGCGGGCCGGTACCCCGCTGGGTAGGAGTCCTCTTGAACCTGTTGCGCTCTTCTTCACTCTGCCGCTGGCTGGCTTGCGCGCTGACCGTGTGCGCGCAAGCCGTTGGCGCCGCGGAAGCTGCGCCGCCGGCCACCACCGGCTCGGTCTGCAGCTCGCCGTCCCAGAGGCTGGACGAACAAGGCTTCGTGCCGATCAATGGCATCGAGCAGTGGGTCACGATCAAGGGCGAACGTTGTGGCAACCCGGTGGTGCTGGTGGTGCATGGCGGGCCGGGCAACCCGGTCAGCATGTTCTCGGACGGGCTCTACGGCCCGTGGCAGAAGGACTTCACCATCGTGCACTGGGACCAGCGCGGTTCCGGCATGACCTACGGCCGCAACCGGCCAGCCGAAGACGAACCGCTCACCGTGGCGCAGCTGCGGGACGATGGCATTGCCGTGGCCACCTACGTGATGCAGCACCTCGGTGCGCGCAAGCTGATCCTGATGGGCGGCTCCTGGGGTTCCATCCTCGGCATCCAGATCGCCAAGGCACGCCCCGACTTGTTCCACGCCTACATCACCACCGCCCAACTGGTGAACGGGCAGGTCAACCTGGCTTCCAGCTACGCCGCGACGCTGGCGCGGGCCAAGTCGCTGAGCGACCAGGAGAACATCGCGAAACTGGAGGCGCTGGGCCCTCCGCCGTGGCGTGATCCGCGCAACTTTGGCATCCTGCGCCGCGTGACCCGCCGCTACGAAGCCGCCCGAACCGACCCCGCGCCCAAGGCCTGGTGGCAGCCTTCCGCCCTCTACACCACCGCCAAAGCCGAGGCCGACTACGAGGCCGGCGAGGACTACTCCTACCTGCAGTTCGTCGGCCTGAAGGGCGACGGCATGCTGTCGTCCACCGACCTGCCCAGCCTGGGCCTGAAGTTCGAGCTGCCGGTGTTCTTCGTGCAGGGAGAGGAAGACCTGGTGACCACGCCCGACGTGGCCCGCCGCTATTTCGACAGCATCGACGCGCCGCAGAAGGACTGGGTGCTGCTGCCTCGCACGGGCCACGACCCGAACCCGGCGATGCTGGGGGCGCAGTTCAAGTACCTGAAAGAGCGGGTACTGCCACTCACCCAATGAGCGCTGGCAGGCGGTAGCGCTGCCGCGGCGGTCGATGTTAGATTGCGCCCACGATGTGTACCGCACCGCTTCCAAGTCCCCGCCGCAGCACCCTTGACCGGCCGGAATCGGCACTGCGCGCCCCATGGCGGAGCTGAAGGGGGCCGAGCGCCGCCTGCACGAGCGCAAGCCCTTGCGCGGCACGGCGCAGCTGGTCTTCCCCAGCCAGCCGCCGTTGGAAGTGCGCACCTGGGACATCAGCGCCGGCGGCATCGCCATCATCGCCTCGGCCAATCCACCACCGAAGCTGCGCTGCGTGATCCGCTTCCTGGTGCCTTTGCTCACGGGAGGCGGCACGCCAGTCGAAGTCAAGGTCCAGGTCGCCCACAGCGTGCTCAGCAGCAACCATGGTGCGTTCATGGTGGGGCTGCAGTTTGAAGGACTGTCGGCGGCTGGCGAGCAGGCCGTTGCGCGATTTCTCAAGGGTCAGTAGACGCTGGCCTGTTCATCCGGAGACCGGAACGCCGGGCCTTTCCCGCGCGGGCGCCGCTTCACCTCCTCAGTTTGGAATCTCTCATGGCCTGGGTTGAAATCGTCGCGGCGCTTGCGCTGCTGCAGTATGTGTACTTCGCCATCCTGGTGAGCTGGGGCCGCAAGCGCTACGGCATTCATGCGCCGGCCGTGTCAGGCCATGAAGGCTTCGAGCGCCTCTACCGGGTGCAGATGAACACGCTGGAACTGCTGGTCGTGCTGTTGCCCAGCCTGTGGCTGGCCGCCCAGCATTGGTCGCCGCTCTGGACAGCCGGCGCTGGCGCCGTCTACCTCGTCGGCCGCGTGATCTACCTGCGCGCTTATACCCGCGACCCCACCAGCCGCTCGCTCGGTTATGCAGTCAGCATGACACCGGTGCTGGGCTTGTTGGGGATGGGTTTGCTGGGCGCAGTGATGGCTGTTTTTCGGTGAGGCCGGAAATCGGATGTTGAAGTTGTGGCGGAATTCAGGGCAAAGTGCCTGACATCCAAGGAGACGCAATGATCCGGACTCATGCCAGCCGATTCGTGCTTGCAGCAGCAGTCGCTTGCGACCTTGCCTCGCAGTCCGCATCTGCCGCCGCGCCCGCAATGGGGTGCAAGGCCTTTGGGTTTTCCGGCGCGGTGAGCAGCCACCACGAGTTTCGGCGCGTGATCGGACCCGAGGCCATCTTTGTCATGGTGCCCAGCAAAGGAGTCTCGGGTGGCTGGCAAATGGAAGTTCGGCCGCCAGACCGGCTTCAGCCTCCTGACGATGAACTGGAATACATCTATCCTCTCAATCGTCCCTACCGCAATCGGAACGACAGCTATCTGGATCTCAGTTACGGTGGTTTCCAGGCGCAGGATGCTGTCTACAAAGGCCTGAAGCGGGAGTTCTGGTTCAACTACACAGTGAAAGATGGAAAGAAGGCGTCCTGGTCAGTGCGCCAACTGATCTTTTCCGCACCTGTTCAATCTCAAGAGACGAGCGTGGCTCAGTTGGGTGCCCTTCCCATGGGGAGAGCAACGCTCAGCATCACGAGCGCCGACGTGATCCCGGGCATCGGGCCAAGTCCGGACAGTGGAAAGTCAGCCGCGAACCTCAGTGAGGAGCAGCGCAATGGGGTGATCAAGCGCATTGCCTTTCAGATGCGGCTGGTGGTGCCTGATGGCTATGTGGTGCCGCCTGAGTTCGCCGTTCGTCCTGCTGCCTGTCCGAGACCTTGGCTAGATCAATGGGAGCACTGATCGTGCCGGCGGATCGGTCGCTTACAGTCACCAGGCGCCTGTTCGCTTCTCCGCGCCCTGATGACATTCCCACCTGCTCCCGATAACCGTCCCGCGATCCCGCAAGGCTTGATGGTCTTGCACGGCAACCGCGCGGAACTGCTGGCCGAAACGCTGTTCGCCTGGCTCAGGGCGCATCCGCTGGCGCCGCTGGAAGAGGAGGTCATGCTGGTGCAGAGCAACGGCATGGCGGAGTGGCTGAAGATGTCGTTGGCGCAGTCCGGCGGGCCGGCGGGCATTTGCGCTGCGGCGCGGGTCGAGTTGCCTGCGCGTTTCCTGTGGAGGCTGTACCGGCAGGTGCTGGGGCGGGACCAGGTGCCGATGCACTCGGCACTGGACAAGACGCCGCTGACCTGGCGGCTGATGCAGCTGTTGCCCGAGTTGGCGCAGCGACCTGGCTTTGAGCCCGTCGCCGGGTTCCTGATGGGCGACGAGCCGGATCGCCTGCTGCAGCTCAGCCGTCGCCTGGCCGACCTGTTCGACCAGTACCAGGTCTACCGCGCCGACTGGCTGGAAGGCTGGGCGCAGGGGCGCGACGTGCTGCGCAACCCGGGCAGGCCAGATTGCCCGCTGCCGGTGGACCAGCGCTGGCAGGCCATGCTGTGGCGCGAGCTGCTGGCGCCGCTGCAGGAGGCGCAGCACGCCGCGATCCGCCCGCGTTTGCACGAGCGCGTGCTGGCGCGATTGGCCGAGGCGGCGCACGGCGACCTGCCGCTGCCGCGTCGCATCGTGCTGTTTGGCATGACGCACGTGCCGCTGCCCACGCTGCAGGCGCTGGCCGCAATGGGGCCGCACAGCCAGGTGCTGCTGGCCGTGCCCAACCCCTGCCGCTTTCACTGGGCCGACATCCTGGACGGCCGCGAGCTGCTGCAGATCGAGCGCCGCCGCCAGCCGCTGCGCGAGGGCCGCGACCTGGCTGCGCTGCCGCTCGCGCAGATGCATGCCCATGCACACCCGCTGCTGGCCGCCTGGGGCCGCCAGGGCCGCGACTTCGTGCGCCAGCTGGACGCCTTCGACGAACAGCAGCGTGGCCTCGAACAGGCCGAGCTGCCGCGGCTGGACCTGTTCGATGAAGACCCGGCCGAACATGCGCCGCTGCTCACGCGCGTGCAGGCCCGCATCCGCGACCTGGTGCCGCTGGCCGAACACGATGAAGCGCCGCTGGACGCGGCCGACCAGTCCATCGTCTTCCACAGTGCGCACAGCGCGATGCGCGAACTGGAGGTGCTGCATGATCAGCTGCTGACGCTGCTGGCCCAGCCCGCGTCGACTGAACGACCGGCGCTGCAGCCGCGCGACATCGTGGTGATGGTGCCGGACATCGACGCCGTGGCACCGGCCGTGCGCGCGGTGTTTGGCCAATACGCCCGGCAGGATGCGCGCCACATTCCGTTCGACATTGCCGACCTGGGCGCGCGCCAGGCCAGCCCCTTGGTGGGCGCGCTGGAGTGGCTGCTGCGCCTGCCTCAGCAGCGCTGCCGCTTCAGCGAACTGCGCGACCTGCTGGACGTGCCGGCGCTGGCCGCACGGTTTGGTCTCGACGTTGAAAGCCTGCCGCAGCTGACGCACTGGATGGCCGGCGCCGGCATGCGCTGGGGCTTGCACGAGGCCCAGCGCGCGTCGCTGGGCCTGGGCGCCTGTGGTGCGCAGAACAGCGGCTGGTGGGCCTTGCGCCGCATGCTGCTGGGCTATGCCAGCGGCGCGGCGCCACTGGACGTGATGCAGGACTTTGACGGACAGGCCGCGCCAGCGGCGGCGTTCGACGGCATCGAGCCCTACGCAGAAGTCGGCGGACTGGACGCCGAGCTGGCCGGCGGCCTGGCCCAGTTGCTGGGGCGACTGGCGCACTGGTGGGCCCTGCTGCGCACGCCCGCCACGCCGGTGCAATGGGCAGAGCGGGGCAGGGCATTGTTGGCCGACTTTTTTCGCGCCGGCAGCGACGACGAGCGCCAGACCCTGGCCGCGCTGGACGACGCACTGGCCACCTGGCTGGACGCCTGCGCCCAGGCGGGATTCGAGGCCGAGGTGCCGTTGGCCGTGGCGCGCGAAGCCTGGCTGGACGCACTGGACGAGCCGGCGCTGAACCGCCGCTTTCGCGCAGGCGGCGTCACCTTCTGCACGCTGATGCCGATGCGCGCCATTCCGTTCGAGGTGGTGTGCCTGCTGGGCATGAACGACGGCGACTACCCGCGCCGAGCGATGCGCAGCGACTTCGATCTGATGGCCACGCCTGGCCAGACCCGCGCCGGCGACCGCTCTCGCCGCGACGACGACCGCCAGCTGATGCTGGAGGCCCTGCTGTCCGCCCGCCGCGTGCTCTACCTCAGCTGGGCCGGCCGCAATGCGCGCGACAACAGCGAGCAGCCGCCTTCGGTGCTGCTTTCGCAGCTGCGCGACTACCTGGCCGCGGCCTGGGGCCAGGCCGCGGTGGACGCGCGCAGCCACGAGCACCCGCTGCAGCCGTTCAGCCGCCGCTACTTCGAGCCCGGCAGCCCGGCGCACACCTGGGCCCGCGAATGGCGGCAAGCCCACGCCGAAGCGAAGCCCGCGGCCTTGCCCGAGGCGGCTGCGCCTGAGCAGCAGGGCGCACCCGTGGCGCTCACGCTGGACCTGCTGACCGCCTTCCTGCGCAACCCCGTCAAGGCCTTCTTCCGCCACCGCTTGCAGGTGGTGTTCGATGCGGACGAAGTGGAAGACGCCGACGACGAAGCCTTCGAGATCGCCGGGCTGGACGAGCACCAGTTGGTCGACGAACTGCTTGCCGACTCGCTGGCCGAACTGCAGCGCACGCTGGAGACCGCGCCCGAGGCCGAACTGGCGCCCGTGGTCACGCAGCGCCTGGCCCGGCTGAGGCGAGCTGGTCGCTTGCCCCTGGCCGGCTTTGGCGAGCGCACCGAGGCGCTGCTGGCGCATGACCTGGCTGCGATGCTGCAGGCCTGGCAGCAGGCGCAGCGGCAGTTTCCGCAAGCCGCGCCGAGGTTGCCATTGCACCTGGCGCAGGCGGAAGACGCGTTGCCGCTGGACGTGCCGGCGATGCTGGCAGCGCAGCCGTCGCCGGGCCGCCCCAAGGCGGCTGCGCCAACCCGCTCGGCGGGTGGTGCGCCGTACCCGGCGGACCGGGGGCACCATTTGGACGACTGGTTGGACGGCTTGCGCGTTGGCGAAGAACGACCTGTTTGGTTGCAGGTGCAAGCCAGCCGGCTGTGCGGCAAGAAGCCCGCGAGCGGCAAGGCCACGCCGCGGCTGGACAAGCTGGTCGGCCCCTGGCTGCGCGCGATGGCCGCAGCCGCCAGCGGCCAGCCGGTGGACCTGCTGCTGATCGGCCGCGATGCGACCTTGTATTTCACGCCCCCCGCGCCCGAGATGGCCAACGCGGCGGCGCAAGCATTGTTGGCCGCGTGGCAGGTGGCGCAGCAGCAGCCCTTGCCGGTCGCGCCGCGCACCGCACTGGCCTGGCTGGAAGCGCAGGTCACCGCGCTCGCCACCTACCAGGGTGATTTCCAACGCCGCGGCGAGGTGGACGAACCGTGCCTGGCGCGGCTGTTTCCGGACTTCGAGGCGCTGACCGAAGCCGAGGCCGCCGGAGCCAACTTCGGCCACTGGGCACAGGCGCTGTATGCGCCGCTTCGCGACTGGGCGCAGCGCCACGTCAGCGTGACCTGGCACCCGAGCGCAGAAGACATGGCCGAGGAGGCCGCATGACGGCTGCTGCCCAGGCCCTGCGGCCGCTGGACTTTCCGCTGTGGGGCAGCCGCTTGATCGAGGCCAGCGCCGGCACCGGCAAGACCTGGACGATTGCCGCGCTTTACCTGCGCCTGGTGCTGGGCCATGGTGATGACGCCACACGCTTCGGCGGCCCGCTGCGGCCGGACCAGATCCTGGTGATGACTTTCACGCGGGCCGCGACGCGCGAATTGTCGGACCGCATCCGCGCCCGCTTGCTGGACGCCGCCAAGGCTTTTCGTGGCGAGCTGGATGACACGCAGATCGACCCGCTGCTGCGCGAGCTGCTGGCCGCCTACGAAGATGGTGAAGCGCGCGAAGCCGCCGCCTGGCGCCTGGCCACTGCCGCCGAAGGCATGGACGACGCGGCGGTGCACACCATCGACGCCTGGTGCCAGCGCATGCTGCGCGAGCATGCCTTCGACAGCGGCAGCCTGTTCGACGAAGAGCTGCTGGCCGACGAGCAGGCGCTGTGGCTGGAGGCCGCGCAGGACTACTGGCGCCAGCAGTGCTATCCGCTGGACAGCGCGTCGCTGAACGCGGTGCTGTCCGTCTGGCGCGGGCTGCCGGCGCTGGTGGCCGACGTGCGCAGCCTGGGCACGCAAACCCTGCCTGAAGGTGCTGGCGAGGGCAGCCTGGCCGACTGCCTGCGCCAGGCCACCCAGGTGCGGGCCGAGGCTTTGGCCGCGCTGCGTGCCGGCTGGGCCGAGCGAGCCGAGCAGATGCGCCACTGGCTGCAGGCGCAGTGCGACCTCAAGCTGGGCTGGGAAGGTCGCAGTCTTCAGGCGCGGTACTTCAATCCGTGGCTGGACACGCTGGCCACCTGGGCGCGGGGCGACAGCGAAGCTGAGTTGCCCGAACTCAAGACCGGGCGCCAGCGGCTCACGCCGGCCGGTGTGCGGGGCATGCGCAAGGCCGGTGCACCGGCCATTGATCTGCCGCCTGTGTTCGAGGCTTTCGAATCGCTGCTCACGGCGCTGGACGCCTTGCCTGAGATCGCGCCGGCGCTGCGGCTGCATGCTGCGGCCCGCGTGTCCGCACGGCTGGACCAGCTCAAGCGCCAGGCCGGCCAGTTCGGTTTTTCCGACCTGCTGAGCCGGCTGGACGCTGCGTTGCAAGGCCCCAACGGCGACCGCCTGCGCGAGCGCATCCTGGCGCAGACGCCGGTCGCGCTGATCGACGAATTCCAGGACACCTCGGCGCTGCAGTTCCGCCTGTTCGATCGCCTCTACGACACGGCGGCGAATGCACGCGGCACGGCGCTGCTGCTGATCGGCGACCCCAAGCAGTCGATCTACCGCTTCCGCGGCGCGGACATCCACAGCTACCTGCAGGCCCGCGCCGCCACGGCCGGCCGCCACTACGTGCTGGACACCAACTACCGCTCGACCGACGCGGTGGTACAGGCGGTCAACGCGATCTTCCTGCGCGGCGAGCAGCGCGAAGGCGAGGGCGCTTTCGGCTTTCGGCAGCCGGCTGGCGACAACCCGCTGCCCTTCCTGCCGGTGGCCGCTGCCGGCCGGCGCGAGCGCTTTGTCAGCACCCTGGGCGACGTGCCTGCGCTGCTGCTGCAGTGGCAGGCCGAAGCCTGCAATGCCGAGGGCTACCGGCAGCAGCATTCAGCGCTGTGCGCCGAGCAGATCGTCGGCTGGCTGAACGATGCACAGGCCGGCTTTGCGCGCGAAGGTGAAGTGTTGCGCCGGCTTCGCCCGGCCGACATTGCGGTGCTGGTACGCAATGGCACCGAAGCCCGTGCAGTGCGCCGCGCACTGCGCCGCCGCGGCGTGGCCTCGGTCTTCCTGTCGGACCGCGATTCGGTCTTTGCCAGCCCCGAAGCGGCGGACCTGCTGCGCTGGCTGCGCGCCGTGGCCCAGCCGACGGACGTGCGCCTGGTGCGCGCTGCGCTGGCCACCGCGACCGTGGGCCTTTCGCTGGTCGAACTGGCCTGGCTGGCGCGCGACGACGAGGCCTTCGACGCGCGCGCCGAGCAGCTGCGCGCGCTGCGCCAGGTCTGGCTCAGCCAGGGCGTGCTGACGCTGCTGCGCCGCACGCTGCACGAGCTGGACCTGCCGGCGCGCTGGCTGCCGCTGCCGGATGGCGAGCGCCGCCTGACCAACTACCTGCACCTGGCCGAGTTGCTGCAGGCAGCCAGCAGCCAGCTGGACGGGGAGCTGGCCCTGATCCGCTGGCTGACCGGCGAGATCAACCAGGCCGCAGAGGGCATGGCGGGCGGCGACGAGCAGATCGTGCGGCTGGAGAGCGATGCGGACCTGGTGCAGGTCGTCACGGTGCACAAGAGCAAGGGGCTCGAATATCCGGTCGTCTGCCTGCCGTTTGCCGGCGCGTTGCGCCCGGAAACTCGGCGCAACACCAGCTTTGTCGCGCTGGTGGACGAGGCCGGCCGGCGCACGCTGGACCTGAGCTTGAGCGATGAATCCATGGCCCAGGCCGAGCGCGAGCGGCTGCGCGAGGACTTGCGGCTGTTCTATGTGGCGCTGACCCGTGCGCGGCATGCGCTGTGGCTGGGGCTGGTGCCGCTGGCCGTGGGCAGCTCGCGCAACAAGGAAGTGCCGGACACGCTGAGCCACCTGAGCGCCATCGGCTACCTGCTGGGCGGGCCCGAGCCGGTCACGCCGGAAGGTTTGCAGGTGGCGATCGAAGACCTGGCTGCCGAGATTGGCGATGCCGCCGTGATGGCCTGGCAGCGCGCACCTTGCGCCGAAGACGCGGTGGTGCCGGTCACGCGGCTGGCTGCCCGCGAACAGCTTCCGCCGCTGCAGGACGCGCCGCCGTACCCTGGCCGTTTCGACCAGCACTGGGGCATTGCCAGCTTCTCGTCGCTGGTGCGCGCGATCCAGCACGGGCCAAGCCAGATCGTGCATGCCCTGCCTCGCCCGGCCGATGATGAAACAGCCGCGGCCGAAGCTTTGCCCGGCCCGGTTCGTCAGCCTGCGGACCTGCCGCCCTGGCACCGCTTCGAGCGCGGCGCCATCGCCGGCAACTTCCTGCATGACCAGCTGGAGTGGCTGGCCGGCGAGCGCTTCGGGCTGGGCGACGAGCCGGATGAGCCGCTGGCGCAAGCCGTGCGCCGCCGCGCGCAGCGTGCCGGCCGCACAGCCCAGGCGGACGATTTGCTGGCCTGGCTGCGCGCGATCGTGCGGCTGCCCTTGCCAGGCCCTGGCGTGGCGCTGGCCGGGCTGGACCGGGTGCTGCCGGAGATGGAGTTCTGGCTGCCCGCCGGCCGCCTGCCGGCCGCCGAGATCGACGCCTTGTGCCGCGAGCACCTGCTGCCCGGTCAGCCGCGCCCGGTGCTGCCGTCGCGTGAGCTGCACGGCATGCTGATGGGCTTTGCCGACATGGTCTTCGAGCACGGAGGCCACTACTGGGTGCTGGACTACAAGAGCAACCAGTTGGGTGCTGACGGCAGCGCCTACACCGAGGCTGCGCTGGCCGCGGCCATGGGCGAGCACCGCTACGACGTGCAGGCCGCGCTGTACCTGCTGGCCTTGCACCGGCTGCTGCGCGCGCGCCTGGGCGAAGCCTACGACCCGGCCGCGCAGCTCGGCGGCGCGCTGTACCTGTTCCTGCGCGGCATCGACGGTCCGACCGGCGGCGTCTGCCTGCTGCCGGCCGATGTCGGTTGGCTGGACGCACTCGACGCGCTGCTGCAAACCCCGGAGGCCGCATGCTGAGGACGGACACCACGCTGTCGCTGTTCGACGCCGAGCCTGCGCCTGAGCCAGCAGCGACCAGCCGCGAGGCGGTGCTCGCGCTGCTACCGGCCTGGGCAGACGCCGGCTGGCTGCGTCGGCTGGACGCGGCGCTGCCGGTCTTCCTGGCCGAGCTGGATGCGGCCGCGTCGCCCGAGCTGCTGCTGGCCGCCGCGCTGCTGTCGCAGATGGAAGGTCGAGGTCACACCTGTTTGCCGCTGCAGGACCTGTGCGGCGATCCAAATGCCTTGCTGGGCTGGCCGTTGGCAGGCGCCCAGGCGCTGGCCGAGCTGTGGCCGGCGATGCCCGCGGCGCCGGCCGGCTGGCAGCAAGCCTTGCAAGGCAGCACAGTGCTGCGCAGCGTCGATGCAGGCGAGGCGGATGCCGGCCAGCCGTTGGTGCTGGCCGCAGGGCGGCTGTACCTGCGGCGCTACTGGGACCACGAGCGCCGCGTGGCGGCCCAGGTGCTGGACCGCGCGCGGCGTGCGCAGCCGATTGACGAAGCCGCGGCGCGCGAATGGCTGGATGCGTTGTTCGATGCGCCCAAGCCCGGCACGGTGGACTGGCAGCGGCTGGCCTGCGCCATCGCATTGCGCGGTGGCTTCAGCGTCATCACCGGAGGGCCGGGCACCGGCAAGACCTACACCGCGGCGCGACTGCTGGCATTGCTGTTCGCGGTGGACCCGGCGCCCGAGCGCCTGCGCATTGCGCTGGCCGCGCCTACCGGCAAGGCCGCGGCGCGGCTCAAGCAGTCGCTGGACAGCGCGCTGCAAGGCCTGGCCGAGCGCCTCGAGCCAAAGCTGGACCTGACGCTGCTGGCCGGCCGCATTGGCGCGGCCCGCACGCTGCATGCGCTGCTCGGTGCGCGGCCCGACAGCCGGCAGTTCCTCCACCATGCCGGCCAGCCGCTGGACGTGGACGTGCTGATCGTCGACGAAGCCTCGATGGTTCACCTGGAGATGATGGCCTCGCTGCTGGACGCTTTGCCGCCCCACGCCCGGCTGATCCTGCTGGGTGACAAGGATCAGCTGGCTTCGGTGGAAGCCGGCGCGGTGCTGGCCGATTTATGCGAAGGCGCGGAGCAGGGCGGCTACAGCGAGCAGACGGCACGTTATGCCCAGGCGGTCGCCGGCATTTCCCTGCCCGAGGAATACCTTGCGCAGGCAAGCCGGCCTGCACTGTTGGCCCAGCACACGGTGATGCTGCGCGAGAGCCGCCGCTTCGGCGGGCCCATCGGCCAACTGGCGCTGGCAGTGCATGCGGGCGACGGTGCGCGCGCCCAGCAGCTGCTGCGTGATGAGTGCCCCCAGGGTCGGGCTGCGCCCAACCCGCCCCCCGTGGGGGTCAAGGAAACCTGGGACGGCCCTGCGGCTCCTTGTGAGCTCGGCCCGCTGTGGGGCCTGGAAACCGCGACGCAGGCCGACGTGGTGCGGCTGGCCTTGCACGGCCGGCCCGGCGCGCCGGCCAGCTACCAGGCCTATCTGTCGCGCCTGGCGCTGCGGCCGGCGAGTGGCGACGTGGACGCGCACGGCGCCTGGGTGCGCGACGTGCTGCTGCAGTTCGAGCGCTTCCGGCTGCTGTGCGCCGTACGCGAAGGCCCGTGGGGCGCGGCCGGGCTGAACCGCGCGGTGCAGCAGGCCCTGGCCGAGGCGGGCTGGCTGCAGGTTCGCGGCGAGTGGTTCATCGGCCGGCCGGTGATGGTGACGCGCAACGACGCGGCGCTGGGTGTGTTCAACGGCGACATTGGCATCGTGCTTCCCGCGGCCGGGGATGGCGGCAACCTGCGCGCCTGGTTCCTGGACGGCCCGAAACTCCGCTCGGTCGCAGTCACCCGGCTGTCCCAGGTGGAATCTGCATTTGCGATGACGGTGCACAAGAGCCAGGGCTCCGAGTTCGAGCATACTGCGCTGGTGCTGCCCGAACAGGCAGGCCTGCTGCTGTCGCGCGAACTGGTCTACACCGGCATTACCCGAGCCCGTGAGGCGTTTTCGCTGCTCGCGCCGCGACCCGGCCTGATGACCCAGGCCGCCTCGCTGCCGACGCGCCGCGCCAGTGGCTTGCTGGACAGGCTGCGCACCACATGACCCGCACACACGATCGCGGGCACGGACTCAATCTTGAAGATCAGGGGAGGCAGCTCATCCATGCCCATCGTCATCGTCATCGGCAATTGCCAGGCAGCGCCGCTGGCCAATACGCTGCAGCAATTGCCCGGCGTCCCCACGGCGCGTAGCCTGGCCGTCAACGAGCAGGGTTCGAAGCGCTTTGTCGAGATCGATGCGGAGTTGCAACCCCTGCTCGACGTGGCCGAGACCCAGGTATTTACCTTCCCCATCAAAGGTGACCATGGCGGCTACTCGACCGAGGCACTTCGTCGGCGCGGCGCCAGGGTCAAGACCATCACCAATTTGTTTTTTAACGGCCTGCATCCGGACATCACCTATGTCGGTGCGATGAATTCTCGCCTGCAGTCGCCTTTGGGGGACTATCACAGTCGCATCGTCCTCGACGCCTTTCTGGAAGGGCAATCACAGGCAGATTGCGTTGCCATGTTCAACCAGCTTGAGTACGAACGTCGCGGCTACTTCGACGCCTATGCGCGTTCGGCAAATGAGCTGCTTGAGCGTGACGCCGGCGTGGACGTCCCCTTTGCCCAGGAGTTCCTGCGCATGGTGCCGCAACTTCCCACCCTCATGACCTTCAACCACCCGACTTCGGTGGTGTTTCAAGCCTATGGCGCCCGGCTGGCCGCGGAGCTTGGCATGACCCTCCCCAGGTTCCCGGCGGCCTTCCTCAAGAACCCTTTGGCAAATTCGGTGATCTGGCCCGTGTACCGCGAACTCGGCAAGGCGCATGGCTTGAGCTACACCACGCCGATGGCATTTAGGCAACCTGATTCGCGCGGTGGGAGTTTCTTGAAGCTGGAGGAATTCATCAAAAGGAGCTACGCGCAGTATGTGCAGCACGGCCAAGCGCTGCGGGAAGCCTGGACCGGACAGAATTTCGCCACCGTGGACGGGCAGGAAAGCGACGGAGTTGTGAGCGATCCGGACTCGGTGATATCCCGTGACCCGGTCCCTGCCCAGGTGGTCAAGGCAAGTGCCGCCCCTGTGCGGCCCGGCCCGGTCGATGCAGCCTTTGGCCGGCTGCGCGACATTGTGAAAAGCCGCTCGCGATAGCGCCTCACGAAGGGCCTTCCATCCCTGCCGGGCAGCCGCGCAGACTTTGCGGCTGGGGCCCGCGCCGTAATCGGCTGCCCGCCTCAGCCGGGCAGCACTTCGATGCGGATGATCAGGAAATAACCGTCGCGCGGCTGGCCATGCAGGTTCACGCGCTGGCCTTCCAGTGCCTGCAGCGCGGGGTCGGTGAACGGCGAGCCGCCGGCACGGCGCAGCGGGTGCAGGTCGCCCGCATCGTCGCGCAGCAGCGTGGCCTGGTGTTCACTCTTGCTGCCGCGGGCACGCTCGGCCGATTCGAGGCGGCCGCAGAGGCTGGCGGTGCAGGCGTTGGGGTCGTTGGTGGACATAGGGGTCTCAACGGCCGTGCAGGCGGCGCACGTGCAGCAGCTCGCCGTCCTGCTCGGTCAACACCAACGCCACCAGGCCGGCTGCAGGCGAGTTCAGCGGATGTTCGGTCGGGTTCAGCGCCCGCCGGCCGTTCACCAGGTGCACCACGCGCTTGCTGGCCTGTGCCTGCAGCCCGCCGCGCACCTCAAAACTGACGGGGGCCAGGCTGGGATCCAGGCCGGACTCACGCAGCATTGCGCGCAAGGTGGTGGTGGCGGCTTCACCGGGTGCCGTTTCACTGTTCACCAGCTTGGGCAAGGCCTTGCCCAGCAACTGGCCGTCCCGCGCCAGCTTCTCGCGTCGCAGGCCGCGCACGGTGCGGTCCTGCGTACCGGCAAAGGCCTTTTTGAAGGCCTTGGTACGGTTCAGCGCGTGGCCCTCGAAGGCGACAGGATGCAGCGAAGGGTCGCCCAGCAGGCAGAACTGGGCCAACGTCTTCAGGTCGCAGGGGTCCAGGTGGGTGCGCGCGCCGGCAAAGCGCAGGCGGGCTTCCAGCATTGCCCGGCCGGTCGACGCACCGGCCAGCACCTGCAGCAGGAAGTACTGGCAGATCAGGTCGGCCATGCCGTTGCCTTCGCTGGGACCGTAGGCAATCGTGGTGCTGCCGAAGACCGCGCTGGCGCCGTCCAGCAGGTAGGCCAGTGCAATGCCGGGCTCGTCCACGCCACCGCCGGAGGGCACGGCCAGCGCCGGGTCGTACAACTGGGCGCCATAGCAGCATTCGGCGGCCACCACCGTGCCGGCGCTGATGCGGCCCTTGAGCCTGCGTGCGCGATGCGCCACAGGGAACTCGCTGACGCCCGGCGGCTGGCCATAGAACTCTGGCATGTCCTTGGCGCCGTGGCAGTTGATGAAGTGCAGCCGCGCAGCCAGGTCCGCCGGCTTCCATGGCAAGGCCTGTGGCGGCACCAGGTGCAGCGCGCTGGCGCTGCCGAACAGGGTCTTCATGCTCAGCCTGGACGAGGCCTCCCAGGCCTGCGCGCTGATGCCAAAGGCCTGGGCGTAGTCGTTGCGCGGGCGCGAGATGCTGCGCGCCGACGCGTCGATCAGCGATGTCAGTGCACTCGGCTCGCGCGCACCGGGCAGGTCCGGCAGCCGGCCGACGACGCGGGTGGGGCCCTGGAAGCGTCCGGGGTCGGTGCTGTAGGCGGCGTCGCAGGCATAGGGCAGGTCGCTGGGCACCAACTTGTCCGGGTCGCCGTTGGCGGTGCTGAAGGCGGGGTTGCGCAGCGGCACCAGGGGCAGCACGTCGGGTCCGCCGAGCAGCAGCAGGTAGTGCGGCGACAGTGCAGCGTAGAGGCGGTCCACCGCCTGCTTGATTTCCTTGGGCGTGGGCTCGGTCGAGACGGCGCCGCCCCAGGGCTTCATCGTGGCCGCATCGTCCAGGTGGATCACCCGGCTGTCGAAACCGCGGCGTGCATCGGCCTTGACCAGGCGCTTGAGCGCCGCATCGACCTTGGCCAGTCCTTTTTCACCGTACTTGCGCTGCAGCGCCGCGCGGTGCATGAGGATCAGTTTGTCCTCTGCCATTGACGATCTCCCTTGGTCCCTTGGTATTGGCTGCGTGCGATTGCCAGGCATTCCGGCTTGGCATGCTGGCGGTGGGCAGCGAGGGGATTGTGGGCTTGCCCTGCCGCGCTGCGCAATGCAGGCGTGGTAAAGCAGGGCAGCGCGCTTCAGTGGCCGGCGGGCGGCGTGTCGTCGGCGGCGGGCGAAGCATCGTCGGCCGCAGGCTCGACGAGTGGTGGTGGGGGCGGCGACGCGAGCGCAGCCTGGCGCAGCTCTTCGACGCGCATGCCTTCCTTGAGCAGCGCGCGGCGCAGCCAGTCCGGCTGGGCGCCTTGGCCGTCCCAGGTTTCGCCGGTCGCGGGGTGACGGTATTTGGGCGGCAGGTCGGGAATCAAAACCGGTTCGGGGGCCGGGGTGTCCTGCAGCAAGTCGTCGATCGTGATGCCCCAGAACTCCATCAAGGCCTGGATCCGGGCGAGCACCACGCCGCGTTCGCGTCGGTTCAGCGGACGGTCGGCACCGGGTTCGGCGTCAGCGTTCGCGTCCAGACGCGCATCATCGGCCGGCTCATGCTCGTGCATCGGAATGGGGAACCCGAAGAAGAAGAGGCTGCGCACCGCGCCAGCGCGGTGCGCAGCGGATCAGGCTTGAGCAGCCTGGTCAAGTTCGCGGCAAGACGGCGCGCAGACCGCCTGTGCCTTGCCCAGCAGCTTACGGGACTTCAGCTGGGCACGTGGGCGATGTTTGCCACACAGGAAACACGACATGGTGGCGGCGCCAAACGCACCCGTCGCAGAGAAGGGAGAACCCGCTACTTTCGAGCGGTAACGAAGACCACCAGCGTCGATGGAGGTCTTGGGATCGTCCTTGGCCAGAATGCGCTCCTCAAAATACAAAATGGTTCAACAACGGCTGCCGGATCCTTCGGGGTTGACCCCCGAAATCATGAACGCCCAAGGCTTTCACCCTGGATCACCTCCCCTGTAAGACGAATGAGACGATAGAAGCGCTCCGGCCAGCCCCTCATTATCGTTCATCTGCAGGATTCGGGCCAGCCCCGGGTTTCTCTCGGGATTAGGGGTTCTGCCGAGAAGCCGCCGTCTTTTGCACGGACGGGCGCCATTTTTGACGCCAATCTCGTGGTTTACCCGCAAGATTTCTCTTTCCGATTGCAGGGGATGACCGCTGCGGCTGTGGCTGTTTCGACTGGAAACGTATGTCGGCGGTCTGGTCAGGCCGTCGCGCGCACCGGCAGGACCGTGCCGGAACAGTGGCCCAGGCCGATGAGGCGCGCGCCTTCGCGCTGGCAGAAGGCGCGCAGCGTGATGGTGTCGCCGTCTTCCAGGAAGCGGCGGGTTTCGCCGTTGGGCAGCGTGATCGGCTGCTTGCCGCCGTTGGTGAGTTCCAGCAGCGAGCCGGCTTGTTCGGGCCGCGGGCCGGAGAGGGTGCCGCTGCCCAGCATGTCGCCAGGCTGCAGGTTGCAGCCGGTGATGGTGTGGTGGGTGATGAGCTGCGCCACGGTCCAATAGGCGTCGCGATAGTTGGACTGGCTGAGCCGGATGGCAGGCTCACCGGCTTCGCGCATCCTGGGTGTCTGCAGCCAGACTTCGAGCTGGATGTCCAGCGCACCGCTGGCCTGGTTGGCGTCGCTGGCGAGGTAGGGCAGCGGAGCGGGGTCGCCGGCAGGGCGCTCGAAGGCGGCGCGGAACGGGACCAGCGCTTCCAGCGTGACGATCCACGGCGAGACGGTGCTGGCGAAGTTCTTGGCGCCGAACGGACCCAGCGGCTGGTATTCCCAGGCTTGCACGTCTCGCGCGCTCCAGTCGTTCAGCAGGCCCAGGCCGAAGATGTGCGACTCGGCCTGCGCCAGGCTCACCGGCTCGCCCAGTGCGTTGCCGGGGCCGACGTAGATGGCGAGCTCCAGCTCGTAGTCCAACCGCTTGGTGGCGCCCAGGAAGGGCAGCTGGGCCTCGGGCGGCTTCAGCTGGCCCTGCGGCCGGTGGAAGGGCTGGCCGCTGGGGATGATGGACGAAGCCCGGCCGTGGTAGCCGATGGGCACCCACTTGTAGTTGGGCAGCAGCGGCTCGTCCGGCCGGAACAGCTTGCCGACCGTAGTCGCGTGGTGGATGCCGGTGTAGAAGTCGGTGTAGTCGCCGATGCGGCAGGGCACGCTCATTTCGGCTTCGGCCTGGGGCAGCAGGCAAGGCGCGAGCGCGGCTTCGTACACGCTGTTGGCCAGCAGCGCTGCCGAGAGTGCGGCGCGCAACTGATGGCGGGCCGCAGCGGGCTGGCCCATCAGGTCGTTCAGCTCGCCGGAGGCCAGCGGCAGCAGCAGGTCCTTCAGGCCATCGGCCCAGCCGGGCACGTCGGCCGCCAGCTTCAGGTCCAGGATCTGGTCACCAATGGCCACGCCGATGCGCCAGGCGTCCGCGCTGCCGGCTCGGCGGAAGCGGCCGTAGGGCAGGTTCTGAACGGGGAAGTCGGCGTCGGCCGCGTTGGCGGAGGTCACCCAACTGCTCAGCGCCGGGTTCAGGGTCATGTCGGAGGATGCGGTCATCGGGAGATTCATTTCAGTTCGAAGCGGCAAAGCGGTCTTGCAGGCCGGCCCAGCAGGCGGGGTAGTCGGCGTCCAGCGCGCCGCTGGTCTGCATCGCGTAGTCGGTTGGGGTGAAACGGTAGCGGCTCTCGAACATGAAGGCCAGTGTGTGGTCCAGCTTGTGCGGTTTCAGCTCGGCGCCGCTGGCTTTCTCGAAGGCTTCCTGGTCGGGGCCGTGCGGCACCATGCAGTTGTGCAGCGAGGCGCCGCCAGGACGGAAGCCTTCGGGCTTGGCATCGTACTGGCCGTAGACCAGGCCCATGAATTCGCTCATCAGGTTGCGGTGGTACCAGGGCGGGCGGAAAGTGTCTTCGGCCACCATCCAGCGCGGTGGGAAGATCACGAAGTCGCAGTTGGCGGTGCCGGGCGTGTCCGAAGGCGAGGTGAGCACCGTGAAGATCGACGGGTCTGGGTGGTCGAAGCTGATCGAGCCGATGGTCATGAAGTGCTGGGTGTCGTACTTCACCGGCGTGAGGTTGCCGTGCCAGGCCACCACGTTGAACGGCGAGCGGTGCGCGTCTGCCGCCCACAGCTGGCCGCCGAAGCGCTTGACCAGTCGGTAGCTGCCGGCCGGGCCGATGGGTGTGTCGTCGAAGGCGGCGACCGGGGCCTGGAAGTCGCGCGCATTGGCCAGGCCGTTCGAGCCGATCGGGCCCAGCTCGGGCAGGCGGAACTGCGCGCCATGGTTCTCGCAGACGTAGCCGCGCGAGGGGCCGTCGGGCAGCGCGATGCTGAAGGCCAGGCCGCGCGGCAGCAGCGCGATCTCGCCGGGCGCCACGTCCAGCAAGCCCATTTCGGTGGTGATGCGCAGCCGGCCTTGCTGCGGCACCAGCAGCATCTCGCCATCGGCATTCACCAACGCGCGCTGGTCCATCGAACGGCCGCAGACGTAGACCAGCGCGGCCAAGCCTTGCTGGGCTTCGACATCGCCATTGGCGGCGACGGTGCGCAGGCCGTCGACGAAGTCGAGCGCGGCCGCATCGTCCATCGGGAACGGACCCCAGCGCAGCGGCTCGGGCGGCAGCACTGCGCCCTCGGGCTTGCCGGTCACCCAAAGAGGTTGTGCATACGGCTGGTAGCGGCCAGCGACCACCGAGGGCTGGCGGCGGTACAGCCAGCTGCGGCGGTTTTCGTGCCGTGGTGCGGTGAATGCGGTGCCGGAAACCAGTTCCGCATACAGCTCGAATGGCGCCCGCTGCGGGCTGTTGCGGCCTTGCGGCAAGGCGCCAGCCAAGGCTTCGGTGGCGAACTCGTTGCCAAAACCGCTCTGATAGCGGAGGGGGGATTCAGACATGAGGCAGGGATGAATCAATCGAGGGTGATGTGGTTGGCGCGAATCAGCTGGCCCCAGCGTTCGCGCTCGGCTCGCACGTAGTCGGCCATCTGCTGCGGCGTGCCGGGCAGGGCTTCGAGCGCCAATGTCTGGAAGCGGGCCTTGACGAAGGTGCTGTCCAGCGCCGCCTGCAAGGCCTTGTTCAGCTTAGCCACGGTTTCGGGCGGCGTACCGGTGGGCACGACCAGGCCCTGCCAGGCATAGGCGACGAAGTTCGGCAGGCCTTGTTCGGCGAAGGTCGGGATCTCGGGCAGCACCTTCAGGCGCTGCGGGCTGGCCACCGCAATGGCCTTCAGCTTGCCGCTGCCGAGGTACTGCTGCACGCTGGCGGTGTCCATCATGCCGAATGGCACCTGACCGCCCAGCAGGTCGGTGACGGCAGGGCCGGCGCCTCGGTAGGGCACGTGGATCAGCTTGAGCCCCGTGCGCTCGCGCAGCAGCTCGGTCGCCAGGTGGTGCGGGCTGCCGGCGCCGGCCGAGGCATAGCTGGTGCCGTCCGCATGGCTGTTGGCCCAGGCCAGGAATTCCTTCCAGTTCTTCACCGGCACATTGGGCGCGACCACCAGCAGCAGCGGAAAACGTGCCAGCAGGCCGACCGGCGTGAAGTCCTTTTCCGCGTTGTAGCTGAGCTTGCTGAACAGCGAGGGGTTGGCAGCCAGCGTGGCGAAGTCGGCCGTCAACATCACGTTGCCGTAGTCCTTGGACTTGGCCACGTAGTCGGCGGCGATGTTGGTCGCGGCGCCGGGCTTGTTGTTGACGACGATGGGCCGGTTCAGCGTCTTGCTCATTGCATCGGCCACGGTGCGGGCCACCACGTCCGAGCCGCCCCCTGGCGCGTAGCCCAGCACCCATTCCAGCGGCCGGTCCTGGGCCTGCGCAAACAGCGGGGAGGCGGTCGAAGCCAAGGTCGCCAGCAAGGCGGCACGGCGGGAAACGTGGGTGGCGGTCATGCGTTGTCTCTCAGGTCGTTGTTCTTGGGCGCGGGGCCGCTGTCGCGCGCGGCCTGCAGCGCTTCGAGCAGCACCGGAAGCTCGCCGATGTGGTTGGCCAGCAGCAGCACCAGGCGAGCATTGAGCGCGTGGCTCGCGGCGGTGTCCAGGTCCTGGTGCGCGGCGATCAGGGCTTCATAGAAGTCGTCGGGCGCGGCGAGGTTGGGCGTGAGGATCAAGGCCATGGCGGTGTCCGGTGTTCAGCGGGCCAGCGCGCGTTGCAGCGCGGCGCGGAGTTTGGCCTGGCCTGTGGCGTCGGGCAACAGGCGTTCCCAGCGCGCGGCCAGGTGCTGGTCGGGGCGCAGCAGCAGGGCGCTGCCGGGCAACAGCGCGTAGCGTTGCGCCAGCAGGCCTTGCGTGTCGTCTTGCGGACGCAGGTGCAGCAACTGCAGCGGCGCCAAGCCTTCAGCGGCGTGGCGCAATGCGGCGTCAGACCAATCGTTCGCCTCATTGAAGAACAGCAGCGTGAAGCCCTGGTCGCGCCTTGCCAGTTCGCGCAGCAGCCACCTCGCTTGATCGCCCTTGGCTTGCAGCGGTGCATCGGCTGCCGGCGCACCGGGCACCATGCGGCAGCCTTCGGGCGTCTCGCTGGCTGTGTTCAGCGGCGAGCCGGTGAGCGTGCTGGGCAGCGAGAGCCGGCCGCTGTTGACCAGGCTGCGGGCGAACGGGTGGTGCTTGGCGAGCTGCAGCACGGCGTCGCGGAAGACGCGGCTGATCTCGCTCTTGGGCGTGATGAAGTCGGTGGACCGGGTCGAGTTCAGGATGTTCTCGTCGGCCGCGGCTTCGCGTTCGTCGGCGTAGCTGTCCAGCAGGGCGTCGCTGCCCCAGCCTTGCAGCACGGCGGCGAGTTTCCAGGCGAGGTTGTCGGCGTCCTGCACGCCGGAATTGGCACCGCGGGCACCGAAGGGTGACACGCCGTGCGCCGAGTCGCCGGCGAACAGCACCCGGCCGTGGCGGAAGCGCGGCATGCGGCGGCAGGCGAAGGTGTACACGCTGGCCCATTCGAGCGTGAAGTCCTGATCCTCGCCCAGCAGGGCACGCACCCGCGGCAGCACGTTTTCGGGCCGCTTCTCGACCTCTGGGTCCGCGTCCCAGCCGAGCTGGAAGTCGATGCGCCAGATGCCGTCGGGCTGCATGTGCATGAGCACACTGGTCGGCGTGCGTTGCCCGCCTTGCACGCTCTGGCCCGGATGGAAGGGCGGATCGAACCAGAACCAGCGCTCGGCGGGCTGCGCGTGCTTCATGCGCACGTCGGCGATCAGGAAACGATCCCGGAACACCCGGCCGCTGCTTTCCTGGCCCAGCATCTGGCGCAGCGGCGAGCGCGCGCCATCGCAGGCGGCCACGTACTCGGCTTCCAGCGTGTAGTCGCCTTCGGGCGTGCTGACAGTGAGGCTCGCGTGGTCCGTTTGCTGGGCGATGCCGGTGATACGGTGATGCCAGCGCAGGTCCAGCCCCGGCAGTTCGGCCGTGCGCTCGACCAGGTAGCCCTCGACCGCGTGCTGCGGCAGGTTCACGAAGGCTGGTCGCTCATGGCCGGGCTCGGGCAGCAGGTCGAAGCGGTAGATTTCCTCGTTGCCGAAAAACACCTTGCCGACGTTCCACTTCACACCCTTGGCGACCACGCGCTCGCCCACGCCCAGCCGGTCGAAGATCTCCAGCGTGCGCTTGGCAAAGCAGATGGCGCGCGAGCCGGCCGAGAGCTGGCTGTCCTCGTCCAGCAGCACGACCGGCACGCCGCGCTGCGCCAGGTCAATGGCCAGGCTCAGGCCCACCGGCCCGGCGCCGACGACGACCACCGGCCGGCGCACCGGCATGACGGCGTCCTGGTCGGCGCTGCGCTGGTAGCCAAAGCGCAGTTGCTGGAAATCGGTTTCGACCGCGGCCATGGCTCAGCCCTCCAGCGTTTCCCACATCTGGCGGTCGCGCTCGGCCGTCCACACCCGCGGATCGACGTATTGGGTGGCCTCGTCATAGCAGCGCGTCACGTCGAAAGGCATGCAGTGGTCGAAGATGACCCAGTGGCCGTACTTGGGCTTGAGCTGGGCGTAGACCGACTTGTAGACCGCGTTCAAGTCCTGCCCGGCCGCCACGCCAGCTTGCACGGCGGCGTACACGTCCCACACGAAGCTGCGCGTGCCAGCCAGGCCGGCGGCGACCTGTTCGGGCGTGGTCAGCGCGGCGCCGCGGCCGGGCACCAGGGCCACGGGCTGCAGCGCGGCGATGTTGTCCAGCGTCTGCGGCCAGTCCTTGAAGTAGGCGTCGCCGGCATACGGCGTGGCGTCGAACTCGACCAGGTCGCCGCTGAACAGGATCTTCTGCTCGGGCAGCCAGGCCACGGTGTCGCCCTTGGTGTGGCCGCGGCCGAGCTGGATCAACTGCACTTCCAGCTTGCCCAGCCAGACCGACATGCGGCCGGTGAAGGTCATGGTCGGCCAGGTCATGCCGTCCGGTACCGACTCCACCGCCTGGAACAACCGCGGGAAGCGGCCGATCTCGCTGGCCTTGTCGGCCTCGCCGCGCTCGACGATCAGGTCGTAGGTGTCGCGGCTGGCAATGATGTGCTGCGGCTGGTAGGCACTGGCGCCCAGCACGCGCACCGCGTGGTAATGGCTGAGCACCACGTACTTGATGGGCTTGTCGGTCACCTCGCGGATGCGGCGGATCACGTCCTGCGCCATCACCGGCGTGGCCTGGGTGTCGATCACCATCACCGCGTCGTCGCCAATGATGATGCCGGTGTTTGGGTCGCCTTCGGCGGTGTAGGCATAGGCGTTGGCCGACAGCCGCGTGAACGAGACTTTCTTCTCCTCCAGATCGGCTTGCGAGGCAAATGCCTTGGTGGGTTCTTTGCTCATGACGAATCGATTAGGCAATGTGAAAGTGTGTTGATCTTGGTCAATTCGTTTGATAATGTCAAAACAATTCGTTTAGGTATAACTACCAATGTGTGGTAACGATGAGCGTTGAAGACGAGGGCGGCGGCTCGCGCGGCATCCAGAGCATCGAGGTCGGTGGGCGGCTGCTGCGGGCGCTGGTGCACCTGGGCCGGCCGGCGCCGCTGAAGGAACTGGCCGGCGAAGCCGACATGGCGCCGGCCAAGGCGCATCCCTACCTGGTCAGCTTCGGCAAGCTGGGCCTGATCGCCCAGGACCCGGCCACCGGGCAGTACGGCCTGGGGCCGCTGGCGCTGCAGATGGGCTTGATCAGCCTGCAGCAGGTGGACCCGATCCGCCTGGCTTCGGCCGAACTGCCGGCGCTGGCGCGGCAGATCGGCCAGACCGTGGGCATCGCGATCTGGGGCAACCGCGGACCGACCTTCGTGCGGCTGGAGGAGGGGCCGACGGCGGTGCACGTCAACATGCGGCATGGCACGGTGGTGTCGGTGCGCGGCACGGCTTCGGGCCGGCTGTTTGCCGCCTTTGCGCCGCGCGAGCAGGTGCTGCAGGCCTTGCGCGACGAAGCGGCCCATGCGCCGGCCGGCGCGAAGCCGCCGAAGGGCATCGACGCCAGCTTCGAGGCCGAGCTGGCGCAGGTCCGCGCGCAGCGCTTCGCCAGCGTCGACGGCGGTACGGTGCAGGGCATCTCGGCGCTGGCCGCGCCGGTGTTCGATGGCTTTGGCGCGATGGTGCTGGCGCTGACCGCGATCGGCCCGCGCGCCTCGCTGGACCCGTCGCCCGAAGGTGTCGCTGCGCAGCTGTTGAGGGCCAGCGCGGCGGCCTTGTCCCGGCGACTGGGCGCGCGCAGCTGAGCGCTATTCCTGTCGCAGCGTCCGGCCATCGCCTGGAGGAACGGAAGCGTCTGGTAAGGTCAACCGGACATGGAACACAGCACCTCTCTGATCACCACGATTGCCGCCGGTTTTGGCGTTGCCCTCGTCCTTGGCTTCATCGCGGAGCGCTTGAAGCTGCCCGCGCTGGTCGGCTACCTGATGGCCGGCATCCTGATCGGCCCGGCCACGCCGGGGTATGTGGCCGACGTGCACATCGCGTCGCAGCTGTCGGAGATCGGCGTGATGTTGCTGATGTTCGGCGTGGGCCTGCATTTTTCGCTGCAGGACCTGCTGGCCGTGAAGCGCGTGGCGGTGCCCGGCGCCATCGTGCAAATGACGTTTGCGACGCTGCTGGGCATGCTGCTGGCCCACTGGTGGGGTTGGACTTGGGGGCAGGGCCTGGTGTTTGGCCTGTCGCTGTCCTGCGCCAGCACGGTGGTGCTGCTGAAGGCGCTGGAGGCGCGCAACACGCTCGAGTCCATGAACGGCCGCATCGCGGTCGGCTGGCTGGTGGTGGAGGACCTGGCCACGGTACTGGTGCTGGTGCTGCTGCCGCCACTGGCGGGGGTGCTGGGCGGCACCGTGCCCGAAGCCGAAGCTGGCCAGCCTCTTTGGTGGGCCATTGGCCAGACCCTGCTGCTGGTGACTGCCTTCATCGTGCTGATGCTGGTGGTGGGCCGGCGGGTGCTGCCCTGGTTGCTGTGGCAGGTTTCGCGCACCGGCTCGCGCGAGCTGTTCACGCTGGCGGTGGTGGCGGTGGCCATCGGCATTGCCTACGGCGCTGCAGTGCTGTTCAAGGTCTCGTTTGCGCTGGGCGCGTTTTTCGCTGGCATGGTGATGCGCGAGTCGGAGTTCAGCCACCGGGCGGCCGAAGAGTCACTGCCGCTGCGCGATGCGTTTTCGGTGCTGTTCTTCGTCTCGGTCGGCATGCTGTTCGAACCGGCCATCCTGGTCGAGCAGCCGGGGCATGTGCTGGCGGTGGTGGCCGTCATCATCCTGGGCAAGGCGCTTGCCGCTGCGGCACTGGTGATCCTGTTCCGCTACCCGCTGAACACCGCGCTGACGGTGGCCGCCAGCCTGGCGCAGATCGGAGAGTTCTCGTTCATCCTGGCGGGACTGGGCGTGGCGCTGGGCCTGTTGCCGGCCGCAGGCATGAGCCTGGTGCTGGCCGGCGCGCTGATCTCCATCGCGCTGAACCCGCTGCTGTTCGCCGCGCTGGAACCGTTTCGCCGCTGGGTGTTGGCGCGCTCGACGCTGGCGCAGCGGCTGGAGCAGCGCGAAGACCCGTACGCCGAACTGCCTACCAGCACCGAGCGCCGCTACCTGGAAGGTCAGGTCGTGATCGTCGGCTACGGCCGCGTGGGCAAGCGCATTGCGCAGGGGCTGGACGCACGCGGCATCCCCTACGTCGTCGCCGAGCAGAACCGCGAGCGCGTGGAAGACCTGCGCAAGCGCGGTGTGGCCGCAGTTTCTGGCAATGCAGCCGATCCTGCCGTGCTGATCCAGGCCCACATTGCCAATGCTGCGATGCTGGTGATCGCCACGCCGGACGCCTTGAACGTGCGCCAGATGGCCGAGGCCGCCCGCGCGCTGAACCCGCAGATCGAGGTGGTGCTGCGCACCCACAGCGAAGACGAGTCCGAACTGCTGCGGCGCGACAAGATCGGCGCCGTCTTCTATGGTGAGGAGGAACTGGCGCGCGGCATGCTGAGTCACGTGCTGGACCGCTTCGACCGCGACACGCCGGCACCGATGACAGCTTGACGACAGGTTGATTCGTCAACGTGCCAGAAACATGTGGCGTTGAACCGGCACCATCCACTTGATTGACCTCGCGGTCAAACTGCCATGAACAAGCTCGCTGCTGCCCTGATCGCCACCGTGTTTGCTGCCGGTGCCTTCGCCACCGAAACGCCCGCCAAGCCGGAGGCATCGGCCGCTGCTGCATCGGCTCCGGCCAAGGCTTCGCACAAGAAGCACTCGAAGAAGAAGGCCGACGCGGCCGCTGCTGCTGCTCCCGCAGCCAGCAAGTGAGCGGACGGCGCCTGGCGCGCCTTCAGCCCACGTCTCTCGCTTGATCGATAGATGAAACAGGCCCCATGTGGGCCTGTTTTTTCAGGTGCCTGTTTCGGCTGGTCGAAGTGTGCGCCCCGGCGCTTCATGCCTGGCGCGCGACAGTCTCTCTTGGGCGCGCCAAAGCCGGGCTAACCCGATTGGCAGGGTTTGAAAACGCTGCGATTCTCAAATGGTCAGACTATTTGGGACAACATGAACCGCCGCATCGCCTTTTGCCTCGCCCTGCTTGCCGCCTGTGGCGCCGGTCCTGCCTTGGCTGTCGACTACCCCAATCACCCGGTGGAGCTGGTCGTTCCCTACAACCCCGGCGGCGGGACCGACGCACTGGCGCGTGCCTTTGCCGAGGCTGCGCGCAGGCACTTTCCGCAACCCATCGTGGTCTACAACAGGCCTGGTGCGAGCGGCGTGATCGGCTGGCAGGAGGTGCTCAACAGCAAACCGGATGGCTACAAGCTGGCCTTGATGACGGTGGAACTCACCACGCTGCCGCACCTGGGGCTGCAGAAGTTCAGCCACGAGGAGTTCACGCCCATCGCCCGCATGAACGCCGACCCGGCCGCCATCACGGTGAAGGCCGATGCGCCGTGGAACACCATCGAGGAGTTCATCGCCGCCGCCAAGAAGCCGGGCACCGAGTTGCAGGTCGGCAACTCGGGCAACGGCTCGATCTGGCACCTGGCGGCCGCGGCGCTGGAAGACCGCATTGGTGCGAAGTTCAGCCACATTCCCTACCAGGGTGCCAACCCTGCGGTGCTGAGCCTGCTGGGCGGCCACATCGACGCCGTGTCGGTCAGCCCGGCGGAGGTGGCGACCTATGTGGCGGCCGGCAAGCTGAAGATGCTGGCGGTCATGGCCGATCAGCGCCAGAAGGGGTTTGAGAAGGTGCCGACCCTGAAGGAGCGTGGCATTGACGTGGCCGTGGGCACCTGGCGTGGCCTGGGGGTGCCGAGGAACACGCCGAAGGAGGTGGTCGAGATCCTGAAGGTGGCGACGCAAAAGACCATGCAGGAGCCGGCCATGCGCGAAGCGATGGAGAAGTTGTCCCTCGGCTACGCCTACGGAGACGACGAAACCTTCCGTGCCGTGATGGCGCGTGACAACGAGACCTTCAAGACCCTCATTCCCAAGCTTGGCTTGAAGAACTGACCTGAAAAGGCGCTGACGAAGCCACGAAAAAAAGAGCCAGCAGACATTCATCTGCTGGCTCTCATGATTTGGCTCCTCGACCTGGGCTCGAACCAGGGACCTACGGATTAACAGTCCGGCGCTCTACCGACTGAGCTATCGAGGAATTGTCCAAGCAAGTGAATTACTTGACTGGCAGTTCGTCAGTCCCGGAAATCCCGAGACCTTGGTATGTCGACCAAGGCATGCGGTGGCACCTTGGCGTCTTGATTTGGCTCCCCGACCTGGGCTCGAACCAGGGACCTACGGATTAACAGTCCGGCGCTCTACCAACTGAGCTATCGGGGAAGTGAAGCCTCAGATTATAGGCAGAAATTAAAGGGTTTCACAAGAAAACGCCGGGCCGCTCCAAGTTTTCTTCTCCCCCTCGGGGGGCCTGACGCGAAGCGGCAGGTCTGGGGGCTCACAGAAACGCTTGAAAAGACGCGCGAAAAGTTCTGGGCGCCACCGGATACAGGTAGACGTGGCCATATTGGTACGGGCTTTCCTGCCAGGCGCGCTGGTCGAACAGGTTGTCCACGCCCACGCGCAGCACGGTGTCGTGGCCGGCAATGCGGGTCTGGTAGCGGCTGGCGAGGGACCAGGTGGTCCAGCCAGGAATGGCGACCGAGTTGTCCGGCAGCACGTAGCGTGAGCCTTCATGTGAAGCGGTGAGGACAAGCGACAAGCCGGGCACTTGCGGCGGTGCGTAAATGGCAGTGGCACGCAGCGAGCGCTGGGCCACGTTCTCCGGCACCAGGCCGTTCTGGGCCGCATCGGCCGCGCCTTCGCGCCGGGCGCGCAGTGCCATTGCGCTGCCACGCAGGGTCAGCGGGCCGCCGTGCCAGTCCACGCTGGCTTCCAGGCCGCGGTGGCGCGCGTCGCCATCGCTCACCCGGGTGCAACTGCCATCGTCCGAGCAGCTGCCCAGGTCGCTGCTGACCGGGCGGTGGATGTCGAATGCGGTCAGGCTGACGTCCAGCTCGCGGTCCTGGAACTTGACGCCGACTTCGGTCTGGTGGCTCTTCAGCGCAGGCAGCGGCTGGCCGGCATTGCTGTAGACCGGGCGGTTCGGTGCCACGTCGCTCTCGATGCCCTGGCCCCAGCTGGCGTAGCCCATCAGCGTGGACGTGAACTGCTGCGTCAGCGCCAGCCATGGCGTCGTGAAGCTCTGGTCGTAACTGACAGGCTCGCTGCCGTCGGTGGCCACGCTGCCGCGCGACAGCCGAGTGTGGCGCAGGCCCAGCCAGAGGCGGGTGGCCTGGCTCAGGTCGAGCACGTCACGCAGGTGCAGTTCGACGCTGCGCTCGTCGCGGTTGGTGTTGGTGTACAGCGCCTCGGGGCTGGCCGGCACCTCGGTCTTGCCGTCCACTGTGCCGGTGCCGGCGAGGTTGTAGGTCTGCGGGCCGAAGCGGGCGGTGAGCTTGCTCCAGGTCAGGCCGGTGGAGAGCTGGTGGGTCAGCGGACCGGTGGCAAGCTTGCCTTCCAGCGTCAGCGCGGCGGTGCGGGTGTCGCGGTGCTCGTTTTCGCTGCGGAAGTCCCACAGCGACACATGGCCGTCGGCGCTGTAGCGGTCGCACGGCGCGCAGTCGTAGGTGACAGGGTCGAACAGGCCAACCGGGAAGGTCGCGCGGTCGTCCGTCTGCAGCCGCTGCAGCATGGCCTGCGCGCTGAGCTGCCACTGCGCGCTCAGGGCCTGGGTCCAGCGCAGGCTGGCGGTCTGGCCGTCGAACACCACTGGCAGCGACCAGGGCTGGTTGTTCAGGTTCAGCCGCGGGTCCACGGTCGAGGCCTTGGGCAAAGTGTCGCCCAGCATGCTGTAACCCGGCACGCTGGGTTGCGACTGGTGGCTGAACTCGACCTCGGCCTCCAGTTTGCCGCCGCTGCCCAGGCTCAGCATGCCGGCTGCGGCCAGCAGGTGGCGGTGGCCTTCGGTGTCGCGCTGCTGCGGGTCCAGCTTTTCGACCGAGGCGTTGATGCGCAGGCCGGCCTGGCCGTCCAGCAGTTGCTGGTCGATGTCGGCCGCGGCCTTCAGGCTGCCGGATTCGGTCCAGCCCAGCAGCACGCTCTTCTGATCCCCGCGAGGCCGCTTGACGACGAAGTTGACCAGGCCCGCAGGCGAACTGATACCGGCCTGCGCGCCGCTGGTGCCCTTGAGCACCTCGATGCTTTCCTTGTTGTCCATCAGCAGCGCGGTCTCGGCATTGATGGGCAGACCGTCGCGCCGGTAGTTGTGGCGGTTGTCCAACTCGTAGCCGCGCACCCGCATCGAGGCCCAGTAGCCGGGTGCGTTGTAGGCGTCGCCAATGCTGGCGTCCAGCTTGGTGATCTCGCCCAGCGAGTCAATGCCGCTGTCCAGCAGCAGGCCGGTGTTCAGCACGCTGGCCTGGAACGGCGAGCGCGCCAGCGGCGTGTCGCCAAAGCCGGCGATGGTGGCGGGCAGGGCGCTGCTGCGGCCCGTCACGGTGACGACTTCGGTCGGCGTGGTTTGCGCGTGAGCGCCGGCGGTCAATGCCAGCAACGCGGCAGCCGCGAGCGGCAGGCGAAGAAAAGAAGAAGAAAGGCGGCGGGCCATCGGTGACTTCCAGTCGATGGCGCAAGGGCAATGCAGTGAATGGCGGCCGAGGACCGGCACGCGCTCTCAACATGGCTTCCCTGCGCGAGGATTACCTCAATCAGGTTCAAAGGGACTGTCTCAGTCGGCCCCGTCCGGTGGACGGGCCAACACCCCTAGCGGATGCGCTGCAGTCGTGAGAGAGACGGCAGCGCGGGCGGATTATCGCCCTTAACCAGCGCGCAACACGGTGGCGGACTGGCCGGCGCAAAAAGCCCACAAAAAAGCCCGCACGCGGCGGGCTGTTCGGGTGAGCGCGGCGCTCAGCGCTTGAGCTCGCCCAGCTTGCCGGTCTTGTCCTTCCACTCGTCGGCATCCGGCAGCGCGGGCTTGCGCTTGGTGATGCTGGGCCAGAGCTTGGCGAGTTCGGCGTTCAGCGCGATGTATTGCTGCTGGTCGCCGGGCACGTCTTCCTCGGGCAGGATGGCGTTCACAGGGCACTCGGGGATGCAGACCGCGCAGTCAATGCACTCGTCCGGATCGATGGTGAGGAAGTTCGGGCCTTCGCGGAAGCAGTCGACGGGGCAGACGTCGACGCAGTCGGTGTACTTGCAGCGGATGCAGGCTTCGGTGACGACGTGGGTCATGGGGCGGAATCGTTGGTATGAGAAAAGGGGGCGCCCCGTCTGCAGGAACGCACGCGTGGCTTGCTGCGCGGCGGCTGGCGACCGAAGTCGACCGCGCCGGCAGCGGCTGGCGAAAAGCGAATTTTACGGTGGGAAGGCGGCGCTTGCTGGATGGCCTTCAACTGCTGTCGCAGTCGGCGCAGCCAACAGGCGACAGACCGGTGCCGCGCCGACGCCCACGGTGACCACGGCCGGCCGGCCGGCATGCATCACGCAGGCGGCTGGCAAGGTGCTCACGCAATGGTCGGACATCAGCTGGTCCGGCCAGCCTGCGCGAGAGACCACGTTGACCGGCGTGTCGCCTGCCCAGCCGGCGTCCTGCAGCCGGCGGGAGAGGTCGGCCAGCTGGCGGCCGGCCATGTAGAAGACTTCGGTGTCTGCGCGCTGGCTGGCACGCAACTCCAACTCTGCCGTCATCGCGGTGCTCAGCGCCAGGCTGCGGCCCTGGCCGCGGCGGGTCAGCGGACGCTGCGTGGCGGCAGCCGCTGCCAACGCCGCAGTCACGCCGGGAATGACTTCGCTGGCAATGCCGGCCTCGGCCAGCGCTTGCAGTTCTTCTTCCAGACGCCCAAAGATGGACGGATCGCCGCCCTTGAGCCGGGCGACGACGGCGCCGCTCGTGGCGTGCTGCACCAGCAAGGCGTTGATGCGCGCCTGGGCGGTGGCGGCGGTGAAGCCGCGCTTGCCCACGTCCAGCCACAGGGCTTGTGGCGCGAAGTCGCGCAGCGACGGGTCGGTCAAGGCGTCGAACAGCACGACCTGCGCCTGGCCCAGCGCCCGGGCACCGCGCAGCGTGATCAGGTCAGCCGAACCAGGGCCGGCACCGATGAAGATGACGCGGCCTGGTGTTGCGGGGTTGGCAGGCAGGGACATGCGCGGGTTCAGGCTTCGGCCGTCTCGGCTTCAGGTCGAACGTGCAGGCCGCATTCTTTGGCCTTCTCGTCTTCCCACCACCAGCGGCCAGCGCGGAATTCCTCGCCCACCGCGATGGCGCGGGTGCAGGGTGCGCAGCCGATGCTGGGCATGAACTGGTCGTGCAGCGCGTTGTACGGCACGTTGTTCTGCTCGATGTAGTGCCAGATGTCGGCCCAGGTCCAGTCGACCAGCGGGTTGTACTTGGTGCGGCCGTTGGCCTCGACTTCGCTGGCGGGCATCTCGCCACGGTTTTGCGACTGCTCGCGGCGCAGGCCGGTGACCCAGGCGCTGCGGCCTTCCAGCATGCGGCCCAGCGGCTCCAGCTTGCGAACAAAGCAGCAGCCCTTGCGCAGCTCCAGGCTTTCGTACATGGCTTTTTCGCCGTTCTTGCGCACGAACTGCACCACCGCTTCGTTGCGCGGCTCGTAGACCTCGACCGGCAGCTGATAGCGCTGCTCGATCTGCGGAATCAGCGCCAGCGTCTGGGCGTGCAGCGCGCCGGTCTGCAGCGTGCCGATGGCAATGGGCAGCTTGTGGCGCGCGATCAGGTCGGTCAGCACCATGTCTTCGGCGCCCAGGCTGTTGGCCAGCACGACGCTGCCGGGGTGCTGCTCGGCGGCTTCGCGCAGCCAGGCGACCGTGGCTGCCACGCGCGCTTCGAAGCCAGCCGTGTGGCGGGCATACAGCGCAATCGCGCTGGACGCGGCGCTGGCCCAGGGCAGGGTGGAGGTTTCGCCGGCATCCGGCGCGGGCAGGACGGAGAGGTTGTCGGCGCTCATGCAGCAAGCCTTGCAAACAGCGGGCGACTCTGCGAGACATCGCCCTGGTAGTGCTCGGTGACCAGCGTCAGCGCGCGGCGGGCACTCTCTTCACGCTGGTCGGCGCGCAGCTGCACGGCGTCCACGCCGGTGCGCTGCAGCAGCGGCAGCATGTCGACCAGCACTTCGCCGGTGGCGCGCACTTCGCCCTGGTAGCCCAGGCGGGCGCGCAGCGTGCGGGCCTGGCTGTAGGCGCGGCCGTCGGTCCACTTGGGGAACTGCAGTGCGACCAGCGCGATGCGCGGCAGGTCGCTGGCCAGTTCTTCCACGTCGAATGTGTTGGGCAGCGTGACGGCGACTGGCAGCTCGGCCGGCCAGCTGGCGCGCACGGCTTGCCACTGGGCCAGCGTCAGCAGGCGCTGGGCGGCGGCGGCCGGCGCGGTTTCGGCGGCGTCAACTGCCTGCCAGCCGGTGTCTTGGAGGGAAACGAACTTCATGGTGGATGTCCTGTGACCGGCTCAGGCCGCTTCGGTGGCCAGCTCTTGGTCTTGCTGGGGCTTGGCGGTGGCGTGGCGCACGGCGTCGGCCGCGGCACGCAGCGGCGGCACGCCAATGCGGCGCACGGTGTCGATGAAGCGTTCGCCGGCTTCGCGCTGGGCGCGGTAGGTGTCGATCAGCGCCTCGATCACGTCCGGCACTTCCTCGGCCGCGAAAGACGGGCCGATGACCTTGCCAGGCACCGAGGCGCCGCTCAGCGTCGAGCCATCAGAGCCTCCGACGGAGATCTGGTACCACTCGTCGCCGTCCTTGTCGATGCCAAGGATGCCGATGTGGCCGGTGTGGTGGTGGCCGCAGGAGTTCATGCAGCCGCTGATGTGCAGGTCGATGTCGCCCAGGTCGTACAGCGCATCCAGGTCGTCGAAACGCTCGGTGATGCTGGCGGCGACCGGGATGGAGCGGGCATTGGCCAGTGCGCAGAAGTCGCCGCCGGGGCAGGCGATCATGTCGGTCAACAGGCCGATGTTGGGCGTGGCGAAGCTGGCGTCGCGGGCGGCATGCCACACGGCGAACAGGTCGGCCTCGCGCACCCAGGGCAGCACGAGATTCTGGTCATGGCTGACGCGCAGCTCGCTCAAGGAGTAGCGGTCGGCCATGGTGGCGGCCAGGTCCATCTGCTCGGCGGTCACGTCGCCAGGCGCCTGGCCCGGGCGCTTCAGCGACAGGGTGACGGCACGGTAGCCGGAGATGCGGTGGCCGTGCACATTGCGCTCCAGCCAGCGCAGGAAGGCGGTCGGTGCCGGGCCGGTGCGATGCGGGTCGAAGCCGCCCACCGCAGGGTGAACACCCACCGGGTCCTGGAAGCTCGCGGCGACGCGGGCCAGTTCGGATTCGGGAATGATGTGTTCGCGGCCAGCCGGGTCGGAGGTCATCAGCTTGTCGAACTCGGCGTTGACCGCGTCGAAATACTTCTGGCCTTCGGCCTTCACCAGGATCTTGATGCGGGCCTTGTAGGCGTTGTCGCGGCGGCCGAAGCGGTTGTAGATCCGCACGATGGCTTCGAGGTAGACGAGGACCTGCTGCCAGGGCAGGAATTCGCGGATCACGCTGCCGATCACCGGCGTGCGGCCCATGCCGCCACCGACCAGCACCTTGAAGCCGACTTCACCGGCCGCGTTCTTCAGCAACTGGAGACCCACGTCATGCCAGGCGATGGCGGCACGGTCTTCGGTGGCGCCGGACACGGCGATCTTGAACTTGCGCGGCAGGTGGGCGAACTCGGGATGCAGCGTGCTCCATTGGCGCAGGATTTCGCAGTACGGGCGCGGGTCGACGACTTCGTCGGGCGCAATGCCGGCGAACACGTCGCTGGTGATGTTGCGGATGCAGTTGCCCGAGGTCTGGATGCCGTGCATGTCGACTTCGGCCAGCTTGTCCATCACGTCGGCCGCCTGCGTCAGCGGAATCCAGTTGTACTGGAGGTTCTGGCGCGTGGTGAAGTGGCCAAAGCCGCGGTCATGCTCGCGGGCGATGCCGGCCAGCTGGCGCAGCTGGCGGCTGTTCAGCTCGCCATAAGGCACGGCCACGCGCAGCATCGGCGCATGGCGCTGCACGTACCAGCCGTTCTGCAGCCGCAGTGGCTTGAATTCCTCGCTGCCGAGCTCGCCAGCCAAGTTGCGTGTCAGCTGATCACGGAACTGGGCGGCGCGTTGGCGGACGAACTGGCGGTCGAAGTCGGTGTAGTTGTACATGGCGATGGCTGGGGGGCAGGGAACACCCGATGCCATGCACTGTAGGAAGCCTTCTTATTCTTGAAAAGAACATAAAAGTTGATTGTTTATTTCAAATGAATATGAAGAAATCTTCCAAGCTCATGCGCCACCTAGAATCCGTTGCCACTGGAAGTCTCTGGAGACCTGCTCGTCCATGAATTCGCGTTGTTCCCGTCGCCGTTGCCTGGGTTGGGCTGCTGGCGGTTTGACCGGCCTGCTGGTCGGTTGCCAATCGACCCCGCCTGCGACGCCGCCTCCGGTGCACGTCGAGTTGCCACCGCCACCGCTGATCCCCAGCGCAGCGCCGAAGCCACCCCGCATTGGCCTGGCGCTGGGCGGCGGCGCGGCGCGGGGGTTTGCCCACATTGGCGTGATCCAGGTGCTGGAAGAGCAGGGCATCAAGCCGGACCTGGTGGTCGGCACTTCGGCCGGCAGCCTGGTCGCGGCGCTGTATGCGTCCGGCAAGTCAGGTGCGGAACTGGCTGCGCTGGCGCAAGGCATGGACGAATCGGCGCTGACGGACTGGGCATTCCCCGGCCGTGGCCTGATTCGCGGTGACGCGCTGGCGCGCTACGTGCGCGCGCAGACCCGCAACCTGAACATCGAGCAGATGAAGGTGCCACTGGGCATCGTCGCCACCGATCTGGACGACGGCGCGGCCGTGCTGTTCCAGCGCGGCGACACCGGGGCGGCAGTTCGCGCCTCCAGCGCTGTGCCGGCGGTGTTCCAGCCGGTCAAGATTGGCACGCGTGAATATGTGGACGGCGGCCTGGTGTCCCCGGTGCCGGTGCGCTTTGCGCGCCAGATGGGGGCCGACCTGGTGATCGCGGTCGACATTTCCTCCCCACCCGACGGCGCCGCGACCGGCGACGCCTTTCACCTGCTGCTGCAGACCTTCGCCATCATGGGCCGCAGCATCAACCGCTTCGAGCTGAAGGACGCCGACATCGTGCTGCGCCCCGGCCTGGTTGGCGTCTCCAGCGCCGATTTCGCGTCCCGCGCCAAGGCCGTGCAGTCCGGCCGCGAAGCGGCGCTGGCGCAGGTGGCGGCGCTGAAGGCGCGCATCACGGCCTTGACGCGCTGACCAGGCCAGAAACAGCAAACCCGGCGCTGCGCCGGGTTCTGCCAAAAGAAAACCCGACCGGGTCAGCGTGACCAGAGTCGGGTTTGAAGGTGCCTAACTGGAGAAGAAGGCACCGAGGAGACAACCTTCCATGGAGCGAGCACCAGCAGGTGGCTGTCTGCGGTGCCCCTCCAGATGGAGCAGCGGACGGCGGGGAAGTTCCCGGCCGTCCGCGTTACAGGGTGAATCTGCTCCCCCTGTGTCTCAAAGCTCAGGCTGCAGTGGCGGCGCGGCGCGGCTTCGGGGCCGACTGGGCAGCCTTGACTGCCGTGTTGGTCATCGCCTGGAAGTTGGCTTCGGCGACATCGGCGGCCTGCTTGGCGGCCTTGTGCACGCTTTCGTAGGCGTTGTTGGCAGCGGCCATGGCCGACTTGACCAGCGCCACGGCGTTTTCCGAACCGGCCGGGGCGTTCTTGACCGCCGTGTCGACCGTGGCCATGAACTTGCCTTGCGCGTCGGACAGCTGGGCTTCGGCGGCGCGGGTCAGTTCGGCATTGGTCGCCGCAGCGATGTCATACAGGTGGCGGCCATAGGCAGCTGCCTTTTCGGCGGCCGGCTGCATCAGGCTGGCTTGCAGCGACAGCAGTTCCTGCGCGTCCTTGACCGACATGGCGGCCTTGGCGGTTTCGGCGACTTCGCTCATCGAAGCCTTGGCCACCTGCAGGTTCAGTTCGACCAGTTTTTCCACGCCTTCGAAGGCCTTGGCGGTCAGTTCGAAGAGGGTTTCCACATTGGCCTTTTGGTTGGCAACCAGTTGTTCAGCAGTCAGCATCAGAGTCTCCATTCAGTGAAGAAAAACAGCGGCGGGTGGATCTTTCGATCCGTGAGGACAGCGCGGACTGTTTTGTGCGCTGCAACATGACCTCAAGTATAGAGATCTCCCAACGCATTGCAAGCACTTTTGTTGCACTGCAGCAATTTGGCTGGCGGCAATGATTCCGCATACGGAAGGAGGATTCCGCGCATGGTCAGCCGGCTTTGCGCGCCTGGCGCGCCGGGGCCGCACAATGCGGCTCGATGCAGGCCTTCACGTCCGACCACTTCGTGCTGCCACTGCCGCCGGGGCACCGTTTCCCGATGGGCAAATATGCGCTGCTGCGCGACGCAGTGGCCCAGTCGCTGCCGCAGATCCAACTGCGCGAAGCGCCGCCAGCCACCGAGGGCGAACTGGCGTTGGCGCACGAGCCCAGCTACATCGATGCCGTGCTGCAAGGCTGGCTGAGCCCCGCGCAGCAGCGTGAAATCGGCTTTCCGTGGTCGCCGCGCATGGCGGAGCGGGCCTGCCGTTCGGTCGGTGCCAGCATTGCCGCGGCGCGGGTGGCGCTCAGCGAAGGCGTGGCCGCCAACTTGGCCGGCGGTACGCACCACGCCAGCGCTGCCAAGGGCTCGGGCTATTGCGTGTTCAATGACGTGGCCGTGGCGGCGCGCTTGATGCAGGCCGAATGGCACCGCCACCATCGCAGCCTGCTGCGCGTGCTGGTGATCGACCTGGACGTGCACCAGGGCAACGGCACCGCCGAGATCTTTGCCGACGACCCGACCGTCTTCACCTTCTCGATGCACGGCGCGCGCAACTTCCCGTTCCGCAAGGTGCCCAGCGACCTGGACGTGGACCTGCCGGACGGCTGCGACGACACGGCTTACCTGGCCGCGCTGGCGCAAAGCCTGGACACCGTGTGGCAACGCCTGCAGCGCACGCCACCGGGCCTTGTCTTCTACCTGGCCGGCGCCGACCCGCACGAGGGCGACAGGCTGGGCCGGCTCAAGGTCAGCGCGGCTGGCCTGGCGCAGCGCGACCTGTTGGTGCTGGACGCGCTGCGCGAGCGCGGGCTGCCGGTGGCGCTGTCGATGGCCGGCGGTTATGGGCATGACATTGCCGTCACCGTGGCGCTGCAAAGGCACACGTTGGCACTCGCCAGCGATAGCTGGAAGGCGTGGCAGGCCTCGTCCGGCAGGCGACAGCCGCTGGCAGCTGCCGATGGAACAATCGCCTGATGAGCGAAGACACCCGCCCCATGGCCTTGCCCCGCGAAGCCTATCCGCTGTTCCGCAGCATCGGCACCCGGTGGATGGACAACGACGTCTATGGCCACGTCAACAACGTCGTCTACTACAGCTTCTTCGACACTGCCGTGAACGGCTACCTGATCGAGGCCGGTGCGCTGGATATCCATGGCGGCGAGACCATCGGCCTGGTGATCGAGACCCGCTGCAACTACTTCGCACCGCTGGCCTTTCCGCAAGCCGTCGAGGCCGGGCTGCGCGTGGCGCATGTCGGCCGCTCCAGCGTGCGCTACGAAGTCGGGCTGTTTGGCGCGGGCGACGAGATGAGCGCCGCGGCCGGTCACTTCATCCATGTCTATGTGGACCGCGTGACACGTCGCCCGGTGCCCTTGCCGACCGCACTGCTGCAAGCCTTGCAGCCGCTGCGGGTCGATTGATCCTTCAACCGCACTGCCATCCATGCCTTCAAGCCCTGTCCGTCCTCGCGTGCTGGTCGCACGGCCCATCTTCCCGGAAGTCATCGCGCGGTTGCGCGAGCACCTGGACGTCATCACGCACGACAGCGAGGAGGCGCTGAGCACCACTGAACTGCACGCCAGGCTGCAAGGCTGCGACGGCGTGTTCGTCGCAGCCAGCGAGCCGATCAATGCCGAGCTGCTGGCGGCCTGCCCGCGATTGAAGGCCGTATGCAGCATGGCGGTGGGCTACAACAACATCGACGTGTCGGCCTGCACTGCGCGCGGCGTGCTGGTCAGCAATGCGCCTGATGTGCTGACCGAGACGACGGCCGACTTCGGATTCGCGTTGATGATGGCCACCGCGCGGCGCATCGCCGAGTCCGAGCGTTTCCTGCGCCGCGGCGAATGGACGCACTGGAGCTTCGACCTGATGGCCGGTGCCGATGTGCATGGCGCCACGCTGGGCGTGCTGGGCATGGGCCGCATCGGCCAGGCGATTGCCCGGCGCGGCGCGCTGGGTTTTGGCATGCCGGTGATCTATCACAACCGCAGCCGGCTGCCGGAGGCCGACGAGCAGGCCGTCAAGGCGCGCTGGGTCGACAAGGCCACGCTGCTGCGCGAGGCGGACCACCTGGTCATCGTCGTGCCCTACAGCCCCGCCTCACACCACATGATTGGCGAAGCGGAGCTGGCGCTGATGAAGCCGGGCGCGACGCTGACCAACATTGCCCGCGGCGGCGTGGTGGACGACGCGGCGCTGGCCCGTGCGCTGGCCGAGCGGCGCATTGCCGCGGCCGGGCTGGACGTGTTCGAGGGCGAGCCCAAGGTGCTGCCCGCGCTGCTGGACCTGCCCAACGTGGTGCTCACGCCGCACATCGCCAGCGCCAGCATCCCAACCCGCATGGCCATGTGCAATCTGGCGGCCGACAACCTGATTGCCGCGCTGACCGGCGGCGAGCCGCCGACCGCCCTGAACCCCGAGGTACTGGCCAGGACTTGAGGCCTGCGCGGGGCTGGCCGCCTTGGCGAGCGCGACAATGGCGGCAATGACCGTGTTGCCTGCTGCTGCTTCTTCAAGCGTTTCCGTTTCCAGCCTTTCCATCACCAGCGTCGAGGCGGCCTTGCTGGCCCTGCTGGTGCTGAACCTGATCGCCGTGCTGGCCCTCTGGCTGCGACACGGCGATGGCAGCGCCGCTGCGGTCGAGCGGCTGGAGCGCGAACTGCGCGGCGAGGTGCAGGGCAGCGCCCGCGCCACCCGCACCGAGCTGGCCCAAGGCCTGTCGCACCTGCAGCAAGGCCTGATGACCCAGGCCGGCGACGCGGCCCGCACGCTGGCCCAGGCCCGCGAGGCGCAGGAACTCGCACTGCGCCGGCTGGCCGAGGCGCTGACGCGCCAGCTGCAAAGCCTGTCCGATGCCAACGAACGCAAGCAGGCCGAGTTGCGTGTGGCCGTCGAGCAGCGCCTGTCCCAGCTGCAGCAGGGCAACGAGCAGAAGCTCGAACAGATGCGCGCCACCGTCGACGAAAAGCTGCACGCCACGCTGGAGCAGCGCCTGGGCGAAAGCTTTCGCCAGGTGGCCGAGCGGCTGGAGCTGGTGCACAAGGGCCTGGGCGAGATGCAGGGGCTGGCCCGCGACGTGGGCTCGCTGCAGCGCGTGCTGAACAATGTGAAGACCCGCGGTGTGTTCGGCGAGCTGCAGCTGGCGGCACTGCTGGAGCAGGTGTTGACGCCGGACCAGTACGCCGCCAATGTAGAAACCGTGCCTGGCAGCGGCGCACGGGTCGAGTTCGCGATCCGCCTGCCCGGCCGGCGCGACGACGGCCAGGCACTGTGGCTGCCGATCGACGCGAAATTCCCCCGTGAAGACTACGAGCGCCTGCTGCTGGCCCAGGAGCAGGCCGACCCGGTGGCAGCAGAAGCCGCAGCGCGCGCGCTGGAGGCCAGGCTGCGGCAGGAGGCGCGCAGCATCCGTGAGAAATACGTGGCAGCCCCGCACACCACCGACTTTGCCTTGCTGTTCCTGCCGACCGAGGGGTTGTACGCCGAAGCGCTGCGCCGGCCGGGCCTGGTGGAAGGCTTGCAGCGGGACCATCGCATCACGCTGGTGGGCCCGACCACGCTGCTGGCCACGCTGAGCAGCCTGCAGATGGGCTTCCGCACGCTGGCACTGGAGAAGCGCAGTGCCGAAGTCTGGGAAGTGCTGGGTGCCGTGAAGACCGAGTTCGGCAAGTTTGGCGAGGTGCTGGCCAAGACCAAGAAGAAGCTGGAGGAAGCCAGTTCCAGCATTGACGCGGCCGAGGTGCGCACCCGCGTGATGGCGCGCAAGCTCAAGGGCGTGGAGCAGATGGGCGAGCCGCAGGCGGCCAAGCTGCTGGGCGCGGTGGCTGCACCACTGGATGAACTGCGGGAGACCGGCGAATGACGGCCGCGGCTTCTGCCCAGGACGCGCTGCAGGACAAGCTGGCGATGCGCCGGGCGCTGCCCGCGGTGATCGGCGCACTGGTCGGTGTGCATGCGTCCATGGCCGCGACCCGCGTGACCGCCAGCCTGTTGCTGCTGCACCTGGGCTACCCGGAATGGATGGTGGGCACGCTGCTGTCGCTGTTCGCGCTGGCGCCACTGCCGCTGTCGCTGTGGGCCGGCCGGCAGGCAGACCGCCACGGCATGCACCGCACGCTGGGCGTTGGCGTGACCATGGGCGCGGGTGGCGCACTGCTGGCGGCCATTTCTCAGCACCCGGTAGCGCTGGCACTGGCGGCTTTGGCGACGGGTGGCGCGGTCGCGGTGGCTGCCGTCGGCATCCAGCGCGAGGCCGGCCGCCTGGCGCACAACGCGCTGGACCTGAAGCGGGTGTTCAGCTGGGTCTCGCTGGGGCCGGCGCTGTCCAACGCGCTGGCGCCGGTGGTCGTCGGCTTGCTGATCGACCATGTGGGCTACCGCAGCGGCTTTGTGTTTGCCGCCGTGCTGCCGTTGCTGTCCTGGGCATTCGCCGGCTGGGTGCCGCGCCAGCCTGCGCCGCCAGCGGGGCCTGCGGCCAAGCAGGCGCCTGCATGGCACCTGCTGAAAAGCCCGCAGCTGCGCGCCTTGCTGCTGGTCAATCTGGCGCTGTCTTCCTGCTGGGACGCGCACAGCTTCGCGATTCCGGTGCTGGGCCATGTGCGGGCGATGAGCGCGTCCAGCATCGGCCTGGTGCTGGGCTCGTTTGCCACCGCGGCCACGCTGGTTCGCCTCCTGATCTCGCGCTGGGCTGACAAGCTGGACGAGCGGCTGGCGCTGCGCTCGGCCATGGGACTGGCCACGGCAGTGTCGTTCCTCTACGCCTGGCTTCCAGGCACCGGCGGCATGCTGGTCGGCTCGGCGGTGCTGGGCCTGGCGCTGGGTTCGGTTCAGCCGATGGTGCTGGCCATGCTGCACCAGGTGACGCCCCCGGACCGCCATGGCCAGGCGCTGGGGCTGCGCATGCTGGTGACCAACGGCGCCACCGTCTTCATGCCCACGGTGTTCGGCCTGCTGGCCGCCGCCACGCTGCCGGCTGCGCCGATGTGGCTGATGGGCAGCATCGTGCTGCTGGCGCAGTGGCCGGCCCGGCGCGTGGTGCCGTGAACCGGCGCTTCGTCAGAACCGGATGTTGGGCCCGGTGGCAGGGGCCGGGGCTGGCGGCGGCGCAGTGTCCGGCGAGCTGACCGGGGCGGGCGCGGCGGCAGCCGGCGGCGTGGTCAGCGGCGTGGAGGCCGGGCGCTGGTAGTTGGCCGGCAGCTGCGACTCCTGCGGGTAACCGGCAGCGTCCAGATAGCCGTTCCATTCGGCGGTGGACAGGCTGCGCACCTGCTGCGTGCCGATGGTCAGCAAAGGCAGCGCCCGGCTGCCGCTCATGCGCTGCAGGGCCTCGATGTCGGCCGGGGTTTCAACCCGCTTTTCGCTGAACGGAATGCCACGCTGGACCAGCAGGCCACGGCCCGCGTCGCAGGGCTGGCAGCCGCGCGCGGCATACAGCACCACCGGATAACGCGAAGCCGGGCCACGCAAGCCCACTGGCAGGCTGGCTGTGGGCACTGCGCCGGCGCCAGGCGTGGCAATGGCCTGCACCTTGGCCTTGGGGTCGGCGGGCGGCTGGTCGGTGTAGGTCACCTTGCCGTCCGGGCCGACGACCTTGTACTGCGCCTGGGCCAGTGGCGCCAGGCAGAGCAGGGTGGCCAGCGGCAACAGATGGCGAAGCGAAACCTTGAGCATCATGACTGCGGATTCCAAATCTAATGGCGCCAACCTCGTGGCCGCGCCCAACGACAAGGTCTGAGGGTAGCAAAAAGGCCGGTCCGACGTGCCGCGCGGAACCAACACTGGCGGTGACGCCGTGGGCGCAGCAGGCACTTCGGCACGGTCCCCCCGCAGGCATGGGGGACCGCGGCCTGCAAGCTCAGTTGGCCATGCCTTGGTGACGCAGCAAGGCGTCAATCGACGGTTCGCGGCCGCGAAAAGCCTTGAAGCTGTCCAGCGCGGGGCGGCTGCCGCCCATTTCCAGGATCTCGCGGCGGTAGCGGCGGCCGGTGTCTGCGTTCAGCACACCTTGCTCCTCGAAGGCGCTCCAGGCGTCGGCCGACAGCACTTCGGCCCACTTGTAGCTGTAGTAGCCGGCTGAGTAACCACCTGCAAAGATGTGCGAGAAAGTGTTCGGTGTGCGGCTGAACTCGGGCGCCTGCATGACCGCGACCTCGGCGCGCACTTCCTGCACGATGGGCAGCACGCGCTGAGCCGCGTCGGCCTCGGTGTGCAGCCGCATGTCGTACAGGCCGAACTCGACCTGGCGCAGCGTCTGCAGCCCGCTCTGGAAGTTCTTCGCGGCCAGCATCTTGTCGTACAGCGCGCGTGGCAGCGGCTCGCCGCTGTCCACATGGGCGCTGAGGTGCTTGATGACTTCCCACTCCCAGCAGAAGTTCTCCATGAACTGGCTGGGCAACTCGACCGCGTCCCACTCGACGCCGCCAATGCCGGATACGCCCAGGTCCTCGACGCGGGTCAGCAAATGGTGCAGGCCGTGGCCGAACTCGTGGAACAGCGTGATGACGTCGTCGTGGTTCAGCAGCGCCGGCTTGTCGCCCACCGGGGCGGCGAAGTTGCAGACCAGGAAGGCCACCGGCGTCTGCAGGCTGCCGGTGTCGGCGCGCTTCCAGCGGTCGCGGGCATTGTCCATCCAGGCGCCGGGGCGCTTGCCGGGGCGGGCGTGCGGGTCCAGGTAGAACTCGCCGACCAGCTCCGAGCCTCTTTCAATGCGGTAGAACCTGACGCTCTCGTGCCACACCGGCGCGTCCGCCGGGCGGATGGCCACTTCGAACAGCGTCTCGATGATGCCGAACAGGCCTTGCAGCACCTTGGGCAGCGGCAGGTAGGCCTTGACCTCCTGGTCGCTGAAGGCATAGCGGGCCTCCTTCAGCTTCTCGCTGGCGTAGGCCACGTCCCAGGCCTGCAGGTCGGCCAGGCCCAGCTCGGCCTTGGCAAAGGCGCGCAGGTCGCTCAAGTCCTGCTCGGCGCTGGGGCGGGCGCGCTGCGCCAGGTCGCGCAGGAAGCTCATGACTTCGGCCGGGCTGCGGGCCATCTTGCTGGCCAGCGAGACTTCGGCGTAGTTGGCGTAGCCCAGCAGTGCGGCCTCTTCGGCGCGCAGCGTCAGCAGTTCGCTCATCACCGCGCTGTTGTCGCGGTCGGCCGGGCCGAATTCGCTGGCGCGGGTTGCGTAGGCGCGGTAGAGGGTCTCCCGCAGCGCGCGGTTGCTGCCGTACTGCATCACCGGAAAATAGCTCGGGAAGTGCAGCGTGATCTTGTGGCCGTCCTTGCCTTCGGCCTCGGCGGCGCTGCGTGCAGCGGCCACCGCGTCTTCCGGCACGCCGGCCAGCTCTTCTGCGCTGGCGTAGTAGGCGAAGGCGTCGGTCGCGTCGAGCACGTGGTTGGAGAAGGCCTGCGACAACTCGGCCATGCGGTCCTGGATGGCGGCAAAGCGCGTCTTGGCATCGCCCTGCAGATCGGCGCCGCCGAGCTTGAAGTCGCGCAGCCAGTGGTTCAGCGCCTGGCGCCGTGCCGGGTTCAGCTGCGCAGCGGCGGGGCTGCTGGCCACGGCCTTGTATTTGGCGTAGAGCCGCTCGTCGCTGCCTTGGCGGGTGAAGAACTCGGTGACCTTGGGCAGGTTTTCGGCATGTGCGGCGCGCAGCTCGGGCGAGTCAGCCACCTGGTTCAGGTGGCCGACGGCACCCCAGGCCCGGCCCAGCCGCTCGGTCGCCACGCCCAGCGTGGCGGACAGCGCGTCGTAGTCGGCCGGCACGTCTGCGCTGACGGCGCGTTCCAGTGCGGTGCTGGCATCGGCCAGCAACTGGTCCATCGCCGGAGTGACGTGTTCGGGCCGGATGGCTTGGAAATCGGTCAGCGTGTCGAACTGCAGCAGCGGATTGGTCATCTTGTGGTTCCCTGGGAATGAATTGGCCGTGCGAACAGGTGGCTTCAGGCGTCGGCCTGCGTGGCTGCGCGCTCGGCGGCTTCCACGGTGTTGACCAGCAGCATCGTGATGGTCATCGGGCCAACGCCGCCGGGCACCGGGGTCAGGTGCGAGGCTACCTCGCTGACCGAGGCGAAGTCCACGTCGCCGCAAAGCTTGCCCTCATCATTGCGGTTGATGCCCACGTCAATGACGATGGCGCCGGGTTTGACCATGTCACCTGTCAGGGTGTTGCGCCGGCCGACCGCGGCCACCACCACATCGGCCTGGCGTGTGTGATAGGCCAGGTCAGGGGTGCCGCTGTGGCAGACGGTGACGGTCGCATTGGCCTGCAGCAGCAGCAGCGCCATTGGCTTGCCGACGGTGTTGCTGCGGCCGATCACGACCGCATGCTTGCCCTTCAGCGACACGCCGGTGGACTCGATCAGCTTCATGCAGCCGTAGGGCGTGCAGGGCCGGAAACCCGGCAGGCCGGCCATCAGCTCACCGGCCGACAGCACCGAATAGCCGTCCACGTCCTTGTGGGTGGCAATCGCCTCGATGACCTTGCCCGAATCGATGTGCTTGGGCAGCGGCATCTGCACCAGGATGCCGTGGATCGCCGGGTCGGCATTCAGCGCGGCAATGCGGGCCAGCAGGGCTGCCTCGCTGAGGGTGGCTTCGTATTTGTCGAAGACGGACAGCAGCCCGCTGTCCTGGCAGGCCTTGACCTTGTTGCGCACATAGACGGCCGAGGCCGGGTCTTCGCCGACCAGGATCACTGCCAGGCCGGGCTGGTGGCCGCGGGCGGTGAGGGCGGCGGCGCGGGTGGCGACTTCGGCGCGGAGTTGCTTGGACAGGGCGTTGCCGTCGATCACTTTGGCGGTCATGCGGGCTGCTTTCGAGGAGAGGAGGCGGAAAGGATTGGGGGAAGCGATGCGCTTCAGAAGGCACAACGGGGCCCGAAGGCCCCGTTATCTGCAGGCGCCAGGCGCCAAACTCAAGTTCACCCCTTGTGGGATGCACCGAGGGCGATCTTCAGCAGATCGGCCACGGTGTTGGCGTTGAGCTTTTCCATGATGTTGGCGCGGTGCGCCTCCACCGTCTTGATGCTGATGCCCAGGTCGTCGGCAATCTGCTTGTTCAGGCGGCCGGCGACGATGCGTTCCAGCACCTGGGCTTCGCGGGTGGTCAGGCGAGACAGCAAGGCATCGCGGCTGGCCTGTTCCTGGTGTTGCGAGAAGGCCGAGCGGGCCTGGTCCAGCATGCGCTCGACCAGCGAAACCAGCTCTTCTTCCTTGAAGGGCTTCTCGATGAAGTCCATCGCGCCCTTCTTCATCGTGGTCACGGCCATCGGCACGTCGCCATGGCCGGTGATGAACACAACAGGCAGCGGGCTCTTGCGCTCCAGCAGCCGGTCCTGCAGTTCCAGGCCGCTCATGCCGTCCATGCGGATGTCGGCGATCAGGCAGGCGACTTCGCGCGGGTCGAAGCGGGACAGGAAGGATTCGGCGGAATCGAAGCACTTGACCCGATAGTCCTTGCCCTCCAGAAGCCACTGCAACGAGTCGCGCACGGCCTCATCGTCGTCGACCACGTAGACGGTACCTTTTTTGGGGATCAGGCTCATGAAGCTGTGGCGTTCGGGTTGGCTGCGGCTGCCACATCAGGTACCTCTGGCACCGGCTGGGCATCCACGCGCTGGGTCAGGTCAACAGGCAGGGTGAAGGCGAACCGGCACCCTGTCACGGTTGTGCCATTGTAGAGGTTCTGCGCCCGCATCCGGCCGCGGTGGGACTCGATGATGGACCGACACAGGGATAGCCCTATGCCCATGCCTTCGGCCTTGGTCGAGAAAAAGGCTTCGTAGAGGCGCGACAGCACCTCTTCCTTCATGCCCGGTCCCATGTCGCTGACGCTGAACTCGATCACGCCGCCTTCTTCGGCCGTGTGGCGCGGCACCACGCGCAGCTCGATGTTGCGGCGTGCGCTGGGCAGTCCGGCGCTGTCGATCGCTTCGGCGGCGTTCTTCAGCAGGTTCATCAGCACCTGCTCGATCAGGATCGGGTCGCACATCAGCGTGGGCAGGCGCTGCGCGACATAGGTGTGGATCGCCACCTTGCGCCGGCGCAGCTCGATGCCCGCCAGCTCGACCGCGTCGTCGACGATCTCGCTGGCCTGCGAGGGCTGGCGCTGAGGCTCGCTCTTCTTCACGAAGGCGCGGATGCGGTGGATGATCTGCCCGGCGCGCTCGGCTTGGCGGCCGGTCTTCTGCAGCGCGGCGATCAGGTCTTCGGTGTTGATCGACTCGTTGCGCACCCGGCTGACCATGCCGTTGCAGTAGTTGTTGATCGCCGTCAGCGGCTGGTTCAGCTCGTGCGCGACCGACGAGGCCATCTCGCCCATGGTGATCAGCCGGCTGGTGACCTGGGCTTTCTCGGCCTGCTGCTGGGCCTGTTCCTCGACCCGGCGGCGGCTGGTGATGTCGGTGGCGATCAGCATCTGCGCCAGCCGGCCGTCGGTCCACTGCAGGTAGCGGGTGCGCACGTCGAACCACATCGCCAGCGGCTCGACGTAGATCTCGTGCGGGTGCGCGCCAGCTTCGGTCAGCTCCTGCGTCGGCAGGCCGGACAGGCCGTCGACCTCCTCGTCCGCCTCGGCCTGGTAGCTTTGCGCCGGCGTGCTGTGGGCGAGTTGCCCATGGCCACGGGCGTCGGCACCAAACCACAGCCGGTACGAGCGGTTGGCGAACAGCAGCTCGCCCTGCTGGACCGACAGCACCGACACCGCCGCGTCCAGCCCTTCCAGCACCGTGGTGAAGCGCTCGTGCGAGGCCGACAGCTGGTCGCGGATGCGCTTGGCCTCGGTGATGTTGGTCATCGAGGTCATCCAGCCAGTCTGCAGGCCTCGCGGGTCGATCAGCGGCGAGACGTACATGCGGGCGTCGAAGATCGAGCCATCCTTGCGCATGACCTTGACCTCTATGCCGCCGGCCGGGCTGCGCCCCTGCAGTTCCTGTTGCAGCAGTCGGGTGTTTTCCTCGACCCGGTCGGGCGGCCAATACGGGAAGGGCGGCTTGCCGTCCAGCAGGTCGGCCTCGGCGTAGCCTGTCATCGCGCAGAAGGCCGGGTTCACGTAGGTCACGCGGCCTTCCATGTCCATGGCCCGCATGCCGGTCAGCATGGAGTTTTCCATCGCCCGGCGGAAGTTGGTTTCCTGCGCCAGCGCGTTCTGGATCTGCGCCCGCCGCCGCATGTGCTTCCAGGTGCCCAGCAGCATCCAGACCGTCAGCACCGACAGGGCCACCACCATCCAGAACAGCGTGTTGCCGATCAGGCCGATGGAGGTGCGGTAGCCCTGGCCGCGCAGCATCAGGCCATTGGCCATCGGCGCCAGCGGCACCTCATGCTGCAACGACGGGGGCACGACGGGCTGGCCCGGCATGGCCGTGACGGTGCTGGCCAGCGGCTGCAGCTCCGGCCCGACCACGCTGATGATGTGCCGGCGCGAAACTTCGCTGGGCACGTAGTAGCGCACCAGCGACTCGATCGAGTATTCGACGATCAGCGTGCCGGCGAAGTTGCCGCGGTCGATCAGCGGCACCTGCACCTGGAAGACCGCCATGCCGTCGGCGTCGGTGAACGGGCGGGAGTACACCGGCTGGCGCGTGTCCCGTGCCGCGATAAAGGCGGCTTCTGACGCCAGTGCCAGGCCTTCGCCCGGGAAAGACGGGTTGTGCTTGGCGGGCTTCTCGGATGTGACGGACTCATAGGACAGCACTGCCTGGGAGGCGCGCACCTGGCGCTGCGCAGTGACCCAGGTCAGGTGGCGGACCTCGGGGCGCTCGCGCTGGAAGGCGGCGGCATGCGGCAGGAACTCCTCGGGCGCGATGTCGCGCGTTGCCAGCTCGCGCGCCATGCGCACCAGCTGTTCCTGGTTCTCGATCAGGTGCAGGCGGATCTGCTGCTGGGAGATTTCGGTGTCGCGCCGCAGTGCTTCGCCGGCCCGTTCAATCTCCTCGTTGCGCAGGTACCAGAAGGTGGCGGTGATGGTTGCGAGAAACATCAGCACCGAAATCAACGGGGCGATGGTTGCAAAGCGGTCCTGGCGCGAGGGAGATTGCTGCCGCCACCAGCGCCGGAACAGGCGGTGCAGCAGGCTGTTGGGGTGGCTGGCGGAAGGGATGTCTCGGGCAACGGGCATGGCGGGGCGATTATCGATGCCGCTTGCGGCTTGGGGCAGCGCCTGGGCGCGGGTTTTCGCGTGGGCCGGTGCTGCAGGTTTGCCCAACCATTGGGGCAGCCGGTTCCAGGCCTGAAGGAGGATGGTGAATTCATAATGTGAAAAGCACAATCGCAATTTGAAAATTCACGAACCCTGTGCCAAACTGCGCGCCGACCTTTTAGAACCCCGTTTGAGGAGACACCATGTCAGCCGTGCCTGAATCATTCTTGGGCGCGTCGGCCGTTGATGCCGATGCGCAAGAAACCCGTGAGTGGCTGGACGCCTTGTCCGCCGTCATCGATTCAGAGGGGCGTGATCGCGGCCATTTCCTGCTGGAGCAACTGCTCGAGCACGCCCGCCAACATGGCGTGGACCGCCCGTTCTCGGCCACCACCGGCTACGTCAACACGATCGAGCCGGAAGACGAAGCCCATTGCCTGGGCAACCTGGAAATCGAGGAGCGCCTGCGCGCCTACATGCGCTGGAACGCGATGGCCATGGTCGTCAAGGCCAACCGCCTGCATCCGGCCGATGGCGGCGACCTCGGCGGCCACATCTCGTCCTTCGCCTCGGTTGCCACGATGTTCGGCGCCGGCTTCAACCACTTCTGGCACGGCGACGACGGCGTGCACGGCGGTGATCTGCTCTACATCCAGGGCCACTCCTCGCCCGGCATCTATGCCCGCGCCTTCATGGAAGGCCGCATCAGCGAAGAGCAGCTGCTGAACTTCCGCCAGGAAGTCGATGGCAAGGGCTTGTCCAGCTACCCGCATCCGAAGCTGATGCCCGAGTTCTGGCAGTTCCCCACCGTCTCGATGGGCCTGGGGCCGCTGATGGCGATCTACCAGGCACGCTTCCTGAAGTACCTGCATGCGCGCGGCATTGCCGACACATCCAAGCGCAAGGTCTGGGTCTTCTGCGGCGACGGCGAGATGGACGAGCCGGAAAGCCTGGGCGCCATCGGCCTGGCTGCGCGCGAGAAGCTCGACAACCTGATCTTCATCGTCAACTGCAACCTGCAGCGCCTGGACGGCCCGGTGCGTGGCAACGGCAAGATCGTGCAGGAGCTGGAAGGTGAATTCCGCGGCGCCGGCTGGAACGTCATCAAGCTGCTGTGGGGCAGCTACTGGGACCCGCTGCTGGCGCGCGACAAGGACGGCCTGCTGAAGAAGGTCATGATGGAGACGCTGGACGGCGACTACCAGGCCATGAAGGCCAATGACGGCGCCTTCGTGCGCAAGAACTTCTTTGGCCGCCACCCCAAGCTGCTGGAAATGGTCGCCAAGATGAGCGACGACGACATCTGGCGCCTGCAGCGCGGCGGCCACGACCCGCAAAAGGTCTATGCCGCCTATCACAAGGCCGTCAACACCCAGGGCCAGCCGACGGTCATGCTGGTCAAGACCGTCAAGGGCTTCGGCATGGGCAAGGCCGGCGAGGGCAAGAACACCGCCCACCAGGCCAAGAAGCTGACCGACGAGGACATCAAGGCCTTCCGCGACCGCTTCAACATTCCCATTCCCGACAGCGAGCTGGCTTCGCTGCCGTTCTACAAGCCGGCCGAAGACACGCCGGAAATGCGCTACCTGCACGAGCGCCGCCAGGCCTTGGGCGGCTACCTGCCCAAGCGCCGCGTGAAGGCTGAAGAATCGCTGCCGGTGCCGGACCTGCCGTTCTTCCAGTCGGTGCTGGACCCGACGGCCGAGGGCCGCGAGATTTCCACCACGCAGGCATACGTGCGCGTGCTCGGCGCGCTGTTACGTGACAAGCAGCTCGGCCCGCGTGTCGTGCCCATCCTGGTGGACGAGGCGCGCACCTTCGGCATGGAAGGCCTGTTCCGCCAGATCGGCATCTACAACCCTGAAGGCCAGAAGTACACGCCGCAGGACCGCGACCAGGTCTCCTACTACAAGGAAGACAAGGCTGGCCAGATCCTGCAGGAAGGCATCAACGAAGCGGGCGGCATGGGCTCGTGGATCGCCGCGGCCACGTCGTACTCGACGAACAACCGCGTGATGATCCCGTTCTATGTCTATTACTCGATGTTCGGCTTCCAGCGCATTGGCGACATGGCCTGGGCCGCGGGCGACATGCAGGCGCGCGGCTTCCTGCTGGGCGGCACTTCGGGCCGCACCACGCTGAACGGTGAAGGCCTGCAGCACGAAGACGGCCACAGCCACATCCTGGCCGGCACGATCCCGAACTGCGTCAGCTACGACCCGACCTTCGCGCACGAGGTCGGGGTGATCATGCAGCACGGCTTGAAGCGCATGGTCGAGAACCAGGAAAACGTCTTCTATTACCTGACCCTGCTGAACGAAAACTACCCGATGCCCGGCCTGAAGCCTGGCACCGAGGCAGAGATCATCAAGGGCATGTACCTGCTGGACGAGGCCGCCAAGGGCAAGAGCGCCACCGTCAACCTGCTGGGCTCGGGCACCATCCTGCGTGAGTCGCAGGCGGCCAAGGAACTGCTGGAGAAGGACTGGGGCGTGGCAGCGAACGTCTGGAGCTGCCCAAGCTTCAACGAACTGGCCCGCGACGGCCAGGCCTGCGAGCGCTGGAACCTGCTGCATCCGACTGAGACCGCGCACGTGCCGTTTGTCACGCAGCAACTCGGCGCGCATTCCGGCCCGGTCATCGCGTCGACCGACTACATGAAGAACTACGCCGAGCAGATCCGCGCCTTCATCCCCAAGGGCAAGACCTACAAGGTGCTGGGCACGGACGGCTTCGGCCGCAGCGACTTCCGCAGCAAGCTGCGCGAGCACTTCGAGATCAACCGCCACTACATCGTCGTCGCGACGCTGAAGGCGCTGGCCGACGAAGGCACGCTGCCGCTGGCCAAGGTGGCCGAGGCGATTGCCAAGTACGGCATCAAGGCCGACAAGATCAACCCGCTGTATGCGTGATCACCCCCGAGGCGCGTAGCGCCTCCCCCTTGAAGGGGGGCGCGCCTGCAGACCGGCAAAGCTGGCTCTGCGGACGCCGCGGGAATTGATTTGACGCCTTGCGTACTGAATTCAACGGAGACATCCGAATGGCATTGGTAGAAGTGAAAGTCCCCGACATCGGAGACTTCAAGGACGTGGCCATCATCGAGCTGCTGGTCCAGGTTGGCGACACGATCAAGCCCGAGCAGAGCCTGGTGACCGTCGAGAGCGACAAGGCCTCGATGGAAATCCCGGCCTCGACCGGCGGCGTGGTCAAGGAACTGAAGGTCAAACTGGGTGACACCATCAGCGAAGGCTCCGTGCTGCTGACGGTGGAAGCAGAAGGCGCCGCTGCACCGGCTACCGCGCCCGCGCCAGTTGCTGCCGCAGCGGCTCCGGCGCCTGCACCCGCGCAAGCTGCCACACCGGCGCCTGCGCCGGTTGCAGCGCCGGCTGGCCCGTCGCGCATCGAGGTCGTCGTGCCCGACATCGGCGACTTCAAGGACGTGGCCATCATTGAGTTGCTGGTCAAGGTCGGCGACACGGTCAAGGCCGAGCAAAGCCTGCTCACCGTCGAGAGCGACAAGGCCTCGATGGAGATCCCCTCGTCGCATGCCGGCGTGGTCAAGGAACTGAAGGTGGCGCTGGGCGACAAGATCAACCAGGGCCAGCTGATTGCCGTGCTGGAAGGCGAGGGTGCTGCTGCGCCTGCGCCCGCCGCAGCACCCGCACAGGCCGCCGCCGCGGCGAGCCCGGCGCCAGCCACGCTCACCAGCGCCCCGGTCGAGCGCACCGCGCCCACCGCGGCGCTGCCCGCGCACGAACCCGGCACGCCCAATGGCCAGTTGCCGCACGCCTCGCCCAGCATCCGCAAGTTCGCCCGTGAACTGGGCGTGCCGCTGGCCGAGGTCAAGGGCTCCGGCCCCAAGGGTCGCATCACCCAGGGCGACCTCGAAGGCTTCGTCAAGAACGTGATGGCCGGCGCAGTGCAGACGGTCGCGCAAAAGGCCAAGGCACCTGCGGCGGCCACTGGCGGTGGCGCCTTCCCGGGCCTGCTGCCGTGGCCCAAGGTGGATTTCGAGAAGTTCGGGCCCATCGAGCGCAAGGACATGAGCCGGATCAAGAAGATCTCCGGCGCCAACCTGCACCGCAACTGGGTCGTGATCCCGCACGTCACCAACCACGACGACGCGGACATCACCGATCTGGAAGCCTTCCGCGTGCAGCTCAACAAGGAAAACGAGAAGAGCGGCATCAAGGTCACGATGCTGGCCTTCATGATCAAGGCCACCGTGGCTGCGCTGAAGAAGTTCCCCGAGTTCAACGCCAGCCTGGAAGGCGAGGGCGACGCGCAGAAGCTGGTGATGAAGCAGTACTTCCACATCGGCTTTGCGGCGGACACGCCCAATGGCCTTGTGGTGCCGGTGATCAAGGATGCCGACAAGAAGGGCATCTTCCAGATCAGCCAGGAAATGAGCGACCTGGCCAAGAAGGCACGCGACGGCAAGCTGGGTCCGGCCGACATGAGCGGCGGCTGCTTCAGCATCTCCAGCCTGGGTGGCATTGGCGGCAAGTACTTCACGCCCATCATCAACGCGCCTGAAGTCGCCATCATGGGCGTCTGCAAGAGCAGCATCGAGCCGGTATGGGACGGCAAGGCCTTCCAGCCGCGCCTGATCCTGCCGCTGTCGCTGAGCTGGGACCACCGCGTGATCGACGGCGCCGCAGCCGCTCGATTCAATGTGTATTTCGCTTCGTTGCTGGCGGACTTCCGCCGCATCGCACTTTGATCAGGAGCACGACATGGCACTGATCGAAGTGAAAGTCCCGGACATTGGCGACTTCAAGGACGTGGGCGTCATCGAGTTGCTGGTCAAGCCCGGCGACACGGTGAAAGCCGACCAGAGCCTGATCACGGTGGAGAGCGACAAGGCCTCGATGGAAATCCCGTCGTCGCACGCCGGCGTGGTCAAGGAACTGAAGCTGAAGGTGGGCGATGTGGTCAACCAGGGCTCGGCGATCCTGATGCTGGAAGCGGCCGAAGCAGGCGCTGTGGCACCTGCACCTGCAGCCGCGGCTTCCGCACCCGCACCGGCTCCGGCTCCGGCGCCCACCGCTGTGAGCGCACCCGCACCTGCGGGCTCGTACAGCGGCGCGGTCGACCTCGAATGCGACCTCGTCGTGCTCGGCGCCGGCCCTGGCGGCTACTCCGCCGCCTTCCGCGCTGCTGACCTCGGCCTGAAGGTCGTCATCGTCGAGCGTTACGCCACGCTGGGCGGCGTCTGCCTGAACGTCGGCTGCATCCCGTCCAAGGCGCTGCTGCACGTGGCCGCGGTGATGGACGAAGTCAGCCACATGGCAGCCCTCGGCGTCGAGTTCGGCGCGCCCGAGCTGGACATCGACAAGCTGCGCGGCCACAAGGACAAGGTCGTCGGCAAGCTGACAGGCGGCCTCACGGCCATGGCCAAGATGCGCAAGGTCACGACCGTGCGCGGCGTCGGCCAGTTCATCGATCCGTACCACCTGCAGGTCGAAGAGACCGAAGGTGCGGAGGGCCAGGCCAAGACCGGCGCGAAGAAGGTCGTTCGCTTCAACAACGCCATCATCGCCGCCGGCTCGCAGGCGGTGCGCCTGCCGTTCTTCCCGCAGGACGAGCGCATCGTCGACTCCACCGGCGCGCTGAACCTGAAGGCGGTGCCGAAGAAGATGTTGATCGTCGGTGGCGGCATCATCGGGTTGGAAATGGGCACGGTCTACTCCACGCTGGGTGCGCGCCTGGACGTGGTCGAAATGCTGGATGGCCTGATGCAGGGCGCCGACCGCGACCTGGTGAAGGTCTGGCAGAAGCTCAATGCGCCACGCTTCGACAACATCATGTTGAAGACCAAGACCGTGGGTGCGACAGCCACGCCCGAAGGCATCAAGGTGCAGTTCGAGGCGGCTGACGGGACCAAGAGCGAGCAGACCTACGACCTGGTGCTGCAGGCCGTGGGCCGCACGCCCAACGGCAAGAAGATCTGCGCTGAAAACGCCGGTGTGGCCGTCGGCGACCGTGGCTTCATCCCGGTCGATGTGCAGATGCGCACCAACGTGCGCCACATCTTCGCCATCGGCGACCTGGTGGGCCAGCCGATGCTGGCGCACAAGGCGGTCCACGAAGGCCACGTCGCCGCGGAAGTCATCGCCGGCGAGATCAAGGGCGACGATGCACTGGCCAAGAGCCAGTTCGACGCCCGCGTGATCCCCAGCGTCGCCTACACCGACCCGGAAGTCGCCTGGGTCGGCCTCACAGAGGACCAGGCCAAGGCGCAAGGCATCAAGGTCAAGAAGGGCCTGTTCCCGTGGACGGCCTCGGGCCGCGCCATTGCCAACGGCCGCGACGAAGGCTTCACCAAGCTGCTGTTCGACGATTCGCCCGAGGCCCACGGCCATGGCCGCATCCTGGGCGGCGGCATCGTCGGCACGCATGCTGGCGACATGATCGGCGAGATCGCGCTGGCCATCGAGATGGGCGCAGACGCAGTGGACATCGGCAAGACCATCCACCCGCACCCGACGCTGGGAGAAAGCCTGGGCATGGCGGCGGAAGTGGCACATGGCTCCTGCACGGACCTGCCACCGCAGAAGCGCTGATTCGGCGCTTCTCCGCAAACCCCAAGGAGCCGCACCCGCAAGGGCCGGCTCCTTTTCATTTCCAGCTCAGCGCGGCCCGTCGCAGGCGATGCGCTTCATCGGAAAGTCGATGCCACGCAACTCGCCGTTCCGTGGGCCTTCGATGCGCGCCAGCAGCCGGTCGTTGCCCACCGCCTGGTAGATCACCGTCTGCGGGAAGTCGTGCTGCGGGTTGCTGAAGCGTGCCTGGCGCTCACCGACGGCGGCCAGCGCAAAAGCGGTCGGCGGCCGGCCTTGCGGCTGCGCCACGAAGCTGAGCTTGCCGCTCGCATCCAGCTGGAACTGCATGAACTCGAACTCGCGCAGCTGGCCGCGCTGCAGCGTACGGCTCATGCCCAGCATTGCGCCGCCGGCCGGCGCCATCCATTGCTCCACCGTGCCGGCTTCGCCGCCGTCGAGCTGCCAGCAGCCGGCCAGCCAGGCCACCGGAGTGAACGGGTCGGCGGTGGCCTGGCCTTGCAGGGTTGGACTGGTGACCACCAGCAAGGTGGCGCTGGCCAGCGCGGCCAGCAACTGGCGTGAAGCAGGGAACATGGGCGGCTCCGGCAGTGATGCCGTAGATTGTGGGCCGGCCGCGCTTGCGCGACCAGACGCTCAGCGCACCGGGCCTTCGGCGACGATGCGCCAGTCCGCGCCTTGCTGGCCCCAGTACTGGCGCACCACGCGGTCGCGCTTGACAGTGGCGCCCGCGCGTTCGCGGAAGGTCACGACCAGCATGGGCGTGTGGTCGTGCCAGGTCAGCACGCTCACTTCGTCGACCGCGGCCGGTGGCACCTGCAGCCGGCTGCGAAAGCGCTCGGCCTGTTCGCCGGTGACCGCCAGTGTGGCGTTGGGTGCGTACAGCGGGTCCAGCAGCGCCGGCGTGCCTTGCAGCCGCGCGCGCTGCCAGGCGCTCCAGGCCTGCTCGAAGCTGGCTGGCAAAGCGCCGGCCTGGGCAGGCGCCACCCAGTGGATCTCTCGGGTGATGACCACGGGCGTGTCGCGTTCGGGCAGCGTCGCCATCAGGCGCAGCAGGTCGTCGTTGGCCATCGCCACGCAGCCGTCGCTGTCCAGCGGAGGACGTGAGTAGGTGCTGGTCGGCACGCCGTGCAGCAGGATGCCGCTGCCGGTACGGCCGTCGTTCTTGTCTAGCGCGTTCGGGTAGTTCAGCGGCAACGCGCCAGCGCCAAAGCGAAGGTCCAGCTGGGCATGCGCCACCGCATTCAGCGTGTAGTACACGCCCAGCGGCGTCTTCTGGTCGCCCTCTGCTTGCTTGTCCACGCCCTGCTTGCCGACCGAGACGTAGAAGTCCTGCACCAGCTGCAGGCCTTGCGCGTCATGGCGGAACAGGTACAGGCGCGAGCGCGAGGCGTCCACCACGACGGCATGCGGCACCGAGGCCGGCAGCCGCACCAGCTCGGCCGGTACCAGGCCGGCGGGCGGGCGCTGCTGCAGCGCGTGCAGGCGGGCAGCGGCTTCCTGTTGCAGGCCGGTCAGGGCGTCCCCCGTGGCAGAAGCCTCGGGTGCAACGGCCATCGCCGCGGCCGGCCGGCCGAAGCCCGCCAGCGGCTGCACATGGGCCGCCAGCAGGTCGGCATGCAGCAGCTGGCCGAGGCGGAACTGCGGGTAGTCGTGGGAGAGGGCGGTGGTGACCTGCAGCGCGGCGTCCAGCCGGCGCTCGCCTACCAGCCGGTAAGCGGCCAGCAGGCGGCTTTCGGCGCTGCCGCTCAGGGCTTCGGGCTCGGCGACCTCGCTGTCGCGCCAGGTCGGCAGTTCGTCGGCCAGCTTCAGCTTGCCGCTGCCACGCAGTGCGTCAGGGGCGACGGCTGCGCGGGCGTCCCAGGCGTGGCGGCCTTGCGCGGCCCAGCCGAGCAGCACGGCACCGGCCACCAGGCTCAGCAGCCATGCGCCGCGGTGCCGGGTCGTCAGGGGGCGTTGTTCACTCGTCATCGAATCAGGTCAGGGGCGGCGGGCCAGCGCATGTCAGGCCGCCACCAGGGCAGGGCCGGTCGCGGGCAGGGTCACCCGCCGACGGACTCTTGCTTGATCTGCCATTTTCCGTGATCCGAGCGCTGCATTTCCAGCGTTTTGCGACCTGTCGTGCTCAAAGTGTCCGAGCTGTAGGCCTGGCGGAATCGCACCGTGGCCTGATTGCCCTTGACCTGCACGCTCATGTCCGCCAGCTCGACGCGGATCTTCTTGCGCGGCGCGATGCGGGCCTCGCGGTCCTGTTCCCAGGCCTTGCGGGAGGCGGCCTGGCCCTTGAAGTCCGGCGCGTAGGCTGCGAAATAGCCGCTCATGTCACGGCTGCTCCAGGCGGTGGCCCAGGCCTTGACGGCGGCCTCGACCTCGGCCTGGCCTTCCGGTGCGACGGCTTGCGTCGGCTTGGCCACTTCAGGTTTGGTGGCTTCAACCTTGGCGGGTTCCGGTTTCGGCTTGGCCACGGCCACCGCCGTGCTGGCCGGTGCGGCGGCAACGGAAGGCGCGATCGCTGGTGTTGGTGCCGGTACCGACGGGGCCACGGCAGGTGCAGCGGCGATGACCGGCGGCTTTTTTCTCGGCATCGGCGGCGGGGCCACATTGGGCGCGGCCGTCAGTTCACGCAGCAGTGCCAGCTTGGGCGCGCTGGTGGCATCGGTCTTGTCCAGCTGCAGCGCCTTGTTGTAGGCCTGGCTGGCGAGCTGGGCGTAGACGTCGCCGAGGTTCTGGTAGGCGGTGGCGTAGGTTGGATTGGTGCGGATCGCCTTGTCCAGCGCTTCGCGGGCCTTGTCGTAGTCACCCATGGAGCCGTAGATCACGGCCATGTTGTTGTACGGCGCCGGCATGTCCGGGTGGTCTTCGACCAGCTTCTGGAACACCGTCAGCGCCTCCTGCTTGCGGTCCAGCATGGACAGCGCGACACCGCGGCGAAAGCGCATCTGCGCGTCCTTGGGATTGCGGGCCAGGGTTTCGTCGATCAGCTTGAGCGCCTGCGCGTGCTGGCCTTCGCGGATCAGGCGCTGCACTTCGCTTGCTTCGGGTGACGCCGCGGCCGGCTTTGAGGCCGCCGCCGGGGCGGTGGTCTGTGCACCTGCGGGCAGGCTGACCAGCGCGCTCAGGGCCAGCAGCCAGCCACAGCTCAGGCTTCGCACCGGCCCGGCGGCCCGGTCAGCGTGAAGAATCGCCTGGGACGCAAGTGGGGCACGGGCAAACAGCATGGGCAGGCGGTCAGGTGGCAAGTGGGCAGGCAAGCAACAAAATGGGCCGGGCGGCGACTGGCGCTGCCCAAAGCCCGCCGAGTCTATCCAAATTCGCGTGTTTCACTGGGACGAACCGCGCTGGGCATGCGCAAAGCCTGCGGGTTATGCCCCGTTTCTGCGTCGATTTTGCAGCTTTGATGCCGGCCGGGAGAAGGTATAAGGGCGACAGAGGAAACGGAAACCTGCCCATGAGTTTGATTCGCCAAGTCTGGTTGCTGCTGCTGCTGACGCTGACGCTGGCTTTTGCCGGCGCCTTCGGCCTGTCCATGTTGTCGGCCCGGCAATACCTGGCCACGCAACTGGCCATGAAGAACCACGACAGCGCGCAATCGCTGGCCCAGACGCTGGCGGGCCAGCATGGCGACCTGCCAAGCATGGCCGCCACGCTGGACCGCCAGTTCGAGATCGGCTTCTACGAGCACCTGCGGCTGCGCACGCCGCAAGGCGGCACGCTGCTGTCGCGCGAAGCGCCGCCGATGGCCGATGGCGTGCCGGACTGGTTTGCCGACCTGCTGTCGCTGAATGTGACCCAGGGCCTGGCGCCGGTGGTGGCCGACGGCGTCAGCGTGGGCTCGCTGGAAGTGCGGGGCAACACCCGCTTTGCCTACCGCGAACTGTGGCGCGGCATGCTGCGCACGCTGACCGCGTTTGCGCTGCTGGCGATTGCACTCGGCGCGCTGGCCCACCTGCTGCTGCGCCGCATCCGGGTGCCGCTGGAAGCCACGGTGCGCCAGGCCCAGGCCTTGACCGAGCGGCGCTTCATCACCGTCAGCGAACCTTCGGTGCCCGAGCTGCGCAACGTGACCCGGGCGATGAACCTGATGGTCGACCGCCTCAAGGCCATGTTCGACGAGCAGGCCGGCCAGGTCGAGATGCTGCGCCGCCAGGCCAATTGCGACCCGCTGACCGGCGTCTCCAACCGGCCGCATTTCATGAGCCGGCTCAAGGGCCTGCTGAGTTCGGAAGACGGCGTGGCCGGTGGCGCGCTGCTGCTGGTGCGCATCAGCGACCTGCAGGGCCTGAACCGCCGCCTGGGCCGCGTGGCGACCGACGCGATGCTGCGCGATGCCGGCCACGCGATCATCGACTCCGCCACGCGTGTCGGTTCCTTCGAGGTCGGCCGGCTGAACGGCTCCGACTTCGCGATGCTGCTGCCTGAAGCGGCGTCCCTGCGTGAACCTGCGGTGGACGTCTCGGCCCGGCTGCGCAGCCTGTTGCGCGAGTCCGGCCGCGAGCGGCTGGGCGGCGTCTCGGCCGTGGTCGGCGCGGTGCGCTGGTGGCATGGCGCGCCCATTTCATCGCTGCTGGCCGCGGCCGACCAGGCGCTGGCGCGGGCTGAGGCCAAGGGCGCATTTGCGGTCGAACTGGACGACACCGGTGACGGCGTGATGCTGGGCGAAGACAGCTGGCGCTCGCGCATAGAAGCCGCGTTGACGGCAGAGCGCGCGCACCTGGTCGAATTCCCGCTGATCGACGCGTCCCGCGCCGTGCTGCTGCGCGAATGCCCGCTGCGCCTGCAGCTCGACGAAGGGGCGGAGCCCCTGTCCGGAGCCAAGTGGTTGCCGATGGCGCGCCGCACCCAGCTGACCGCCCGCATCGATCTGGTCGCTGCCGACCTGGCCTTGCGCGCGATCGCCCGCGACGGCATCCCCCGTTCGGTCAACCTCAGCCCGCACTCGCTGAAAGACAGCGCGCTGATGCCGCAGCTGCGCAGCCTGCTGGACCTGCACCGCGCGGCCTCGCCCGGCCTGTGGCTCGAAGTGGATGAAGCCGGCGCGTTCAACGAACTGCGCCTGCTGCGCGAACTGGTCAGCATGGCGCACGCCCACGGCGCCCGTGTCGGCCTGGAACATGCTGGCGAACACATCGCCGAACCCGGCGTGCTGCTGGAGGCCGGACTCGACTTCATCAAGCTCGACGCCAGCGTGACCGAAGGCCTGGCCCACGACGACGCCCGCATCCAGCACGTGGCCAGCAGCGTGCGCATGCTGCACGGCCTTGACCTGAAGGTGTACGCCGAAGGTGTGGCCGACGCCGCCGACGCCGACGCGCTGTGGCAATGCAACATCGACGGCATCACCGGCCCGGCCGCGGTGCCGGCCGACGCGCTGGCGGCCTGAGGGCCGACCCACCATACCGAACTCAGCCGTGGACGCCGCACCGACGCCCGACGCCGACCCGATGCCCACGCCCCCGTTCCAGCCCGACCTGGACGCCTGCTGCGGCAATGGCTGCGACCCTTGCGTGTTCGACCTCTACGACCTCGCAATGGACGAGTACCGCCAGGCGATGCGCGCCTGGCGGGCGCGGCATCCCGATTCGGCGACGGGCAGCTCCTGACGCGAAACGCGGGCAGCTACAGGATGTCGCCGGTGTGCACCTCGAAGCGGCCGGTCTTGCGGTCTTCGAAGTAGTGCAGCAGGGTGTCGCGCACGGTGCGGAAGGCGATTTCGTCCCAGGGGATTTCGTCTTCGCGGAAGAGCTTGGCTTCCAGGGTTTCGGGGCCGGGGTTCAGCGTGGTGTCCAGCATGCGGGCCAGGTAGAACAGGTGCACCTGGCCGACGCGCGGCACGCTCAGCACGGTGAACAGGCCCTGCATCTCGATCTGCGCGCCGGCTTCTTCGTCGGTTTCGCGTTCTGCACCCTGGGCCGTGGTTTCGCCCAGCTCCATGAACCCGGCCGGCAGCGTCCACAGGCCGTAGCGCGGCTCGATGGCGCGGCGGCACAGCAGCACCTGGTCCTGCCAGACCGGCACAGTGCCCACCACGTTGAGGGGGTTTTCGTAGTGCACGGTGTGGCACTGGCTGCAAACCGCGCGCGGCCGGCTGTCGTCCGCTGGCACGATGTAGGCGGTGGGCGAACCGCAGGCGCGGCAGTGACGAATGGAGCGCTCGAGCAGCATGGCTTTGCAGTGTAGCGGGCAGGCCGCAGCGCTTTGCCGGCTGCATGGCATCATCGTCGTCCACCCTTCGTTTTCCCCCTCATTTGCCGCCGGTAGCCGCCACGGCGCCGGCTCCGTGCCGCCATGAGCCTTGTCTTTCCCGCCCCCGCCGTCATCACCGTGCCAGTCGCCGGCACCAGCAGCGATCAATTCCCGGTTCGCCGCATCTATTGCGTCGGCCGCAACTACGCCGAACACGCCATCGAGATGGGTGCCACCGGCCGCGAGCCGCCGTTCTTCTTCATGAAGCCGGCCGACGCGATCCTGGCCGTGCCGCAGGGCGAGACCGGCCACATGGCCTACCCGACGCTGACCCACAGCCTGCACCACGAAGTGGAACTGGTGGTGGCCATCGGAAAGGGCGGCAAGGACATCAGCGCCGAAGCCGCAGGCGAGCACATCTGGGGCTACGCCATCGGCCTGGACATGACCCGCCGCGACCTGCAGAACGACATGAAGAAGCAGGGCCGCTCGTGGGAGATCGGCAAGGCTTTCGAGCAGTCCGCGCCCATCGGCCCGCTGCATCCGGTCGCCAGCACCGGCGAGCTGACCAGCGGCGCGATCACACTGGAAGTCAATGGCGAGCTGCGCCAGCGAGGCGACCTGTCGGACCTGATCTGGAACGTGCGCGAGACCATCGCGGTGCTGAGCCAGGGCTGGGAACTGGCGCCCGGTGACCTGATCTACACCGGCACGCCGGCAGGGGTTGGCGCGGTCAAGGTGGGTGACACGCTGCGCTGCGAGATCACCGGACTGGGCAGCCTGGTGGTCGAGATCGTTGCAGGTGCGTGACACGAAACCCGTGATGGAGCTCTACAACTACTTCCGCTCGGCGGCCTCGTACCGGGTGCGCATTGCGTTGGCGCTCAAGGGCCTGGCCTATGACTACAAGCCGGTGCACCTGGCACGCAGCGAGCAGATGGGCGAGTCCTACGCCGCCGTGTCGGCCACCCGGCTGGTGCCGCTGCTGCGCGACGGTGAAGCCTCGGTGCACCAGTCGCTGGCCATCATCGAGTACCTGGACGAGACGCACCCCGAGCCACCGCTGCTGCCGGCGGACCCGCTGGGCCGGGCCCAGGCCCGCGCGCTGGCGCTGGACATGGCTTGCGAGATTCACCCGCTGAACAACCTGCGCGTGCTGCGCTACCTGGTCAAGGACCTGGGCCTGTCGGAAGAGGACAAGACCCGCTGGTACCGGCATTGGACCGAGACCGGCCTGGCCACGGTCGAGCGCCAGTTGCAAGTGCAGGCGGGCCGCTTCAGCATGGGCGACACGCCGGGGCTGGTCGACTGCGTGCTGGTGCCGCAGATCTTCAACGCCCAGCGTTTCCAGTGCCGGCTGGACCATGTGCCGCAGGTCATGAAGGTCTTCGACGCCTGCATGGCCTTGCCAGCGTTCAGCGAGACGCATCCAGCGCGCTGTCCCGATGCCGAATGAGTTGGTGACGGATTCGATCTGGCTGCACGCCAGCGGTTTGCCGGCGGAGGCTGCAGGGTTGATGAGCACCCGGGCCGGCGGCGTCAGCCTTGGACCGTGGGCCAGCCTGAACCTGCGGCCACCGGGCCTGCGCGGCGACAACCTCGACGTGCCCGAGTCGATCTGGCGCAACCAGCAGCGTTTTGCCGCCGCGCTGGGCGGCGCCAAGCCTGTCTACCTGGACCAGGTGCACGGCACGCGGGTGGTGCACCTGCGGGCCGGTGAAACTCCGGTGGACGCGCAAGGCCGGTCGACCGAGTTCTGGCAAGCCGACGCCAGCATCACCACCGAGCGCGGCCTGGCCTGCACGGTGCTGGTGGCCGACTGCCTGCCGGTGCTGTTTTCGGCGCCGCAGGGGCGGGCGGTGGGCGCTGCGCACGCGGGTTGGCGCGGGCTGGCGGGTGGTGTGCTGCAGGCCACGCTGGCGGCGCTCTGTGAAGCCGCGGGCTGCAAGCCCTCGGAAGTGACGACCTGGCTGGGCGCTTGCATCGGGCCGCAGCGCTTCGAGGTGGGAGACGAGGTGCGCATCGCGTTCGGCGCCGAACCGGGCGACCCCTGCTTCCGGCCAGTTGCCACGCCGGAAGGCTTGCCGCCGAAATGGTGGGCCGACCTGCCGGGCCTGGCGCGCCGACGGCTGCGTGCGGCTGGCGTGCAGCAGATCGGCGGGGGCCAGTGGTGCACCGCGAGCGATGCCGTGCGCTTCTACTCCTATCGGCGTGACACCGGTGTGACCGGCCGGCACGCTGCGGCCATCTGGCGACGCTGAGTCGCCCGCCTTCAATCGGGCGCCGGGGCCGCGCGATCGTTGACAGAAGGGTTGACAGACGGCTTGCCAGCCGGACCGGGCTGCGCGGCGCGCTCGGCCTCCCACTGTTGCTGTTCGGCCAGTCTGCGAGCACGCCGTCGCATGGGTGCGCCCATGACATAGAGCAAGATGGCCAGTGGCATCACGCCGTATAACAAGAAGGTGAAAAGCGCGCCCAGCACGCTGCCCTCGGTGGCGGTGGCCTCGGCCAGCGCCATCATCAGCGCGACGAAGATCCAGGCGGCAGCGACGATGTGCATTTTTCGGGATGTGATTCGCAATATCGCTTAACGGAAATCAAGGCCTTGCTGCGGTAAGCTGCATCAGGGCCTCCGGCCTTGCCGCATGCGGCAAGTGACCGCCGGGCTGATCAACAGGAGACAAGCCGTTGAACAAGCGTTTTACCCCGTCGTCGTTCGAAGACATGGGTGCCCAGGCGCAAGCGCACGCCGATGCCTTTGGCCATGCCGTCGGCAACCTGCTGAAATCGTGGTCCGGCATCAGCGTGTCGGCACCCGCGCTGACGCAGTTGCGCGACGATTATCTGCAACAGGCCACGGCCATCTGGAACAGCGTGCTGACCAGGGGCGCAGGCGGTGCAGGCGAAGCACCGGCCGAGGCCAAGCCGCTGGCCATCACCGACAGGCGCTTTGCCGCAAAGGACTGGGGCAGCCACCCGGGCAATGCCTTCACCGCGCAGATGTACCTGCTGAACAGCCGCATGATGCTGCAGCTGGCCGATGCGCTGCAGGGCGATGACAAGACCCGCGCCCGCGTGCGCTTCGCGGTGCAGCAGTGGATAGACGCGGCCAGCCCGAGCAACTTCATCGCGCTGAACCCCGAGGTCCAGCGCAAGGCGCTGGAGAGCCGCGGCGAGAGCATTGCGCAAGGCCTGCGCCAGCTGTTCCATGACCTGCAGCAAGGCCATGTCTCGCAGACCGACGAGAGCCTGTTCGAGGTTGGCCGCAATGTGGCCACCACCGAAGGCTCGGTGGTGTTCGAAAACGCGTTTTTCCAGCTGATCGAATACAAGCCGCTGACGGCCACCGTCTTCGAGCGGCCGATGCTGTTCGTGCCGCCCTGCATCAACAAGTACTACATCCTGGACCTGCAACCAGACAACTCGCTGATCCGCTACACCGTCTCGCAAGGCCACCGGGTGTTTGTCGTCAGCTGGCGCAACCCGGATGACAGCATGCGCGCCCACACCTGGGACGACTACGTCGAGCAGGGGGCGATCCAGGCGCTGCGCACGGTGCAGGAGATCACCGGCGCCAAGACCTTGGACACGCTGGGCTTCTGCGTGGGCGGCACCTTGCTGGCGACCGCTTTGGGCGTGCTGGCGGCGCGCGGCGAGCAACCGGCCGCCTCGGTCACGCTGCTGACCACCTTTGTCGATTTCTCCGACACCGGCGTGCTGGACCTGTTCGTCGACGAATCTTCGGTGCAGCTGCGCGAGATGACGCTGGGCGCCGAAGCGCCGGGCGGCCCCGGGCTGCTCAAGGGCCAGGAACTGGCCACCACCTTCAGCTTCCTGAGGCCCAACGACCTGGTGTGGAACTACGTCGTCGGCAACTACCTGAAGGGCGAGATGCCGCCGCCGTTCGACCTGCTGTACTGGAACAGCGACTCGACCAACCTGCCGGGCCCGATGTACTGCTGGTACCTGCGCCACACCTACCTGCAGGACGAGCTGAAGCAGCCCGGCAAGCTGACCGTCTGCGGCGTGCCGCTGGACCTGGGGCTGATCAAGGCACCGGTGTACCTCTACGGCTCGAAGGAAGATCACATCGTGCCTTGGAAGAGCGCCTATGGTTCGACCAAGGTGTTCAAAGGCCCCAAGCGCTTCGTGCTGGGCGCCTCCGGCCACATTGCCGGCGTGATCAACCCGCCTTCCAGCGGCAAGCGCTCCCACTGGATCAACGAAGGCCTGCCGCCCACGGCCGATGAGTGGCTGGCCCATGCCAAGGAAAATCGCGGCAGCTGGTGGACCGACTGGAGCCAGTGGCTCGCCACCCATGCCGGCAAGCAGGTGCAGGCCCCGAAAATCCCCGGCAGCAAGCAGCACAAGGCCATCGAACCGGCGCCTGGCCGCTACGTCAAACAGCGCGCTTGACCCGATGGCCGCAGGCCTTGCCAACGCGCATCCTCAGCACCATCACCCCTGTCACCGCCGCGCGTTGCCGTTTGCCTCGCGGCCCGAATCCACAGCAAGGAGTCTCATCCCATGACCACCGACATCGTCATCGTCGCCGCCACCCGCACTGCCGTCGGCAAGTTTGGCGGCAGCCTGGCCAAGACCCCGGCCCCCGAGTTGGGCGCCACCGTCATCAAGGAACTGCTGCGCCGCACCGGCCTGGCCGGTGAACAGGTCAACGAAGTGATCCTCGGCCAGGTGCTGACCGCCGGCTCCGGCCAGAACGCGGCGCGCCAGGCCGTCATCAAGTCCGGCCTGCCGAACGGCGTGCCGGCGATGACCATCAACAAGGTCTGCGGCTCGGGCCTGAAGGCCGTGATGCTGGCGCTGCAAGCCATCCGCGACGGTGACAGCGAAATCATCATTGCCGGTGGCCAGGAAAACATGAGCCTGGCGCCCCACGTGCTGCCAGGCTCGCGCGATGGACAGCGCATGGGCGACTGGAAGCTGGTCGACACCATGATCACCGATGGCCTGTGGGACGTCTACAACCAGTACCACATGGGCATCACCGCCGAGAACGTGGCCAGGCAGTACAGCATCAGCCGCGAAGCGCAGGACGCACTGGCGCTGGCCTCGCAGCAGAAGGCCGCCGCGGCGCAGGACGCCGGCAGGTTCAAGGACGAGATCGTCGGCGTCAGCCTGGCGCAGAAGAAGGGTGACCCCATCGTCTTTGATGCCGACGAATTCATCAACCGCAAGACCAACGCCGACGCACTCGCCGGCCTGCGCCCCGCCTTCGACAAGGCTGGTTCCGTGACAGCCGGCAACGCCTCCGGCCTGAACGACGGCGCTGCCGGCGTGGTCGTGATGACGGCGGCCAAGGCCGCGGCGCTGGGCCTGACACCGCTGGCCCGCATTGCCAGCTATGCCAGCGCCGGGCTGGATCCGTCCATCATGGGCATGGGCCCGGTGCCGGCGGCGCGCAAGGCGCTGGCGCGCGCCGGCTGGAAGGCGGCCGACCTGGACCTGCTGGAGATCAACGAAGCCTTTGCCGCGCAGGCCTGCGCGGTGCACCAGGAAATGGGCTGGGACACCAGCAAGGTCAATGTCAACGGCGGCGCGATTGCCATCGGCCACCCGATCGGTGCATCCGGTGCCCGCATCCTGGTCACGCTGCTGCACGAGATGCAGCGCCGGGATGCGAAGAAGGGCATTGCCTCGCTGTGCATTGGCGGTGGCATGGGTGTTGCACTGACGGTCGAGCGTTGAACCACAGCGAGACGCAGGGAATGTACGGACGTGTGCGGCCGGGCCGACGCGCGATAGTGGTTTGAAACCGCTGCTTTCCCTTCGATATCCAAGCTCAGGAGATAAAAGACATGACTCAAAAAGTAGCGTACGTGACCGGTGGCATGGGTGGCATCGGAACCGCGATCTGCCAGCGCCTGGCCAACAGCGGCCTGAAGGTCATCGCCGGCTGCGGCCCCAGCCGTGACTTCACCAAATGGCTGGACGAACAGCGTGCGCTGGGCTTCACGTTCTACGCCTCGGTGGGCAACGTGGCCGACTGGGAATCCACCGTGCAGGCCTTCAAGACCGCCAAGGCCGAACACGGTCCGATCGACATCCTGGTCAACAACGCCGGCATCACCCGTGACCGCATGTTCCTGAAGATGACGCCCGAGGACTGGCATGCCGTCATCGACACCAACCTGAACTCGATGTTCAACGTCACCAAGCAGGTGGTGCCGGACATGGTCGAGCGCGGCTGGGGCCGGGTGATCCAGATCTCGTCGGTCAACGGTGAAAAAGGCCAGGCCGGCCAGACCAACTACTCGGCCGCCAAGGCCGGCATGCACGGCTTCACGATGGCGCTGGCGCAGGAAGTGGCTGCCAAGGGCGTGACGGTCAACACCGTCAGCCCTGGCTACATCGGCACCGACATGGTCCGCGCCATCAAGCCCGAGGTGCTGGAGCGCATCGTCGCGACGATCCCGGTCAAGCGCCTGGGCACGCCCGAAGAGATCGGCGCCATCGTCGCCTGGCTGGCGGGCGAAGACTCCGGCTTCACCACCGGTGCTGATTTCTCCTGCAATGGCGGCCTGCACATGGGCTGAAGCCTTTGGTCTGTGACAGCGGCATCGCGCTGGCATCGCGCCGCGACGGGCCTTGTGCCGGATACCCGCCGGGATACCCGCCCGGGTGCCCGGCACAGTCTCTTTTTTGCGATTTTTTGGCAGCACACGGGATCCCGGCCGCTGCAGCGATTGACCGCAGCCTTGCCGCGGCAGACCATGTCTGGCGGACTGCCTCACGGCCGTCACGAGGCACATGACCTCCAGGGGAGGCCCGACGCACGGCGGCGGGTCAGGGGGTGAACAGAAGGGCTGTCATGGATTTCCTGCTGTCTTTGCTCGGACGCAACGGCTTCCTGCCGCACGGCTACTGCTTCACCTGGGCGCCGGGCCTGCTGTGGCCGATGGTGCTGGCCGATGGGTTGATCGCGGCGGCGTATTTCTCCATTCCGCTGGCCATCGTCAGCTTCTACCGCAAGCGCCCGGACATCGGCTACCGCCCGGTGGCCTGGCTGTTCAGCGCCTTCATCTTTGCCTGCGGCATCACGCATGTGATGGACGTGTGGACCATCTGGCAGGCCGATTACGGGCTGCAGGTGCTGGCCAAGGTCTTCACCGCGGCCATCTCGGTCGTCACCGCCGTTGCCCTCTGGGTGCTGCTGCCACGCGCCTTGCGCATCCCGTCGGCAGCGCAGCTGCGCAGCGCGGTCAGTTCGTTGGAGGCTGAGGTCAGCAAGCGCCGCAGCGCCGAGCAGCACCTGGCAGGCATCGAGCAAAGCGTGGCCCTGACGCTGGACAGCATCGGCGCCGGTTTCATCGTCACCGATGCGCAGGGCAAGGTGACCCGCATGAACGAGGTCGCCGAGCGGGTCACCGGCTGGTCGGACGCGGAGGCACGCGGCCGCGTGCTGTGGGACGTGCTGGTGCGCGAAGGACGCGACGAGGCCCTCACCGGCGAGAATCCGGTGGAGGTGGTGCGCAGCCTGCTGGCCACGGCCGGCCCGGTGACCCGGCATGACCTGATCCGCTCGCGCAACGGCAGCCTGACCCCGCTGGAAGTGCGCGCCACGCTGGCCCCGAAAGACGGTGAAGGTGGCGAGCAGCGCGGCATGACGCTGGTGTTCCGGGACCTGACGCAGATCGAGGAGATCGAAGCCGAGCGGCTGCGGCTGGCCGCCATCGTCGACTCGTCCATCGACGCCATCGTCAGCAAGTCGCTGGATGGCCGGGTCACCAGCTGGAACCATGCTGCCGAAACCCTGTTCGGCTACACCGCCCGTGAGGTCATGGGCCAGCCGGTGCAGGTCATTGCCAACCCCGAACACGCGATGGCCGAGCCGCACATGCTCGCCGACATTGCCTCGGGCCACAGCGTGCCGCCGTTCGACACCGTGGCCCGGGCCAAGGGCGGTCGCCACTTCGAGGTTTCGGTCAGCGTCTCGCCGCTGCGCGACCCTTCCGGTCGGGTCGTGGGCAGCGCCAAGATCGTGCGCGACCTGAGCCCGCAGCGGCGCGCCGAGGCCGCGCTGCGCGAGAGCGACGCCCGGCTGCGGCTGGCGCTCGATTCGGCCCAGATCGGCGAATGGGACATGGACCTGGCGACCGGCGCCACCCGGCGCTCGATCCGCCATGACCGCTGCTTCGGCTACAGCCAGCTGCAGCCTTCGTGGTCCTTCAACACGCTGCTGGCCCATGTGCACCCGGAAGACCGGCCCGAGCTGCAGGCGAGTTTCAGCGCCGCCGTCGAGCAGCAAGGCGACTGGCAGGCCGAATGCCGCGTGCGCTGGCCAGACGGCAGCGTGCACTGGATCAGCCTGCAGGCCGGGCTGCTGCACGACAGCGGCACGGCCGGCCGCATGCTGGGCATCGTGACCGACATCACCCAGCACAAGCTGGCGCAGGAAGCGCGCCAGAAGGCCATGCGGCTGGAAGCCGAGAACCAGCAGATCCAGACCGCCAGCCGGCTCAAGAGCCAGTTCCTGGCCAACATGTCGCACGAACTGCGCACGCCGCTGAACGCGGTGATCGGCTTTGCCGACCTGCTGCACAGCGGCGCAGTACCGGCGCAGTCGCCCAAGAACCGCGAGTTCCTCGGCCACATCGCGGCCAGCGGCCGGCACTTGCTGCAGCTGATCAACGACGTGCTGGACCTGTCCAAGGTCGAGTCCGGCAAGTTCGAGTTTTTCCCGCAGCAGCTGGCGCTGGCACCGCTGGTGCGAGAGGTCTGCGACGTGCTGCAGCCTGGCATGCAGCGCAAGCAGTTGCGCCTCATGCTGGACCTGGACCCGGCAGTGGACACGGTGGATCTGGACCCGGGCCGGCTCAAGCAGGTGCTCTACAACTACCTGTCCAACGCCATCAAGTTCACGACTGAAGGCGGGCAGGTCACCATCCGCACGCGCCCCGAGGGCCCGGCGCATTTCCGGCTGGAGGTGGAGGACACAGGCATCGGCATTGCCGAGGCCGACCTGCCGCGCCTGTTCGCCGAATTCCAGCAGCTGGACACCGGCTACAACAAGCAGCACGCCGGCACCGGCCTGGGCCTGGCACTGACCCGCCGGCTGGTGCAGGCCCAGGGTGGCCGCGTGGGCGTGCGCAGCACGCTGGGTGCCGGCAGCGTGTTCCACCTGGTGCTGCCGCGCGTGAAACCCGATCCTGCCGACGGCCTGATGCTCCCGCCAGCCAGCCACCGGCTGCTGGTCATCGAGAGCGATCCGCGGCTGGTGCGCAGCCTGGCCGACACCGGTTTCCTGGTCGACGCGGCAGCCAATGCCGTGGAAGCCGTGGCCCAGGCCAGCCAGCAGGCCTATGACGCCATCTTGCTGGCGCTGCGCCTGTCGGGGCGTGGCGGCCTGAGCGTGCTGGCCCGCATCCGCGAGTCCGGCCCCAGCCGCAGCGCGCCGGTGCTGGCGCTGAGCATGCCGGCGGGAGACACCGGCGAGACCGCGAGCTTCCCCGTCGCCGACCTGCTGGCCAAGCCGCTGCAGAATGGCGAGCTGTCACAGGCGCTGGGCCGGCTGGCGCTGCCGGTCAGCCGCCGGCCACGGCTGATGGTGGTGGACGACGACCCGCTGGCGCTGGCGCTGATGCGTTCGTCGCTGGCCCAGCTGGGCATTGATGCTGTCTGCCTCGCCGATGGGCGGGAAGCGCTGGAAAGCCTGTCGCAGCACCGGCCGGATGCCTTGATCCTGGACCTGATGATGCCGGGCTTCGACGGCTTCGAGATGCTGGACGCCTTGCAGCGCCTGCCCACCTGGCGCGAACTGCCGGTGCTGGTGTGGACCAGCATGGTGCTGACCGACGACGAGTACGGCCGGCTGGCCACCTCGGCCCGTGCCGTGCTTGGCAAGGGCGGCGGTGCACTGGCCGACACCCTGGGCGCGTTGCGGCGCTGGCGGCCGCCTGTGGTGGCCTTGACCGAAGGAGACCTGCTGTGACCGTTGACACCCACCGCGCCGCGCGCATCCTCATCGTCGACGACAACGCGATGAACGTCGAGCTCACCAGCTACGTGCTCAGCGCCGATGGCCTGGAGGTCGATGCTGCAGAGGACGGCCTGGCCGCGCTGGACCGGGTGCAGGCCAACCCGCCGGACCTGATCCTGCTCGACATCCAGATGCCTGGCCTGGACGGGCTGACACTGGCGCGCCGGCTGAAGTCCGACCCGGCCACGCGCCACATCGTGCTGGTGGCCTTCACCGCTTATGCGATGAAGGGCGACGACGCCCGCATGCGCGCAGCCGGCTGCGATGGCTACCTCTCCAAGCCGATTGACGTGACCAAGCTGGCGGCCCAGGTGCGTGAGATGCTGCCGCCCGGGATCGGCACCGCGATCGGCTGAGTCAGGCCAGCAGGCTGCGTGCAGCCGCCTGCAGCGCCGCCGCCTGGCCGTCCGCCAGCGGCAGCGCACGAACCGGCGCATTGCCGCGGCGCTGCTGCCTGTCGTACAGCGGGTCGTAGTGCTGGCTCAGCAGCTCGGGCAGGAGCTGCGTCCAGGCACCGGCCCGGGCCAGCGCCTGCCAATGGGCCACGGTGGCGTTGCCGCACAGGCTGTTCAGCTCGGCCAGGCGCTCGCACAGCGCTTCGGGCTGCGCGGTGAAGAACCGGTACTCGTCCAGCAGCAGCTCGGTGCGCGCCGGAATGTCCATCTGCAGTTCCACCCAGCCTGCCGGGGCCTGCAGTGCGGCCAGCACGCTGTCCGGCAGCTGGCGGGCGCCAATGCGCCGGCTCTCTGCCTCGACAAACACCGGCCGCCGCGGGTCGAAACCCTGCAGCTGCTGCCAGATCTGCCCCTCGAACTGTTTTTGCCCTGGCTGGGCCACGCCGGGCAGGCCGCCCAGCACCGAGCCGCGGTGGGCGGCCAGCGCCTCCAGGTCCAGCACCTGTGCCCCCTCGTCCGCCAGCGCTGCCAGCAGCCGGGTCTTGCCGCTGCCGGTGCGCCCGCGCAGCACCTGCCACTGGAAGCGGCCGGGCAGGGTGGCCAGGTCTTCGCGCACCTGGGCCCGGAAGGCCTTGTAGCCGCCCTGCAATTGGCGGGTGCGAAAGCCGATCTGCGCCAGCACCAGCGACAGGCTGCCCGAGCGCTGGCCGCCGCGCCAGCAATAGACCAGCGGCCGCCAGTCCTTGGGCTTGTCGGCCACGTGGCGCTCCAGCATGTCGGCGATGCGGCGCGAGACCAGCGCCGCGCCCTGCTTGCGAGCCTCGAAGGTCGAGACCTGGGTGTAGACCGTGCCGACATGGGCGCGCTCGGCGTCGTCCAGCACCGGCCAGTTGACGGCGCCCGGCAGGTGGTCGTCGGCGAACTCGGCCGGCGAGCGCACATCGATCACGCAATCGAACTGCGCTGGCTGGGCCAGCCAGTCCGGCACCTGGATGGGAGAAAAACTCATGGGAGGAAGGCGGGCATCGCGGCGATTGTCCGCTGGATCAAAGACAGGCCAGCGGTCACGGCCAGCCTTCGAAAAGGCCTCCGTTGCCAAATCCTTGCCACGCTTGCCCGGGAGACCGGCAAAAACCAGAAAAAACCAAGACCGGCGAGGACTCCGTTGCCGCACTGCTGGGCATGCTTCGCCGCATTGGTTGCCGGCGTGCCTGCATGCCGGTTTTTGCTTTCATCTGCCTTCGGAGCTCATCCCCATGTCCCAGTCCCGGACCTCGTCCCTCGCCTTGTTCTCCCGGCCCGCGTGGCTGGCCTGGGGCCTGCTGGCCACCGCTGCCGCCAGCGCTGCCTCGGATCCCTACAAGACGCCCGCCTCGTCGGTCGGCGCCATCGCGCTGGCCAACGACACGGTGTTGGCCGTCAGCGACGGTGGCGACACCAAGCGCTTCTACACAATCGACGTGCCCGAAGGCGCCGGCTCGCTGACCGTCAGTGTGACCGGCGGCAGCGGCGATGCCGACATGTGGATGGCCGCCGCCGGCAAGCCGGTCAGCAAGATGCACTATGACTGCTACACCGGCGCCGAAGGCAACAACGACGTCTGCACCTTCTACAACCCCAAGCCCGGCCGCTACACGGTCATGCTGAGCAGCATCTACATCGGCGGCTACACCGATGCGCAGCTGCTGGCCAGCTACACCCTGGGCACCCAGCAGGGGCCCAAGGCGATCAAGCTGGCGTCCGGCGTGCCGGCGCAGGTGTCCGGCGCGGCCGGCAGCTCGGTGCTTTACAAGGTCAGCGTGCCCAAGGGCACCTCGCACCTGGTGGTCAGCAATGCCGGCGGCAGCGGCGATGTGAGCCTGTCCATGAAGTACCAGCAGGAGCCCAGTCCGGACGGCAATGGCTGCGGCATGAGCTGCGACCAGGGCTTCCCCAAGGTCGGCACCTGGTACGTGAAGGTGACAGGCAACACCGATTTCCAGAACGTCGCGCTGACGGCCCAGTTGTCCACCCCGTCGCCCTTGACCGACCTGGGCAACGGCGTGCCGCTGACTGGCCTCAGCGGCAGCTGGGGCGACAGCGACATGCACTACTACAAGATCGACGTGCCCGAAGGCGCCGGCAAGCTGACAGTGGCGACCACCGGCAGCACCTCGGCCGACCTGCTGATGTATGTCAGCCGCGGCGAGGTGCCAAGCTGGTGGCAATACGACTGCAGCTCGGACGTGTTCGGCAATGGCGCCAACGAAACCTGCGTGTTCCCCACGCCCAAGGCCGGCACCTACTACATCGGCCTGAGGAGCTTCGACAGCTACAGCAACGTCGCCCTTACTGCCACCTATGAGCTCGGCGGTGGCGGCTACACCGGCGCGGCCTGCCCATCAGGTACCACGCAGCACGTCGGCACGCTGTACCGCGGCCAGGCGGCACGCTTCAAGTTCGACTCGGCCGGTGGCAAGGTTGGCGCGAAGATGACGGTGCAGACCGATTTCATGCACGACGAGATCTACCCGCTGGACTTCGACCTCTACCTGGAGCAGAAGATTGCCGACGGCCAATGGCAGGTCATCGGCTCGTCGACCAGCGTGAGCACCGATGGCACGGTGACGACGAAGACCGCGCCAGCCGGCATGCTGCGCTGGACCGTGACCGCGCTGGACGGCTCGGGCGACTTCCGCCTGTGCACCAGCGGCGAGTGAGCCGAAGGCGAGGCGCTGAAGGGCGCCTCGTGGCTTCATCAAGTTGCTGGCCTTGGCTTCAAGTTGCTGGCGCGATGGCGTCCAGCAGCTCGCTTTCCATCTGCAGCTGCACCTTGGGCTGGGCCAGCGTCATGCCGCTGATCAGGAAGGTGTCTTCCACCCGCTCGCCCAGGGTCGAGACCTTGGCGAGCTGCAGGCTGATCTGGTGTGCGCCCAGCACACGGGCAATCGCATACAGCAGGCCGGAGCGGTCGCTCGCGCTGACCGACAGCAGCCAGCGCTGGCCCCGTTCGTCCGGCCGCAACTGCACCCGCGGCTTGACCGGGAACGAACGCACCCGGCGCGAGACCCGGCCGCGGCTGGGCTCGGGCAGCGGCCCGCTGCTGGCCAGCGCCAGCGCGGCCTGCGTCTCGACCAGCGAGATCATGTCGCGGTAGGCGGTGGCGCCCTGGTCGTCGGCCAGCGGGTTCACGACCTGGAAAGTGTCCAGCGCGTAGCCGGTGCGCGTGGTGTGAACCTTGGCATCCTGGATCGAGAAGCCGGTGCTGTCGAAATAGCCGCAGATGCGGGCAAACAGGTCCGGCCGGTCCTGGGCATAGACCAGCACCTGCAGCCCTTCGCCGATGGGCGAGGGCCGGGCCCGGACGATGGGCTTGTCCGTCGCCAGGTGGCGCCACAGCGAGCGGGCATGCCAGGCCACTTCCGAGCCATCGTGCCGCGCGAAGTAGCTGACCTCCAGCGTGGCCCACAGCGGCTCCTCGGTGCCCGGCAGCGCCGAGTGCAGCGCAAGCAGGTGGCGAGCCTCCTGCTTGCGTGCCTCGATCTCGGCATCCGCGTTCGGCGCCGCGCCGCCCAGCGCACGCAGCGTGAGCCGGAACAGGTCTTCCAGCAGCTTGGCCTTCCAGGCGTTCCACACCTTCGGGCTGGTGCCGCGGATGTCGGCCACCGTCAGCAGGTACAGCGCGGTGAGGTGGCGTGCGTCGCCCACGTGGCGGGCAAAGGCGGCGATCACGTCCGCGTCCGACAGGTCTTCCTTCTGCGCCACACGGCTCATCGTCAGGTGTTCGCGCACCAGGAATTCGACCAGCGCAGCGTCGGCCTTGTCGATGCCGTGGTCGCGGCAGAAGCGCCGCACCTCGGTGCCGCCCAGCTCGGAATGGTCGCCGCCGCGGCCCTTGGCCACGTCGTGGAACAGCGCGGCAATGTAGAGCAGCCAGGGCTTGTCCCAGTTCGCCGCCAGCTGGGCGCAGAACGGATATTCGTGCGCATGCTCGGGAATGAAGAAGCGGCGCACATTGCGCAGCACCATCAGGATGTGCTGGTCCACCGTGTAGACGTGGAACAGGTCATGCTGCATGCGGCCGACGATGGCCCGGAACACCCACAGGTAGCGGCCCAGCACCGAGGTCTGGTTCATCAGCCGGAAGGCGTGGGTCTGGCCCTCGGGCTGCTGCAGGATCTCCATGAACAGCGCGTGGTTCACCGGGTCGCGCCGGAAGCTGCTGTTCATCACGTTGCGGGCGTTGTAGAGCGCGCGCAGCGTGCGGGCCGACAGACCCTTGATGCCGGGTGTCTGCTGGTAGATCAGGAAGGTTTCGAGGATGGCATGCGGACTGTCCAGGTAAAGGTCGTCGCGGATGACCTCCAGCATGCCGGCCCGGTCGAGGAAGCGGGCGTTGATCGGCCGCATCGGCGCCGTCTCCGAGCCCATGATGCGTTCCTCGATGTTCAGCATCAGGATCTGGTTCAGCTGGGTCACCGCCTTGGCGGCCCAGTAGTAGCGCCGCATCAGCACTTCCGAGGCGCGCTCGTTGCCGGTGCCGTGGTAGCCGAAGCTCTCGGCCACGGCGGTCTGCAGGTCGAACACCAGCCGGTCTTCGCGCCGGCCCGCCACCAGGTGCAGGCGCGCGCGGATCAGCTTCAACGTGCCTTCCTGGCGCTGCAGCTGCTTGACCTCGAACTGCGTCATCAGCCCCTTGGCCGCCAGCTCGCCCCAGGTCTTGCCCAGGCCTGCGGCGCGGGCCACCCACATCACCACCTGCAGGTCGCGCAGGCCGCCCGGGCTTTCCTTGCAGTTGGGCTCCAGCGAGTAGGGCGTGTCTTCGTACTTGACGTGGCGCTGGCGCATTTCCAGCGCCTTGGCGCGCAGGAAGGCCACCGGGTCCATGGCTTCGTCGGTCGCGCGGCGGAAGCGGGTGAACAGGCGGCGCGGGCCGCACAGGAAGCGGCTTTCCAGCAGCGCCGTCTGCACCGTCACGTCATTGCGGGCTTCGCCCACGCATTCGTCCACCGTGCGCACCGAGGAGCCGATCTCCAGCCCGATGTCCCAGCAGCCGGTGATGAAGTCCGACACGCCCGCCTGGCAGGCCGGGTCGGCCTCGGCACCGGCCGGCAGCAGCACCAGCACGTCAATGTCGGAATAGGGGCACAGCTCACCACGCCCGTAGCCGCCCACCGCCACCAGCACTGCGCCCCGCGGCAGGCAGGACTGGAACCACAGCTGGGCCAGCGTCGCGTCCACATGCCGGGCCAGCGCCCGTGCCAGTCGCGCTGCGCTGGTGACCGTGGGCCTGGCCTCGCGGAAATGGGTCAGCAAGGCCGCCTTGCCGTCCTTGAAGCGGCGGCGCAGCTCGGCCACCGGCACGGCGGCCTGCGGCGGGATCGGCGGCTGGATGACGGACTCTAGGACTGCAGACATCCGGTTTGTTCAGCCGTTGACGAAGGCCGGCGGGGGCGGGCTGCCTGCGGAAACCGTCAGCACTTCATAGCCGGTCTCGGTCACGACGATGGTGTGTTCCCACTGGGCCGACAGCGAGCGGTCCTTGGTGACGATGGTCCAGCCGTCCCCGGCTTCCTTGATCTCGCGGCGGCCAGCGTTGACCATCGGTTCGATGGTGAAGACCATGCCTGGCACCAGCTCTTCCAGCGTGCCCGGCCGGCCATAGTGCAGCACCTGCGGCTCCTCGTGGAACTTCAGGCCGATGCCGTGGCCGCAGAACTCGCGCACGATGGAAAAACCCTGGTTCTCGGTGAAGGTCTGGATCGAATGGCCGATGTCGCCCAGGCGCGCGCCCGGCTTGACCTTGACGATGCCTTTCCACATGGCTTCGTAGGTCAGCGCGCACAGGCGCTTGGCGGCAATCGAGCCTTCACCCACGACGAACATCCGGCTGGTGTCGCCGTGCCAGCCGTCCTTGATGACGGTGACGTCGATGTTGACGATGTCGCCATTCTTCAGCGGCCTGTCGTTCGGAATGCCGTGGCAGACCTGGTGGTTGATCGAGGTGCAGACCGACTTTGGGTAGGGCGTGTAGCCCGGCGGCTGGTAGTTCAGCGGCGCGGGAATGCCACCCTGCACGTTCACGATGTGGTCGTGGGCCAGCTTGTCCAGCGCTTCGGTCGTGATCCCGGGCTTGACGTGCGGGGTCAGCATGTCCAGCACTTCCGAGGCCAGGCGGCCTGCGACGCGCATGCCTTCTATGTCGGCTGCGGATTTCAGGGTGATCGTCATCCACTGATTATCCCATCGCATCGTAAAATGCCGGGTTTCCACGGGCGCAACTGGGGAACCAAGTCAGCAGATGGTGGGCATTCCTGCCGCTGGCTTTGTCACCAGACCCCGCAACCCGCGCCCGCACCGCCGCCAACCGACGGAACCCCATGTCCACAGCTTCCAAGCACCTGATGCACTTCGAGGGCGGCAACGCCCTTTCCGCGTTTCGCGCCGCCGCTTTGCTGCCGGCCCTGCAGGCCGCATGCCCGCGCATCGCTGGCGTGTCCGCCCGCCATGTGCACTGGGTCTGGAGCGACGCCCCGCTGGCGGCCGACGCGCACCAGAAGCTGGCCGAGCTGCTGACCTACGGCGACGCCTATGAAGCGCAGGCCGACGGTGAGCTGATCGTCGTACTGCCGCGCCTGGGCACCGTCTCGCCCTGGGCCTCGAAGGCAACCGACATTGCCCACAACTGCGGCCTGCCGATCCACCGCGTCGAGCGCGTGACCGAATTCCGGCTGACACTGAAGACCGGCCTGATCAGCACGCTGACCGGCGGCAACAAGCCGCTGAGCGCCGAGGAACGCGCCGCCTGCGCACTGCTGCTGCACGACCGCATGACCGAAAGCGTGGTCTTCGAGCGCGAAGCCTCGCAGCACCTGTTCGACGACAAGGCCGCCGAGCCGCTGGCCCATGTGGACGTGATCGGCCAGGGTCGCGCGGCCTTGGTCAAGGCCAACAGCGAGTTCGGCCTGGCGCTGTCGGACGACGAGATCGACTACCTGGTGAGCGCCTTCACCACGCTCAAGCGCAACCCCAGCGACGTCGAGCTGATGATGTTCGCCCAGGCCAACAGCGAACACTGCCGGCACAAGATCTTCAACGCCGAGTTCCGCATTGACGGCGAAGCCCAGCCGCTGTCGATGTTCGGCATGATCCGCAACACCGAGAAGCTGAACTCGCAGCACACCATCATTGCGTACAACGACAACGCCGCGGTGATGGAAGGCGGCCCGGTCGAACGCTGGCTGCCCGAAGGTTTCAGCGACGCCCCGAAGTACGGTGCTCGCGAGGAAACCGCGCACGTGCTGATGAAGGTCGAGACGCACAACCACCCCACCGCCATCTCGCCGTTCCCCGGCGCCTCCACCGGTGCCGGCGGCGAGATCCGCGACGAAGGCGCGACCGGCCGTGGCGCCCGGCCCAAGGCGGGCCTGACCGGCTTTTCCGTCTCCAACCTGAACCTGCCCGGCACCAATGAGCCCTGGGAACAAACGCCCTACGGCAAGCCCGAGCACATTGCCAGCCCGCTGCAGATCATGACCGAGGGCCCGCTGGGCGGCGCAGCGTTCAACAACGAATTCGGCCGGCCCGCGCTGGGCGGCTACTTCCGCGTCTACGAGCAGACGGTGGGCGAGGGCGCGGACGGCAGCGAAAACGCCATTCGCCGCGGCTACCACAAGCCCATCATGATCGCCGGCGGCCTGGGCATGATCTCCGACGGCCAGACCAGGAAGCTGCCGTTTGCCGCCGGCACGCTGCTGGTGCAGCTGGGCGGCCCGGGCATGCGCATCGGCATGGGCGGCGGCGCCGCCAGCTCGATGGCGGCCGGCACCAACACCGCGTCGCTGGACTTCGATTCGGTACAGCGTGGCAACCCCGAGATCCAGCGCCGCGCGCAGGAGGTCATCAACCACTGCTGGAGCCTGGGCGAAGGCAATCCCATCGTGGCGATCCACGACGTGGGCGCTGGTGGCATCTCCAACGCTTTCCCTGAGCTGGTGGATGGCGCCGGCAAGGGTGCTCGCTTTGACATGCGCAAGGTGCCGCTGGAAGAGTCCGGCCTGGCGCCCAAGGAAATCTGGTGCAACGAGAGCCAGGAGCGCTACACGCTGGCGATCGACCCGGCCAAGCTGGCACTGTTCGAGCAGATGTGCGAGCGCGAGCGCTGCCCGTTTGCCATCGTTGGCGTGGCGACTGACGAGCCCGAGCTGATCCTCGAAGACGGCCCCGGCGGTGAGCGCGTGATCGACATGCCGATGGACGTGCTGCTGGGCAAGCCGCCGAAGATGCTGCGCGACGTGAAAAGCGTGGCCCGCCAGCTGCCCGCGCTGGACCTGACCGGCGTGCCGCTGGACAAGGCCGCTCGCGACGTGCTGCGCCACCCGACGGTCGCCAGCAAGCGCTTCCTGGTCACCATTGGCGACCGCACCGTGGGCGGCATGAACCACCGCGACCAGATGGTCGGCCCGTGGCAAGTGCCGGTGGCGGACTGCGCCGTGACGCTGGCGGATTACAAGGGCTTCCGCGGCGAAGCCATGAGCATGGGCGAGCGCACGCCGCTGGCCGCACTCGACGCACCGGCCTCCGGCCGCATGGCCGTGGCCGAGGCCATCACCAACCTGCTGGCCGCACCTTTCGAGCTGAGCCGCGTGAAGCTCAGCTGCAACTGGATGGCCGCCTGCGGCGAGCCGGGCGAAGACGCCGCGCTGTACGAAACCGTCAAGGCCGTGGGCATGGAACTCTGCCCGGCGCTGGGCATCTCGGTGCCGGTCGGCAAGGACAGCCTGTCGATGCGCACCCGCTGGCAGGACGACGGCCAGACCAAGCAAGTGGTCGCGCCGGTCTCGCTGATCGTCACCGCCTTCGCCTCGCTGGAAGACGTGCGTGGCACGCTGACACCGCAGCTGCAGGACGGTGACACCACGCTGATCCTGGTCGACCTCGGCCAGGGCCAGGCCCGCATGGCCGGCTCCATCCTGGCGCAGACGCTGCAACGCTTCGGCGACAGCGTGCCGGACCTGGACGACCCCGCGCTGCTGAAGAACCTGGTCGCCGCCATCAACGCGCTGCGCGGCGACGCCAAGCTGCTCGCCTACCACGACCGTTCCGACGGCGGCCTGTGGGCAGCAGCCTGCGAAATGGCCTTTGCCGGCCGACGCGGCCTGAGCCTGAACGTGGACATGCTGGTCACCGAAGGCGACGGCATTTCCGACAGCCGCGCCGAAATGGGCGACTCGAAGAACTGGGCCAGCCAGGTCAGCGGCCGCCGCGAGGAACTGACGCTGAAGGCGCTGTTCAACGAAGAGCTGGGCGCGCTGATCCAGGTCAAGACCACCGACCGCGACGCCGTGCTGGGCACGCTGCGCGCGCATGGCCTGTCCAAGCACAGCCACGTCGTCGGCAAGACCAACGACAAGGGCGTGATCGAAGTCTGGCGCGATGCCAAGAGCCAGTTCAGCGCACCGCTGGCCGAGCTGCAGCAGCAGTGGGACGAGGTCAGCTGGCGCATAGCCCGCCAGCGCGACAACCCCGTCTGCGCCGACAGCGAACATGCGCTGGCCGGCAGCGGCGATGCGGGCCTGCACCTGTCGCTCACCTTCGACCCGAAGGAAGACGTGGCCGCGCCATTCATCCTGAAGAGCGCCACCCGCCCGAAGATCGCCATCCTGCGCGAGCAGGGCGTGAACAGCCACGTGGAGACCAGCTACGTCTTCAACCTGGCCGGCTTCGACGCGCACGACGTGCACATGAGCGACCTGCAGAGCGGCCGTGCCAAGCTGTCCGACTTCAAGGGCTTTGTCGCCTGCGGCGGCTTCAGCTACGGCGACACGCTGGGCGCAGGCGAAGGCTGGGCCCGCTCTGTCATGTTCAACCCCAAGCTGGCCGAAGACTTCGAGGCCTTCTTCGGCCGCCAGGACACTTTCGCGCTGGGCATCTGCAACGGCTGCCAGATGATGGCGGCGCTGTCGCCCATCATCCCCGGCGCGCAGGACTGGCCGAAGTTCACGCGCAACAAAAGCGAGCAGTTCGAAGGCCGGCTGGCGATGGTCGAGGTGCTGGAAAGCCCGTCCATCTTCTTCCAGGGCATGGCGGGCAGCCGCATGCCCATTGCCGTCGCCCACGGCGAAGGCTTTGCCGACTTCTCGCAACGCGGCAACGCAGCAACCGTGAAGCGCGCCATGCGCTGGGTGGACGGCGCAGGCCAGCCCACCGAGGTCTACCCGCTGAACCCCAACGGCAGCCCCGACGGCCTCACCTCCGTCACCACCGCCGACGGCCGCTTCACCGTGCTGATGCCGCACCCGGAGCGCGTGTTCCGCAATGTGCTGATGAGCTGGACTGGCGGTTCGGTGGACGAACTGAGCCCGTGGACGCGCATGTTCCGCAATGCGCGGAAGTGGGTGGGCTGAAAACCTGGTGAAGCCTGAGCGAGATCAGGCCGCCGGGGCGTATTGCTCCGCTCATGTCCTCCGACCAGGCTGCGCCCGGTCTCCCCCTTTACTTCGCTGCGCAACACGCCCCACCGTCCTGATCCGGCACGGGTATTGGCTGTGCGACGGTCGCCAAGTCCAAGCCTTTGCAGGCAAGGGCGTTGGGTGACTGCTGAAGCGAAGTAAAGGAGGAGACTGGGCGCAGTCCAGTCGGGGGACATGAGCGGAAGCAGTTACCCAATGCGTCTGCACGCACCAACCGAAGCAGGACATCCCTGAACTTCAGTTTCCCAGCAGTTCCCCCGCTGGGTGTAGCCCCTTCACCGAGTCACAAAACACCTTCACGATCATCAGGATGGGCACGCCCAGCAGCATGCCCCACACGCCCCAGAGCCAGCCCCAGAACAGGATGCCGATGAAGACGGCCACGGGGTTCAGGCGGCTGGTGCGGCTGGTCAGCCAGGGGGCGAGCAACTGGCCGGTGATGAAGCGGATGCCGAGTGACAGGCCGGCGATCAGCAGGGTGGATTCCAGCGTGCCCAGCTGCATCAGCGCGACCAGCGCCGCGCCGCCGGTCACCACCACGGTGCCCACGTAAGGCACCAGGTTGCAGACGGCGGCGACCAGGCCCCAGACCGCCGCGTGCTGCAGCCCAGCGGCCCAGAAGGCCAGGCCGGTGGTGAGGCCGACGATGGCGCTCAGCACCAGTTGCACCATCAGATAGCGTTGGACCTGGCGCACCACTTCGTCCAGCGCCTGCACGGTGACCTTCTTGTGCGTCAGCGTCGGCCCGGCGAGGCGGACCATCTTGCGGCGGAAGTTGGTGCCAGAGGCGAGCAGGAAGTAGGTCAGCAGGCAGACCGCGGCGGCCTGGCCGCCCAGGCCGAGCAAGCCCAGCGTGCCGGTCCACACATAGTCCTTGACGTTGAACTTGGGCTTGACCGTCTGCACCATCAGCACGCCCTTGGTGTTGGCGGCGCTGGCGGTGAGGGCGTTTTCGTCAGCGGCCTGCTCCAGCTGGGCCGCAGCCTTCTGAACACGTTCCAGCGCGCCGGGCTCGTTGCTGTGGCGGGCCTTCAGCGTCTGGCGAAGCTTCTGCGCGGCCTCGGGCAGCGACTCCATCAGCTGCGACGCGTCGTCGGCCAGCGCGTAGCCGGTCCAGCCCAGCCCGCCGACGATGGATGAAACAACCAGCGCGGCGCCCAGCCAGCGCGGCAGCCGCCACCTGGCCAGCCGCGTCACCACCGGCGACAGCGCGTAGTTGAAGATCACGCTGAACAGCACCGGGATGCACACAGCCGCTGCCCAGTGCAGCGTGTAGATGCACAACAGCGTGGCCATGATGGTCAGCGCCGCGGAAGGACCGGTGGGGCGCCAGCGCGGCGGTGCCACCTGCATGTCGACATGGGCAGGCACCGGCACGGACAAGGTGGCCGGTTCAAGTTCCGCAGCGGGTTGTTGTAGCAAGTGATCCTCCGGCGAACAGCAGGCACGGCTGCGGCCAGGAAGGGACGCTGCCGATGCAGTCGCGGGTTGTTGACCACGCGACCTTGCGAGGCTACGCCCCGGCGGTCGGCTTTCAAGTCGGCCAGACCGCGCAACGGCTGTAGGCTCAGTCCGATGACGGCCGCGGCACTGCCTTCGCCGCAGCAGTAGGGCCCAGCCTACGCAAAGGCCCGCCTGCGGCCGACGCTGGGAGACAGGCCGCGCTTTGATACTCGGTCCCGTCTGGCCGCCGGTCAGTGGTTGGAGAAGCTCTTGCTCGCTGTCATCGTGCCTGCGCACAACGAAGAGGCTCACCTGGATGCCTGCCTGGCCGCGCTGCGGCTGGCCACCGCCTGCCCCGAGCTCCATGGCGAGCCGGTGGCCTTGATCGTGGCGCTGGACAGCTGCAGCGACCGCAGCGAAGCCATTGCGCTGCGCCACGGCGCCGAGGTCATCGCGGTTCAGGCACGCAACGTCGGTGCTGCCAGGGCTGCCGGTGCGATGCGTGCGCTGTCGCTCGGCGCCCGCTGGCTGGCCTTCACTGACGCCGACACCCTGGTCGCGCCCGACTGGCTCAGCACCCAGCTGGATCTGAATTGCGACGCCGTTTGCGGCACCGTGGCCATCACCGACTGGGGCTTGCACTGCGAGGCAACCCGCCGCCACCACGACGCGCTCTACACCGACGCCGATGGCCACCGGCACATCCACGGTGCCAACCTCGCCGTCAGTGCGCGGGCCTATGTGGACGCAGGCGGCTTCCCGCCGCTGGTCAGCAGCGAAGACGTGGCGCTGGTGGCCGCGCTGCAGCAGCGTGGCGCGCGCATCGCCTGGTCGGCCCGGCCCCGGGTGACGACCAGTGCGCGGCGCGACCACCGAGCGCCGGCCGGCTTCGGCGCAACGCTGCTGCGCATGGCGCACGAGCTGAGCCGGGAGCAAGCCGAATGAACGCCCCCGGCATCCAGGCCGACGCCGCTTTTGCCGGGCTGTTGCCACGGCTTGACGGCGCGCTGGGCGAGCTCGACCTGCAGACCACCCCGGCGCATGCGCTGGCCCGGCTGCTGGCCGCCGGGCTGGACACGCTGCCGCTGCCCGGCCACGGGCAGACGTTGCTGCGCTGGCAGGCGCTGGCCCGGGCCGCTGCCTTCGACCTGTCGCTTGCCAAGCTCTACGAGGGCCACACCGACGCGCTGGCCATCCTGCACGAACTCAAGGCAGAACCCTTTCCCGACACCCGCTGCGCATGGGGCGTGTGGGCCGCCGAGCCGCCGGGTGCACGTGTCACGCTGCACGAGCGGCCGGATGGCACGCTGCGACTGAGTGGCCTGAAATGCTGGTGCTCGGGCGCGGCCAGCGGCAGCCATGCCTTGCTCACGGCCTGGCCGGAAGGCGACCGGGCAGGGCACGGGCCGCAACTGGTCGCGGTGGCGCTGCGTCAGCCTGGGGTGTCGGTCTCTGCACAGGCGTGGCAGGCGGTTGGCATGGCCGGCAGTGCAAGCCTGGACGTGAGCTTCGATGCGGTGCTGGCCGTGCGCGTGGGCCAGCCGGGCGATTACCTGTCGCGGCCCGGCTTCTGGCACGGCGGCGCCGGCATTGCAGCCTGCTGGTATGGCGGCGCGCAAGCCGTGGCGCGAGCCTTGTACGCCCAGCTCAGCTCGCCGAATGCCAGCCGTGACGCCTTGCGGCTGGCGGCGCTCGGCAAGGTCGACGTGGCGCTACAGGCCACTGCAGCGCTGCTGCGCCAGGCGGCGGCGAGCATCGACGCCCAGCCGCAGGTGCAGGCCCGTGCGCTGGCCTTGCGCGTGCGGCAATCGGCCGAAGCCTGCGCCCGGCAGGTGCTGGACGAAGTGGGGCGCACCCTGGGTGCCGGCCCGTTCTGCCGTGATGCGCATTTCGCCCGCCTGGCCGCCGACCTGCCCGTCTTCATCCGCCAAAGCCATGCCGAACGCGATCTGGCGGCGCTCGGCGAAAACCTGCTCACGCCAGCCACCGAACCCTGGAGCCTGTGACATGGACCTGCAAACCTTCTCCGACATTGCGCCCCCGGTCGCACGCGATCCTGGCTTGCCCGACCGTGCCATCCGCGGCGAAGGCACCGACGAAGCCACCTGGCTGGACTGGCCCGGCATGGCCAGGCTGCCGGCGCTGGACCTGGCCACCTGGTTGCCCGCGAACTGCCGCCTGGTGGTGGTGGCCCCTCATCCGGACGACGAAGTGCTGGCCTGCGGTGGCCTGCTGGCACGCCATGCCGGGCAGGGGGGCGACAGCCTCGTGATTGCCGTGAGCGACGGCGAAGCCAGCCACGGCGACCGCGACCCGTGGCCGGCCGAAGTGCTGGGCCCCGTGCGCCGGGCCGAGAGCGACGCCGGCCTGGCCAGGCTGGGCGTCTCGCCAGCCGCGGTCGTGCGGCTGGGTCTGCCGGACGGGCAGATTGCGCGGCACGAAGGCGCGCTGCAGGTGCGGCTCGCGGCGCTGCTGCGCGCGTCGCCGGTGCCGGACCTGGTGATCAGCACCTGGTCGCAGGACGGGCACCCGGACCACGAGGCCTGCGGCCGCGCCGCCGAGGCCGCGGCGCGCCAGCTCGGCTGCCGCTTCGCCGCGGCGCCGGTGTGGATGTGGCACTGGGCCAGGCCGGACGATGCCCGGGTGCCATGGCAGCGCCTGCATGCCTTGCCGCTTGCCATCGCACCGCGCGCCGCCAAGCTGCAGGCGCTGGCCGCGCACAGCAGCCAGCTCACGCCCAGGCCTGGCGACGAACTGCCGGTGCTGGGCGAGCAGATCATTGCGCGTGCCGGGCGGCATGCCGAATTCTTCTTCTGCTGAAGGCACGGCATGGCCCCGACCCGCGACGACTTCGAGGCCATGTTCGCCGCCGAAGAAGACCCCTGGCATTTCCGCTCGACCTGGTACGAACACAGGAAGCGCGCGCTGACCATGGCCTGCCTGCCGGCGCCACGCTACCGGTCCGCCTTCGAGCCCGGCTGCGCCAACGGCGAGCTCAGCCTGCTGCTGGCACTGCGCTGCGAACAGCTGTGCTGCAGCGACGGCGTGCCGCGTGCGGTGCAGATCGCCCGCGAACGCCTGGCGGACCAGCCGCATGTGCAGGTCAGCCAGGGCTGGGTGCCGCAGGACTGGCCGGTCGGCGGGCAGTTCGACCTGATCGTGCTCAGCGAATTTGTGTACTACCTGACGCTGCCCGAGTTCGAGCAACTGCTGCAGCGCCTGCGCAGTGGCTTGCTGCCAGGCGGCACCGTGCTGGCCTGCCACTGGCGCCCGCAGATCGATGGCTGCGCGCTGGATGCCGATGGCTTGCACCAGCGCCTGCACGGCGCGCTGGGCCTGAGCCGGCTGAGCAGCCTGGTCGAGCCGGACTTCCGCATTGACGTGTGGTGCAGCGACGCGCGCTCCGTCGCCCAGCGCGATCAATTGCGCAGCTCCAGCGCTTGAGCGCCAAGGCGCAACGGGCGTGGGCACACCGTGTGCCCCGGAGTTCAACGGTTTCGCATTTTGGAGCGCAGGGCTGATGGATTTCCGAGAACTTGCATGGCTTGCTGTCGTTCTGACAAACACGTTGCCGGGGGCGTCACAGCCGTGGGCCCGAAGATCGCCCGGCCGTCTCAGGCTGCGCCCTCACAGCAAGTTCCATCATTCCATCCATGCCACGTCAATCGACTTCCTCATCTGAAAGCTTTGTCCAGTCGATCTCCAAGGTGCCGACCGGCATTGCCGGCCTGGACGAGTTGACCCAGGGCGGCCTTCCGGCGGGACGGCCCACGCTGGTGTGCGGCGCTGCCGGGTCTGGCAAGACCATGCTGGCCGCAGAATTTCTGGTGCGGGGCGCGTCCCAGTTCAGGGAGCCCGGTGTCTTCATGCTGTTTGAGGAAACCGCGGCTGAACTCACCGAGAACATGCGCTCGCTGGGTTTTGACCTTGCGAAGCTGCAGCGCCAGAAGAAGATCGCCATCGACTTCGTGCGCGTAGAGCGCAGCGAGATCGAGGAAACCGGTGAATATGACCTGGAAGGATTGTTCATTCGCCTGGGCCATGCGGTCGACCGCATCGGCGCCAAGCGGGTCGTGCTGGACACCATCGAGGCGCTGTTCGCCGGCGTGTCCAACCACGCCATCCTTCGCGCGGAGTTGCGTCGCCTGTTCCGCTGGCTCAAGGACAGGGGGCTCACGGCCGTCATCACCGGCGAGAGAGGCGAAAGCAGCTTCACGCGCTACGGTCTCGAGGAATACGTGGCCGATTGTGTGATCCTGCTGGACCAGCGCATCGCCAACCAGATCTCGACCCGGCGGCTGCGGGTGGTGAAGTACCGTGGCTCTGCACACGGCACCAACGAGTATCCGTTCCTGATCGGCACCAACGGGATCTCCGTGCTGCCGATCACGTCGCTTGCGCTTCTGCACACGGCCTCTCATGAGCGCGTGCCCACCGGCATCCCGGGCCTGGATCAGATGCTCGGCGGGTTGGGCTTCTACCGGGGCAGCAGCGTGCTCATTTCGGGTGCCCCGGGGACCGGAAAGAGCAGCGTTGCCGCCAGCTTTGCCGACGCCGCCTGCGCACGGGGCGAGCGGGCCTTGCTCTTTTCCTACGAAGAGTCCAGGAGCCAGCTGCTGCGCAACATGCAGTCCATCGGGCTGCACCTGCAGCACTGGATCGACAAGGGCCTGCTCCACGTCGAGGCGACCCGGCCCACGCTGCATGGACTGGAACAGCACCTGGTGCACATGTACGACCTGGTCCGCGCATTCAAGCCCGACGTGGTGGCGGTCGACCCGATCAGCAACCTCACCGCGGGCGGCGACGACGCTGGCCTGCAGCTGACCCTGATGCGGCTGATCGACTTCCTCAAGACCTCCAACGCCACGGCAATGTTCACCACCCTGACGCCGGACGGTGGCCCGCAGGCCGTCGCGTCTTCGGAAGTCGGCGTGTCGTCGCTGATGGACAGCTGGCTGCTGCTCACCAACCTCGCTTACAACGGCGAGCGCACCCGCACCTTGCAGGTCCTGAAGTCGCGCGGCATGGCGCACTCGAACCAGGTCCGTGAATTCACGTTCTCCGATGAAGGCGTCGGCCTGGTCGACGTCTATCTGCACGGCGACCAGGTGCTGACCGGCACCGCCCGCATTGCCCACGAAGCACGGTTCCAGGCGGCCACCGACCTGCGGGGCCGCGACCACGCACGCCGCATGCGCGACCTGGCGAACCGCCGCAAGGCGCTGGATGCACAGATCGCGAGCCTGCTGCTGGAAGCCGATGAGCGCGCTGGCGAGGTCGAATTTGCCATCGCCCGCGAGACTTTCGAAGCCGAGGGCATCGCTGCGCGGGTCCGCGACATTGCCCAAGCGCGCGCTGCCCCGCCGCCCAAGGTCACCAAACGCAGCAAGTCGGGCGGGGCCTGAGATGGCAGGCAAGACCACGGGCGTCAAGACAGTGGCGGTCAAGCGCGCCCGGCCGAAGGTTGCGAAACTGACAGGTGCCGAACCGGCGGCGGCCAAGGCCAAGCTTGCCGGACCGAAAGCCGCGAAGCCGGCAGGCAAGCCCGAGTGGCAGCTGCGGCTTTACGTGGCTGGCAACACCGCCAAGTCCACAGCTGCGCTCGAGAACCTGAAGCGGCTTTGCGAGACCCACCTTGCCGGCCGCTATAGCATCGAAGTGGTGGACCTGCTGGTCAACCCCAGGCTGGCCGCGGGTGACCAGATCCTCGCGGTGCCGACGCTGGTGCGCAAGTTCCCGGAGCCCATCCGCAAGATCATCGGCGACCTGTCGAACGAGGAACGGGTGCTGGTCGGCCTGGATGTCCGGCCCATCGTGGCGAGAGCATGACCCAGCCTTCCGCGCAACGGAGCTCGTCTTCCGAGGCAAGCCTCGCCGAAGATGGCAGGCATGTGTATCGCCTGTACGTGAGTTCGGCGTCGCCGGTGTCTTCGAGGGCCATCGTGAACGCCCGGGTCTTTTTCGATGCCCATCTCCCGGGGAAGCATCGCCTGGAGGTGCTCGACATTGCCTCCCATGTCGAAGCCGCCCGCGGCGACCAGATCGTGGCATCGCCGACCCTCATCCGATTGTTGCCGCTGCCTCGCCGCCAATTCATTGGCGACATGTCCAACACTGAACGGCTTCGGAGCACGCTGGGCCTGAAGCCGTTGGATCCTGCCTGACCGCGATGCCATCCTCCATCGACAGCCCGCGCCAGGCGAATGCCTCCACGTCGGACCTGAAGGCGCTCGCAGCGGAAAACGCCGAGCTGAGGATCCGCCTGGGCGAGCTGGAGGACACGATAGGCTCCATCCAGCGTGGCGACGTGGATGCCATCGTGGTCAACGACGACATCTACGTGCTGGAAAGCGCGCACGCGGCCACCAACCGTCTTCGGCAGGACGTGCTGGGCCAGATGGACGACGCGGTCTTCGCATTCGACACCTCGGACCACGTCATCTACATGAATGCCGCGGCAGAGCGCCGCTACGGCGTGCTGGCGGCCGAGGTGCTGGGCCGTGGCCGGCACGAGGTGTTCACCGAGGCTGCAGCGAGTGTCGTGGGCGAGATGGACGCAGGTGCACCAGACAATGGCCGCCAGCGCGTCTCAGCCGTTCACCGGCTGGCCGATGGCGGCAGCATCGAGGTCGAGTCCAGCGTCTCGTCGTTGAAGGATGCGTCGGGCAGCGTCATCGGCACCTTGGCCGTCATGCGCGACGTGTCCGAGCGGCGCCGGGCGGACATGCGCCAGGGCGCCCTGATCCGCCTGAGCGACCGTTTTCGGGAGCTCGATGAAACGGCGGAGCTGGAGTTCGATGCCGCGGAGATCGTCAGCGAAGTCCTGGGGGCCAGCCGTGTGGGCTTCGGCACATGGGACGACGCCGGCGAGATGCTGCAGGTGCGGCGGGACTGGACGGCCCCTGGCGTGCAGTCCTTGGCGGGCGCAGTGCCGCTGCGCGAATACGGCTCTTTCGTCGACTCGCTGAAGAAGGGCGAGGTCATCTGCATCGCCGACGTGCGGCAGGACGTGCGCACGGCCATGTCGGCCGGCGTGCTGGAGCGCCTGGGCAGCCGCTCGTTCATGAACGTGCCGTTGATGGAGCAGGGGCGGCTGGTGGCCGTGATGTTCGTCAACCATGCGCAGGTTCGCCAGTGGTCCGCGGAGGAGGTTCACCTGCTCCGCGAGGTGGCCGAAAGGACGCGTGCGGTGATGGAGCGGGCCCGCAATGCAGCGGCGCTGCGGGCGAGCGAACAGCGCCTGCGCGAGGCCAACGAGACGCTGGAAGCCCGCGTGCAGTCCCGAACGCAGGAACTGCAGCGCGCGGAAGACGCGCTGCGCCAGGCCCAGAAGATGGAAGCCGTGGGCCAGCTCACCGGCGGCATTGCCCACGACTTCAACAACCTGCTGGCTTCGATGAGCGCCAGCCTGCAGGTGCTGCAGCGCAAGCTGGCGCAGGGCAAGCTGGACGGCGCGGAGCGCTACATCGGCATTGGCCGGGATTCGGTGCGCAGGGCCGCCGCACTGACCCAGCGCCTGCTGGCCTTTGCGCGCCGCCAGACGCTCGATCCCAAGCCAACCGACGTGAACCGGCTGGTCGCCGGCATGGCGGACCTGATTGCCCGCTCGGTAGGCCCGAACGTGGAGGTCGAAGTGGTGGGCGCGGCGAGTCTCTGGCCGACTCGGGTCGATCCCTCGCAGCTGGAAAATTCGCTGCTCAACCTGTGCATCAATGCCCGCGATGCGATGCAGCCCGATGGCGGCCGGGTGACCATCGAAACCGCCAACAAGTGGCTGGACGAGCGCGCAGCCGAAGAACACGATCTGCCGGTCGGGCAATACGTCGCCCTGTCGGTGACGGACACGGGTTCCGGCATGGCCCCGGCCGTCATCGAGCGCGTGTTCGACCCCTTCTTCACGACCAAGCCCTTGGGGCAGGGCACCGGGCTGGGCCTGTCCATGGTCTACGGCTTCGTGCGGCAATCAGGCGGGCAGGTGCGCATCTATTCGGAGCTGGGCCGCGGCACCACGATGTGCCTGTACCTGCCGCGCCACGTTGGCGCTGCGCAGGACGAGGAGGACGCCAGCGCCGTGGCCGCTGTCGAGACAGGCGACGGCGAGACCATCCTGGTCATCGAAGACGAAGAGAACATCCGCCAGCTCGTCGCCGAGGTGCTTCAGGAGGCCGGATACCACGTGATCTGCCGGGCGGACGGGCCCAGCGGACTGGCGGCGCTGCAGTCGAACGTCCGGGTCGACCTGCTGGTGACCGACGTTGGCCTTCCCGGCGGGCTCAATGGCCGCCAGGTGGCCGACCAGGCGCGCGTCGATCGGCCGGAACTCAAGGTGCTGTTCATCACCGGCTATGCCGAGAACGCAGCCGTCGGCAACGGGCTTCTGGCGCCTGGCATGTCCGTCATGACCAAGCCCTTCGAGGTGGCGGAGCTGGCGCACAAGGTCCGCCTGATGACCACCGAGTGAATGGCGGCCGTCACCGCGACAGGCACGGTGACGGCCGCCGGCTGACTCAGACCCGCGGCGGGTCGGTTTCCCGTGCAGGATGGCGGTGCAGCGCCAGTGCTGCAATGAAGGCCTTCGCCGCAGCAGCCGCATCGCCAGCCGCTTGCTCGATCACGCCGGGGTCGGCGCTGCCATCGGGCAGGTTGCGCGGTATGCCCGCCTGGTCCAGCAGCGCGCTGGCTTCGCCCAGGGCCAGCAGCGTCTTGCCATGCCGGTACTGGTTGACGATGAACTCCTGCGTGTGGCCCAGCTGCGAGAGCGCGCCCACGGCGGCTTCGCCAGCCGGCAGCACCACCGCGTCGAACACCACCGGCGGCGAGTTCTCCAGCGTGCCGCGCACGGCCAGCTTGCTGCCGTCCGCCGCGATCACCTGGCCCAGCTTGGGTGCGATCAAGGTGACCGCAGCCTGCTCGGCCTCCAGCGCGCTTTTCACCGCGGCCAGCGCGGCGCCGTCCACGCCGTCGGCCACCAGCATCGCGACCTGACGTGTGGCAATGCGGCCGTCGCCCGGGAAGGCCTTTTGCGACAGCCTGGCCGATTGCGTGACCTCTGGCTTGGCCGGCGTTTCAAGCGCGCGTGGCAGTGGGGCCGGCACGTCAATGCCCAGGCCTTCCGCCACCGCGGCTGCCAGTTCAGGCGACACGTTGACCAGCGAAGCCACCATGCGTTCGCGGATGGCCGGCACCGTCAGCTTGCTCAGCTCGAAGCGGAAGCCGGCGGCCAGGTGGCGCTGCTCCGGCGGGGTGAGCGAGTCGAAGAACAGGGTGGCCTGGGTGTAGTGGTCGGCAAACTTCTCGGGCTTGCCGCGCACCTTGTCTTCCTGCACCGGCTGCGGGAAGGACACAAAGCCCTTCATCGCGCCAGCCTGGAACGGGCAGCCGCCTGCCAGCGAGTTGGGCTCGTAGGCCACGCGGCCTCGGTTCACGGTGCGGCGGTGCATGCCGTCGCGCTGGTTGTTGGCGACCGGCGCGAGCGGCGCGTTGATCGGCAGCTCATGGAAGTTCGGCCCGCCCAGGCGCGAGATCTGCGTGTCCACGTAGGAGTGGATGCGACCGGCCAGCAGCGGGTCGTTGCTGAAGTCGATGCCGGGCACCACGTGGGCCACGCAGAAGGCCACCTGCTCGGTTTCGGCGAAGAAGTTGTCCGGGTTGCGGTTCAGCACCATGCGGCCGACCGGGCGCACCGGCACCAGCTCCTCCGGCACGATCTTGGTGGCGTCCAGCACGTCAAAGCTGAACTGTTCGGCCTGTTCCTCGCTGAAAACCTGCAACCCCAGTTCCCACTCCGGATACTGGCCGCTCTCGATGGCTTCCCACAGGTCGCGCCGGTGGAAGTCCGGGTCCATGCCGGCGATCTTCAGTGCCTCGTCCCAGACCAGCGAATGCACGCCGAGCTTGGGCGTCCAGTGGAATTTGACGAACTGCGACTGGCCTTCTGCGTTCACCAGCCGGTAGGTGTGCACACCGAAGCCCTGCATCATGCGGTAGCTGCGCGGAATCGCCCGGTCGCTCATGGCCCACATCAGCACGTGCGTGCTCTCGGGCATCAGCGAGACGAAGTCCCAGAAGGTGTCGTGTGCCGAAGCGGCCTGCGGCATGCCGTGGTGCGGCTCGGGCTTCACCGCGTGGATCAGGTCCGGGAACTTCATCGCGTCCTGGATGAAGAAGACCGGGATGTTGTTGCCCACCAGGTCCCAGTTGCCTTCGTCGGTGTAGAACTTGACCGCGAAGCCGCGGATGTCGCGCGCGGTGTCCACCGAGCCGCGCTCGCCGGCCACGGTGGAGAAGCGCGTGAACAGCGGCGTGATCTTGCCGGCGGCCTGGAAGGGCGCGGCCTTGGTCAGGTCCGGGATCGCCTCATAGCACTCGAAGAAACCGTGCGCGGCCGAGCCGCGGGCATGCACGATGCGCTCCGGGATGCGCTCGTGGTCGAAGTGCGTGATCTTCTCGCGCAGGATGAAGTCTTCCAGCAGCGCCGGGCCGCGCAGGCCGGCCTTCAGCGAGTTCTGGTTGTCGGCAATGGCCACGCCCTGGTTGGTCGTCAGCACCTGGCCGCTGGCGTCGGCGCGCGCGGCTTCCAGGTCGCCTTGCCAGGCGTTGGTGCCTGGGGCATGCGGGCCACGCGTTTTGTCCGAGGCATTGGCTTCGCTCAGCGTGCTGGCCGAGACGACCGGTTGCGCGCCGTCTGCGTGCTGGCCCTGTGGCGGCGAGATGGCGTTCGCATGGCCGATCTCGCCGGGCTTGTTGCTGTTGTGCGGCAGGCTGGCCACCAGCGCCTGCGTGGCACTGGCCTGGGCGGCAATGCCGTCGGGTCCGGGCTGGGCGGCGCCCTGGCTGGCGCCAGCGGCACCGCGGCTGGCCGCAGCAGGCCGGGTGGGCGCGGCGGTGGGCGGGCTGGCAGAGCGAGCGTCGGTCTTTTTCATGGGAGTCCTTTGAGCGGAGGTTGGCGCGGTCGCGCACGATCGTTTTGCCCCAGGGCAAGCGAGGTGCCGCGCCTGCAGGTCCGCATGGGTTGCAAAGACCTGCCTGGCCGCGCGTCGTCCTGGTCTGACAGCCGGAGAGGGCCATGACCGATGAGCGAGACGCTTGCGCAGGTCCAGACTCCACTTCACTGACCTCGGCACATGGGTCGGCGCCTGATCCAGGCATCGCAGTGCCGCCAACCCCAAAGGAGTTCACACCATGTCTTCATCCCTCCGTCTGGCCGCCATGGCCGCCCTGAGCGCCTCGCTGATTTCGCTGACGGCTTGCGCCGGCATGTCCAACCAGACCCGTGACACGGCAGTCGGTGCCGGCCTCGGCGCGATTGCAGGTTCCGTCATCACCGGCGGCACCACCGGCGGCGCTGTTGCTGGCGGCGTCATCGGTGGTGTGATCGGCAACGAAAACAGCAAGAAGTAATTCCTGCTTCGAGTTCGCGGCCTGCCTTGTGCAGGCCGCTGCGGCTCGGCCGGTGCAACCAGCCTTCCCATGGGATCTCCGGAGGGCTCAGAGCATCGCGCCGAGCCGCACCCCTTGGTCGATCGCGCGCTTGGCGTCCAGCTCGCCCGCCTCTTTCGCGCCACCGATCACATGGACCTTGATGCCCGCGGCCTCCAGCGGTGCCTGCAGTTCACGCAGTGATTCCTGGCCGGCGCACAGCACGATGTGGTCCACCGCCAGCCAGCGCTGGTTCTCGCGCTGCTCGCCTTCACTGACCAGCAGGCCTTCGTCCCCGATGCGCTCGTAGTTCAGCCCGCCCAGCATGCGCACGCCGCGCTGCTTCAGTGCGGCGCGGTGAATCCAGCCGGTCGTCTTGCCCAGCCCCGCACCCAGCTTGCCGGCCTTGCGCTGCAGCAGCGTCACCTGGCGTTTGGCCGGCACCTGCGGCGGCATTTCGGCGGCCAGTCCACCGCGTGCCAGCGCCGGGTCGGTCACACCCCATTCGGCCTGCCAGGCCGGCAGGTCCAAGGTGCTGGAGTGACCGTCATGAACCAGGAATTCGGCGACGTCGAAGCCAATGCCACCGGCACCAATGACCGCCACGCGCTCACCCACAGCCGCGCCTTGCAGCACTTCCAGGTAGCGCAGCACCTTGGCATGCGACTGGCCGGGAATCTTCGGGTCCCGGGGCAACACGCCTGAGGCGATCACCACTTCGTCGAACCCTTCGGCCTGCAGCGCCGCGGCGTCCACGCGCGTGTTCAGGTGCAGCCGCACGCCGGTCACTTCCACGCGCCGCGCCCAGTAGCGCAGCGTCTCGTGGAACTCCTCCTTGCCCGGCACACGCTTGGCCAGGTTCAGCTGGCCGCCCACCTCAGCCGCGCTGTCGTACAGGTGCACCTCGTGGCCGCGCTCGGCCAGCGTGGTTGCGGCCGACAGCCCTGCCGGCCCGGCACCGACCACGGCAATCCGCTTGCGGCGCACCGTGGGCAGCAGGCGGATCTCCGTCTCGTGGCAGGCCCGCGGGTTGACCAGGCAGCTCGTCAGCTTGTTGACGAAGATGTGGTCCAGGCAAGCCTGGTTGCAGGCGATGCAGGTGTTGATGTCCTGCGCCCGGCCTTCGCGTGCCTTCTTGACGAACTGGGCGTCGGCCAGCAGCGGGCGGGCCATCGAGACCATGTCGGCATCCCCCGCGGCGAGCAACTGCTCGGCCACCTCGGGCGTGTTGATGCGGTTGCTGGTGATCAGCGGAATGCGCACGTGCTCGCGCATCTTGCGCGTGACCCAGGCGAAGGCGGCGCGCGGCACGCTGGTGGCAATCGTCGGCACCCGGGCCTCGTGCCAGCCAATGCCGGTGTTCAGCAGCGTGGCACCGGCCGCCTCGATGGCCTGCGCCAGCTGCACCACCTCTTCCCAGCTGGAGCCACCGGGGATCAGGTCGATCATCGAGAGGCGGTAGATGAGGATGAAGTCCGGCCCCAGCGCCTCGCGTGTGCGCCGCACGATCTCCACCGGCAGGCGCATGCGGTTTTCGTAGGCGCCGCCCCACTGGTCCTCGCGCTGGTTGGTGGACGCGGCGATGAACTGGTTGATCAGGTAGCCCTCGCTGCCCATGATCTCCACGCCGTCATAACCCGCCTCGCGCGCCAGCCGGGCACAGCGCACAAACGCGGCGATCTGCCGCTCCACGCCGGCGCCAGACAGCGCATGCGGCGTGAACGGCGAGATCGGCGACTTGATGCGCGAAGGGGCCACTGCCAGCGGGTGGTAGGCATAGCGCCCGGTGTGCAGGATTTGCAGCGCGATCTTGCCGCCTTCGGCATGCACGGCATCGGTCACCACCCGGTGGCGCCGGGCTGCGCCGCTGCTGGCCAGCATGCCGGCAAAAGGCTTGGCCCAGCCGACGATGTTGGGCGCAAAGCCGCCGGTGACGATGAGGCCGACCTCGCCCTGCGCGCGTTCGGCGAAATAGGCGGCCAGCCTGCGCAGGTCGCGGCCGTCTTCCAGGCCGGTGTGCATCGAGCCCATCAGCACGCGGTTTTTCAGCGTCGTGAAGCCCAGGTCCAGCGGTTGCAGCAAATGAGGGTAGGGCGTGGACATGGGGTGATGGTCTTGAAGCTGGGCAACCGGCGATTGTTAGAGTGCATGGCCCATCCGACGGCGGGGATTTTCCCGATCCGTTGTGCCGGCCTATCCTTTACCTTCATGCCTGCAGATTCAGAACAAGTCGAACAACGCCTCGTGGCGCTGGAAATCAAGGCCAGCTTCACCGAAGACCTGGTCGAACAGCTCAACGAGGTCATCGTGCGCCAGCAGCAGCAGCTCGACCTGCTGATCAACGAACTGCGTCAACTGCGCCAGCAAGTGCCCACGCAAAGCGGCAATGGCGAATTCCGCAGCCTGCGAGACGACCTGCCGCCGCACTACTGATTGCGGCGCTCATGCCCCCGAAAGGAGCCGTCATGACAGATTTGGTGATTCGTCGATTGCTGATCGACATGGAAACGCCGCTGACGCGTCATTGGAACGGGGGAGATGCCTTCCGCACGGCCTTCTTCAATGCGCTGTCGATGAGCTTCCCGCTGGGCGAGCAGTTTTTCATCGACTCGGTGAAGCTCGGGCTGCAGACGCTCTCGCCCGAGCTGCGTGAGCGCCACGAAGCCGAGGCCAAAGGCTTCATCGGCCAGGAGGCCACGCACCGGCGCATCCACCAGCTGTTCAACCAGCACCTGCAGCAACAAGGCCTGGTGAACCACTGGGAAGGGCGCATCCGCCATCGCCTGAAGCGGCTCGAAGGCATGGAGCCCCGGGTCTGGCTGGGGCTGACCGCCGCCACCGAGCATTTCACCGCCATCATGGCCGAGCACCTGCTGAGCTTCGAGGCGCCGCTGGCCGGCACCGAGGAGCGGCTGCAGCTGCTGTGGCGCTGGCATGCCAGCGAAGAATCCGAACACCGCTGCACGGCCTTCGACCTGTACTACGCGCTGGGCGGCGACGTGCGTTGGCGGCGCCGGCTGTTCTACATCGTGACCTGGCACTTCACCACCGACCTGTTGCGCCAGACGGTGAACAACCTCTGGCACGACCGCAGCCTGTGGCGCCTGTCCACATGGTCCAGCGGCGCGCGCTTCCTGTTCGGCCAGGGCGGACTGGTGCGCGAGCTGTTTGGACCCTGGCGCCGCTACCTGCGCACCGACTTCCATCCCTCACAGCAGGACGACGAGCTGGCCCACGAGTGGCTGGCCCAGCATGCGGACAGGGCCGTGCCGGTGAACCCGCCGCAGCATCGCGCCGCGGCTTGAGGGCCGGAATTCAACCCGGCGTGCGCGGCAGCCACTGTGCCAGCAGCGCCTTCAGCTCACCCGGGCCGTAGGGCTTGGCGAGGTGGTCGTCCATGCCGGCGTCCAGCGCCATGCGCACGTCTTCCGGCAGTGCATTGGCCGTCAGCGCCATGATGGGCCGGCGCGGCAGCCCGTTGGCCTGCTCGTGGGCGCGCCAGGCGCGGGTGGCCGCGTAGCCATCCATCACCGGCATCTGGCCGTCCATCAGCACCAGGTCGACCGGCTCGCTGCGCAGGGTTTCCAGCGCTTCTTCGCCGTCGTGCGCTTCGAGCACCGTCAGCCCCATGTCGCGCAGCAGCTGCGCGGCGATCATCAGGTTCACAGCGTTGTCTTCGGCCACCAGCACGCGGCCACTGAGCGTGGACGCGGCCTCTGCCACCGGCGCCACCGGCTGCGCAGCCGGCGCATGGGCCAGCGGCAGGCGCAGCGTGAAGCCGAAGCAGCTGCCCTGGCCGGGCACGCTGCGCACATCGATGCGGCTGCCCATGCGCTCCACCAGCCGCTGCGAGATGGCCAGCCCCAGGCCGCTGCCGCCAAACGCGCGCTGGTGCCCCTGGTCCACCTGCTGGAAGGGCTGGAACAGCTGCGACATGCGCTCGGGCGGAATGCCGATGCCGGTATCCTCGACCTCGAAGCGGATCAGCGGCTGGCCGCCGCTGATGCCGGCTGGCCGCAGCCGCAGCGTGACGCTGCCCGAAGGCGTGAACTTCAGTGCGTTGGCCACCAGGTTCATCAGCACCTGGCGCAGCCGGTGCTCGTCCACGCTGATCCAGCTCGGCAGGCCGTGGGCCATCGCCAGCTTCAGCGGCAGGCTCTTCGCGTCTGCACTGGCGGCGAACAGCGCGTGCACGCCGCCGGCCAGTTGCGCCAGCTGGGCCGGGTTGTCGTGCAGATCCAGGTGGCCGGCCTCGATCTTCGAGTAGTCCAGCACGTCGTTCAGCACGTCCAGCAGGCTTTCGCTGGACTGCCGCGCCACTTCCAGCAGCTTGGCGTTTTCGGGCGAAAGCGGCGCGCTGCCCAGCAGGCTCAAGGCCCCCAGCACGCCATTCATCGGCGTGCGAATCTCGTGGCTCATGGTCGCCAGGAAACGCGACTTGGCCGCCGCCGCTTCTTCTGCCTGGGCCATGGCCTCGCGCAGCGCCTGGTTGTGCACGTCCGCCTGGAAGCCGCGGCGAATGGCCAGCATGGTGGTGCGGCGCACGGCATGCAGCACCCGCCACAGCCCGGCCAGGAAAGCCAGCGCCACCAGCGCCATCGGCCACGAACGTGTGCCCGGCAACAGGGTCTGGACCACCAGCGGCACCAGCACCGCGAGCAGCACGCCTTCACCCCAGCGCCCGGCCATGGCCATGTAGAAGCAGGACAGCGATGCCGAGCCGGCCAGCAGCACCGTGTAGATTGCGCGCCCCTCTGCGTCCAGGAACGCATAAAGGCCTGGCGTGGCGATGATCCACGCCGCGCAGCACAGCCCGTGGTACCAGGCCATGCGGCGCTCGAAGCGGCGCAGTTCGGCTGGCTCCTGCAGCTCCGCCTGCCGGCTCTCACGCTGCAGTAGCACGCGGCCTGTGCAACTGGCGAGGGCCAGCAAGGCCACCAGCGCGGCCAGCGGCCAGGCCTCCGGCCGGTGGCGCACCAGCCACAGCATCATCGCCACGACCAGGGCCATCAGCGGCACGCTGTGCCAGACAAACCCCATCGTGAAACGAATGGCCTCGCGGCGCAGCGCCAGGTCGGTCGCCTCGTCGCCGAGGCGGTCCAGGTCGGGCAGGAAAGAGGAGGGCGGCGAACGGGGGGCTTCCGCAAACATGGCGCGCATTGTCCATGCGGAAAGCCGGCCCCGATGCCATCAGGGGGCCAACTTGTTGGCACTGGCGTCGTCTGCCGTGGGGCTTGGTTAACATCGGTGACACAAGGCGCGCGATGTCCACGCCGGGGGAACAGGGAGGGGTATGTCACACGCATGGCTTCGGTGCAGCGCGCCGCGGGTTTCGGGGTTGCTGGTTTTGTCGGGTTTGCTGTTGCTCGGCCACGCCGCGCAGGCGGCCACCGCGGCTGCCAAACCGCCTGTCAAGGCCGCCGCCGCGCCTTACACCTTCGAGGCCATGCCGGCCTGGGTCGACGAGATCCCGGCGACCGAGCTGCAGAACCCGCCGGTTGCCAGCGCGCCGCTGCAGGTGCTGCTGTCGGACGACCAGGTCCGGCTGGACGAGAAGGGTGGTGAGGAACATTTCCGCCGCATCGTTCGCCGCGCGCAGACCACAGCCGGGCTGGAGCAGGCCGCCCAGTGGGAGCTGGAATTCGACCCCAGCTACCAGCGCCTGGCGCTGCACAGGCTGGTGGTGTGGCGCGGCGCGCAGCGGCTGGACCGGCTGCACGGCGTGCAGTTCAAGGTGCTGCAGCGCGAGACCCAGCTGGAGCGCCAGATGTACGACGGCCGGTTGACGATCTCAGCCGTGCTGGAGGACATCCGCGTGGGCGACAGGGTGGAGCTGGCCTTCAGCGTGCGCGGCGCCAACCCGGTCTTCGCCGGCCGCTTCGCCGACACGGACTGGAGCGTCTCCATCCGCGGCCCGCTGGCCCTGATGCGCTACCGGCTGCTGAGCCCGGTGCAGCGCGACATTCGCTACCGCGCAGACCCGCAGCGCCACGAGATCACCGAGCAGGTGAAAGCCGGCTGGCGCGACCTGCAGGTGCGCCGCCGCGAAGTGCCCATGTTTGCCTGGGATCCGGACCAGCCGCCGGCCGAGGTGCTGGGCGACATGCTGCAGTTCAGCGAATACGCCAGCTGGGCCGACGTGGGCCGCTGGGCCGAGCAGCTGTTCCGCGGCAGCGCGGCCGGGCAGGACACGCCCGAGCTGAAGGCCCAGTCCCAGGCGCTGGTGGGCGACACCCCGGCCGCCAGCGTGGCCAAGGTGCTGGACTTCGTGCAGAACGAGGTGCGCTACTTCGGCACCGAGATTGGCGCCAACACCCACCAGCCGGCCAGCCCGGCCGTGGTGCTGCGCCAGCGCTTTGGCGACTGCAAGGACAAGGTCGCGCTGATGACCGCGCTGCTGCGGCTGCAAGGCATTGACGCCACGCCGCTGCTGGTTTCCACCCTGCACCGCGGCGGCGCGCTGGACCTGCTGCCCAGCCCGCTGGCTTTCAACCACGCCATCATCCGCGTGGCGCTGGACAAGCAGTCCCTGGTGCTGGACCCGACCCGCAGCCAGCAGCGCGGCCCGCTGGCCGAACGCGAAACCGTGGGCATGGGCCGGGCGCTGCCGGCGGTGGCGGACGCTGCGGCCCTCACGCTGCCCACGGCGGCCGGTGTGTTGCGCATGGACATCCAGGACACGCTGAGCTTCCGCTCGCTGGCCGAAGACCCGGAGCTGGAAAGCGTGTGGACCTACCACGGCGAATACGCCGACTGGGCGCGCGCCTTTTTCAGCGGCGAGCGCATCGAAGAGGCCCGCAAGCAGCAAAACTCGGACTACGCCCGCCAGTATCCCGGCGCCGAGCCGGTGGGCGAGCTGGTGCTGGAGGAAGTGCCGGACCATGACGCGCTGCGGCTGCGCATGCGCTTCCGTCTACCCAAGTACCTGCGCCTGGTCGAAGACAAGCAACTCGTTGGCGAGCTGGGCATGGTCGGCCTGTATTCGACGCTGCGGCTGCCGGACCAGGCACCGCGCAGCAAGGGCCTGCGCCTGGCCGCGCTGGGCAGCTACCGCCAGCAGGTCACCGTGCTGTACCCGGAAGACGTGTTCACCCAGCCGCAACAGCAGCAGCGCGACGATGGCGACCGCTTCACCGCGCTGCACACCAGCCAGCAGCTCACGGCCCGACGAGCCGAGCTGCGCGCCGAACTGCTGGTGCGCGAGCAGGACCTGCCCGCCGGCGAATGGGCAGCCCACCGCGACGCACTCAACAAGCTCTGGCCACGGTTGGGCAACTCGCTGAGCATTGGCGTGCTGTCGCCCGCGGCCGTGGAGCAGCTGAGGCCGCAGCTGGCGCGCTATGAAGACGAGCTCAAGCGCGGCAAGGTCAAGCCGCGCACGTCAGAGCAGGTCAGCGCCGCCGTCAAGCTGATGGTGCTGGACAAGGCCCTGGCCGGCGACCGCCTGCCGCCTACCGCGCGCGGACAACTGCTGATGCGCCGCGCCATCCAGCTCGACAACCTGGACCATGCGCTGGAAGCCGAGCGCAACCTCACGCAAGCCCTGGCCCTGCTGCCGGACGACCCCGAAGTGCTGGCCGCCGCCGCCGTCAACGCCAGCCAGCGGCGCGACGACGCCCAAGCCATCGCCCTGGCCGACCGCGGCCTGGCCCAGCAGCCAGGCGATGTGCACCTGCACATGCTGCGCGCCCGCGCGCTGTACGAAACCGGCCGCTTCGAGGAAGCCCGCGGCGACGTGCTGGAAGCGCTGAAACAAGCCATGGGCGACCAGGCCACCTACGCCCGCCTTTGGCTGGCCCTGCTCACCAAGCGCCTGGGCGGCGACGTGAACGCAGCCCTCAAGTCCCAGCCCGGCAGCCCTGCCACCACCTGGCCCCAACCCATCCTCGAAACCCTGCTCGGCCAGCGAACCGAAGCCGAAGCCCGTAGCGCTGCCACCAAACCCTCGGACCAGGCCCTCGGCCAACAATGCGAACTCGCCTACTTCCTCGGCGAATGGCAACTGCTTGACGGCCAGCGGGATGCGGCCCGGCGCTTGTTCCAGCAGAGCGTGGACACGGGGGTCACGGAGTTCACCGAGTTCCAGTTGGCGAGAAGGCAGTTGGATCGGTTGAAGGCGGGGGGCTGAACGAATCAGCCTCGGCAGACCAGGCCGAACGCGCTAGCCAGGCGTCCGGGCCCAGCAACCCAGGCGGCATGCTGCGTCCACCTCGGAGCGGGCAGCTGTCTGGACTGGACAGTTTTCGTCGCGGAGCTTGGGCGACGTCGAGGCTTTTGCAAGCAAGCCATGCCATCGCAGTTCGTGAAAGGCCCGCGAGGGGCTGACACAGGCCGCAGCTGGATCGAAGGAAATTCGTTCGAGCGCGATCGGCCTTGCGTCAATGATTGTCACGGTTCGGTCATGCGCGGCGCCGATCATTGCAGGTTGATCTGCGCCCCAATGGCGCAAACCATGCAATGACCCAAACACCCCGCCTGATTTTTGTCGCCACGGGCCTGATCCTGGCTTGCAGCCTGTCCGTCGCCCACGCCGCGGACAAGGCCCCCCAAACCCTCCGCTTCGCCGATTTCTTCCAAACCCCCGTCGGCCCCGCCGGCCTGCAGCCCACCGAGCGGCTGCTCGCTGCGCAGGATCAGCAGGTACGGCTCGTCGGCTGGATGGTCGCGCAGGAAGACCCGGTGCCGGGTGCTTTCCTGCTGACGGCCAGGCCGGTGCAGATGAGCGAGCACGCCGATGGCGATGCGGATGACCTGCCGCCCGCCACGGTGCTGGTGCGGCTGCCCGATGCCAAGCGCGTTCTGCCGCATCAGCCTGGGTTGATCGAGCTGCAGGGCAGGTTGCACTACGGGCACACGGTGGCGCCGGACGGGCGTGTGGCCTGGCTGGAACTGCAGCTGGCGCAACCCTGAATTCGCGCAAGACATCCCCCCAATCCAACCCATGCCCACCATGAACGCTGACCGCATCCACCGTCTCAAGTTGATCGCTGTGCTGGCATTGGCGCCGCTCGGTGCCATGGCTGCGCCGAGCGTGAGCCGGCTTACGCCGCCGAGTGAGTTGTTCAGCTCGGGCCGGCCGGAGCCGGTGATTGCGCGCTTCCTGCCCGGCCAGCGCTTCGACCTGCAGGCCACCTTGCGGCCCGACGCTGGCCGCAGCCTGCGTGGTGCGCGTTTCCTGCTGGATGGCAAACCGGTGGCGGGCAACGTGACCTTGCGCGACTGCGCGAGTGGTTGCACGACCGGCGTGCCGGCGAATGCGGTGATCGCCTCGCTGCGCGCGTTCAGCGTGGCAGCCACGGGGCGGCATGAGTTCAGCGTCGAGGCCGAACAGGACGATGGGCAGAAGCTCAGCGCGCGTGGCAATTTCGATGTGATCCCGTTCAGCACGCCGCAGGGCAAACCGGTGAAGAACGTGATCATCCTGCTGGGCGACGGCATGGGCGCGGCGCAGCGCACTGCGGCGCGCATCGTCAAGAACGGCTACGCGCAGGGCAAGGCCATTGCGCCGCTGGCGATGGACACCTTCCCGGCGACCGCACTGGTCAAGACCTCGTCGCTGAACTCGGTGGTGACCGATTCTTCGCCGGGCATGACCTCCTACGTGCTGGGCAACAAGAACAACAACAATGAAGAAGGCGTGTTCCCGGACGACACGACGGACGCCTTCGACAACCCGCGCATCGAGTACCTCTCGGAGTACCTGCACCGCACGCAGGGCAAGGCGCTGGGCATCGTCACCACGGCCGATGTGTTCGACGCCACGCCAGCCGGCAACGCAGTGCACACCAGCAACCGCGGCGCTGGCACCGGCATCGTCGACCAGTTCTTCGACGACCGCGGCGCCACCGGGCTGACGGTCCTGATGGGCGGCGGCCGCAAGTGGTTCCTGCCGTCTGCCACGCCGGGTTCGGCCCGCGGCGACAAGACCGACTATGTATTCGACGCGGCCGACCCGCACCGCGCCGAGATCGCCAAGCGCTGGGGCATCTCGCCCGGCGCGTTGGACAAGGACCGCGACCTGATCAAGGACTTCCAGGGTGCCGGCTTCCAGTACGCCGCCAGCAAGACCGAGCTGGACGCAGCCAAGGGTGGCAAGCTGCTGGGCCTGTTCTCGCTGTCCAACATGAACGTGGCGCTGGACAAGATCGACGGCCGGCGCGGCAAGAAGCAGGGCCTGACCGGCAGCGTGGTCGACGACTACGGCTTCCCCGACCAGCCCATGCTGGACGAAATGGCCGAGAAGGCCCTGTCCACGCTGGCCCGCCAGACGCAAGGTTTCGTGCTGATGATCGAAGGCGCGTCCATCGACAAGCAGGCGCACAACATGGACACCGAGCGCTGGATGCTGGACACCATCGAGTTCGACCGCACGGTGCAGGTGGCGCAGGACTTCGCCCGCGACCGCGGCGACACGCTGGTCATCGTCACGGCCGACCACGAATGCTCCGGCGCCGCGCTGATCGGCGCCAGCCGCGTGACCGACGCCGTGCTGCAGCAGCTCGGCAAGGCCGGCGGTTCGGCCAACTTGCGCGACAAGGTGGTGGGCGTCTACGAGCAGGCCGGCTTCCCGAAGTACCGCATTGCCGCCGACGGTTACCCCGAAACCACCGACATCGACTTCCGCCTGCTGGTGGCCTACGGCGCCAATGCCGACCGCTACGAAGACTGGCGCAGCAACCCGCAGCCGGTCAAGGACAGCCAGCAGCCCCTGGTGAAGGCCGAGCCGCTGAAGTGGTACCCCGAAAACCCGGCCGAACGCGACGGCCTGGGCAACTACCTCATCACGGGCCAGGTCCCCGGCGAATCGGCCGTGCACACCGCCACCGACGTCCCGCTGTCCGCCTTCGGCCCCGGCGCCTTCAGCTTCGTCGGCGTGATCGACAACACGGATGTGTTCTTCAAGCTGGCCCAGGCCGCGGTGAAGGGGCCGGTGGCGCCGGCGGACTTGACGGTGAAGGCGAAGGGCAAGCGCTGAGCGGTGCGTTCAGCGTGCTGCAAGCAGGCGCGCCGTCTGATTGCCACTCAGCACATGCTCGTCTGAGACCACGACGAACTGGAACGGTTGGTCCGACGCCATGACCTGGGTGTACCTCGCCACATCCTGGGCAGGCTCGCCGGTGCGGTAGCGGCTTTCGACCTGCAGCCGGCCATCGGCCAGTTGGGTGGTCACGAGCTCGATCTCCCAGCTCGCGCCGGGCGTGCCATTCTTGGGCGACACCCGGACCGTGGCCGGTTGACCGAGTTGGGTCAGCACCTGCGGCGAGCCGCCAGGCAGCCCGTCGTTGACGAGGTTCAGCGTGAGCATCACCGAAGTCGTCTTGGCGGCCGGTTCCGTGGGCTGGACTTGGGTGGCGTAGACGGCGCCAGCACCGAGCACGGCGAATGTGGCGGCCAGCCATCGGCCAGCGGGCTGACGGGCAGCGTGGGTGGCATGAAGTTCGAGCATGTGGACTCTTTCGATCAAGGGGTGGGTGGAATGCCAGGCGCTGCTGGCGGTGGGAACTTCGGTAACCGGGGCGTGTGACTTCATCAGCGCATTGGCGTAGGTGGCCAGCGCTTTTGGTTGTTGGCGCAGCACAGCGGCGTCGCAAGCCAGTTCCTGGTGCTGCCGAAAGCGGCGCGCCGCGCGCCAGGCCAGCGGGTTGAACCAGTGCATCGCGCACAGCAGCAGCGCCAGTAAGCGCCAGGCGTTGTCGTGTTGCCGGATGTGCACGGCTTCGTGTGCCAGCACCAGGGCTTGCTCGGCGGGACTGAAGCGCTGCTCAAAGTCTTCCGGTAACACCAGAAGGCTGTGCCACACGCCGGCCTCGGCCGGGCTGCTGCCAGCAGGTGCGCGCCATGGGCCGACAGCGGCCCGGCGCAGGGAACTGAGGTAGCGGTGCTGGGCTCGCCAGGCCACAGCAAGGGATGTGACCACGCCCGCGGCCCATAGAACGGCCAAGCCGATTGCCACGGCGGGCGACGAGGAGGGCGGGGCGGTGTGCGGCCCACGCAACTGGGGCACCGTGATCACCGGGGATTGCAGCCACTGCACCAGCGCCACGTCTGCCGGCACGCGCGCCGCCGGCAACCAGGTGGCAAGCAGACCGAGCGGCACCAGCCACCAAGTTGCCAGTACCGGCCCGGCGCCGAAGCGGTGCAGCAGCACACGCTGCACCAGACCGGTCACGAGCACCAGCGCGCTCAGCCAAAGGCTTTGGCTCGCAAGCACATCCACGAAACGAGCGGCGGTCATGGCTTGGGCGCTTTCTCGTATGTGCGCACCAGCGCCTTCAATGCGTCCACGTCGGCCTGCGACAGCCCGCGCTCTGCGCCAAAGTGCGCCACCAGGGGCGCCAGCCTGCCATTGAACAGACGGTCCACCAGGCCCAGGCTCTGGTGGCTGAGCCAAGCCTCGCGCGACAGCACGGCGCTGTAGAGGTAGCGCCTGCCGTCCTTCTCTGCCGCCACGGCGCCTTTCTTCAACAGCCGGTTCAGCAGCGTCTTGATGGTCGCGATCTGCCATTCGCGCTGGCCTTGCAGGGAAGCGGCAATCTCGTCGGTGCTGCGCGGGCTGGATTGCCAGAGCACTTCCATGACCTGGGCTTCGGCGTCGCTGACGGGTGAGGCAGGTGGTGTCATGGTGTTTCGATTACGGGTGTAAACATGAAGCGATGATTACGCATGTAATCGACAGAGTCAAGCCTGACAAAAGCGGCGCGCACGAGGTTGTCTGACGACTTACTCGAATCCCGCATGGCCTATGCCGGAAAGCTTTGTTCGCCGATACGCGCTGCGCTTCTAGAGTGGCCGCTTCGACGACACAAAACTCATGGCCCCATGTCTGCTGTATTGACTGCCACCCCGGGTGACTCCGCGGCCGCGCCGCAAGAGATTCAGATCCGCAGCCTGTCTGAGAGCCCCAGCGGCGTCGGCGCCGAGGTCATTGGGCTGGACCTGAACCTGCCGCTGGGCGAGGCTGATTTCCGGCGCATCCACCAGGCGCACCTGGACCACCATGTGCTGGTGTTCCGCGACCAGCGCATCACGCCGCAGCAGCACGTGGACTTCAGCCGGCGCTTCGGGCCGCTGCAGATCCACGTGCTGAAGAACTTCCAGCTGGCCGGGCACCCGGAGATCCTGGTCGTCTCGAACATCAAGAACGAGCAGGGCCAGCCGATTGGGCTGGGCGATGCGGGCCAGTATTGGCACTCGGACCTGTCGTACAAGGAAACGCCCAGCCTGGGCTCGTTGCTGCACGCGCAGGAGCTGCCGGAAGAGGGTGGCGACACCTTGTTCGCCAACCAGCATGCGGCCTACGACGCATTGCCCGAAGACCTGAAGGCGCGCATTGCCGACCTGAAGGCCGAGCACAGCTACTTGGCCAAGTACGAGGAGCTGCGCGCCAAGAGCCCGTGGCGGCCCAAGCTGACCGCCGCGCAACTGGCCGAGGTGCCGCCTGCGGTGCATCCGGTGGTGCGCACGCACCCGGAGACGGGCCGCAAGGCGCTGTTCGTCAGCGAGCATTTCACGACCCGCATCGTCGGCCTGCCGGAAGAGGAAAGCGCCGCGCTGCTGGCCGAGCTGTTCGCCTTCAGCGTGCAGCCGCAGTTCGTCTACCGCCACGTCTGGCAGCCGCACGACATGGTGTTCTGGGACAACCGCTCGGTGATGCATTTGGCGGCAGGCACGCCGGACCATCTGCGCCGCCGCCTGAATCGCACGACTGTCGAAGGCGACGCGCCATTTTGAAGGTTTTGACCATGCAGTTGCCCTTGACCCAAGCCGGCGCCGATGCGCCGCCCCAGGCCCTGTCCGCCACGCCGCTGTTGCAGCTGGCCCAGGTCAGCATCGACTACCCACAAGGCGAGCACTGGGTGCGCGCCACGCATCAAATCAGCCTCAGCGTGATGCAGGGCGACCGCTTCGTGCTGCTGGGCGCCTCGGGCTGCGGCAAGTCCACCTTGCTGAAGGCGATTGGCGGCTTCGTCACGCCCAGCGAAGGCAGCATCACGCTGGCCGGCCGGCGCATCACGCAGCCGGGGCCGGACCGGGCCGTGGTGTTCCAGGAATTCGACCAGTTGCCGCCATGGAAAACCGTGCGCGAGAACGTGCTGTTCCCGCTGCTGGCGGCGCGCCGCTGCGGCCGCAAGGAAGCGGCCGAGCGGGCCGAGCTGTACCTGGCGAAGGTGGGCCTGGCCAAGTTCGCGGACGCTTATCCGCACCAGCTTTCCGGCGGCATGAAGCAGCGCGTGGCGATTGCGCGTGCGCTGGCCATGCAGCCCGAGCTGCTGCTGATGGACGAGCCTTTCGCCGCGCTGGATGCGCTGACCCGCCGCCGCATGCAGGACGAGCTGCTCGCGCTGTGGGACGAGTTCCGCTTTACGCTGGTGTTTGTCACGCACGCCATCGAGGAGGCGCTGGTGGTGGGCAACCGCATTGCCATCCTGTCGCCGCACCCGGGCAGGCTGCGTGCAGAGATCGACAGCGAGCGCTTCGGCTTCAACAACGCCGGCAGCGCCGACTTCCAGGCCACCACGCAGCGCATCCACGGCCTGCTGTTTGAAACGCCGCGCGCGGCTGCAGGAGTGTAAGCATGAACGCCGCTGTATTGACCGCTCGACCCGACGTGGAATACGTGCTGAGCGCAGCACCGCCCGCGCTGAAGCCCCGCGCGCTGCCGGCCTGGCGCCGTGTGCTGCAGCACGATGGCGTGCGCCGCGGCATCGTGCTGGTCGTGCTGGCCGGGCTGTGGGAAGCGCTGGCGCGCTGGCAGGCCAACGACTTGCTGCTGCCGACCTTCGTACAGACGCTGCGCGCCTTCGTTGAAGGCGTGGCCTCGGGCGAGCTGCTGGTGAAGACCGGCATTTCGCTCTCGGTGCTGCTGAAGAGCTACGTGATCGGCATTGCCGCGGCCTTTGTGCTGACCAGCCTGGCGGCGGCCACGCGCGTGGGCCGGGACCTGCTGTCCACCTTGACGGCGATGTTCAACCCGCTGCCTGCGATTGCGCTGCTGCCGGTGGCGCTGCTGTGGTTTGGCCTGGGGCAGGGCAGCCTGATGTTCGTGCTGGTGCACTCTGTCCTGTGGCCGCTTGCGTTGGCCACGCATGCCGGCTTCCAGGCCGTGCCCGAAACCCTGCGCATGGCGGGTCGCAACTACGGCTTGCGCGGGCTGCGCTACGTGCTGCAGATCCTCGTGCCCGCGGCGCTGCCGGCCATCCTCTCGGGCCTGAAGATCAGCTGGGCGTTTGCCTGGCGCACGCTGATCGCGGCCGAGCTGGTGTTCGGCGCCTCGTCTGGCAAAGGCGGCCTGGGTTGGTACATCTTCCAGAACCGCAACGAGCTCTACACCGACCGCGTGTTCGCCGGCCTGGCGATGGTCGTGGTGATCGGCCTCGTCGTTGAAGCGCTGGTCTTCCGAACGCTTGAAAGGCTGACGGTCCAACGCTGGGGCATGCAGCGCACGAACCAGTGATCGCCTCCGAATTCCCAGTCCCCAACCCGCTCCGTTTCTCTCCAAAAGTACCGCCATGAAGTACCGAATTCCGTCCTTGATCGCAGCCGTTGCAATGCTCGCCAGCCCGCTGGCTGCACGGGCCGAAGGCACTATCCGCATCGCCCAGCAGTTCGGCATTGCCTACCTGCTGCTCGACGTCGTGCAGGACCAGAAGCTGATCGAAAAACACGCCAAGGCGCAGGGCCTGGGCGAGGTGGAAGTGGAGTGGAACCAGATCTCCGGCGCCACCGCGATGAACGAGGCGCTGCTGTCGGGTTCGCTGGACGTCGTCTCGGCCGGCGTGCCACCCATGCTCACGCTGTGGGACCGCACCAAGGGCAAGCAGAACGTCAAGGCCATCTCGGCGCTGGGCTCGCTGCCGAACTACCTGATCACCAACAACCCCAAGGTCAAGACGCTGAAGGACTTCAGCGACAAGGACCGCATTGCCGTGCCGGCCGCAGGCACCGGCTTCCAGGCGCGCACGCTGCAGATTGAAACCGCCAAGCAGTTCGGCAAGGACGACTTCAAGCGCTTCGACACCATCTCGGTCAGCCTGCCGCACCCGGACGCCACCGCCGCGCTGATCGCCGGCGGCTCGGAGATCAACTCGCACTTCTCCAGCGCCCCGTTCTACTACCAGGCCATGGACGCCAACAAGGCGGTGCACAAGGTGCTGAGCAGCTACGACATCCTCGGCGGCCCGGCGACCTTCAACGTGCTCTACACCACGCAGAAGTTCCACGACGAGAACCCGAAGACCTACAAGGCCTTCTACGCCGCGCTGAAGGAAGCCGAGCAGTACGTGAAGGCCGACAAGACCCGCGCCGCCCAGCTCTTCATCCGCGCGCAGAAGTCCAAGCTACCGCTGGACTTCGTGCGCAAGATCATCGAAGACCCGGAAAACGACTTCACCATCGTCCCATTCCGCACAGCCGTCTACGCCGACGAACTCTTCAAGCTCGGCGTGCTGAAGAACAAGGCTGCGTCGTGGAAGGACTATTTCTTCGACGAGGCGTTTGCGCAGGGCAGCTGAGCGGCCAGGCTTGGGTGAACCAGCGCCAGGGCGCTGGACCCCCGCGCTCAGGTCACGGGCCCGGCCGTGCCGGTGGCCAGGGCCTTGAACGCGCGCACCAGGCCGTTGTCGTCATCGACGCGGTGTGCGATCTGGATGGCACTGCGGGCCTCGGTGGCGCCCAGCGGAATGGCCCTGGCGCCCGCTGGCAGCGGCTCGACCGCGCTGGCCGGCGCGACGGTGACCCCCAGGCCCTGGGCCACGAGCTGGCAGATCGTTCGCCATTGCGATCCGCGAAAGCGGATCTCCGGCTCCAGCCCCGCCTCCTGGAAGGGCTGCAGGTTGCGGGCATGGGCCAGAGAGCCTGCGGCATACGGGAACAGCACCAGGGGTGACAAGGCCAGCTCTGCGGCGGTGACGCTCGCCGCCGCAGCGAGTGGGTGGTCCGTCGAAAGCACCGCCATGAACGGCTCTTCGAGCAGCGTGGTCAGCGCGATGCCTTCGCGTGCTTCCGCATCCCGGACGATGCCGAGGTCGGCCGTGCCGCGGGCCAGCCGCTCCATCACCTCCGCGGTGAAGCCCTCATGCAGTTGCACCTGCACGCCCGGGCGCTGCGCGATGAAGCAGCGCAGCATTGCGCTCAGCATGCCGGAGGCAGAGGAGATGAACGCCAGGTCGATGCGGCCGGATTCACCCCGAGCCACGCGCTGGGCCTCGTCCAGGTCGGACGACAGCCGCGCAAGCAGTTCGCTGGCGCGCGGCCGGAAGCTGCGCCCCGCTTCGGTGAGCGCCACGGCCCTTGAAGTGCGCGTGAAGAGCGGCACGTGCATCAGCCCTTCGAGCTGGCGGATCTGCTGCGACAGGGCCGGCTGGGCGATGTGCAGGCGGTGCGCAGCGCGACCGAAGTGCAGTTCTTCGGCCACGGCCAGGAAATAGCGCAGATGGCGCAGTTCGATTCGGGCATCCATACTTCCAGTGTATGGATGGGCGCATTCGTTTGTATTGGACGCATGAATCCCGCGGACTTAGGCTTACCGCATGCCGAACGTCCAAACCGAAGTCACCGTCTCGTCCCTCGCCACACCCGCTGACGCGCTGGCATTTCGCAACATCAACGAAGCATGGATCTCGCGCCTGTTTTCCCTGACCGAGGAAGACCAACGGGTGCTGGGTGACCCGCAAGACCGCATCCTGGCGCACGGCGGAGACGTGTTGCTGGCTCGCCTCGGCGAAGGCGAGGTGGTGGGATGCGTGGCGCTGCTGTCCCTCGGAGGCAGCATCTTCGAGATGGCGAAGATGGGGGTCGTGCCCGAGGCGCAAGGGGCCGGCATCGGCCGCCGGCTGGTCGACGCCGCGATCGCCCGGGCCGCCGAACTCGGTGGCACCCGCCTTTTCCTCGGCACCAACTCGCGCCTGCAGCCGGCCATTCACCTCTACGAAGCCGCAGGCTTCGAGCGCATCACGCGAGACGAGCTGCCCGTGGCCGACTACTACGCTCGCGCCGATGTGCTGATGCGGCGGTCACTGGTTTGACGAAAGCACGGGCATGCCCTGGGCCTGCAGGCCCAGCAGATCCTGGATGCTGATCGGCATCCCGAGGAACGTCGCACGGCCTTGCGGCTGTTGAACCACTGCCTCGTGGTGAACCAGATCTTCAAGGCGCACCTCACCGGCACCGCGCATGGCTTCACGGCCGACAACACGCCCGAGACGCCCACGCCGCAGGCCTTGCGCGCTTCGCTGGCGGCCCTGGACGACTGGTTTCAAACCTACGCCGAGACGGCCACGCCAGCGCAGCTGTCGGAACCCGTTGCCTTCACCTTCACCGATGGCGACCAGGGCTGCATGACGCGCCAGGAAATGCTGCTGCACGTGGTCACGCATGGCGGCTACCACCGCGGCGAGGTGGGGCGCATCCTGAAGCAGATTCCGGCGGACTTGCCCTGGGACACCTTGGCGGTGCACCTGCACGAAACCGATCCCGGGCGCCGCCTTCGCGCTTGAGAGCCTTGTTCAGCGGCGCGCAGAGGCCTCAGGTCACTTCCGCGGGCTGCAAGGCCCGCACCTTGACCGCCACCCCGGACAGCACGGCGTTGCCCGAGAGAGGGTCGCGCAGCGCGTCGTCCAGCACGGCGTTCAGGTTGGCGCCGGGGCGCTGGGCGGCCAGGCCGAGCTTCGCACCGGGCTGGTCGTGACCCCAGCCGTGGGGCAGGCTGATCACGCCTGGCATCATCTCGTCGCTCAGCACCACAGGCACCTCAATGGACTGGCCGCCGCGCGAGAGCTCGGCGTGGCCGCCGTCTGACAGGCCCAGGCGCTGGGCGTCCCGAGGGTGGACCAGTGCGGTGCAGCGCATCGGGCCCTTGGCCAGCGTGGGCAGGTTGTGCATCCAGCTGTTGTTCGAACGCAGCTCGCGGCGGCCGATCAGCAGCAGTTCGTCTTCTGACGTCGCCGATGTTGCCGGCACCAGTTCCTTCGCGGCTTCGGCCAGGTCGGCCAGGCACAGCGCGGGCGCCAGTTCCACCTTGCCGCTGGGCGTGCGCAGCAGTTCCGGCAACCGGGGTTGCAACGGGCCGAGGTCGATGCCGCCGTTCGCGGCCTTCACCTTGGCCAGCGTCAGGCCTTCTGGCTTGCGGCCGAACTGGTCGCCGTAGGGGCCGCTGCGCAGTGCCAGTTCGAGTAGCCGTTCCGGGCCGCGCAGGCCATCGGCCGAGAGGGCAGCCATCAGCGCCTCGGCTTGTGCGCCGGTGGTGCGGTTCAGGTCGTCCATCAGCAGCGCGTCGTCGGCCAGCAGCGGGTCGGCCGGCAGCTTGCCTTCGGGCGCGACCATCGCGGCCAGGCGCAGCAGCGTCTGCCATTCGGGCGAATGGCCGGCGGGCGGCGCGAAGACCGGCGCGCTGTGTCGCGCATGGTTGCGGAAGGAGAGCTGCGGGAAGGCCACGTCGTAATGGCCCTCTTCCAGCGGTGACAAGCCGGGCAGGATCACGTGCGCATGCTGCGTGGTCTCGTTGAGGTAGATGTCCAGGCTGATCATGCAGTCCAGCTTCTGCAGCGCCTGGGCCAGCCGCGGGCCGCCGGGGCTGGAGAGCACCGGGTTGCTGGCCACGCTGATCAGCGCGCGCACCTGGCCGTCGCCCGGGGTTTCGATCTCCTCGGCCAGCAGCGTCATCGGCAGCTCGCCGTAGACCTCGGGCGCGCCGCTGACCCGGCTGGCGTGCCGGCCACGCGTCACGCCGCGGCCCTGGCCGGGCTTGCCCTGCGTGTTGGCGGCGAAAGCGGCGGCCTGCGGGAACATCGCGCCGCCTTCGCTGTCCAGGTGGCCGGTGACAGCGTTGAGCGTGTCGATCAGCCAGCTGGCCACGGTGCCGTAGCGCTGGGTGCAGGTGCCGATGCGGCCGTAGATGCAGGCACGCGGTGTGTTAGCGAACTCTCGCGCCAGTTGGCGGATGGTCTCGGCCGGCACGCCGCAGCGCGGGGCCACGGCCTCGGGTGAAAACGCCGCCACGGCGTGGCGCACTTCATCCAGCCCGTTGAGCATGGGCGCGAGCCGGCCGGGCTTTTCCAGGCCTTCGGCCAGCACGGTGTGCAGCATGCCGGCGAGCAGGAAGGCGTCCGCGCCTGGGCGGATGAAGTGGTGCGCGTCGGCCACCGCGGCGGTTTCGCTGCGGCGTGGGTCGATCACCACCAGCTTGCCGCCGCGCGCGCGCAGCGCCTTGGCCTTGCCGCGGAAGTCGGGCACGGTCCACATGCTGCCGTTGCTGGCCATGGGGTTGGCGCCCAGCACCAGCAGGTAGTCGCAGCGCTCGATGTCCGGTACCGCCACGCTGAGCCAGTGGCCGAACATCAGGCCGGACTGCAACTGCTTGGGCATCTGGTCCAGCGTGGAGGCTGAGAAGATGTTGCGGCTGCCCAGCACCCGCGCGAACTTGGCGAAGTAGAGCAGCAGCCCGATCTTGTGGGCCGAAGGGTTGCCCACCGACAGCGCCACCGCGTCCCGCCCGTGCTGGGCGATGACGGGTTTCAGCAGCCGCTCGGCTTCCGCAAAGGCCTCGTCCCAGCTCACGGTCACATGCTGGCCGTCGCGCTTGATCATAGGCTGGCGCAGCCGGTCCGGGTCTTCGTGCAGGTCTTTCAGCGCGTAGCCCTTTGGGCAGATGAAGCCAGCGCTGAAAACGTCGTGCTCCGCGCCGCGGATGCGGATGACCTTGCCGTCCTGCACCTGCACGTCCAGCCCGCAGCAAGCCTCGCAGAGTGGACAGATGCGGTAGTGGGTTGTGGTGCCGTCAGCGGCGGGAACGTGGGTGTGGCGCATGTCTGTCTCCTGGCAAGCGTTATCGCCTGCGACTGCCCGGTTGTCCGTCACCCACGCGACCTTGTCACCTCGTGGTTGTCCCGGGGGCGGGCGGGGTTTCGGCGGCCATCAGCGCCTGCAGGGCCTGCGTGGTCTGCGCGTCCGCCGGGAAAAAGGCTTCGATTGCCAGCTCGGACAGCGTGATGTCCACCGGCGTGCCGAAAACCGTGGTGGTGCTGATGAAGGACAGCAGGCCGGCAGGCGTGTTCAGTTGCAGCGGCACGGCAATGCCGGGCGCGGCATGCGGCTCGTCGTCGGCCGGGCAGGGGTAGGCGCGCAGTTCTTCGGCCAGGGCGGCTAGCACCGAGTCGCCGCTGGCCTGGATCTGCTGCGCGAGCCGGGCCAGCAAATGACTGCGCCAGGCGGGCAGGTTGGCAATGCGCGGCGCCAGGCCGCCGGGGTGCAGCGACAGACGCAGCACGTTGACCGGGCCGGTCAGCAGTTCGGGCGCCACGCCGGCCAGCAGCGGCGCAATGGCCCGGTTGGCGCTCAGCAGTTGCCAGTGCCGGTCCACCGCCAGCGCGGGGTAGGGCTCGTGCGCCTGCAGCACGCGCTGCACCGCGTCGTGCGCGGCCTGCAGCGCGGGGTCGCCCAAGGCGCGCTCGGCGTACATCGGCGCGTAGCCTGCCGCCGTGAACAAACGGTTGCGCTCGCGCAGCGGCACCTGCAGCCGCTCGGTCAGGCGCAGCAGCATCTGCCGGCTGGGCAGCGCGCGGCCGGTTTCCAGGCAGCTCAGGTGGCGGGTGGACAACCCCGCCTCGTCGGCCAGTTCGAACTGGCTCCAGTGGCGGCGCTGGCGCCATTCGCGCAGCAGCGTGCCGACCGGGGCCGCCTGGGAAGGGGAGGAAGAGGAAGCAAGCATGGCCGCCACCTTAGCGCGCCTGCATGCCAGCGGCCATGACCTGGGAGGTCATCGCCACGGGGCGGGCTGGCGCTCAGCATCAAAGCCGTTGTCCTCATCCACTTTGAAGGAGTCTTGCCATGACCACGATCTCTTCGACCTCTGCCTTCCCGGCCGCCGAACGCGCCACGCCGCAGACGGCCTTTCTTCGTCGCCTGCTGAAGGTGGATGCCGCGCTCAGCGCCGCCAGCGCACTGCCGATGCTGGTCGCATCCAACTGGCTGGGCGGGCTCACCGGCCTGCCCACCGCGCTGCTGTTCGGTGCCGGGCTGTTCCTGCTCGCATGGGTGGCGGCGCTGGCCTGGCTGGCCACGCGCGAGCGGCTGCCTCGGCCGTCGCTGTGGACCGTGGCGCTCTTGAACCTGGGCTGGACGCTGGACTGCGCCTGGGTTGCTTTTGGCGCTGCGTTTGCAACCACAGCGCTGGGCCAGGGTTTCCTGGCGCTGCAGGGGGTGACCACTCTGCTGCTGGCCGACCTGATGCTGTGGGCGCTGTGGCGCAGCAGGTGAACCGCCTCAATCGCCCAGAACGGCAAATGCGGCCACTGCGTTGCTGGTTCTCCGCATCAACGACGGGCGTGAACGGTTGTGCAATGTCGCAGTCATGGGCGGGGCAGCGTCAAGCTGCCGGCAAGCCCAGCAATTCACGGGCGATGGCGGGCGAAGCCACTTTGCGCCCGGCGCGTTCGGCGCATGCGGCGAGCTGCTGGATCAGCGCGCCGTTGCCGCTGGCGCGGCTGCCGTCGGGCAGGTAGAAGGTGTCTTCCAGGCCGGTGCGCAGCATGCCGCCGAGCTCGGCCGTCTTCTGGTGCACCGGCCAGATCTCGGCGCGGCCGATCAGCGTGGTCTGCCACAGTGCCCGGCGACAGCAAGTCCGCCACTGCCTCGGTATAGTCGCGCTCCACTGGAAAACGGCGATGGCCTACGAGGGAGCTGTAAGTGACCTATTTCAGAGCACAAGGTTGAAATCTTGAGAAGCCAAGGCTTCGATTCGGAGGAGCAACTGGTACGGGCCATCGTGGCCTGTACCAAGCGTGCGCGTCGCCGCGAATATAGGGTGGAGCTAGAGGTGGACGCGGGAGTGGGAGTCGCCGACCTGGTTCTGACCAAGCGCGCTCAGCGCAGCACCAAGGGCCTACGAGTGCTTGGTAGCGTGTCGCCGCGCCTGGCGGTGCTGCTTAGTCAAAGCGTCGGCGGTTCTATCAAAAGTCGTGAGATGCTTGCGGCATCTTTGGGCTCCTCGGAATCGGCGGCTCAGCGTGTCATCAGCCAACTGTCCGCAGTTGGTGCGGCAAAGCAATCGCGAGACTCATTGCATCTTTCGACGATCAAGGCATTGCCCTTCGAGCGCCTCATTGCGGTAGAGGCAAAAATCAGCGACTGGCAGCGTGTGCTGGTCCAGGCGTACCGCAATCTTCAATTCGCTGACGAGTCATGGGCTGTACTTGATCACGCGTGTATACGACCAGCGATCGCGCAGATTGACCGTTTCAGGGTCGCCGGCGTAGGACTGGCGTCAATGGATCGTAGTCGGGGCTTGTTCATCCACCACGGTGCAGCATCTCAGGGACCTGTAAGCGTTGGGAAGCGCTGGCAGGCTCAAGCAGTGCTTGCCTCTCGCGTACTGACGAGGCAAATCATGACCGGTGCTCGGTAGAGCAAATATTTCAGTCGGATGAGTACTCCACGCAGCGCTTTCTCAGCCCGCATTGAGGCCGTCAAAAATCCTTTAATGCGGTCTGCCAGCCGAGCAGGTGCGTTGCACGACCATGTTTTTCCAACTCAAGGCCTGCCGGCAGTTCCCGATATGCAGCCATAGCCTCCGCGACCCTTTCAAGCAGATAGCGCCGTCGATCTCCAATGGGAATCTGGCGCAAAGAATTTATTTGGTGCTGCATGTTCAGGAAGTAATGCTTGTATAGCGACGGTTGATTGAACGTCGGTTCAACGGGTTGGGCAAGGGCAGCTTCCGCCCATTGGGTCGGCATATAGACTCGATTCCAAACCTTTGGCGCCAGCTGTCGGATCCGATTTGCATCTTCGAACTGAACCCAGTTCAATAGGCCTGCGAGGTAGATACGCGCCCTCGGCCCGCGACGCTCGCCTTCAGACTCAATAAACTTGTCCACGGAGAAGATTCGGGTGTTCTCAAACGACCCCATTGTAATATTAAGGTTACCGGAAGAAGAGAACAAAAGGCCCTCGGTGTTGGTATAGCCAACGGTTAAGGCCAAGCCCGTGTCCAAGATATCAGAAAAAAATCGCAGGCAATCTCGAAGGAACTCGCCGTCTTGGACTTGTTTGTAGTCACGCGCATGCTCGTACATAAGGTAGACCTCATCTACAGCCGGGAATGAGGTTATCCAGTTCAGCAGACTCTGCCTCCATGCCTTATGCTGAATCATAGGGGCAGTGACTGCCAGGGAGAGGCAAAGCGGCCTTTCGCCGGCATGTTCCACAAAAGCGTCCACCGTAAACGCATTGTGCTGATCAAAATAATCCGGGAAAGGTTGGCTTATGAAGCGCGTTGGGACGACGACTTTTCGGAAGCCTTGTAGAACTTGGAAATTGATACAATCCTTTGCTACTGCAACGGCATGCGTTGCAAACGTTGACGTCTGGAATCCACCGTCAACTTGTTCTGGGAAGAATGGGTACGTCTGGAGCTTCGGCTTTCTTGAATTTGGTAAATAGAACTGTGGGTCGAAAATCGATGCTGCACGCGTCTGGGTGCTTAGCCGCTCGACTGTGGCCATTGCTTGATGCAGCGGACTTAGGATCAGTCCGTCCCCGCAAGACTCCCGTTCGAATGATTCGACGTTCCAGTTGCTGTTATGTCCCACTTGATGAAGCAGCCCAAGCGTCATGATTTCTCCTTCTACTTTGTGCGCAAAGCTTGCAATTCTTGAATAAACATCGCGGGTGTGCGGTGTCTTCTAAAGGGTTCCTTTTGCAGCGTCTTCGCGACGAAATCAGAAAATGCCGGCGAGGAGTTGGCTGCAGCCGTCAGAGCGGGCGGATGGTGGCCCTGGGCGGCCATCATTACTTCATGTTCGCTCATGCCCGCTCTGGGTCGAAAAGGCTCGAAGCCTGATAGGAGCCGATACATCAGAACCCCTATGGAGAAGAAGTCCGTCTTGAAGCTAATTGCAACCTTGTCATTGGCAATTTGCTCAGGTGCTGCATAGCCAGCGGTGAATGGTGCCCGGCCCCATCCGGTGTCCGTCAAGCCTTCGGCACCGGTTTCCCGCGCAATGCCCAAGTCAATTACAACAACCTCGCCCGTGCGACGAATAAGGATGTTTGCCGGCTTGATGTCGCGATGCACAAATCGCTTGGGATGTTGCCATAGTGGTAGCAATGCATTGGCTATGCCGAGCGCTAGTTCGGCCACGCGGTTCTGGTCCCGGTAGCATTGAGCGAATAGTTCGTTGAGTGGCCTCGAGTCAATGAACTCTTCAACGCTAATGTAGAGCCGTTCCGGCAATCGGTCCTCTGTTACGGGGTTTTCTGTGAAGAGATTGCTATAAAGCAGTTTAGGAAAGTTGGATGGGCGGACGTCCTCCAAGATCGAGGTCTCCGCTTGAAGTCGCGCAAGCGTTTGTGAGTCGGCGCCCGACACGACTTTCACGACAATGTCGGCCCACGCCTCCCATCCGTGCAGAAATGGTTTCTCGTCCGGATCGTCCCCTGCTGGCTTCAGAACGTCCGGTGGGATCTTTGAGTCGTCAAAATGTGCAAGATAGACCACACGCTGACCAGATTCGGCAAGCAGTCGATTGATCACCAAGCTTGGTAGGCACGCGAGAAGGTCGTCGCGAAGTTGCAGCGAATCTTTTGGCAAGAAAGTCCTCCAGATTTTTGTTGTCAGCGGCCCTGATGACATCAGGTTGCATGCAAGCAATTGTGTAACCGAGAACGACAAAAAAATGGAGCACTTACCCGGCTGGATGCCGGGAATTGGCTTCCCTGTCCTCAACCTTATGGAGGGACAGGGGCTATAAGATCAATTCACGTTGAAGTGCTTGCACGAAGCCTTGAAATTAAGCCAACCGCGCGTTCGGGGCGCTGTCATGTTGCTGCGAGCCCCAGTAGGGCGCGCGCCATGACCGGGGAGGCCACGCGGCGCCCGGCACGTTCGACGCAGGCGGCGAGGTGCTGGATCAGCGCGCCGTTGCCGCTGGCGCGGCTGCCGTCTGGCAGGTAGAAGGTGTCTTCCAGGCCGGTGCGCAGCATGCCGCCGAGCTCGGCGGTCTTCTGGTGCACCGGCCAGATCTCGGCGCGGCCGATCAGCGTGGTCTGCCACAGCGCGCCGTCGGGCAGCCAGCGTGGCAGCAGTGCGAGCAGGTCCGCGTCGCACGGCATGCCGGAAGCCACGCCCATCACGAAGTTCACGTCCACCGGTTGGCCGGCGGGGGCCATGCCGCTTTTCACGAACATCGCGACCGAGCGCACGATGCCCACGTCGAAGCATTCGAACTCCGGGTGCGTGCCGCATTCGGCCATCACGTCCAGGAATTGCTGGACCTTGGCGACCGGGTTGTCGAAGACCATGGGCGGCCAGGCCCACTGGCCGTTGTCCTTGAGCTTGAGGTAGTTCAGGCTGCCGGCGTTGCAGGCGGCGATCTCCGGCTTCACGCGGCGGATGCAGGCGGCCGGGCCGCTGATGTCCGGGCCGATCACGCCGGTGGTCAGGTTGATGATGACGCCGGGGCAGGTGGCGCGGATCGCGGCGATCACCGCCTCGGCCACGTCCGGATCCCAGCTGGGCCAGTGGCCCATGCCGTCCTGCTGCTGGCGCAGGTGCACGTGCATCACGGAGGCGCCGGCGTTGAAGGCGTCGCGGGCCTCGGCGGCCATTTGTGCAGGCGTTACCGGCACCGGGTGCTGCCTGGGGTCGGTCAGCACGCCGGTCAGCGCGCAGGTCAGGATCACGTTGTCGTTCATCTCAGGACTCCTCCAGGATCAGTTCGACTAGCAGCGCGCCGCTGCGCACCGAGGCCTTGGGCGCCACGTGCACCGCGCGCACCGTGCCTGCGGCGCGGGCGTGTTGCCACAGCTCCATCTTCATCGCCTCGACGCAGACCAGCGGCTGGCCCAGGGCCACGCGCTCGCCCGGCTGCACCGTAACGCTGGCAACGGTGCCAGCGACGGGCGAGCACAGGCGGCTGGCATCTGGCGTGTCGCTGGCGCGCGGTGCGGCGGCGGGTTCGGTGAAGACGAAGTCGGCATTGGCGGCGGCCAGGTGCAGGGCGCCTTGCGCGTCACTCAGCGCGATGCAGTTCTGCGCCACGCCATCAGCGGAAATTCGCCAGCGGGCGCCGTCGCGGGACAGAAGCTTCAGCGTCTGCTCGCCGCTGTCGTCGGCCACGGTCAATGCATCGCCCCGGCCGGACAACGAGAGGCGCAGCTTGCGCTGGGTTTCGCGCCAGCGCAGCGTGACGCTCTGGCTGGCCATGCCGGCGCCGCGCCAGCCGTCGGCCAGGCCGCCAGGCGACGTCGCGGACCACCAGCGCAATGCGGCGGCGAGGCGCCAGTCGGCGTCACTGGGCGCCGGGCGCCGCAGCAGCGGCGCACCTTCGGCGGCCCATTCGTCCAGCCGCGTGGTGGTCAGTTCGCTGGCGATGAACTGCGGGTGCTGCAGCAGCGCGATCAGGAAGCCGCGGTTGGTGGCCAGGCCCAGCAACGGGCTGTCCTGCAGCGCGGCGATCAGCCGGCGGCGGGCGTCTTCGCGCGTCGTGCCATGGGCGATGAACTTGGCGACCATCGCGTCATACCAGGGCGAGACCTGGCCGCCCTCGGCAATGCCGGCGTCAATGCGCACCGAAGCCGAGCCTTGCAGCTGGCCGCAGCCGGCGAGCTGGCCGGCGGCCACGGCGTGCCGCGGCTGCCAGTGCAGCACCGTGCCGGTCTGCGGCTGGAAGCCCTGGTACGGGTCTTCCGCGTAGAGCCGCACCTCGATGGCATGGCCCATGCGCGCCGGCTCGAAGCGCACGTCGTCCTGCCCGCGCGGCAGCCAGTGCCGCAGCGGCTCGCCGGCCGCCACGCGCAGCTGCCACTGCACCAGGTCAAAGCCGGTGACCGCCTCGGTGACCGGGTGTTCGACCTGCAGCCGGGTGTTCATCTCCAGGAAGAAGTGGCGGCCATCGGCGTCCACGACGAACTCCACTGTGCCGGCGCCCACGTAGCCGACGGCCAACGCCGCGGCCACCGCGTCCGCGCCCATTGCCGCGCGCATCTCGGGCGACACACTGGGCGAAGGGGCTTCTTCGATCACCTTCTGCCGGCGGCGCTGGGCCGTGCAGTCGCGCTCGCCCAGGTGCACGGCCTGGCCGTGCGCGTCGGCAAACACCTGGACCTCGATGTGGCGGCCACCTTCGATGAGCCGCTCCAGCATCAGCCGGCCGTTGCCAAAGGCGTTCTCGGCTTCGCGACGGGCGCCGCTGAGCGCCTGGGCCAAGGAGGCATCGGCAAGGTCCGCGTCTTCGCGCAGCAAGCGCATGCCACGGCCCCCACCGCCGGCCACGGCCTTGACCAGCAACGGCGCACCGAGGCGGCGGGCCTCGCGGATCAGCAATTCGTCATCGTCCTGAGGCTCGCCGTCTGCGGGCAGGTAGCCGGGCGCGCAGGGCACGCCCGCGGCCAGCATGCGGCGCTTGGCGCCGGCCTTGTCGCCCATGGCTTCAATGGCCGACGGCGGTGGGCCGATGAAGACCAGGCCGGCGTCGCCGCAGGCCTGCGCGAAGTCGGCCCGCTCGGACAGGAAGCCGTAGCCGGGATGAACAGCATCCGCACCAGTGCGGCGCGCAGCGTCCAGCAGCGCAGGGATGTTCAGATAGCTCTCGGCCGCGGCCGCCGGGCCAATGCACAAGGCTTCGTCGGCCTGGGCCACGTGCGGCGCCTGCGCGTCCGCCTCGCTGTAGACGGCGACGGTGCGGTAGCCCATGGCGCGCGCGGTGCGCATCACGCGGCAGGCGATCTCGCCGCGGTTGGCGATCAGGATTTTTGTGAACGGCTTGCTCATTGCGGCACCCTCATTGCGGCACCCAATAGGCCGGCCGCTTCTGCAGGAAGGCCAGCGTGCCTTCCACGCCTTCGTCGCCTTGCAGCGCGCGGGCAAAGGCCTGCGCGGCGGCGGGCACCAGCGTGGGTGCGGGTTGCCAGCGGGCCTGGGCGATCAAGCGCTTGGTCGCGGCCAGCGCCTGCGGGGCACAGCGCAGGATGCCGGCGAGCGTTTGCTCGGCCGCGGCTTCCAGCGACTCCGCATCTGGAAGCAGTTCGTGCACCAGGCGCATCGCCAGCGCCTTTGCGCCGTCCAGCGTGGCGCCGGTAACGGCCAGGCGGCGCGCTTCGGCCGGGCCCAGGCGCTCGACCAGGAAAGGCGCGATCTGCGCCGGCAGCACGCCCAGTGAAGTTTCGGGCAGGCGAAAGCGCGCGTCGGCGCTGGCCAGTGCCACGTCCACCACGCAGGCCAGGCCGAAGCCGCCGCCCATCACCGTGCCTTGCAACAGCGCAATCGTCGCGATGCCGGTGTTGGCAAAGGCCACGCACAGCTCGCCGAAGCGCGCGCTGATGCGCTCGAACGGGTCTTCACCGTCACCACTGCCGTTCATGGCCTGGGCGCGCGCGGCGGCCATGTCCTTCAGGTCGCCGCCGGCACAGAAATGGCCGCCTGCGCCGCGCAGCACGATGGCGCGCACATTGCCGGCGGCCTCGGCCTCGGCCAGCGCGGCGAGCAATGCGTCCACCAGCGCAAGCGACATGGCATTGCGCGCCTCGGGGCGGTTCAGCGTGAGGTGCAGCACCGCGCCGGCGCTCGCCGGTTGCAGCACCTTTCGGCGCACGAGCAACAGCGCTTCTGTCATGCCTTCACCGCCTTCGGCAAGGTGCCTTCGAGCTTGCAGATGATGCTGAGCATCACTTCGTCGGCGCCGCCGCCGATGGAGATCAGGCGGCTGTCGCGGAAGGCCTGGGAGATCGGGTTGTCGCGCGTGAAGCCCATGCCGCCCCAGTACTGCAGGCAGCTGTCGGCCACTTCGCGCGAGAGGCGGCCACACTTGAGCTTGGCCATCGAGGCCAGGCGGGTCACGTCCTTGCCGGAGAGGTAGAGGTCCACCGCCTGGTAGGTCAGGGCGCGCAGCGCTTCGACCTCGGTGCGCAGCTCAGCCAGGCGGAAGTGCACGACCTGGTTGTCCAGGATGCTTTTGCCAAAGGCCTGGCGCTGGCGGGTGTAGTCAATCGTCTGGTCGATCAGCCGGTCCAGGCTGCGCAGCGAAGAGGCCGCGCCCCACAGCCGCTCTTCCTGGAACTGCAGCATCTGGAACATGAAGCCCATGCCTTCCTGGCCGATCAGGTTGCGGCGGGGCACGCGCACGTTGTCGAAGAACAGCTGCGCGGTGTCGGAGCTGTCCATGCCGATCTTGTGGATCTTCTGGCGCGAGATGCCGGGGGCGTCCATCGGCACGACGATCAGGCTCTTGTTCTTGTGCGGGCCGCCGGCGGCAGCCACGTCGCTGGTGTTGGCCAGCAGGCAGCACCAGTCGGCCTTCAGGCCGTTGGTGATCCACATCTTGCTGCCATTGATGAGGTAGTCGCTGCCTTCGACGCGGGCCGTCGTCTTCGCCGCGGCCACGTCCGAGCCGCCGCCGGCTTCGCTCACGCCCAGGCAACCCACGTAGTCGCCGGCAATCGTCGGCGCGAGGAATTCGTGCCGCAATTCGTCGGAGCCAAAGCGGGCCAGCGCAGGGGTGCACATGTCGGTCTGCACGCCAATCGCCATGGGCACGCCGCCGCAGTTGGCTTCGCCCAGCGCTTCGGCCATGACCATGGAGTAGCCAAAATCCAGCCCGGCACCACCGAACTGCTCGGGGTACTTGAGGCCCAGCAGGCCCAGGTTGCCCAGCTTCTTGAAGAGTTCGTGGCTGGGGAACTGCTCGGCAGCCTCCCATTCGGCCACAAAGGGGTTGATCTCCTGCTGGACGAAGCGGGTCACGGTGTCCGCCAGCGCGCGGTGTTCGGGGGTGAATTGCATGGTGGTCTCCTCTTCTTGTCGGAACCGGAAAACTGTTCAGAGGCGGGCGACGCCAAAGGCGTTGGGCCGCAGCGTGCGGATCTCGGCCTCTGCGGCCAGCGCCAGGCACAGCGCGAGCACGCGGCGCGTGTCGGGCGGGGCGATCACGCCGTCGTCCCACAGCCGGGCGGTGCCGAACAGCACATGCGACTCGCGGTCGATGCGCTGGCGCAACTGGCCGCTCATGGCCTGCAAGGCCTCGGGCACGACCGGCTGGCCGGCGCGCTCAAGCTTCGCGGCGCTGACGATCTCCATCACCTGCGCCGCCTGCGCACCGCCCATTACCGCGGTGCGGGCGCTGGGCCAGCTGAAGATGAAGCGCGGGTCGAAGCCGCGGCCGCACATGCCGTAGTTGCCGGCGCCAAACGAGCCGCCGAGCACGATGGTGAACTTCGGCACCCGTGCGTTCGCCACGGCCTGGATCATCTTGCTGCCGTGCTTGATCGCGCCGGCATGTTCGGCCTCGCGACCCACCATGTAGCCAGTGGTGTTCTGCAGGAAGACCAGCGGCGTGCCGCTCTGGTCGCACAGCTGGATGAACTGCGCGGCCTTGGTGGATCCCGCCGGCTGGATCGGGCCGTTGTTGCCCAGGATGCCGGCGCGGTGGCCGTCAATGCGGGCGTGGCCGCACAAGGTCTCGCTGGCGTAAGCGGCCTTGAATTCGAGGAAGTCCGAGCCGTCCACCAGCCGGGCAACGACTTCCCGCACGTCGTACGGCGTCTTGTCGTCGGCCGGCACCAGGCCCATCAGTTCTTCGGGGTCGTACAGCGGCGCTGGCGCGGCGGCGCGTGCTGGCGCTTCGTCCCACGCCAGCTTGTCCAACAGCTCGCGAGTGACCGCGATGGCGTCGGCGTCGTTCTCGGCCACGTATTCGCCCAGTCCGGTGACGCTGGCGTGCGTGTCGCTGCCGCCGAGTTCTTCGTCGGTCACGTCTTCGCCGATGGCCGCTTTCACCAGCGGCGGGCCGGCCAGGAAGATCTTGCTCTGGCCGCGCACCAGCACCACGTAGTCGGACAGCCCCGGCAGGTAGGCGCCACCGGCGGTGGACGAGCCGTGCACCACGGCGACCTGGGGAATGCCGGCGGCCGAGAGCCGCGCCTGGTTCGCGAAGCTGCGGCCACCCTCGACGAACATCTCGCTCTGGTACATCAGGTTGGCACCGCCGGACTCGACCAGGTAGATCAGCGGCAGCTTGTTCTCGGCAGCGATCTCCTGCGCCCGCAGCGCCTTCTTCAGGCCCATTGGCGAGACGGTGCCGCCTTTGAGCGCCGAGTCGCTGGCGGAGATCAGCACCCGCTTGCCGGCTACCTGGCCAATGCCGACGATGCTGCCGCCGCCCAGCACCACCTTCTTGCCATCGTCGTCGTGCATGCCCAGGCCCGCCAGCGCCGAGAGTTCGAGGAAGCTGCTGCCGCGGTCCAGCAGCCTGGCCACGCGTTCGCGCGGCAGCAACTGGCCGCGTTTCTCGAACTGCGCCGCTTTGCCGGCCGATTCGGCCACCACCAGCGCTTCGAGTTGCCGCACTTCCGCCAAGCGCTCGGCCATGCGCGCCACATTGGCCTGGAAGGCGGGCGCTTGCAGGTCCAGCTGCGAGACAAGCGCGGGCATCAGCGCGCCTCCCCGTCTTGCCCATCCTGCTGCAACACCTGTGGCACGCTGGCGCGGTGAAAGCCGTTCCAGGCGGTGGAGCGGGTCGCGTCCTGGATGGGGAAGATGGCGCTGCCCAGCGAGGCGCCGCCGTCGATCTGCAGCGTCACGCCGGTGATGAAGCCTGCGGCCGTCGAGAGCAGGAAGACGATGGCCGCGCTGACCTCGGCCTCCCAGGCCAGCCGGCCCATGGGCACATGCTGCTTCAGCTGCGGGATGATGGCCTTCATCGCGCCGCCATAGGTGTCCATGCCGCTGGAGGCCACCCAGCCGGGCGCCACCGCGTTGACGCGCACGCCTGCCGGCGCCCATTCGTAGGCCGCGCTCATCGTCAGGTTGCTCATGCCGGCACGCGCGGCGCCGGAGTGGGCCATGCCGGGCATGCCGTTGCGGAAGTCGGCGGTCATGTTGACGATGGCGCCGCCGTGGGCCTGCATGCTCTGCAGGTACAGCTCGCGCATCATCAGGAAGCCGCCGGTGAGGTTGTTGGCCACCACCGCATCGAAGCCGCGCTGGCTGATGGCCATCATTGGCGCCGGGAACTGGCCGCCAGCGTTGTTGACCAGCCCGTGCACCGGGCCGCTGGCGCACTCTTCGGCCACCTGCGCCTTGACGGCGGCTTCGTCGCGGATGTCGAAGGCGCGCCAGCTGCACTGGCCGCCGTCCTCGGCGATCTCGCCGGCCACGCGGCGCAGCTTGTCTTCGCTGCGGCCGCTGAGGATGAGTTCGGCGCCAAGCGCAGCCAGTTCATGGGCGACGCAGCGGCCGATGCCGCTGCCACCGCCGGTGACCCAGATGCGCTGGCCGGCCAGCAGGCCGGGGCGGAACACGCTGTCGTAAGCGCTTGCGGGAACGCCCAGGGCAGGGCGCGGCGCGGAATGGGCCGTCATGTCTTGTCTCCTGTGTAGCGCCGTGCACCCGGTCATGGCCGGGCTTCTGGCGTGAGCGGCGGCTGCGGTGAACACAGCGCTGCTTCTGCGCCGGATTTGGCGACAGGGTGACGTTAACGTCAACTGTATTTCTGATAGGGAAATACGCTGATGTTGCGCCAGTTGCGCAGGCCTACGATGCGGCCCGGGTGCTCGTCGCCCAGATGACATAACAAAGCGAACACACCCGCGATACAACAGCACAGGAGACAACCATGGATCTGGCTTCCGCGACCGCATCTTTGCGCGAGAAGGTTGGCACGCAAAGCGGCTTGAACACCACATTGAAATTCGACTGCGGCGACGAAGGCGTCGTGCTGATCGATGGCAGCGCCGAACCCAACACGGTGGACAACCACAACCGCGACGCCGCCTGCACGGTGGCACTCAACCTGTCGACACTGGACGACCTGATTGCAGGGCGACTGGAGCCGACCACCGGCTTCATGACCGGCCGTTTCAAGGTCTCGGGCGACATGAGCGTGGCCCTCAAACTGCAGCGGGTGCTGTGATGGCAGCGACCGACTTCGCCACCAGCGTGGCCAACAGCTTGTCTGCCTCCCCCGTCCTCAACCTCGTGCCCTCAGACGCCGCGATGCAAGGCCTGTCGGCCGAAGACGCGGTGGCCGCCCACCATGACGACGACACTGCCGAGCTCTTTGGCATCACCGAACTGTGCAAGGCCTTCGGCATCTCGCTGCGCGCCATCCGCTTCTACGAGGACAAGGGCCTGCTGAGCCCGCGCCGCGTCAATGGCACGCGGGTCTACACCCGGCGCGACCGCGCGCGGCTGGCGCTGATCCTGCGCGCCAAGGCCATCGGCTCGTCGCTGGCCGAAATCAAGCATTACCTGGACCTGTATGGCACCCAAGGCGAAGGCCGGCGCCAGCAGATGCAGTACGTGTTCGACCGCACCAGCCAGGCAATTGCCGACCTGTCGCAGAAACGCGCGCACATCGATGCGACGCTGGCCGAACTGCACGTCATCAACGACGCCGTTCGCAACGGCCTGAACGCGCTCGACTGAAAACGCCGAGTCGCCGCGGCCACCGGTAGCTTCTGGCTCCGGCGGCCGCGCAACTGGCGCGGCAGGACAAGGGCAAATCCCGGCGGCACGTCAGGGCGCGCACCCTAGAATCGAACACAGCAGCGCATGCAGCTTGCTTGTGCTGCATGGTTGAACGTGCCGTGAGGCCTCAGGCGTCGGCGCTGGCAGCGCAGGCTTGACCGAGCTCCCCCGGTTTTTTGCATTCCGTGTTTTCGTGCGGGCCCGCCAGGGCCGCGAAGGGAGCTTTTGCTGATGACCGAACCCCGCCCGGATGCACCCGGCAGTGCCGAGCCTGCCGCTGAGTCGGCCAGTGCGCCCCGCATCCTGAAGAAGTACCCGAATCGCCGCCTCTACGACACGCGCACCAGCAGCTACATCACGCTGGCCGATGTGAAGGTGATGGTGCTCGAGGGGGCGGAATTCGAGGTGCGCGACGCCAAGACCGGCGAAGACCTGACCCGCAGCATCCTGCTGCAGATCATCCTGGAAGAAGAAGCCGGCGGCATGCCGATGTTCAGCGCCCGCATGCTGGCGCAAATCATCCGCTTCTACGGCCACGCCATGCAGGGCATGATGGGCTCGTACCTCGAAAAGAACCTGCAGACCTTCGTCGACATGCAGAGCCGCCTGGGCGACCAGGCCCGCGGCCTCTACGATCCCGCAGCTTTCACGCCCGAAATGTGGACCCAGTTCATGAGCGGCCAGGCCCCGATGATGCAGGGCCTGATGGGCAACTACCTTGAACAGTCCAAGAACCTGTTCGTGCAGATGCAGGAGCAGATGCAGAAGCAGGCTGGTGGGCTCTTTCCGGTGTTTCCTGTGCCGCCCGTGGGGCCCAAACCGCCCAAGTGAGCCACAAATGAGCTAAATCGGTGCCGGGCTTGGGCCGGTGGCCGGGCGCTGGGTGGTGGGGTTTGCGACAATCGGGGTCTATGAGCCAAGACCTCGCCAGCCCGCCGGTGCCCGTCACCAGCCAGCAGCCGCCTACCGTTGCGTTCGTCAGCCTTGGATGTCCCAAGGCCTTGACCGATTCCGAACTGATCCTGACCCAGCTCTCCGCAGAGGGCTACCGCACCAGCAAGACCTACCAGGGCGCGGACCTGGTGATCGTCAACACCTGCGGCTTCATCGATGACGCGGTGAAGGAAAGCCTGGACGCGATTGGCGAGGCGCTGACTGCCAACGGCAAGGTGATCGTCACCGGTTGCCTGGGCGCCAAGCAGGGCGACGGCGGTGGCAACCTGGTGCGGGAGATCCACCCCAAGGTGCTGGCCGTGACCGGGCCGCATGCTACGCAGGAGGTGATGGACGCGGTGCACACGCACGTGCCCAAGCCGCACGACCCGTTCCTGGACCTGATTCCCGGTGGCATCCCGGGCGCCGGCATCAAGCTGACGCCGCGGCACTACGCCTACCTGAAGATCAGCGAAGGCTGCAACCACCGCTGCACCTTCTGCATCATCCCCAGCATGCGCGGCGACCTGGTGTCGCGGCCGGTGGGCGATGTGCTGAAGGAAGCCAAGGCGCTGTTCGAAGGCGGCGTGAAGGAACTGCTGGTCGTCAGCCAGGACACTTCGGCCTATGGCGTGGACGTGAAGTACCGCACCGGCTTCTGGGACGGCCAACCGGTCAAGACCCGCATGCTGGACCTGGTGGCCAAGCTGGGCGAACTGGCCAAACAGCACGGCGCCTGGGTGCGGCTGCACTATGTCTACCCGTATCCGCACGTGGATGACGTGGTGCCGCTGATGGCCGAAGGCCTGGTGCTGCCGTACCTGGACGTGCCGCTGCAGCACGCGCACCCGGACGTGCTCAAGCGCATGAAGCGCCCGGCCAGCGGCGAGCGCAACCTGGAACGCATCCAGCGCTGGCGCGAGCTGTGCCCGGAGATCGTCGTGCGCTCGACCTTCATTGCCGGCTTCCCTGGCGAAACCGAAGAGGAGTTCCAGTACCTGCTGGACTTCGTGCGCGAGGCGCAGATCGACCGCGCCGGTTGTTTCGCCTACAGCCCGGTGACAGGCGCTGCGGCGAACGAGCTGCCGGGTGCCTTGCCCGACGAGTTGCGCGAAGAGCGCCGCGCGCGCTTCATGGCGGTGGCCGAAGAGGTGTCGATCAACCGGCTGCGCCGTCGCATTGGCTCGACGATGCAGGTGCTGGTCGACAGCGCGCCGGCCATGGGCCGCCGCGGCGGCGTGGCGCGCACCTATGCGGATGCGCCGGAGATCGACGGCACGGTGCGGCTGCTGCCACCGGCCAAGGCTTCGACCCAGCTGCGCATGGGCGAATTCGCCCGTGCCCGCATCGTGGCCGCCGAAGGCCATGACCTGGTCGGTGAACCGATCTGAACACCGCCCACTCACCCATGAGCGAATCCTCCGCCGGCAGCGCCCCGACGACCCCGCGTGACGACACGCTGGCCACCGAACTGATCCATCACCCGTACAAGCCTCCGGCGGATTTTGAATCCCCTGCGGTCCCGGTCTTCAAAGGCTCGACCGTCTATTTCCCGACGGTGGCTGCACTGCGCGAGCGCACCTGGGCCGACAAGAGCGGCTACACCTACGGCCTGCACGGCACACCGACCAGCTTCACGCTGGAGGCGCGCCTGGCGAGCCTGGAGGGCGCCAGGCATGTGATCCTGGCGCCCAGCGGGCTGTCGGCGCTGACCATCGTCGACATGGCGCTGCTGCAGCAGGGCGATGCGATGCTGCTGCCGGACAACGTGTACAACCCGAGCAAGGACTTTGCGCGCAACGAACTGGCGCGCTGGGGCATCAGTCAGCGCCTGTACGACCCGATGCAGCCGGCCTCGCTGGCGGCGCAGCTGGACCGCGAGGTCAAGCTGGTCTGGCTGGAAGCTGCCGGCTCGGTGACGCTGGAGTTCCCGGACTTGCGCGCCCTTGTACGCACGGTGCGCGAGAAGGCGCCGCAGGCCGTCATTGCGCTGGACAACACCTGGGGCGCCGGCATTGCCTTCAATGCCTTCGACCTGGGCGAAGGCCTGGGCGTGGATGTGACCATCCACGCGCTGACCAAGTACCCGTCCGGCGGCGGTGATGTGCTGATGGGTTCCATCGCCTGCCGCGACGACGCGCTCAACGACAAGCTGACGTGGACCCACAGCCGCCTTGGCATTGGCGTGGGCATGAACGACGTGGAGCTGGTGCTGCGCGCCTTGCCGAACCTGCCGTTGCGTTATGCCGCGCAAGACGCTTCGGCCCGCCGCATCGCCGAATGGGCGCAGGCCCAGCCGCAGTTGGCACGGGTGCTGCACCCGGCGCTGCCCGGCTCGCCGGGTCATGCGCACTGGGCCTCGCACTGCAAGGCCGCGGCCGGCCTGCTGACGCTGGAGATCAACGCGCAGTACACGCCGGCGCAGGTTGATGCATTTGTCGACGGGCTGCGCTACTTCCACATCGGCTGGAGCTGGGGTGGCCCGGTCAGCCTGGCGGTGCCTTACCAAGCCAAGGGCATGCGCAAGCTGGCAACGCCTTACCAGGGCACGCTGGTGCGCCTGTGCATCGGCCTCGAAGCGACCGACGACCTGATTGCCGACCTGGCGCAAGGCCTCACGAAGCTCGCGGCAACCGCGGCGCCGGCGACGTTTCCGGCCGTCACCACGACCGCAGACTAGGCGACGAAGCCGCCGCCGTCTTCCAGCGTGAAGGCGTCGGTCGCCTTGACCAGCTCGGCGGCGATGCCGGGCTCGTAGGACGAGTGTCCGGCGTCCGGCACGACGACCAGCTTCGCGCTGGGCCAGGCGTCCGCCAATGCAAACGCATAGCGCACCGGGCAGATCACGTCGTAGCGGCCGTGCACGATCACGCAGGGCAGGTGGGCGATCTTGGTCACGCCGGCCAGCAACTGGCCGGGCTGCAGGAAGGCGCGGTGGTGGAAGTAGTGCGCTTCCAGCCGGCCCACGCCCAGCGCGATGGCATCTTCGCCGAATGAATCGACCGTCACCGGATCGGGGATCAGTTGCAGGCAGGAGCCTTCGTAGCGGCTCCAGGCGCGCGCCGCGGGCGTGTGCACGGCAGGATCGTCATTGGCGAGGCGACGGTGGTAGGCGGCCAGCAGGTCGCTGCGCTCGTCTTCAGGCACCTGCTGCGCAAAGGCTTCCCATTCCTTGGGGAAGAACTGGCGCATGCCGTAGAGCCACCAGTCGATCTCCTCGTCGCTGACCAGCCAGATGCCGCGCAGCACCAGGCCCAGGCAGCGCTCGGGATGGGCCTGCGCATAGGCCAGCGACAGGGTCGAGCCCCAGGAGCCGCCAAACACCAGCCAGCGCTCGATGCCCAGCAGTTCGCGCAGCCGTTCCAGGTCCGAGATCAGCAGCGGCGTGGTGTTCTCGCGGCATTCGCCCAGCGGTGTGGACTGGCCCGCGCCGCGCTGGTCCAGCAGCACGATGTGGTACTTCGCCGGGTCGAAGAAGCGGCGGCTCTTGGGCGACGTGCCGGCCCCCGGCCCGCCGTGGATGAAGACGACCGGGATGCCGGCCGGGTTGCCGCAGCTTTCCCAGTGCAGCGTGTGCAGTTCGTCCACGGCGAGCCGGCCCGTGCGGTTGGGCTCGATGGGCGGGTAGAGGACTTGGTCCAGAGAGGTGAGGGCGGTGCGCATCGTCGCATTGTCCGGCAAGCCACTGCGCCCTCGCGGCGGCCTGGCCTGCGGTTGGCGTTTGCACCTTGGCGTTATTTTGAAGATACCCCCACAAATGAAGTGTGGGTTGTCGTACAACAGGTCCCAATATTGCAAAGTGCGCAGGCACGAGCGAGGGCAGCCCAAAAGGCACGCCTCATGAAGCGCCGAACCTCGGCGCGCAGTTCCAGACCTCAGCGATTTCCGGCACAGGAGGCCGAATCTTCACCATGGCATCTCGTTTCATCTCTTCACGCGCCCGCGGCTGGCAATTCTCCGCACTGGCCCTGTCCGCCTCCATGCTGCTGGGCCTGCCGATGCAGGCGGCGCAAGCAGCGGGCGGCGCAGCGAAGGTGGCCATCGCCACCACGCCGATCCCGGCGACCATGAGCCAGCTGTACGCCTTCAAGCTGGACGATGGCCAGGACGGCCGCACCGAACTGGTCCGCGGCAGCGACGGCGCCTGGTATGGCGTGACGATTGGCGGCACCGGCGACTACCTGCATGGCGCGATGTTCAGGCTCAATGACAAGGGCATCGTCAAGATGCTGGCCGGATTCCCGGGCAACGAGACCATGGGCGGCCAGCCCGGCTCCACGCCGGTGGAAGGCGCAGACGGCGCGCTGTATGGCACGACCCAGCTCGGTGGTGCGAACAACTACGGCACGGTCTACCGCTTCGACAAGAAGACCCACGAGGTCAAGACACTGCACGCGTTCTCGCCGCTGCAGCCGTTCGCGATCGTCAGCTACACCTTCCTCACGGCCGGGCCGGATGGCTGGCTGTATGGCACCTCCGCCAATGACGGCAGCAGTGACAACGGCATGATCTTCAAGCTGCGCACCGACGGCAGCGGCTATCAGGTGCTGCACAACTTCACCGGTGGCAGCGACGATGGCGCGCATCCCTTGGCGCCCATGATGCTGAGCAAGGACGGCTGGCTTTACGGTACGACGCGCAGCGGTGGCGACAGCAACGTCGGCGTGATCTTCCGCCTGAACCCGGCCGACGGCAGCTTCCAGACCGTGAACCACATGCACAGCGGCGGTGAACAGGACCCGGCGCTGTCATCCGCTGCGCTGATCGAGGATGCCGAGGGCAACCTCTACGGCGTGTCTGAATACGGCGGCGAATTTGGCGACGGCGCGGTCTTCAAGCGCGGCACGGACGGCACGATCACCACGCTGTCCTCGTTCATCCACCACGGCGTGCACCCGTATGGCCCGACCACCAGGCTGGCGCGCCGCGAAGACGGCGTGTTGTTCGGCACGACCCGCTGGGGCGGCCACAACAAGCGCGGCGTGCTGTATGCCATCAAGCCGAAGAACAACACTTTCCAGATCCTGCATAACTTCGGTGAAGGCGGCAAGCAGGACGGGCGCTTCCCGTGGGGCGGCACCACGCTCGCAGCCGATGGCAACCTCTACGGCATGACGGCCGGCGGCGGCAGCAAGTACAGCAACGGCACGTTGTACAAGGTGACGCTCACGCCCTGAGCAAAACCGAAAGGACTGGCCCGAGTCAGGAGGGTCAGTCCTTGCTGGGAGATGAGACCTTGTGGCGCATCAGTTGCCCCTTCTCTCGCTCCCAATCCCGCTTCTTCTCCGTCTCGCGCTTGTCGTGCTGGGCCTTGCCCTTGGCCAGCGCGATCTCGGCCTTCACGCGGCCGCCCTTGTAGTGCAGGTTCAGCGGCACCAGCGTGAAGCCGCGCTGCTCGACCTTGCCGACCAGGCGCTTGATCTGCTCCTTGTGCAGCAGCAGCTTCTTGGTCCGGTCAGCCTCGGGATTGACGTGGGTGGACGCGCTGCCCAGGGCATTGATGCGGCAGCCGATCATGAACAGCTCGCCGCCGCGGATCAGCACGTAGCCGTCCGTCAGCTGCACCTGCCCAGCGCGGATGGCCTTGACCTCCCAGCCTTCGAGCACCACGCCGGCTTCAAACTGTTCGTCGATGTGGTATTCGAAGCGCGCGCGGCGGTTTTCGGCAATGTAGGCAGAGGTGGTGGACATGAGGTGGAAGGTGAGGGCGGCGAAGCCAAAGGAAAGGCAGGGCCGCCTAGAATGGCCTGCATTGTATGAAGCACGTCAAGAAGTCCGTCCTGCTCTGGTACTCGCCAGCCGAGATGTTCCGGCTGGTGACCGATGTGGCTGCCTATCCGCAGTTCCTGCCGTGGTGCGATCGCGCTGAAATCCTCTCGCAGGACGAGCACAGCATGACCGCCAAGCTGCACCTGGCCTATGCCGGGCTGCGCCACGCCTTCACCACCCGCAACACCAACGTGCCGGACCGCGAGGTCCGCATGGAACTGGTGGACGGGCCGTTCTCGACGCTGGATGGCCTGTGGCAGTTCCTGCCGCTGGGCAAGCCGGGTGCAGCGGAGCAGGCCTGCAAGATCGAGTTCGACCTGCGTTATGCGTTTTCCAGCCGGCCGTTGGAACTGGTGCTGAGCCCCGTGTTCGACCGCGTGGCCAACACCTTCGTCGACGCCTTCGTGACCCGCGCCGAGCAGGTGTATGGCAAGCGCTGAGGCAGGCCCTGCGGCTCTGTTGCACGTCGAGGTGGTTTACGGCAACGGCCCGCGCAGCGTGGACCACGTTCAGCTGAGTTTGCCGCAGGGCTCTACGGTGGCCGACGCGCTGCATGCCAGCGGCATCGTGGCCCGCCATGGGCTGCACCTGGACGAGCAGTTCAGCGTGGGCATCTGGGCCAGGCAGCAGCCGCTGAGCACTGTGCTGCGCGAGGCGGACCGGGTGGAGGTCTACCGGCCCTTACAGGTCGACCCGAAAGAAGCGCGCCGCCAGCGCTATCGCCGGCAAACAGGCACCAAACCGCGCCGGGCTTGAGTGGCTGGCACGGAGCGACAAGCCCCGCAGTCGCTCAGTTGCAGTTGGAGTTGACCAAGTCGCGGGCGCGCTGAGTTTCCTGCTCGCGGCCCTGGTCATCCAGCACCTCGCGCTCGCCTTGTTCATTGGGCCGCGAAATGCGCACGCCGCTTTCCAGCGTCTTCAGCTGGTTGCGCGCGCGGCGGCAGTTTTCAGCCTTGACCGATGCGGTGCGCTCCTTGTCCGCCGATTCCTTGGCCTGCTTCTGGGCTGCCTGGTCGGCCAACAGCTTGCGCTTGCGGGCTTCCAGTTCGCGGTCGGTCGACGGGGCGGAGGCGCCGGGCGCGGGGATCAATGCGTCGGTGCCGGCGTCCAGCGGGGCACTGGCGCTGACGGTCACGCCGCGTGCAGCGCCTGGGCGCTGCAGGATGTCCTTGTCCGGCACGTCCACCGGCGGTGCGCGGTCGCTGACCTGGAGGTGGCCATCGCGGTCACGCCATTTCCAGATGGCCTGCGCAGAAACATTCGAGGCGGACAGCGCCATGAGCGCCAACAAGACCGCTGACAAAGGACCAGAAAAACCAGGGCGGGAAAGCTTCATGTCGATGCGCAAGCGGACGTCCAAACCAGGGCTTAGTGTAGTGGGCGTCTCGTGACGCGAGCGCCCTGTTACCGCGGTTTCTTGCCGCTTTGGCCGTGCACCGCAGCCGGGCGGTCGCCACCCGCGGCTGAAAGGCGGGCGGGGCCGCGGCGGCTTGTGCGGGCACGCGAAGCCGCACCGTGACGCGTGTCCGGTCTTTCCGTATAATCCGCTTTTGCGTCTGGAGCTTTCCTCATGCGCCTTCTAGGCAAAGCGCTGACCTTCGACGATGTGTTGTTGGTCCCGGCCTTCTCTCAGGTGCTGCCGCGAGACACTTCGCTGGCCACCCACTTTTCCCGCAACATCGTGCTGAACCTGCCGCTGGTTTCAGCGGCGATGGACACCGTGACCGAAGCCCGCCTGGCGATTGCCATCGCGCAAGAAGGTGGCATCGGTATCGTGCACAAGAACCTGCCGCCCAAGCAACAGGCCGCCGAGGTGGCGCGGGTCAAGCGCTATGAGTCGGGCCTGCTGAAGGACCCGATCACCATCGCCCCTGGCGCCCGTGTGCGCGACGTGATCGAGCTCTCCCGCGCCCACGGCATCTCGGGTTTCCCGGTCGTTGAAGACGGTCGCGTGGTGGGCATCATCACCGGCCGTGACCTGCGTTTCGAAACCCGGCTCGAAGCCCCGGTGCGCGAGATCATGACGCCGCGCGAGCGGCTGATCACGGTGCGCGAAGGTGCCACGCTGGCGGAAGCCAAGGCGCTGATGCACCAGCACAAGCTCGAACGCGTTTTGGTGCTGAACGACGCCTCCGAGTTGCGCGGCCTGTTCACGGTGAAAGACATCACCAAGCAGACCAGCTTCCCGAACGCTGCGCGCGATGCCCAAGGCAAGCTGCGCGTTGGCGCCGCGGTTGGCGTGGGTGACGGCACCGAAGAACGCGTTGAACTGCTGGTCAAGGCCGGCGTGGACGCGTTGGTGGTCGATACCGCGCACGGCCACTCGGCCGGCGTGATCGAGCGCGTGCGCTGGGTCAAGAAGAACTATCCGCACATCGACGTGATCGGCGGCAACATTGCCACCGGCTCCGCGGCCTTGGCACTGGCCGAAGCCGGCGCCGACGGCGTGAAGGTCGGCATCGGCCCGGGTTCGATCTGCACCACCCGCATCGTCGCCGGCGTCGGCGTGCCGCAGATCACCGCGATCGACAACGTGGCGACTGCGCTGCGTGGCACCGGCGTGCCGCTGATCGCGGATGGTGGCGTGCGCTACTCGGGCGACATCTCCAAGGCCATTGCGGCCGGCGCCAGCACGGTGATGATGGGCGGCATGTTCGCCGGCACCGAAGAAGCGCCGGGCGAGGTGATCCTGTACCAGGGCCGCAGCTACAAGAGCTATCGCGGCATGGGCTCGATCGGCGCGATGAAGGCTGGTTCGGCCGACCGCTACTTCCAGGAAGCCGACGAGACCAGCAACCCGAACGCCGACAAGCTGGTGCCCGAAGGCATCGAAGGCCGCGTGCCCTACAAGGGTTCGATGGTCTCGATCATCTTCCAGATGGCCGGCGGCCTGCGCGCCTCGATGGGCTACTGCGGTTGCGCGACCATTGACGACATGCGCGAGCGTGCCGAGTTCGTCGAGATCACCTCGGCCGGCATCCGCGAGAGCCATGTGCACGACGTGCAGATCACCAAGGAAGCGCCGAACTACCGCGCCGAGTAAATTCCCGGCGATGACCGCTGCTGCGCCCGGCTTCGGCCGGGCGTAGCGTTTTCTGAAACCGCTCCCGTTTCAAGATGCCCGCTAGCGAGCCTTCCGGCCACACCGCCCCCATGAACCCAGACGGCAAGCCACAGCGAGCGGCTGCCATGCCGTTCATCATGCTGACGGTGCTGATCGACATGATCTCGATCGGGCTGATCATTCCGGTGCTGCCCAAGCTCGTGGGCACCTTTGCGCGCACGCCGACCGAACAGGTGGGCGCCTACGCGACCGTGGCAATGGCCTTTGCCTTCGCCAACTTCATTGGCTCGCCCATCCTGGGGGCACTCTCGGACCGCTTCGGCCGCAGGCCTGTGCTGCTGATGGGCTTCAGCGGCCTGGCAGTCAGCTTCTTCGGCACGGCGCTGGCCACCGAGTACTGGATGCTGGTGGCGGTGCGCCTGTTCAGCGGTGCGATGCAGGCCAATGCGGCCGTCGCCAACGCCTACGTGGCCGATATCACGCCGCCCGAAGATCGAGCCAAGCGCTACGGCATGTTGGGCGCGATGTTCGGCCTGGGCTTCATCCTCGGGCCGGTGATTGGTGGGCTGCTGGGCGGCATCAACCTGCGGCTGCCCTTCTTTGTGGCCGGCACGCTGGCGCTCTGCAACTGGCTGTACGGCTTTTTCGTGCTGCCTGAATCGCTGCCGCCGGAACGGCGCCAGCCCTTCAGCTGGAAGAAGGTCAACCCTGTCGGTTCCTTGAGGCACCTGATGGAACTGAAGGGCATTGGCGCGCTGCTGATCGTCATTGCCTTTGCCTCGCTCGCCCAGTTCATCCTGCACACCACCTGGGCGCTCTACACCGAGCTGAAGTTCGGCTGGGACCCGGAGCAGATCGGCGCCTCGCTGTTTGCGGTGGGCGTGATGTCGGTGCTGGTGCAGGGCGTGCTGATCGGCCGCTTCACCAAGTGGATGCCGCTGGAGAAGCTGGCCATCGTCGGGCTGATCTCTTCATCGCTGTGCTATGCCGGCTGGGGCGCGGCCACCGAGGGCTGGATGATGTATGCGGTGATCGCCGCCAACGTCTTCGGCTTCGCGGCTGCCACCACGCTGCAAAGCCTGGTCTCGAACGCTGCCGACCCCAAGTCCCAGGGCCAGACCATGGGCGCGGTGTCCGGCCTGTCCAGCCTGATGATGGTGCTCGCGCCGGTCATCGGCCCCTTGCTGTTGAAGGAGGTCGCCCACCTGCCGCGCGGCGACTGGCGCATTGGCGCGCCTTACTACCTCTGCGCGCTGCTGCAGGCCCTGGCCACCGTGATGGCTGTGGTGCACTTTTCGCGCGTGCGCCGCGCTGCAAGCCGCGAAGCCCCTGCTTCGGCCTGAGAGCCCACACATTCCCCCGAATCTTTTCCGTCCTTTGAACGCCATGCACGACAAGATCCTGATCCTCGATTTCGGCTCCCAGGTCACCCAGCTGATCGCACGCCGTGTGCGCGAAGCCAACGTGTTCTGCGAGATCCACCCGAACGACGTGTCGGACGATTTCATCCGCGAGTTCGCACCCAAGGGCATCATCCTGTCGGGCAGCCACGCCAGCACCTACGAGGACCACGAACTGCGGGCGCCGCAGGCCGTGTGGGACCTGGGCGTGCCGGTGCTGGGCATCTGCTACGGCATGTTCGCGATGGCGGTGCAGCAGGGCGGTGAAGTGGAGCCGGCCGATCACCGCGAGTTCGGCTATGCCGAGGTTCGCGCGCATGGCCACACAGCGCTGCTGCAAGGCATCGAAGACTTCAGCACGGCTGAGGGCCACGGCATGCTGAAGGTCTGGATGAGTCATGGCGACAAGGTCACGGCGCTGCCGCCTGGCTTCAAGCTGATGGCCAGCACGCCCAGCTGCCCGATCGCCGGCATGGCCGACGAAAGCCGCGGCTATTACGGCGTGCAGTTCCACCCGGAAGTGACGCACACCGTGAAGGGCCGCGAATTGCTGAACCGATTCGTGCTGGAAATCGCCAAGGCCAAGGCCGACTGGGTGATGGACAGCTACGTCGACGAAGCCGTGGCGCGCATTCGCGAGCAGGTCGGAGACGAAGAAGTCATCCTCGGCTTGTCCGGCGGCGTGGATTCCTCCGTGGCTGCTGCGCTCATCCACCGCGCCATCGGCGACCAGCTGACCTGCGTGTTTGTCGACCACGGCCTGCTGCGCCTGAACGAAGGCCGCATGGTGATGGAGATGTTCGCCGGCCGGCTGCATGCGAAGGTGGTGCACGTGGACGCCAGCGCGCAGTTCCTTGGCCACCTGGCCGGCGTGACCGACCCTGAGCAGAAACGCAAGATCATCGGCCGCGAGTTTGTCGAGGTTTTCAAGGCCGAAGCCGCCAAGCTGAAGGCCGCCGATGCCTCGGCCAAAGGTGCCAAGTGGCTGGCCCAGGGCACGATCTACCCGGACGTGGTCGAGAGCGGCGGCACCAAGACCAAGAAGGCCGTCACGATCAAGAGCCACCACAACGTAGGCGGCTTGCCGGAACAGCTGGGCCTGAAGCTGCTGGAGCCGCTGCGCGAGCTGTTCAAGGACGAAGTGCGCGAGCTGGGCGTGGCCCTTGGCCTGCCGCACGACATGGTCTACCGCCACCCGTTCCCCGGCCCAGGCCTGGGCGTGCGGGTGCTGGGCGAAGTGAAGCCCGAGTACGTCACGCTGCTGCAACGCGCCGATGCGATCTTCATCGAGGAACTGCGCGCCGCGGTGGACCCGGCAAGCGGCAAGAACTGGTATGAGCTGACCAGCCAGGCCTTCACCGTGTTCCTGCCCGTCAAGAGCGTGGGCGTGATGGGCGACGGCCGCACCTATGACTACGTGGTCGCGTTGCGTGCCGTGCAGACCAGCGACTTCATGACGGCCGACTGGGCCGAGCTGCCGTACAGCCTGCTGAAGAAGGTCTCAGGCCGCATCATCAACGAAGTGCGCGGCATCAACCGTGTCACCTACGACGTGTCGAGCAAGCCGCCGGCAACCATCGAGTGGGAGTGAACTGATGCGGGGTGCGGGACTGATCGTGGTGTTGATCGCGCTGCTGGGTGCCGGCTGGCTGGTGCGTGAGCGGCTGAAGACGCCTGTCGCCGTGCCGGTGACGGTGCCCGTCACCGACGGCCAGGCCGTGCGGCAGGTGCCACCTGGCCAGGTGGCCAATGAGGTCGGCAAGCAAATTGACGCCGCGACGCTTCTGCATCAGCAGGCCCTGGAACGGGCCGACGCCGAAGGCGAGAAGCCCTGATGGCTTGATGGCGCGCGCGCACCAGCCACGCATGCATGGGAGGCATGGAAATGGGCAACGACGGTTTCGAGCAGATGTCCTTGCTGGGTGATGCGCCAGTGGCCAAGCCCGCGCTGAACCGGCTGTTTTTCGCGCTGATGCCGGACGAGCAGGACGCCGCGCGCCTGTTCCAGTTCGGCGCTGAGCTGCGCATGGCGCACGGCGTACGCGGCCGGCCCATCGGCGAGAACCGGCTGCACATCACGCTGCATCACCTGGGTGACTTTCCCGAAGTACCGGAACTGATGGTGAACCGGGCCAGGCAGGCTGGCGAAACGCTGGTGCACCCGTCTTTTGCACTGAGCTTCGACAGCGTGATGAGCTTCGGCAAGTACAGCAGCAACCCGCCGTTTGTGCTGGTGGGCAGCGAAGAGAACCTGTCTGGCGTGATTTCGCTGCAACGTGAGGTCGGCGTGCGCATGGCACATGCCGGGCTGGCGCGCGAGGTTGAAAAGCGCTTCACGCCGCACATGACGTTGGCCTATGACCTGAAGACCGTGCCGCAGCAGCCCTTCGAGCCTGTGAGCTGGCAGGCGAAGGAACTGGTGCTAGTGCACAGCCTCATCGGCCAGAGCGTGTACTTCGTGCTGGGGCGCTGGCCCCTCAAACCCGTTGCTTGAGTTTGTAAAGCCGGCCACGCAGCCCCCAAAGATCCCATGAGCGAGTTTTCCGCATCCCCCGGCACGGCGATCACCCCGGCCGACGAAAATGCGATGCGACTGGCGCTGGACCAGGCGCATAACGCCTGGCTGGTCGGCGAGGTGCCAGTGGGCGCCGTCATCCTGCGCGATGGACAGGTGATTGCCACCGGCTACAACCGGCCGATCACCACCCACGACCCGACGGCGCATGCCGAGCTGGTGGCGCTGCGCCACGCCGCACAGCTGCTGGAGAACTACCGGCTGCCCGAGTGCGAGATCTACGTGACCCTGGAGCCCTGCGCAATGTGCGCGATGGCGCTGATGCACGCCCGCTTCAAGCGCGTGGTGTTTGGTGCCCGGGATCCCAAGACCGGTGCCGCCGGCTCGGTGGTCGACCTGTTTGCTCAGCCGCAGCTGAACCACCACACGGCGCTGCAGGGCGGTGTGTTGGGCGAGGCCTGTGGCCAGGTGTTGCGCGAGTTTTTTGCCGAACGCCGCGCCCAACAGAAGGCCTTGCGCGCAGCCGACCAAGCCGACGCCGAAAGCACGCAGTCACCGGCCGCCGCAGCGCGCGCTGCTTTGTTCAGCCCGCCTCGGTCCGCACCAGAAACAGCGCCTGAGCCTGTCATTCCGACGGGCGAGGCCACCGAATGGGTGCTCACGCCGCCGCCCGGCGCCGACGACATGCCCGAATTCACCGAACCCGACAGGAACCGCCCATGAGCGCCGCCAAGAAGAAGACCCCGCATGCCGACCAGGCGGCGCACGACCACGGGCACGACCACGACGAACATGGACACGACCATCACCACGTGCACACCTCACCTTCCACGCTGACGATCTATTCGCCCGCCGGCGTGGTGCTGAAGAGCGCCGCGGTGAAGCTGGCCGCCAGGCGGCTGAAGGGCATGGGCTACCAGGTGACGGTGGACGCCAGCGCGCTGGCCAAGCACCAGCGCTTTGCCGGCGACGACGACTTCCGCCTAGCAACGCTGCACCGCATTGCCGAAGAAGCGCCGTCGGTCGCCATGGCCACGCGCGGCGGTTATGGCATGACGCGGCTGCTGGACCGGCTGGACTGGGCGCTGCTGGCCAAGGCAGCCGAGCAGGGCACGCGCTGGGTCGGCTACAGCGACCTGACCGCGCTGCAGATGGGCTTGCTGGCTCACACCGGCGCCGCCAGCTGGTGCGGCCCGATGGCGACCGATGACTTTGGCCGCGACGAACTGGACGAGGTCACGCCGGATTGTTTCAACGAAGCCATGAGTGGAGAGCTGGAGGCCATCGGCTTTCGCACCGAGGCCGGCTTCGATGGCTTGGCCGAGAAGGGTGTGCTGTGGGGTGGCAACCTGACGGTGCTGTGCTCGCTGCTGGGCACCCGGCACTGGCCCAAGGTCAAGGGCGGCATCCTGTTCCTGGAAGACGTGGCCGAACATCCGTACCGGGTCGAGCGCATGCTGCTGCAGCTGCACCAGGCGGGCGTGCTGGCCGCGCAGAAGGCGGTGGTACTGGGGGCATTCAGCGACTGGCGCAAGTCGCCGATGGACCGCGGCTACAACCTGAAGACCGTCGTCGCCTACCTGCGCGAGGTCACGAAGACGCCGGTCCTGACCGGGCTGCCATTCGGGCATGTGCCGACCAAGGTGACGATGCCGATGGGCCGCAAAGTCCAGCTGCTGGTGCAGGCACGGGACGTGCTCATCGGTTGGCACTGACGCTGCGTTGCGTCAGCCGGTCCGCCGCGTTGCCCCTCGGTAAACCCTGAGCGGCAGGCACCGCGACGGTGCCTAGAATTTTCGCTTCGCCTCGCGTTTGGGTGCACCAAAAGTGCGCCTGACGGGAGGCTTGTGTTTTGTGCGTGCGTGCGTGGTCATCGATGCTGCCGTGCGTGCTTGAAGGAGTGACCGCATGCGCGGTGTGTTGGGCGCCGCAGTTTGGCGCTGGGTGGTGCTGGGCGTGCAGGCGACGATGGCCGCCGCCGCTTTGGCCAGTTTGACCGCCTGTGGCAACAGCCCCTTTCCGCTGGGCGCGGAAAAAGAGAACACGCTGTTTTATGCCTTTGAGGAGCGCTCCCCGCGCTACCTGGACCCGGTCGCCTCGTACTCCAATCCGGAGTCGGCCTTCACGATGGCCATCTACGAGCCGCTTTACGGGTACCACTATCTGAAGCGGCCGTATGAGCTGGAGGGCAAGGCCGCCGCCAAGGTCGTCAAGCCGCGCTACCTGGACGCCGCCGGCCACGAGTTGCCGGCCGACGCTGCCGCCGAGCAGATCGCTGAGAGCGTCTACGACATTCCCATCCGCCACGGCATGCGCTACGCGCCGCATCCGGCCTTCGCCAAGGATGCGCAAGGGCAGTACCTGTACCACCACATGACGCGTGCCCAGGTCGGCGAGAAGCATTCGCCCTGGGAATTCGAGCACCTGGACACCCGCGAGGTGGAAGCCGAGGACTTCGTCTACACCTTGAAGCGCCATGCAACGACACGCATCGAAGCGCCGGTTTTCGCGGTCTTCGCCGAGTATGTGCTGGGCCTGAAGGACTATGCCGAGCTGATCAAGAAGGAGGACGCCAAGCTGCTGGCCGGACTGCCGGAAGACCTGCAGGACAAGCCCTTCCTGGACTTCCGCAAATGGCCACTGGCGGGGGCTCAGGCGCTGGACAAGTACACACTGCGGATTCGCCTGAAGGGCAAGTACCCGCAGTGGAACTACTGGATGGCGCTGCCCTTCGTCGCGCCGCTGCCGTGGGAGGCAGACGCCTTCTACTCTCAGCCCGGCATGACCGAAAACGGCCTGTCGCTGAACCAGTGGCCGGTGGGCTCGGGCCCGTTCATGATGACCACGTTCGAGCGTGATCGCCTGCACGTGATGAAGCGCAACCCGAACTACCGGGCCGACGACTTCTACCCCTGCGAAGGCCAACCCGAAGACAAGGCCGCTGGCCTGCTGGACGACTGCGGCAAGCGCCTGCCGTTCATCGACACGCTTTACGTGCAGATGGAAAAGGAAAAGGAAGGGCGCAAGGGCAAGTTCCGCCAGGGCTACCTGGACATGCCCGAGATCGAGCGGCCCGAATGGGGCGTGGACTTCCGCAACGACATGGAAGAGTCCGACGCGGTGAAGCAGGAGTACGAGGCCCGCGGCTTCCAGTTCCCGCTCAGCACCGACATCACCAACTGGTATGTGGGCTTCAATATGCTGGACCCGGTGGTCGGCACCGGCGGCACGCCGGAAGAAGTCATCAAGCACCGCAAGCTGCGCCAGGCGGTCTCCATTGCCATCGACTGGGAAGAGGGCTATGGCCGCATCTTCAAGCACAAGGGCGGCGTGGCGGCGATGGGCCCGATCCCGCCAGGCGTGTTCGGCTCGCACGAGGGCCAACCCGGCTTCTACAACCCTGTGACGCACAAGCTGGTCGACGGCAAGCCGGTACGGCGCTCAATCGAAGATGCGAAGCAGTTGCTGGCCGAAGCCGGCTACCCCGGCGGTCGCGACGCCATCACCGGCAAGCCGCTGGTGCTGAACTACGACTTCCAGCGCGTGGTCACGCCCGAGTTCAAGGCCGAGAACGACTGGATGGTGCGGCAGTTCGCCAAGCTGGGCATTCAGCTGGAGATTCGCGCGACCGACTTCAACCAGTTTCAGGACAAGACCCTCAAGGGCAAGCACCAGCTGTTCTGGGCCGGCTGGCTGGCCGACTACCCGGACGCCGAGAACTTCCTGTTCCTGCTCTACGGGCCCAACGCCAAGTCCAAGACCCAGGGCGAAAACACCGCGAACTACGAGAACCCGGCCTTCGACAAGCTGTTCCGCGAGCTGCAGTCACTGGATGACGGGCCGCGCAAGCAGCAGGTGGTTGACGAGATCTACAAGATCACGCAAGAGGATGCCCCCTGGGCTTTCGGCTACATCCCATGGGGTGGGTTGGCCTTCCAGCCCTGGGTGCACAACGGCAAGCCCAGCATCCTGGTGCGCGACATGGTGCGGTACTACCGAGTGGACCCTGCCATGCGCGCAAAGCTGCAGGCCGAATGGAACCACCCGATCTACTGGCCACTGGCTTTGCTGGCGCTGCTGGCGGTCGCGCTGGCCTGGGTGGCGCGGCGCAGCTTCAAGGCGCGCGAACTGGCCACGGCACGTGGCACGGCAGGCGAGGGCAGTGCGCTCACGCCGGCAACTTCCTCCAACCCGGGCTGAGCGCAGCATGTGGAACTACCTGGTGCGCCGGCTCAGCTATGGCGTGTTGATCCTGGTCGGTGTGAATCTGCTGACCTTCTTCCTGTTCTTCACCGTCAACACGCCGGACGACATGGCGCGCTTGAACATTGGCGGCAAGCGCGTCACGCAGGTGCAGATCGACAAGTGGAAGGGCGAGCGTGGCTACGACAAGCCGCTGTACTGGAACGCCGCCGGACAGGGCACCGAGCAGCTCACGCACACGGTGCTGTGGGAGCGCTCGATCTCGCTGATGCTGCTGGACTTCGGCCGCTCCGATTCAGCGCGCAGCATGGACATTGGCTACGAGGTCAAGACCCGCATGGGCGTGAGCCTGACGCTGGCGGTGCCGATCTTCCTGCTGCAGGTCATCGCCAGCACCGGCTTCGCGCTGCTGCTGGTGTTCTTCCGGCATTCGCGCATCGACTTCTGGGGCACGGTGGTCTGCGTGCTGATGCTGTCCATCTCCAGCCTGTTCTACATCATCGTCGGCCAGTTCCTGTTCTCGCGCGTGCTGCGGCTGGTGCCGCTGTCGGGCTACGCGGGCGGGCTGGACATGGTCAAGTTCCTGGTGCTGCCGGTGCTGCTGTCGCTGCTGTCGCGCCTGGGCACCGAGGCCCGGCTGTACCGCGTGATGTTCCTGGAGGAAATGGGCCGCGACTACGTGCGCACCGCGCGCGCCAAGGGCCTGTCGGAAGCGGTGGTGCTGTGGCGCCATGTGCTGCGCAATGCGCTGATTCCCATCATCACCAGCGCCGGCTCATACCTGCCGTATGTGTTCCTCGGCAGCCTGGTGTTCGAGAGCTTCTTCGGCATCCCCGGACTCGGCGCTTTCGTGATCGACGGCATCGCCGGACAGGACTTCGCCATTGTGCGGGTGATGGTCTTCCTGGGTGCGCTGCTGTATGTGCTGTCGAACGCGCTGATTGACGTGATCTACACCTGGGTCGATCCCCGGGTGCGGCTGGCTTGAGGGCCCTCAGGAAGTGAGCAACATGGGTTTCAAGCTGGTCATCCTCTGGACTGACATCGCGCTGTGGCTGATGGCGCTGTCGGTCGCTGTCTACGCCGTGCGCCTGCGCGGTCTGCCGCAGAGCCGCAGCAAATGGCAGCGTGTTTTGCACGATCCGGCCGCGCTGTCGGCCGGCTTCGTGCTGCTGCTGTTTGTCCTCGTCACCTTGCTGGACAGCGCGCATTTCCGACGGACATTGCCAACCAATCCGGCCACAGTGAGCACGGGCCAGGCGGTCTACTACGACGCCACCACCAGCTCGTTGCTGGACGAGGCCTTGCGCCACCTGCGCGCCACCCGCGAAGCCACCTACAGCGCGCCGCTGGCCACGCACGCGCACACGCGTGATGCGGTGACCGTCAACGGCGAGATCCAGCGCATCTATCCGCGGCTGCAGTTCGGCGGTGCGCACCTGGCTGATCCGGTGCGCGACTGGGCAGGGGACGTGACGCGTCGGGTGCTGGCCGGGCTTGGCATCGGTCTGCTGGCATTCGTGGGCCTGGCCGTGGCGCTGGCTACCACCTTGCGCCGCGCGCACGGTGGCCTCGGTCCGGCCTGGCAGGCCCTGTGGCGCGGTCACACGGCGCTGCCGCTGCGGCCGCTGCTGGCCACCTTGATGGCGCTCTGCGCCGTGATCGGGCCCGTCATCGCACTGGCCGGTGGTTACCACGTGATGGGCACCGACCGCACCGGCAACGACGTGCTGCTGCTGGCGCTCAAAAGCGTGCGCACGGCCTTCGTGATCGGCGCCTTGTCGACCCTGGCCACGCTGCCGCTGGCCATCGTGCTGGGCGTGCTGGCAGGTTACTTCAAGGGTTGGGTGGACGAGGTGATCCAGTACCTCTACACGACGCTCAGCTCGGTGCCCAGCGTGTTGCTGATTGCCGCCTGCGTGCTGATGGTGCAGGTCTTCCTGGACAAGAACCCCGACCTGTTCGAGACCGGCCTGGAACGAGCCGACCTGAAGACCTTCCTGCTCTGCGTGATCCTCGGCCTCACAGGCTGGGCCACGCTGTGCCGCCTGGTGCGCGCCGAGACGCTGAAACTGCGCGAACTGGACTTCGTTCAGGCGGCAACCGCCTTTGGCGTGAGCCACTGGCGCATCATGGCGCGCCACATCGTGCCCAACGTGATGCACCTGGTGTTGATCACCACCGTGCTGAGCTTCTCGGACCTGATCCTCTACGAGGCAGTGCTGACCTACGTCGGCGTGGGCGTGGACCCGTCGACCAGCAGCTTCGGCGGCATGATCAACCTGGCCCGCAACGAGATGAGCCGCGACCCTGTCGTCTGGTGGTCTTTCAGCGCAGCCTTCTTCTTCATGGTGACGCTGGTGCTGGCGGCCAACCTGTTTGCCGACGGCGTGCGCGATGCGTTCGACCCGCGGGCCCGTGCGTTCCGCGTGCGGCTTGTCCCCAAGAAGCCCACCGTTGCCTGAGGCGCGCATCGATGTTGAAGATTGACGAACTGAACGTTCAGCTGGATGCGGAAGCCGGCCTGGTGCAGGCCATCGACCAACTCACGCTGTGCATAGAGCGCGGCGAAACGCTGGCGCTGGTCGGCGAGTCCGGCTGCGGCAAGAGCATGACCGCGCTGGCACTGATGCGGCTGCTGCCGGACAACGGCCGCGTGGTGGCCGGCAGCGTGGCGCTGGACGGGGCCGACACGCTGGCCCTGCCGGAACTGCAGATGCGCGCGGTGCGTGGCGGCCGCATCGGCATGATCTTCCAGGAGCCGTCCACCAGCCTGAACCCCGTCATGCGCGTGGGCGACCAGATCGTCGAGTCCATCGAGGCGCACACCTCGCTGCGCGGTGCCGCGGCACGCGCACGGGCACTGGACTGGCTGCGCCGTGTCGGCATCCCCGAGCCCGAACGCCGCATGGACGACTACCCGTTCCGCATGAGCGGCGGGCAGAAGCAGCGCGTGATGATTGCGATGACGCTGGCCGCCGAGCCCGATTTCCTGGTCGCCGACGAACCCACCACCGCACTCGACGTGACAATCCAGGCGCAGGTGCTGGACCTGCTGCGCCAACTTCAGGCCGAGACCGGCCTGGGCATGCTGCTGATCACGCACGACCTCGCGGTGGTTGCCGGCATGGCTCACCGTGTTGCGCTGATGTACGCCGGCCAGATCATTGAAACCGCCGACGCGCAAAGCTTCTTCTCCGCGCCCAAGCACCCGTATGCCCAAGCCCTGTTGCGGGCACTACCCGATGCGCATCGCCGGGGTCAGGCCTTGGCCGCAATCCCCGGAACGGTGCCCGCACTGACACAAAGCTTTCACGGTTGCCGCTTCGAGCCACGCTGCGCCCTCGCAGAAGCCGCCTGCGCCCAGACGCGGCCCGAACTGTGGGCCCAGCCAGGCACCCGTTCGGTGCGTTGCATCCTGTACGCGCCGGGGCGTGAACAAGCCGTCCATGAGCTTAAACCTGCAGCGGCGGCTGTCGAAGTGGCCCCCTCGGCGTCGACGAAAGCCCCTGGAGCTACCAACGTGGTGCTTGACGTGCAGTCACTGCATGTGCGCTACCCCATTCGCGGCGGGCTGCTGCAACGCGTGCGCGGGCACTTCGATGCGGTCGCCGGCGTCTCGTTCCAGGTCAGGGCAGGGCAGACGCTGGCCTTGGTGGGCGAAAGCGGCTGCGGCAAGACGACCACCGGCAAGGCCGTCGTGCAACTGCTGCGGCGCGTGGCCACGACCCAGGGCCGCGCGCTGCTGGACGGCCAGGACCTGTTCTCCATGAACCCGCAGGCGCTGCAGCGCGCGCGCCGCGAAGTCCAGATCATCTTCCAGGACCCATTTGCCTCGCTGAACCCGCGCATGCGGGTGTTCGACATCCTCGAAGAAGGCCTGCTGGCCCTGCGGCCCGATCTGGACGCCGCTCAGCGGCGCGCCCGTCTGCTAAATCTCACCGACCAGGTCGGCCTGCGCGCCGAAGCGCTGGCGCGCCATCCGCACGAATTCTCGGGCGGCCAACGCCAGCGCATAGCCATCGCCCGAGCACTCGCGGTGCAGCCGCGCCTCATCGTTTGCGACGAGCCCACCTCTGCGCTGGACGTCTCGGTGCAGGCCCAGATCCTGAACCTGCTGCGCGACCTGCAGCGAGACACCGGCGTCGCATTCCTCTTCATCACGCACAACATCGGCGTGGTCGAGTACATCGCCGACGAGGTCGCCGTGATGCAGGCCGGGCGGATCGTTGAGCAGGGCTCATGCGAGGCCGTTCTGCAGCACCCCGCACATGTCTATACAAGGCGTCTGATCGACGCCGTACCCCGCCTGAACGCCGCTGCTAAGGCGGCAGTTGCAGCGAAATAGCAACAAAAATCCACCGAAAATTGCAAAGAGGGTTTGTGGGGGTGGGGACCAAAAAGACCTTCAGTGACAATCAATTTACACGTTCCTGGAGCGAGGACATCATGGCTTCACAAGACCGGCATGTGCCTTGCTTCTGAAATGGGTCTATCGATCAACCTTTCTGGAGAGAAGTCAGTGGCTCAAATGAAAAATTCTTCCACCCTGTGGCGGCGGTCAGCTGTCGCTGTGGCGGTCGGCCTTAGCGTGATGTCGATGTCGGAAATGGCATTCGCTCAGTCGAATGCTACCGGCAACATCTATGGCCAGGTGTCGGTGGCTACCGGCTCCAGCGTGGTCGTGGAAAATACCGAAACTGGCGCCAAGCGTACATTCACGCCTGATGCTTCTGGCCGTTTCGTTGCCAACTCGCTGGCGACCGGCGTCTACAAGGTCACCTTGTACCGCGACGGCAAGGTTGTCAGCGTCAGCAACAACGTTGAAGTGACCATCGGTCAAGGCAAGGAAGTATTGTTTGCCGAGGGCTCCGCCACGCAAACCGTGCAAGTGGTTGGGAAGGTCGCGCAAATTGACGTGTCCTCCAGCACGAACGGCGCAACCTTCACAGCCAGGCAACTGGCTGCGCTGCCGATTGCCCATGACGTCAACGCCATCGTTCAATTGGCACCGAATACCACGACGGCTGACCCGCGCTACGCAGGTGGCGCCAGTTTTGGCGGTGGCGCCCCTTCTGAAAACGCGTATTACATCAATGGTTTTCCGGTTACCAATCCTCTGACCCAACTGGGCGCTTCCGAGCTGCCGTTTGGCGCCATCGGCCAGGCTTCGGTGCTCACCGGTGGCTTCGGCGCTGAATTCGGCCGCTCCATTGGTGGTGTGGTCAACATCACCACCAAGAGCGGCACGAACAACTGGGAAGGTGGCGTAAGTGCTAGCTGGAGCCCGGATGCGCTGCGCGGCACAGCACGTGACATTTATTACCCGAAAACCGGTTATCACACTGTTGACACCGATCCTGATGCGCCTACCGACGGAACCCTGTATCGCCGTCGTCGCGACAACACTCAGACCGATTATTCGCTCGGTGCGTACTTGGGTGGCCCGCTGATCCAAGATCAGTTGTTCATGTTCATTGCCGCCGAAAAGCTGATCTCCGATACCGGTAGCGTAGACCTGACGGCTGACGACGGCAATGCTGCGACCTCTGGTTGGTCAAAGAAGCATAACGTCAATGATCGCTACCTGGCTAAATTCGACTGGAACCTGACCAGCGATCACCGCCTGGAACTGTCGCTGATTGGTGATCGTTACTTCCGCAATGACAAGCTGTCGGGCTACGACTATGCCACGGGCGACCATAACGGTACTGTGGTGTCGTCCGGTAATTTCACGAATACCGATACCGACAATGACGGCATCGGTGCTGCCTCACAAATCCTAAAGTACACCGGTTACTGGACCGATGATTTGACCTTTACGGCCCTGTACGGCCAGAGCAAAACCCAGCATATCAACCAATACGCGGGTGTTGATGTTGGCAGCAACGTTCACCAGGTATTTGTGAATCAAGGCGCCGAGGCCCCAGGCCTGACGTACAACAACATCTACCCGTTCGCTTTTGGCACGCAGCTTGTTGCGCCAGGCGCGGAAGACACGGTGAAGTCGTTGCGTTTGGACGTTGAATATCGCCTCGGCGACCATTCGTTGCGCGGTGGCTTGGACAAGGTGCGCCTGAAGTCAAAGGGCGCGGGCGTGACGTACGCTGGCGGTGGTATCTACACGTACTATCAAACAAGCAATGCTGCCTTCGTGCCCACGGGCATGGATGCCTCAGTGGGATCGGGTGGCGGGCTGACCGATGGCACCAAGTACTTTTACGGTCGTGAACAGATCTTCACGACAACGACTGACGCGCAGTCGGACCAAAGTGCCCAGTACCTTGAAGACAAGTGGCAAATCACCAAGGACTTCCAAGTCACCGGTGGTATCCGGCATGAGCAGTATGAAAATAAGAATGGCGATGGTCAGACTTTCCTGAAGGTCAAGGATGCCTTCCATCCCCGCTTGTCGTTCACTTGGGACACCTTTGGCGATTCGACGACCAAGATCTTCGGCTCTGCTGGCCGCTATGGCGTGCAGATTCCTACCCATTTGGCCGTTCGCGGTGCGAGTCGCTCGACGTTTACCCGTCAATTCTTCACGTATACGGGAGTTGACGCAAATGGCGCGCCAACAGGCCGGGTGGATCTGGGCGATCCCTATTCGTCGAACAACGAGTATGGCCAAGCCAAGGATTACAAGACGGTTGCTGCGAAGGACCTGACTCCGAATAGTCAGGACGAAATGACCATTGGCATCGAGAAGTCGCTCTCTGAATCGCTGACGGTTGGTGCTCGCGTGACGTATCGTCGCTTGGCTGCCACCATCGATGACCTATGCGACTATCGTCCGTTCACGGAATATGCGATTAAAAATGGCATTACTGATGCCAATGGCGATCCGTTCGAGGTGGGCGTCAATCCGGCCCCGTTTGGTTGTGCTTCGTTCAACCCCGGTAAGGCAAATACCTTCTTGGTCGATTACAAGGGTGATGGCAACTACACCAAGGTCAAGCTGAGCAAGGCAGATTTGGGATTTGAGTCCGCAAAGCGGTCCTATTTCGCTGTGGACCTGTTCGCTGAACATCCGTACAAGGATGGTTGGTATGGCAAGGTGACCTACACCTACGCAAAGAACAAGGGCAACACGGAAGGTCAGACCTTGTCTGACGTTGGTCAGACCGACGTTGCCGCGACCCAAACTTGGGACTTCCCGGAAATCATGTCGGGCGCTTATGGCTACCTTCCGAATGATCGTCGCCACCAGATCAAGGCTTATGGTTTCTATGATGTAACGCCCGAGCTTGCTCTTGGCGCCAACTTGCTGATGGCCGCAGGTCGCCCGAAGAGTTGCCTGAGCTACTCGGATGGTGACTTCTACGGCTACGGTGCAGCTTTCCACACCTGCAGCAACGACGGTGGCGCCACCTTTGAATCGTCGCCGCGAGGCACCAAGGGCAACCTGCCTTGGAACCGCCGCCTGGACATGAACCTGACTTACAAGCCCGACTTCGTGAAGGGCCTGGCCTTGCGGGTGGATGTGTTCAATCTGTTGAATAACCAGGTTGCAGCGGCGATTGACGAGCAGCAGATGGTTGGTGATAACATTTCGGCTACCTACGGTCGGGTGTTGTCCTACACCGCGCCCCGTTCGGTGAAGCTGACCGCTTCTTACGACATCAAGTTCTGATCACCTGATCAGACCAAATAAAAGGCCCGCTGGTTTCGCCTGCGGGCCTTTTCTTATTTTTGTGGAAATTTATTTGGCCAATTGGGCCAATGACTCAAGTCACTTCGGCGCCAACCGAATCGCCCCATCCAATCGAATCACCTCCCCATTCAACATCTCATTCGTGATGATTTGCTGAACCAGCTTCGCATAGTCAGCCGGCGTTCCCAGGCGGCTAGGGAAGGGCACATTGGCTGCCAGCGCATCCTGCACTTCCTTTGGCATGCCAAACAACATTGGCGTGCCGAAGATTCCTGGGGCAATGGTCATGTTGCGAATGCCATTGCGGGCCAGATCCCGGGCGATCGGCAGGGTCATGCTGACGATGCCGCCTTTGCTGGCTGAGTAGGCCGCTTGGCCCATCTGTCCGTCGTAAGCGGCGACGCTGGCGGTGCTGATTAGCACACCGCGTTCGCCGGTCGCGGCTTCGGGTTCGTTCTTGGACATGGCTTCGGCGGCCAGGCGAATCATGTTGAAGCTGCCGATCAGGTTGACGGTGACGGTCTTGCTGAAGACGGCCAGCGGATGAGCCCCGTCCTTGCCTACGGTCTTTACCGCAGGGGCGATGCCCGCGCAGTTGATCAAGCCCATCAGCTTGCCAAGTTGCTGCGCCGCAGTGACAACCGCTTGGCCATCTGCCTCCTGGCTGACATCGCAGCGCACGAAAACACCGCCCAATTCGGCGGCCACGGTCCGGCCTTTGTCTTCCTGCAAATCAGCGATCACGACCTTCGCGCCTTCGCGCGTCAGCATGCGCGCGGTGCCTTCGCCGAGGCCTGAAGCGCCGCCAGTGACGATGAATACCTTGCCTGCAATCTCCATGAAGAGTCCCCTTGTGGTCTGAGTTGGTTGACGTTGACGTAAACGTCAATTGTGCGTCAACGGCGGTGCTTGGAAATTGCTGGCTTTCCTGGGAGCCAAGCGGCCAAAGTGTCCACGGATTGAGCGCGCAGCAAAAAGCCGCCCAAAGGCGGCTTGCTGGGTTGCCGCCGATGCAGCAACAACGAGCGCCCGGTTGGCGCGGGGGCGGTCGGTCAGCCCAGCGCTTCCAGCGCACGCGCTGTGATCTCGTCCACCGTCCCGACGCCAGCGATCTTGGCGTAGCGGGGGGCTTGGGGGTCGCCTGTCTGCGCCCATTGGCTGTAGTAGTCGACCAACGGACGGGTCTGAGCCTGGTAGACCTCCAGGCGAGTGCGCACGGTGGCTTCTTCGTCGTCCTTGCGCTGCACCAGCTCCTCACCGGTGACGTCGTCCTTGCCATCGACCTTCGGCGGGTTGAAGCGCAGGTGATAGGTGCGGCCCGAGGCCACATGCACACGGCGACCACTCATGCGCTCGATGATGGCTTCGTCCGGCACGTCGATCTCCAGCACCAGGTCCAGCTTGACGCCCGCGGCCTTCATCGCATCGGCCTGCGGAATGGTGCGGGGGAAACCGTCGAACAGGAAACCGTTGGCACAGTCGGGCTGTGTGATGCGCTCCTTGACCAGGCCAATGATGATCTCGTCGCTGACCAGACCGCCAGCGTCCATGACCTTCTTGGCTGCGACGCCGAGTTCGCTGCCTGCCTTGACTGCCGCACGAAGCATGTCGCCGGTCGAGATCTGCGGGATGCCGAACTTGTCGCAAATGAACTTTGCTTGAGTGCCCTTACCGGCGCCCGGCGCCCCCAAAAGAATGATACGCATTGAGTTGCCTCTTTTCATGATTCTTGCTGGCCGCCGCAGGCGGCCTCCCGTGCTCGGCAAGGGCGCGGGCACGGGGCGTGGTTGGGCGCAGGATAGCATGGGCACCCCTGCGGGAGCCTGACACGGGGCTGGCAAAGACCTAGGGGGCTACCCCGAAAATCAAGCGGCGAAAAGTGCCCGAACGCGCGCCAGGTCCTCTGCCGTGTCCACGCCGGGTGCGGGTGCCGAAGCGGCCTCGAACACCGCAATGCGGTCGCCGTGCCACAGCACGCGGAGTTGCTCAAGCGACTCCAGTTGCTCCAGCGGAGAAGCGGCCAGCCCGGGGAAGCGCCGCAGGTAGCCGGCGCGGTACGCATACAGCCCGATGTGCCTCAGCGCCGGCGTGCCTGCCGCAGGCAAGCCAGCCAAGCCGTCGCGAGCGCCATCGCGCCACCACGGCACGCAGGCCCGACTGAAATACAGTGCACGGCCGGCCTGGTCCAGCACGACCTTCACCACGTTCGGATTGCGGAACTCTTCCTCCGACAACAGCGCGTGCGCCGCCGTGGCGACGGTGCATTCGGTGCGCTGCTCCAGCAACTGGGCGCAAGCGGCGACCAGTGCCGGGTCGATCAAGGGTTCGTCGCCCTGGACATTGACCACCAGTGCATCACCGTCCAGCCCGAGCAGTTCGCAAGCCTCGGCGAGGCGATCACTGCCACTGGCGTGGTCGACCCGCGTGAGCAATGCGCGCACGCCATGCGCTTCGCAGGCCTGCACGATGCTGGCGTCGTCCGCCGCGACGACCACCTGGTTGGCGCCCGACTGGGCGGCGCGTTCGGCCACCCGCACGACCATGGGTTTGCCGCCAATGTCGGCAAGTGGTTTGTTGGGCAAGCGAGTCGAAGCCAGCCGGGCCGGGATCAGCACTGAAAACGCGGCCACCGGCTTCACTCCTCGGCAGGCAAGGCCCGCGCCTCGTTCTCCAGCATCACCGGGATGCCATCGCGCACAGGAAATGCCAACCTGTCGGCGGCGCACACCAATTCATGAGGGCGGAATTGCGCGTCGCGGTTCAGTGTCAACGGCCCTTTGCACACAGGGCAAACCAGCATGTCGAGCAAGCGGTGATCAGCGGTCATGTTCAGCAGCAATCAAAGAGGCCAGCGCCGAGCGCAGCGCGTCGGTCAGCATGGCAGGAAGTTCAAAGTCTAGCGTGACGACCCACACGCGCGTGTCGCCGGTGCTGCCCGGAGGCAGCTTCACGGCATCCTTTTCAGTCAACAGCACATCAGGCTCGTCGGCAGGCCAGGGCAGGGAGGCGAAGTCCGCGTGGTCGGGCAGCGGAAATTCGCGCAGCCGCAGGCCGGCTGCGCGCAGCATGTCAAAAAAACGGGATGGCGAGGCAATGCCGGCCGCGGCCAGCACAGCGTGTTCCTCTGACCTGGCCTGCAACTGCGCCAAGGTCGCCATCGAGCCCTTGGCGCCATGCCACCAGTCCGACAGCGCCACTGCGCCGCCCAAGCCTCTGTGGGCGCATCCACCCGGCAGCGGCGTGCTTGGCGCGTCTGCGTTGTAAACCACCCAACTGCTCGCCGGTAAACAGCGCGGCAGACGCTGACGCAAGGGGCCGGCAGGCAGCGGCAGGCGGTTGCCGGCGCCACGCCCGTCGAAGACGATCAGGCTCAGGTCATGCCGCAAACGCCAGTGCTGCAGCCCATCGTCGGAGACGATCAGGTTGACCGCAGGATGCGCCGCCAGCAAGGCCAGTGCTGCGGCCACACGGTCACGTGCCACAGCCACCGGTGCCCCAGTTCGCAGGTGCATCAGCAGCGGCTCATCGCCCACGAGACGGGCCGGTGTTTCTGCTGTGACCAGCCGCAACTCAGCATCCGCACGGCCATAGCCGCGCGAGACGATGCCAGGCTGCCAGCCCTGCGATTGCAGCCATTGCACAAGCGCAATCGTGGTCGGCGTCTTGCCGGCGCCGCCGACGATCAGGTTGCCCACAACGACCACCGGCACCGGCAGTGCAGGGCGCTTGCGCAGTTGCCAGCTCAGTCGGTTCAGCCCGGCCAACAACAGGTACAAGCCCGCCAGCGGCAACAAGGCCAGCGCCAGCCAGCTGGGCCGCGGGTGCCACCAGTGCTGCTGCAGCGTGGCAGCCGCCCGGTGGAGAAGCTTGTTCACTTCTGCGGACCTGGCCGGTTTGATCCCAACGCTGCCGAGCGGCCCGACCGGTTGCCGGTCAGCACTGTCACTGCGCTGCCGCAGGCGCGGTGCTGCCTGCAGGCAGCTGCGCAGCAAACGTCACCCGCACCAAGCCAACACGACGGGCGGCGTCGAGCACGTTGATCACCGACTGATGCGCAGTCGCGGCGTCGGCCGAGATGATCACGAACGGCTCCTTGCGCTCCGTGGCGCTGGCGCGCAGCGCAGCGGCCAGCAGCTCGATGCTCCGACCTTCAACCGCCTGACCGTCGACGCTGTAGCGCCCGTCAGCCGACACGGCCACCAGGATTTCGGCCGGCCGGTCGCGCACCGCGTCGGCATTCGCCGTGGGCAGGTTGATCTGCAACTCGGTGAATTTCGAGTAGGTGGTGGACAGCATCACAAAGATCAGCACCACCAGCAGGACATCGATGAACGGGATCAGGTTGATCTCCGGCTCATCGGAGGGCGGACGGCGGAACTTCATTGCGGCCCGGCCTCAGTGCGCCGCCCGCAGCGGCATGCGCAGCAGGTGCTGCAGCAGCCGCTCAGAGGCTTGCTCCATGTCGTGCAGGTAGTCGGCAATCCGGGTACGAAAGTAGCGGTGTGCCATCAGCGAAGGAATGGCAACGATCAGGCCGAAGGCCGTGTTGTACAGCGCCACCGAGATGCCATGTGCCAGCTGGGCCGGGTTGGTACCCGAGCCCGGAGCCTGCGCACCGAAGATCTCGATCATGCCGATGACGGTGCCCAGCAGGCCCAGCAGCGGTGCGACCGAGGCGATGGTCGACAAGGCATTCAGGTAGCGCTCCATGCGGTGCGCCGCGGTGCTGCCGGCGGTCTCCAGCGCCTGGCGCAGCGGCGCCTCGCTGATGCGCGGCTCGAGCGCTGCAGTCTTCAGGCCCGCGGCCAGCACTGCGCCCAGCAGCGAGTTGTCGGCCAGCTTCTGCAGCATGTCGCTCGACGGCGTGCCCTGGCGGGCCACGGTGATGACTTCGTCAATCAGGCCGTCGGGCGCCACGCGGGCGCGTCGCAAGGAACTGAGGCGCTCCAGCACCAGCGCAAGGGCCGCAACGGAGCACAGGATCAGCGGCCAAATCGGCCAGCCAGCGGCTTGTATGATCGACAGCAAGAGGTCCTCTGGCGCAAAGGCCTGGGGGAAAAAGTTGGCGGCATTATGAACTGAAGCCACCGCCTGACCGGCCGCCCTTCGCAGCCTGTTGCGGGGTCGCAGCGCAAGACGTTTCCAGCTGTGACGGCCGCCCATTGGCAGGCATCTTCCGTGCCGAAAGTCGTCCACATTTTCTGTGGACAACTTTGTGGGTAACCAGGGGTTCAATGGCCCGGGAGGCCTCATTTTCCGGGCCGAGGCTTGCGGTGCTGAAAAATACGGCAGCGTTTTATTCAGTCAAATCATATGCTTGCGACGATATTTCTGTTTGATGACGGCCCGGCGGCGACCAAGGCGCGGAAGCGCGGTGACGTGGATATCTGCCCGCGAATGCACCAGCGTGGGACGCGCCGTGGCGAGTGACGGAGACTTCCGGCAGGGCGCCCCGGCTGCGGCCTCGGACTCACGAAACCGCGGCATTGGCGGGCCGGTGTGGACGGTTGGCAGCCTGTTGCTGGCCGTTGGCGACGCCTTGGCGGCACGCTTCGGCGCGGTGACTGTGCAGGGTGAGTTGTCCGGCTACACGCGGGCCAGCAGTGGCCACTGCTACTTCACGCTGAAGGATGCCAATGGCGCCACGGCCGGCATTCGCTGTGCCATGTTTCGCCGCAGTGCAAGCATGCTGGATTTCAATCCGCAAGACGGCCAGCAAGTCGAACTTCGCGGCCGCCTGGCGGTGTATGAGGCCCGGGGCGAACTGCAAATGGTGGTCGAGAGCATGCGCCGCGTTGGTGCGGGCGCGCTTTACGAAGAATTTCTGCGGTTGAAGGCCAGGCTGGAAGCGGCCGGGCTGTTTGCCGCCGAACGCAAGCGTGTCCTGCCTGGCCATCCGAGCCGGCTGGGCATCGTCACCTCGCTCGCGGGCGCGGCCCTGCATGACGTGTTGACTACGCTGCACCGCCGCGCCGCGCACGTCGCGGTCATCGTCTACCCGACCCTGGTGCAGGGCACGGAAGCTCCCGCTGCGGTGGCTGCTGCCCTGGCGCTGGCCAACCGTCGTGCAGAGGTGCAGGTGCTGCTGTTGTGCCGCGGCGGTGGTTCGCTGGAAGACCTGTGGGCGTTCAACGACGAACGTGTGGTGCGAGCGGTGGCGGACTCTGCTTTGCCCGTGGTCTGCGGCGTGGGCCACGAGACCGATGTGACGCTTGCCGATCTCGCTGCCGACCTGCGCGCGCCCACGCCAACGGCCGCGGCCGAACTGGCGTCACCGGCCCGAGACGACTTGCTGTCCGCACTGCAGACACGGCAGCAGCGCATGGCCAGGCGGGTACATCAGCGCCTGGACAACCATGCGCAGCGGCTGGACCAGTTCACCCTGCGCCTGCAGCAGCCTGCACGATTGCTGGGGGTGCAGACCCAGCGGCTGCAGCACCTGGCGCAGCGCCAGGCGCAGGCAGTGCGGCATGCACTGCGACAGGCGCAGGTGCGCACCGATCAATTGGCTGCCAGGCTGCTGCGTGCGCTGCCGGCCCAGTGGTCGCGCCAGCATCAGGCCCTGGAAGCCAGGGCCGCCAGGCTGCAGGCGCTGGACCCGCGGCTGGTCCTGACCCGCGGCTATGCCTGGGTGCAGACCCAAGACGGCAAGCCGGTCACGTCCGCCGGCGCGCTGGTGGCCGGCCAGGCCGTCAGTGCAGTCTGGGCTGATGGGCAGGCCGAAGCCTTGATCACCTCGGTTCAGCCTGTGTTGCCCACCGGCCTGCCAGCGGCATTGCCGGTCAAGAAAAAGCGCAGGGCGGTCACGCCCAAGCACAGCGCCGGCGGCATTGTTGCCTCGCCGCCGGACGAGTCGGCGGCGTGACGCGCCGGGCAAACCCGCCCCGGCGGCAAGCCCTTGCAAGACCCCCCACGGTTGTCGCATCCCTTGCCTACAATCGACAAGGTACTGCCAACTCTTGCACAACACCCGGCGCGCACCGCCGCGCCGGCATACCTCGAAAGGAACTTGCATGGAACATACCCTGCCGCCGCTGCCGTTCGGTCTGGACGACCTGGCCCCCGCGATGAGCCGCGAGACGCTCGAATACCACCACGGCAAGCATCACAACGCCTACGTCGTGAACCTGAACAACCTGGTGGCCGGCACCGAGTTCGCCGGCGTGCCGCTGGAAGAGGTGATCAAGAAGTCCTCTGGCCCGATCTACAACAACTCGGCCCAGATCTGGAACCACACCTTCTTCTGGAACTGCCTGAAGCCGGCCGGCGGCGGCGAACCCAAAGGCGCGCTGGCTGACGCCATCAATGCCAAGTGGGGCTCGTTCGCAGCCTTCAAGGAAGCCTTCACCAAGAGCGCCGTGGGTAACTTCGGCTCCGGCTGGACCTGGCTGGTGAAGAAGGCCGACGGCTCGGTCGACATCGTCAACATGGGTGCCGCCGGCACCCCGCTGACGACGGGCGACACCGCGCTGCTGACGATCGACGTGTGGGAACATGCCTACTACATCGACTACCGCAACCTGCGCCCGAAGTTCGTCGAGACCTTCCTCACGTCGCTCGCCAACTGGGGCTTCGCGGAGGCCAACTTCGCGAGCTGAGTGCTCGGCGGCTGCTGCCGTACGGCAGCTGCCCGATGCACCACAAAGGCCGTCCCTGCGACGGCTTTTTCACAACTGCCGACGCCATGGCCGGCGACTGGCGGCGGGCGTGATCAGCCCGAGAATGGCGCGCCGGTCAGCTTGCTGCCGGCTTTCAGCCCACGCTTGGAAAACCAGCCCTGGTTCATCTCCAGCACCATGCGCACCGGCTGCTTCGAGCAGTGCGAGGTCTCGGTCTGGGGCGCCATGTCTTCGATGTTGACGATGCGGCCATCTTCGGCCACGAAGGCGGCGGACAGTGGCAGCAGTGTGTTCTTCATCCAGAAGCACTGCGTGGCTGCTTCTTCGAAGATGAACAGCATGCCTTCGTGCACCGGCATGTTCTCGCGGAACATCAGCCCGATCTGGCGCTCCTGCGGCGTGCGCGCCACTTGCGCGACGATGTTGTACATGCCGGCGCCCAGCGTGACAGTGGACAAGTGTTGTGCCTGTCCAGTCGACTGCGCCAGCGTAGACGGACTGATGGAAGCCAACGCCGTCAGCGAAGTGATCGCCAGGCACCAGGCACGCAAGCTTGTGTGGATCAGGGTCATGTTTTCCAACCGGGGGTAAGTCTGGATTATCGAACGTCGGAGCGCCCGGAATGGCCGACGCAGAATCGAGCTTCACCGCTTCGCCAGAGCGCGCGCGTGCGAGCGCCCCGTTCGAGCACGGCCCGGCCCTGCCTACCGGCAGGCAAGAAGGGCTCGCATAGAATTTCAGGCATCCAAATTCCTCGACGAAAACCAGGGCCAAGCCTCGCGTTTTCTGGCTGGGAATGATCCATCACGACTCGCGGAGCAAGCGCATGTACCAGCACGTCAAGGTGCCCGAGGATGGGCAGAAGATCAGCATCAACGCGGACTTCTCGCTCAACGTCCCGAACCACCCGATCATTCCCTACATCGAGGGCGACGGCACCGGCCTGGACATCACGCCAGTGATGATCAAGGTGGTCGACGCCGCGGTCGAGAAAGCCTACGGAGGCGAAAAGAAAATCCACTGGATGGAGATCTTTGCGGGCGAGAAGTCGACCAAGGTCTACGGCCCCGACGTGTGGCTGCCGGCAGAGACGCTGGACATTCTTCGCGAGTACGTGGTGTCGATCAAGGGCCCGCTGACCACGCCAGTGGGCGGCGGCATCCGTTCACTGAACGTGGCACTGCGCCAGGAACTGGATCTCTATGTCTGCCTGCGGCCGGTGCAGTATTTCAAGGGCGTGCCCTCGCCGCTGAAGGAGCCGGAAAAGACCAACATGGTGATCTTCCGCGAGAACTCGGAAGACATTTATGCCGGCATCGAGTACGAAGCCAGGAGCGACAAGGCCGTCAAGCTGATCAAGTTCCTGCAGGACGAACTGGGCGTCAAGAAGATCCGCTTCCCCGAGACTTCGGGCATCGGCGTGAAGCCGGTTTCCATCGAAGGCACCGAGCGCCTGGTTCGCAAGGCGATCCAGTACGCGATCGACAACGACAAGCCCAGCGTGACCATTGTTCACAAGGGCAACATCATGAAGTACACCGAAGGTGGCTTCCGTGACTGGGCCTACGCGCTGGCACAGAAGGAATTCGGCGCAGAGCTGATCGACGGTGGCCCGTGGTGCCGGCTGAAGAACCCGAAGAACGGCAAGGAAATCGTCGTCAAGGACTCGATTGCCGATGCCTTCCTGCAGCAGATCCTGTTGCGCCCTGCGGAGTATTCGGTCGTCGCCACGCTGAACCTGAATGGCGACTACATCTCCGACGCGCTGGCGGCGCAGGTGGGTGGCATCGGGATCGCACCTGGCGCCAACATGTCGGATTCGGTGGCCTGCTTCGAGGCCACGCACGGCACCGCGCCAAAGTACGCAGGCAAGGACTACGTCAACCCTGGCTCCGAAATCCTCTCGGCGGAGATGATGTTGCGCCACATGGGCTGGACTCAGGCTGCGGATCTGATCATCCACTCGCTGGAAAAGTCGATCCTGAGCAAGAAGGTGACCTACGATTTCGCGCGCCTGATGGACGGTGCGACACAAGTGTCCTGCTCAGGCTTTGGGCAGGTCATGATCGCCAACATGTGAGTCCCGCCCGCGCCTCATCGGAGGCGGGGCGTTCTTTCCGAGCAGTCGCCCAGCAGGCTCAGTCGTCGTCCAACTGGGAGAACTGAGAGTCTTCGCCTGGCTTGGCCGGTGCAAGCAGGCCATGCCGGCGCAGCAGCGTGCGCAGCGTGTTGCGGGTGATGCCCAGTGCGCGCGCGGTGCGTACCTGGTTGGCGTCGGTGCGCGCGAACGCCGTCTTCACCAGCGTGGCTTCGACGCGCTGGAACACGTCCGACAGCCCGGCATTCAGCAAGGCCTCCAGGGCGGCTTCCAGTTGCTGCTGGCGGATGTCGGCCAGCGGCGCCTCAGCCTGCGCAGGCGCCATCGTTGCGTTCGGCGCCAGCCGGTCCACAGGCGCCAGTGCCCGGATCGCAGGTTCTTCCAGCGTTGCCGTCACGGCCGCCACCAGCTTCAGGTCGCTGACCTCGATCACGCCATGCCGGCAGACGATCAGCGCAAAGTGGATGACGTTTTCCAGCTCGCGAATGTTGCCGGGCCAGCTGTAGTCCAGCAGCGCAGCTTCGGCCTCTGCGCTCAGCACCGCATCCGCCAGCTTCAGGCGAGGGCCATACTGGCTAACGAAATGGCGTGCCAGCGGCAGCAGATCCCCCGGACGATCCCGCAATGGCGGCAATTGCACGGTCGCGACGCTGAGTCGGTAATAAAGGTCGGCCCGGAAGCGCTGCGCCGCCACCGCGCCGCGCAGGTCGATGTTGGTGGCGGCCACCAGCCGCACGTCTACTGCAAGCGTCTTTCGCGAGCCCAGGCGCACGACCTGGCGCTCCTGCAGCACGCGCAGCAGCTTCACTTGCAGCGACAGGGGCAGGTCGCCAATTTCGTCCAGGAACAGGGTGCCGCCATGGGCGGCCTCGAACCAGCCAGCACGTGCCTGCGAAGCGCCGGTGAAAGCACCGGTTTCGTGGCCGAAGAGCTCGGCGTCGATCAGCGATTCGCTGAACGCGCCGCAGTTGACCGCAAGAAAAGGCCCGCTGCGAGCACTCATGGCATGCAGGTGACGGGCGACGAGTTCCTTGCCGGTGCCTGTCTCGCCGATCAGCAGCACCGACGCATCGCTGCGCCCGATGCGTTCGATCTGCTCAAGCAGCGCGCAAGACGCAGGGTCGTGGAAGAGCAGCGCCTTGGCGCGCACGGGGCTGGTGTCTGGCCCTTGCTCTGCGAGGGCCAGCCGCCGCGGGGAGAGCCGTTCAGTGGGTCCGGGCATGTTGCAGTGCAAAAAAAGTCAGATGAACTCCACCTTAGGCGCACAAAACGAGTGCGTCAAGACATGAAATCGAATTTGCATACGCGTGAATGTGCGGTTCAGCAACGTGTGTAACGCAAAGCTTTGCGGGGTAAAAACCGGGCGGGCATCAGTTAGCCGGGCAATGTGCTGTTACGGCGACTGGCCACCTTGTGAAGGTGGTTTGCACGACGCCAAGGACCGGGCAACGCGTGTGCCTGCCTCAGAAAGTGGCAACTAAGACGCCGCCCTTTGAATGTGTCGATGAGGCGACACATCCCGTTAAATACCAGGGCCTGTGTTGTCCATACCCAAAATCAAACCTGGGTATGCGTTTGCCTGCTGTCCGCTGGTGAACTGCGCCAGGGTAAAGCTGCGCCACGCCCATACCGGCAAGCCGGTATGGGACAGGGCAGGCGCCCGTCACCGGACACCTGGGAAAGCCGGCGAGCCGGAAGGCCCGCCGCTCGGCTTGAGGGCTCAGCTGGCCACAGTTTGAGGCACGGGGACTTCGTCCACTGGCCGTATGTTCTGCGCCAACTGGCCTTTGGGCCCTTGCACCAATTCAAAACGGACACGTCCGCCTTGCTTCAGGGTGCGAAAGCCTTCCATCTGAATGGCCGAAAAATGCGCGAACACATCACCGCCACCCAACTCTGGTTCTATGAAGCCAAAACCCTTGGCATCGTTGAACCATTTCACGGTTCCAACCGCTTCCATTTGCAATTCCTCCTGACGCCTTTTGCAGGCTTGTGGTCGCTATTCTTGAGGCATGGCTTTGTCGATGTCAAATGGGCTGAGCGATGAGCCGAGCTCCGCCGGGGGCGTTGACGGCGGCCGATGCTGCGAAATGCGGCACGGCACGGCGCTTTTTCACCGAATGGTCAGCGTCTTGATGCGACGACCATTGCCTAACGGCTGTGCGGTGTTGGTCATCTCGCTATACTCGATTCATGCCTGCGAAACGACCCGTTGCCCCTCTGCCATCCACGCCTTCGGTGATCAAGCCGGAAGACGGGCAGGGGGCCGTGGTGGCCGAACGAAAGGCCGCCCGCACCAAGCCGCCGCGCATGTACCAAGTGGTCTTGCTCAACGACGATTTCACACCCATGGAGTTCGTGGTGATGGTGCTGCAGGAATATTTCAGGCTTGATCTTGAGGCTGCCACCCTCATCATGTTGAAGATTCATCATGAAGGGCGTGCAGTGTGCGGGGTGTTCAGCAAGGACGTCGCCGCAACCAAGGTCGAGCTGGTGCTCGCTGCGGCACGACGCTCTGGACACCCGCTTCAATGCATTATGGAGGCCGCATGATTGCCCAAGAACTGGAAGTCAGCCTGCACATGGCGTTCGTCGAGGCACGCCAGCAGCGACACGAGTTCATCACGGTAGAGCACTTGTTGCTGGCCTTGTTGGACAACCCGTCTGCTGCTGAAGTGCTGCGAGCCTGTGCAGCCAACATCGAAGACCTGCGCAAGAGCCTGGTCGCTTTCATCCGCGAAAACACGCCCACCGTGGGCGGCACCGACGAAGTGGACACGCAACCCACGCTGGGCTTCCAGCGTGTGATCCAGCGCGCCATCATGCATGTGCAGTCCACGGGCGGCGGCAAGAAGGAAGTCACTGGCGCGAACGTGCTGGTGGCCATCTTCGGCGAGAAGGACTCGCACGCGGTCTACTACCTGCATCAACAGGGCGTGACCCGCCTGGATGTCGTGAACTTCATTGCCCACGGCATCAAGAAGTCCGACCCGCCCGAACCTGCCAAGGGCAGCAACGAGGGCAGCAGCGGCGGCGAAGCCGAGAAGGAAGAAAGTGGCGAAGGAAAAGGCTCGCCGCTGGATCAGTTCACCACCAACCTGAACCAGCATGCCAAGGACGGCAAGATCGATCCGCTGATCGGCCGCGAGCATGAGGTCGAGCGTGTCATCCAGGTGCTGTGCCGCCGCCGCAAGAACAACCCGCTGCTGGTTGGCGAAGCCGGCGTGGGCAAGACCGCCATCGCCGAGGGTTTGGCCTGGCGCATCACGCAAGGCGAGGTGCCCGAGGTGCTGGGGGACGCCATCGTCTATTCGCTGGACATGGGCGCGCTGCTGGCCGGCACCAAGTACCGCGGCGACTTCGAGCAGCGTTTGAAGGGTGTGCTCAAGCAGCTCAAGGACAGCCCGAAGTCCATCCTGTTCATCGACGAGATCCACACGCTGATCGGCGCGGGTGCGGCCTCCGGCGGCACGCTGGACGCCAGCAACCTGCTGAAACCGGCGCTGTCCAGCGGCGCGATGAAGTGCATTGGCGCCACCACCTTCCAGGAATACCGCGGCATCTTCGAGAAAGACGCGGCGCTGAGCCGTCGCTTCCAGAAGGTCGACGTGGTCGAGCCGACGGTGGAGCAGACGGTCGAGATCCTCAAGGGCCTGAAGTCCCGCTTCGAGGAGCACCACAGCGTGAAGTACGCGGTCGGTGCACTGCAGGCCGCGGCCGAGTTGTCGGCCAAGTTCATCAATGACCGCCACCTGCCGGACAAGGCGATCGACGTGATCGACGAAGCCGGTGCGGCACAACGCATCCTGCCCAAGAGCAAGCAGAAGAAGACCATCACCCGCAACGAGGTCGAGGAAATCGTCGCGAAGATCGCGCGCATTCCGCCGGCCAGCGTTTCGAGCGATGACCGCGGCAAGCTCAAGAGCCTGGAGCGCGACCTGAAGAGCGTGGTTTTCGGCCAGGACCCTGCGGTGGACGTGCTGGCGGCTGCCATCAAGATGGCCCGCTCCGGCCTCGGCAAGTCCGACAAGCCGATTGGCTCCTTCCTGTTCAGCGGCCCCACGGGCGTGGGCAAGACCGAAGTGGCGAAGCAACTGGCCTACATCCTGGGCATCGAGCTGATCCGCTTTGACATGTCCGAGTACATGGAGCGCCATGCGGTGAGCCGGCTGATCGGTGCGCCTCCGGGCTATGTCGGTTTCGACCAGGGTGGCCTGCTGACCGAGGCCGTCACCAAGAAGCCGCATTCCGTGCTGCTGCTCGATGAAATCGAGAAAGCCCACCCGGACGTCTTCAACGTGCTGCTGCAGGTCATGGACCACGGCACGCTGACCGACAACAACGGGCGCAAGGCCGACTTCCGCAACGTGATCATCATCATGACCACGAACGCGGGCGCCGAGACCATGAACAAGGCGACCATCGGCTTCACGACCCAGCGCCAGCAAGGTGATGAGATGGGCGACATCAAACGCCTGTTCACGCCAGAGTTCCGCAACCGCTTGGACTCGATCGTCAACTTCCGCTCGCTGGACGAAGAGATCGTGATGCGTGTGGTCGACAAGTTCCTGCTGCAACTGGAGCAACAGTTGGCCGAAAAGAAGGTCGAAGTGACTTTCTCCGATGGCTTGCGCAAGCACCTGGCCAAGAAGGGCTTTGATCCGCTGATGGGCGCGCGCCCGATGCAGCGCCTGATCCAGGACACCATCCGCCGCGCGCTGGCCGACGAACTGCTGTTCGGTCGCCTGGTCGATGGTGGTCGCCTGGCGGTGGACGTGGACGAGGCTGGCGAGGTGCAGCTGGACATCCAGCCACTTGGCAAGAGTGGCGACAAGCCGCGTGCGGAAGCTGCTGCGGTCTGACGGCCGCGCATACCGGCCGGTTGAGACCGGCTGGCACAAAATCAAAGGCGCCCTCGGGCGCCTTTGTCGTTGATGCGGCACTGCTCAGCGCACAGCGGCTGCCGGGTCCTGCTTGAAGTACCCGACGAACAGTTCGTGCAGCGCCGGGTGCTCCTCACGGAAGGCTTGCGGGCAGACGAAAAAAGCCTCGGCAGCCACGGCGAAAAATTCTTCCGGCGCTTCCGCGCCATAAGGGTCCAGCAGCGTGGTTTCGCCCGCGTCAACGCGTTCGACGAAGCTCGCCATCTCAGGATCGAACACTGCGAGCCAGCGTTCGCGCGCGGCTTGGGCGCTTGGTGGCAAAGGCACGCCATCGGGCTTACCCTCGCGCATGTCCAGCACGTGGGCGAACTCGTGAATCACGACGTTATAGGCCTCTTCGGCGGACTCGCCGGCCGCTTCGACGTCCGGCCATGACAGCATCAGTGGCCCGCCCGCCATCGCTTCGCCGCTGAGCCATTCCTCGTATTCATGCACCACGCCGTCGTCGTCCATGAACTCGCGCTGGGCCATCACTTCATCCGGGTGCACGACGATGCCGACAAAACCGTCGTACATCGCCAGGCCCAGCTTCAGCACCGGCAGGCAGGCCTGGGCGGCAATCGCAACTGCCATCGCATCGTCCACCACCAGCCCTTGGGCGCCGGTGAATTCCTTTTGGGACAGGAACAGGCTGGCGAGCCGGCGCAGTTCGATCAGGTCGTCCGCCGGGCGATGGCTCAGGAACGGGTAGTGCGCCAGCACCGCCTGCCACAAGGCATCGGGAATCGCGTAACGCCGCAGGGCGCGCTGCTCGCGCCAGTCGCGCAGCTTCTGCAGGAAGGCCATCGACAGATCGAAGCGATTCAGGCGGGCAGGGGCCGGCGGTGCCAGCCTTGCGCGTCCCACAGCATCAGCTCGCCGCGGTCGGCGTCGCCATGGTCCAGCTCCCAGTCGCACAGCACATGGCGCTGCCAGCCAACGAACGCGTCGCTGCCAGGGCGGTGCGTGTGGCCATGCACCAGCAACTGCGAGCCGGCCTCTGCCAGCCAGCCCTGCGCCATGGCCGGGTCTATGTCCGCGTAGGTTTCGGGCTCGCGCGCTTGCGCACGACTGGCGCCTCGCATCTGCTGCGCGATCGCCATGCGCTCGGCGAACGGTCGGGCGAGCAAGGCGCTTTGCCACGCGGGCTGCCGCACCTGGGCGCGGAATTGCTGGTAGGCCTTGTCGTCCAGACACAGCGCGTCGCCATGGCTCAGCAACACCGTCTGGCCAAAGCCGTGGAAAGCAACCGGGTCTGGCAGTTCGACGCAGCCGGTGTCGCGGAAGAAGCGCTCCCCCAGCAGGAAGTCGCGGTTGCCGCGCATCACATGGACCGGCTGCCGGCGGGCGAGGGCGGCGATGGCCGCAGCAACACCAGCCTCGTACGGCTGGTCCAGCATGTCGTCGCCCACCCAGGCTTCGAACAGGTCGCCGAGGATGAACAAGGCGTCCCCCTGCGGCTGCGCCAGCAGGCGCAGGAAGGCTCCGGTGGTGCGCGGCAGCGACTCGCTCAGGTGCAGGTCCGAGATGAAAACCGCCCGCTGGCAGGCGGGCGGCAGCTGGCGCAAGGCGCCCGGCGCCACCAGGGCGCTGGGGGCCAAGGCTGCGTCAGACAATCTCGACGGCCTTTTCGATCGTCACCGCCTCGAGCGGCACGTCGTCGTGCATGCCTTTGCGACCTGTGCGAACTTTCTCGATCGCGTCCACCACCTCGGTGCCAGCAACCACCTTCCCGAACACCGCATAGCCCCAACCGCTGGGCGACTCGCTGCTGAAGTTCAGGAAGTCGTTGTCCTTGGTGTTGATGAAGAACTGGGCCGAGGCCGAGTGCGGCGCGTTGGTGCGCGCCATGGCCAGCGTGTACTTCAGGTTCTTCAGGCCGTTGTTGGCCTCGTTCTGGATCGTTGCATCGGTGGGCTTCTGGCTCATGTCGGCCAGCATGCCACCGCCCTGGATCATGAAGCTCTTGATCACGCGGTGGAACACGGTGCCGTCGTAGTGGCCCTTGTTCACGTAGGCCAGAAAATTGGCAACGGTGGCAGGCGCCTTGGCGTCGTCAAGTTCGATGCGCAGCACGCCGGCGGAGGTGGTGAGTTCAACAGTCTTGGTCATGGTTTCAGTTCTCCAACGTGGCTTTTTTGATCAGGATGGGTTCGTTCGGCACGTTCTCGTGTCCCCCCTTGTCACCGACTGGCACGGCCCTGATCTTGTCGACCACGTCCATGCCGCTGACAACCTTGCCGAACACCGCATAACCGTCACGCCCGGGCTGGTAGTCCAGGCGCTGGTTGTCGACAACGTTGATGAAAAATTGCGAGGTGGCCGAGTTCGGCGCACTGGTGCGCGCCATTGCAATCGTGCCGCGCAGGTTGGACAGGCCATTCTGGCTTTCCAACTTGATCGGCGCGCGCGTCGGCTTTTCCTTCATGTCCGGCGTCATGCCGCCACCCTGGATCATGAAGCTTTCGATCACACGGTGAAAGATGGTGCCGTTGTAGTGGCCCGCCTTCACGTATTGGATGAAGTTGTCCACGCTCTTGGGCGCCTTTTCCTTGTCGAGTTCGACGACGATGTCGCCAGCACTGGTGCTGAGGCGGACGGTCTCTGCCAGGGCCGGCGCAATGCCTGCCACGGCCAGCGCGGCGGCCAGCGTCAGCGAGCGGGTCCAGGCGGCTGGCCGGCGCGCTGCGAGGCCGGGCCGGGTGCTTGTTAAGGTCACGTAAAAGCTCCTTCGCTATACTCGCCCGATTGTACCGACCCCCTTTTTGAAGCGCCGTTCGTGGAGTGCCGTTTGTCCTCGCGGCCGGCGTGGTCCGCTCGCGGCGATGACCTTGCCCGGGCCTCGCGGCCGAACCTGCTCACGAAGCCTTGCCTTTTTCTTCGTCGATGACGCTGCGCATCTATAACACCCTGACCCGCCGGGTCGAAGACTTCTCCCCCATCGAGCCAGGCCATGTGCGCATGTACGTGTGCGGCATGACGATCTACGACCTGTGCCATGTTGGCCATGCGCGGATGATGATGGCTTTCGACGTGGTCTACCGCTGGCTGATTGCCCGCGGCTACCGCGTCACCTACGTGCGCAACATCACCGACATCGAAGACAAGATCATCAAGCGGGCGGTGGAGCGCGACATCAGCATCCGCCAGCTGACCGACGAGATGATTGCCGCGATGCGGGCCGACATCGGTGCCATTGGCGTCGCCTCGCCTACGCACGAGCCGCGCGCCACCGATCATGTGCGAGGCATGGTCGACATGATCGGTACGCTGGAGCAAAAGGGCCTGGCCTACCGCGCCAGCACCGGCGACGTGAACTACTCGGTGCGCAAGTTCCCCGGCTACGGCAAGCTCAGCGGCAAGTCGCTGGACGACCTGCGTGCCGGCGAGCGCGTGGCGGTGGACGACGGCAAGCAGGACCCGCTGGACTTCGTGCTGTGGAAATCCGCCAAGCCGGAAGAGCCGGCCGATGCCAAGTACGACTCGCCGTTCGGTCCCGGCCGGCCCGGCTGGCACATCGAGTGCTCCGCCATGAGCTGCGCGCTGCTTGGTGAGCGCTTCGACATTCACGGTGGCGGCATGGACCTGCAGTTCCCGCACCACGAAAACGAGATCGCGCAGAGCGAAGGCGCGCTGGGCCATCCGTTTGTCAATGTCTGGATGCACAACGGCTTCCTGAACGTCGACAACGTCAAGATGTCGAAGTCGCTCGGCAACTTCTTCACCATCCGCGATGTGCTGAAGCACTACGACGGCGAGACGCTGCGCTTCTTCATGCTGCGCACCCACTACCGCAGCCCGTTCAACTACAGCGACGCCCACCTGGACGACGCCCGCAGCGCGCTGCGCCGACTCTACACAGCACTGGCCAGTGTGGCCGACGTGCCTGAGGTGGCGATGGACCTGGCCAATCCATCCGTGCAGGCCTTTCATGCGGCGATGGACGACGACTTCAACACGCCGGGCGCGCTGGCGGTGCTGTTCGAGCTCGCGGCCGAGCTGAACCGCAACAAGTCGACCGAAGTCGCCGGCCAGCTGAAGGCGCTCGCCGCCACGCTGGGCATCCTGCAGCAATCGCCCGCCACCTTCCTGCAAGCCGGCAGCCTGCTGGACGACGCGACGATCCAGTTGCGCATCGAAGAACGCCAGACCGCCAAGCAGGCCAAGGACTTCGCCCGTGCCGACCAGATCCGCCAGGAACTGCTGGCCGCCGGCATCCTGCTGAAGGACTCGCCGCAAGGCACCACTTGGGTGAAGGCCTGACGTGCCGCATGCATCGAACCCGGGCGTGACGCCCGAGTACTGGGACGAAGCCTGCCGCCACCTGGCCAAGCGTGACCGCGTGATGAAGAAGCTTATCCCGCAGTTTGGCGAGGCCCGCCTTGAGAGCCGCGGAGATGCCTTCACCACGCTGGCGCGCTCCATCGTTGGCCAGCAGATCTCGGTCAAGGCCGCGCAGTCGGTGTGGGAAAAGTTCGCCGGTGCCGTGGGTGGCCCGTCTCATGCTTTGGTTCCCGCGGATGTGCTGTCGCTGGAAGTCCCGCAATTGCGGGCTGTCGGTCTGTCGGCGCGCAAGGCAGAATACCTGAGGGATTTGGCGCGCCATTTCGAAGAGGGCAGCGTGCATGTGCCGCTCTGGCGGCAGATGGACGACGAGGCCATCATCGAGGAATTGGTCGCCATTCGTGGCATTGGCCGCTGGACGGCCGAAATGTTCCTGATCTTTTACCTGATGCGACCCAATGTGCTGCCGCTGGACGACGAGGGCCTGATGAAAGGCATCAGTTCCTGCTATTTCAGCGGTGAGCCGGTTTCGCGAGCTGAAGCACGCGAACTGGGCGAGGGCTGGGCCCCCTACCGGTCGGTGGCGACCTGGTACCTGTGGCGAAGCCTGGATCCGCTGCCGGTCGACTACTGACCGCCACCGACACGCATCGTTCCCCCCGATCTCTTTTTCCCCGCTAAGAAGGAACCCGAGCATGAGCAAGCGACACTTTCTGGAGTTCGAGCAACCGATCGCCGAACTCGACGCCAAGATCGAAGAGCTGCGCTACGTTCAGAACGAATCCGCGGTGGACATCTCCGAGGAGATCGATCGGCTGGACAAGAAGAGCCTGCAGCTGACCAAGGACATCTACACCCAGCTGTCGCCCTGGCAGGTCACGCAGATCGCGCGTCACCCCCAGCGCCCTTACACGCTGGACTACGTCAACGAAATCTTCACCGACTTCCAGGAAATGCACGGCGACCGTGCATTCGCGGACGACCTGTCCATCGTCGGCGGCCTGGCCCGCTTCAACGGCCAGGCTTGCATGGTCGTGGGCCAGCAGAAGGGCCGCGACACCAAGGAGCGCGCCGCGCGCAACTTCGGCATGCCGCGCCCCGAGGGCTACCGCAAGGCGCTGCGGCTGATGAAGCTGGCCGAGAAGTTCGGGCTGCCGGTGTTCACCTTTGTCGACACCCCTGGTGCCTATCCCGGCATTGGCGCCGAGGAGCGTGGCCAGTCCGAAGCCATCGGCCGCAACATCTTCGAGATGGCGCAGTTGGAAGTGCCCATCATCACCACCATCATCGGCGAAGGCGGCTCCGGCGGCGCGCTGGCGATCAGCGTGGGCGACCAGGTCATGATGCTGCAGTTCTCGGTCTACTCGGTGATCTCGCCGGAAGGCTGCGCGTCCATCCTGTGGAAGACCTCCGAGCGCGCGTCTGACGCTGCCGAAGCGCTGGGCATCACTGCACACCGCTTGAAGGCCCTGGGCCTGGTCGACAAGATCATCAGCGAGCCGGTAGGCGGCGCCCACCGCGACCTCAAGCAAATGGCCTCGCAGCTCAAGCGCGGCCTGGTCGACTCGCTGCGTCAGGTGGCCGACCTGTCGACCGAAGCACTGCTGGAGCGCCGCTACCAGCGCCTGAAGTCCTACGGTCGCTTCACCGATACCACCGCGCGCTGAGCGCGCTGACGGAAAGGCTGGCCGGCATGGCGGCGCGGCCGCCGGGGCCGGCTTCAATTTCGACGCTGCCCGTGGTGGCGGTCGCCACCAGTGGCGGGCGCGACTCTACCGCCTTGCTGCACGCGACCTTGCGGCAGGCAGCCGGCAGCGGCCTGCAGGTGCTGGCCCTGCATGTGCATCATGGGCTGATGCCTCAGGCGGACGCATGGCTCGCCCATCTCGCGGCGCAATGCCGGCGCTGGCGCAGCCGCCATCCCCATCTTCGTTTTGACGCCGCCCGGCTGAGTGGCTCGCCTTCGCCCGGGCAAAGCATCGAAGCCTGGGCCCGGCGCGAGCGCTATGAGGCGCTGGCCCGCATGGCCAAGGCGCATGGCGCAGGCCTGGTACTGCTGGCCCATCACCAGCGCGACCAGGCAGAAACCGTGTTGCTGCAAGCCATGCGCGGGGCGGGGCCTGCTGGCCTGTCGGCCATGCCCGGCCTGATTGAGCGCGAAGGCATCGTCTGGGCTCGCCCGTGGCTGCAACAGCCGGCGCAGGCCATCGAAGACTATGTGCGGCGCCACCGGCTGCGGCACATCGAGGACAGCAGCAACCACGACACCCGCTTCGACCGCAATCGCTTGCGGCATCAGGTGTTGCCGGCGCTGAACCAGGCATTTCCGCAGGCCGAGCAGCAGCTGCAGCGCTTGGCCGAGCAAGCCCAGGCCGCCGCAGCGCTGATCCACGAGGTGGCTGCGCAAGACCTGGCGGCAATGGGCGCGAGCCAGGCCGGGCTGCCGATGCAGGCTTGGCTGTGTCTCTCACCGGCCCGCCGGCGATTTTCATTGCAGGCCTGGTTGCAGCATCGTCAGGCCGATGTGCCGGACAGCCTGGTGGCGCGCCTGCTGGCGGAACTGCCGCGCGCCAGGCAGGGCAGGTGGCCGCTGGGACCCGATTCGGAATTGAGGCTTTACCGCGGCATGCTGCAGCCGCTCAGCTTGCCGCTCAACAGGGTCGTCGAGGCCGCATCGCTGCGATTGCCCCAGGTGGTCGAGCCGGGCGAATGGCGTGCCCCGGCTTGGCAAGGCCGCCTCAGGCTCAGCGCCGCCAGCGAAGGCGGCGTTCCGCTCGCCTTGCTGGCCGGCGCATGCCTCGCGGCGCGAACCGGCGGCGAGCAATTCCAGCGGGCACCGCGCAGCACGCTGCGTGCACTGAAAAAACAGTTCCAGGCTGCGGCGGTGCCGGCCTGGGCGCGGCAGGCGCCGCTGCTGTACGGCGCGGGCGGTCAGCTTTTGTTCGTGCCGGGATTGGGTGTGGACGCCAGGGCGTTGGCTGCGCCGGGTGAGCCGCAGCTGCGGCCTGAATGGCTGGCTGAGCCGGCAGAGCCCGCGTAAACGACGGCGCGGCAAGCAAGGCTTCGCCATTTGCCAAGCAAGCCTCTGCCCGGGAATTCGACAGATGGCAACCGCTAGAATGTAGGGTTTCGCGTGGCCATGCCGGTCACCGCCCACCGCATGCGCAGCCAAGCCTTCGCGGCGGCTTGTTCAGCTACTTTGGCATCCTCACATGGCTTTGATCGTTCACAAGTACGGTGGCACATCAATGGGCTCGACGGAGCGCATTCGCAACGTCGCCAAACGCGTTGCCAAATGGGCCCGCGCCGGGCACCAGATGGTGGTCGTGCCCTCGGCCATGAGCGGCGAAACCAACCGCCTGCTGGGACTGGCCAAGGAGTTGTCGCCCGCCCAGCAAACGCCCGCCATGCTGCGCGAGCTGGACATGATTGCCTGCACCGGTGAACAGGTCTCGGTGGGCCTGCTGTCGCTGGCACTGCAAGCCGAAGGCATGGACGCGATCAGCTACAACGGCTGGCAGGTGCCGGTGAAGACCGATTCGTCCTACACCAAGGCCCGCATCCAGAGCATCGACGATGCACGCGTGCGTGCCGACCTGGCCGCCGGCAAGGTGGTCGTCATCACTGGCTTCCAGGGCATCGACGAAGACCAGAACGTCACGACGCTGGGCCGCGGCGGCTCTGACACTTCCGCCGTCGCCATCGCCGCCGCGCTGAAGGCGGCCGAATGCCTGATCTACACCGACGTCGATGGTGTCTACACCACCGACCCCCGTGTGGTGCCCGAAGCGCGCCGGCTGCACACCGTGAGCTTCGAGGAAATGCTGGAAATGGCGAGCCTGGGCTCCAAGGTGCTGCAGATCCGCTCGGTGGAATTCGCCGGCAAGTACCGCGTGCCGCTGCGCGTGCTGTCCAGCTTCACGCCCTGGGACATCAACATTGACGAAGAAGCCAAGTCGGGCACCCTGATCACTTTCGAGGAAGACGAAAAGATGGAACAAGCCGTTGTCTCGGGCATCGCCTTCAACCGCGATGAAGCCAAGGTCACCGTGATGGGCGTGCCTGACAAGCCTGGCATCGCGTACCAGATCCTCGGCGACGTCGCCGAGGCCAACATCGATGTGGACGTGATCATCCAGAACGTCTCGCACGACGGCAAGACCGACTTCTCGTTCACCGTGCACCGCAATGATTTCCAGCGCACGATGGACTTGTTGAAGAACAAGGTCGCACCGGCCACCGGTGCCGCCACCGTGCTGGGCGACCCGAAGATCTGCAAGGTCTCCATCGTCGGCATCGGCATGCGCAGCCACGTGGGCGTGGCCAGCAAGATGTTCCGCACGCTGAGCGAAGAGGGCATCAACATCCAGATGATCACGACCAGCGAAATCAAGACTTCCGTCGTGATCGACGAGAAGTACATGGAGCTGGCGGTGCGCGCGCTGCACAAGGCCTTCGATCTCGACGCAGACAATTCTCCGGTCGCCGAGAACATGAGCTGAACTGGTGCCCCCGAACCTGCCGCTCTGCGGCAGGCCCCCCGAGGGGGTAAAGAAAACTTGGGAGCGGCCCGGCGTTTTCTTTAGAAACCACTGTTTTTGTGGCTAGAATGCGAGCTTAGGTTGGAGACGTGACCGAGTGGCCGAAGGTGCTCCCCTGCTAAGGGAGTATGGGGCTTAAAACTCCATCAAGGGTTCGAATCCCTTCGTCTCCGCCAACCTACGAGAGTAAAAACGGGTCCTTCGGGACCCGTTTTTCATTTCCGCGTCGAGTTTCTTCGGCCGGCGCATTGAAGTACCTTTTCGAGTACCGCTCACGGTTTGCACCGGCTGCCGGCAGGGACGTTCAGTCCGCCGACAACACCACACGCTGCCTTCAGGCTAACCTGCGCCGCCCCACTTCAAGGACAGGACAAGCCCCATGAGCAGCAAGCTTCAAAGCATTCCCCTGCAACGCATCGACGGCACACCCACCACGCTGGGCGAATATGCCGGCCAGGTGCTGCTGATCGTCAACGTGGCTTCCCAATGCGGCCTCACGCCGCAGTACAAGGGGCTGGAAGCGCTGTTCGAGCAGCACAAGGCGCAGGGCCTGCAGGTACTGGGTTTCCCGTCCAACGATTTCGGCGCCCAGGAGCCGGGCACCGAAGCCGAGATCGCCGCCTTCTGCGACCTGAACTATGGCGTGAGCTTTCCGCTGTTCAGCAAGCTGCAGGTCAACAGCGCGCCGCGCCACCCGCTGTATGCCGCGCTCATCGAAGCACAGCCAACGGCCCAGCCCTCGGGCGACGACAAGCTGACGACCGCGCTGACCAAGTACAACATGCTGCCCAAGGCGCCGACCGATGTGCTGTGGAACTTCGAGAAGTTCCTGATCGGCCGCGACGGCCAGGTCCTGGCCCGCTTTGCACCGGACGTGGCGCCGGACCATCCGGCGCTGATCGCCGCGATCGACGCCGCACTGGCGGCCTGAGCCCAACGCTCCGCCGGGTTTCAGGCCGCTGCGCGCTATGCTGGCGCCATGGCGCTTGAAACCCTTGAAATGCAATCTGGCGACTTCCCCGTTGCCAGCATCATCGTGCTGCACGGCCTCGGTGCCGATGGCAACGACTTCGTCCCGATCGCGCAGGAACTCGACCTGTCCGCGGTCGGCCCGGTCCGCTTCGTGTTCCCGCATGCGCCGGTGATCCCTGTCACCTGGAACAACGGCATGCGCATGCGAGCCTGGTACGACATACGCGGCAGCGACCTGGTGCGGCGCGAAGACGAGGCCGGGCTGCGCGGCTCCCTGCTGTCGGTCCAGGCCTTGGTGGACCGCGAAGTCGAGCGCGGCATTCCTGCGAACCGCATCGTGCTGATGGGCTTTTCGCAAGGTTGCGCGATGAGCCTGCTGACCGGCCTGCGCGCGCCGCAGCGGCTGGCCGGCATCGTCGGCCTGTCGGGCTACCTGCCACTGTCGGAAACCACCGCCGCCGAGCGAAGCAGCGCCAATGCGGACGTGCCGCTGTTCCTTGCGCACGGCCGGTACGACCCGGTCGTGCCGCTCGCTCGCGGACAGGCGGCGCACGACACGCTGCAGTCGCTGGGCTACCCGGTCGAGTGGCACACCTACCCGATGGAACACTCGGTCTGCGGCCCGGAGATCGAAGACCTGAACCGCTGGCTGCTGAAAGTGCTGGCCTGAGCGGCCCACATCGCTTCAGCGTCGCCGATTGATCGGCGGGCCCAGCGTCAGCGTGGTGCCGGGTGGTGCCCAGCCCAGCGATGGGCTGTCGGCACAACCCAGGTATTGCTGCACGGCGTGCAGTGCCGTGCCGACCGCATCGACCGCCTGGCGCAGCTCAGGCACCGAAACGCCGAGACGGCTCGCCCAGTAGTCGGCTTGGGCCGGATCGTGCGCACTCAGGTGCACCGGGTTCTTCAGGTCTTGCTCGTAAAAGGCGACGGGCATTGCAGTCTCCTGTCCTGTCCCAACAAAGGGTGGCTTGTGTGGCGCCGAAACTGCTGGCGTGCAAAGTTTCAAAGCATTGCAGAAACGGCAATCGGCATGCCGGAAAACGCCGGACCCCGACTGCTTGGGCCGCTCTCTGCGCATGGCGGCAGCCCTCAGCGTAGCCGCACCCTGGCGCGCTGCAAGTAGGCGAAGACCGACAGCACTTTGCGCGTTTGCCCCGCGGCCATTGATCGCCGCCACCCTTAGCGTGTTTGCTGCATCACAGCATTTGCGGACACAGCTCAAAGGGAGGAGCGTTCATGGGTCTCGAAACACGCAGCGCGCAACAACGCGCGGCTCCACGTTTGCTGGGCGGCTCGCTGGCCGTCTGGCGCGGCCGGCCATCGCCCCTGGGCGCAAGCTGGGACGGCGCGGGTGTCAATTTCGCGCTCTACTCACAGCATGCCTCGCGGGTCGAGTTGTGCCTGTTCGATCCCAAGGGGCGGCGCGAGATTGGCAGGGTGGAACTCACCGAACGCACCGACCATGTCTGGCATGGCTACCTGCCGGCAGCGCGCCCAGGCCTGCTCTACGGCTACCGGGTGCACGGCAGCTATGCACCGGCCAGGGGCCACCGCTTCAACCCGAACAAGCTGCTGCTGGACCCGTATGCCAAGCGCATTGCCGGCGAACTCGCCTGGTCGGACGCACAGTTCGGCTACCGCCTGGGCAGCCGCCGCGAAGACATGGCCATGGACACCCGCGACAGCGCCGGCGGCATGCCCAAGAGCATGGTCATCGACGATGCCTTCACCTGGGGCCATGACAAACCGCCACGCGTGCCGTGGAGCGACACGGTGATCTACGAGGCCCATGTGAAGGGCTTGACCATGCGCCATCCTGGCGTGCCGGAACAGCTGCGCGGCACCTACGCCGGACTGGCCTGCCCGGCGGTGGTCGAACACCTGAAGGCCCTGGGCGTGACCAGTTTGGAGCTGATGCCGGTGCACACCTTCGTCGACGACAGGCACCTGGTCGAGCGGGGCTTGCGCAACTACTGGGGCTACAACTCGATCGGCTTCTTCGCGCCAGACTCGCGCTACAGCGCCAGCGGCGAAATCGGCGAGTTCAAGTCGATGGTGCGCACGCTGCACGATGCAGGCATCGAGGTCATCCTGGACGTGGTCTTCAACCACACCGCCGAAGGCAACCACCAGGGCCCGATGTTCAGCTTCAAGGGCATCGACAACGCCAGCTACTACCGGCTGATGCAGGGCGACGAGCGGCACTACATGGACACCACTGGCTGCGGCAATACGCTGGACAGTGGCAGCACCGCCGCGCTGCGCCTCATCATGGACAGCCTGCGCTACTGGATCACCGAGATGCACGTGGACGGCTTCCGCTTCGACCTGGCCAGCGCGCTGGGTCGTGAACCGCATGGCTTCGACACCCGCAGCAGCTTCTTCGCCGTCATCCGCCAGGACCCGGTGATCTCTGGCGTGAAGCTCATTGCCGAGCCCTGGGACGTGGGCGACGGGGGCTACCAGGTCGGCGGTTTCCCCACTGGCTGGACCGAATGGAACGGCAAGTACCGCGACGTGATCCGCGCATACTGGAAAGGCGAGGGCGGTGTGATTGGTGAGCTGGCCTACCGGCTCAGCGGCTCCAGCGACCTGTATGCCGCCGGCGGCCGTGGCCCCAGCGCCAGCGTCAACTTCGTGACCGCACACGACGGCTTCACACTGCACGACCTGGTCAGCTACAACGACAAGCACAACGAGGCCAACGGCGAGGACAACCGCGACGGCGACTCCAACAACCACAGCTGGAACTGCGGCGCCGAGGGCCCGACCGACGACCCTGCCGTGCTGCAGCTGCGCGAGCAGCAGAAGCGCAACCTGCTGGCCACGCTGTTCTTTTCGCAAGGCGTGCCCATGCTGTGCGCAGGCGACGAAATGGGCCGCACCCAGCATGGCAACAACAACGCCTACTGCCAGGACAACGAAGTCTCCTGGCTGGACTGGGAACTGGACGGCCCAGGAGAGGCCCTGCTGGCCTTCACCCAACGTCTGGCGGCATTGCGCAGCGCGCATCCGTTGTTTCGCCGACGCACTTTCTTCCGCGGCATCGAGCTGGAGGAAGACGGGGCCAAGGACATGCAGTGGCTGCGGCCGGACGGGCTGGAAATGACCCACGCACAATGGGCCGAATCGCATGCACGTTGCCTGGGCGTGCGCCTCTCCGGCCGCGGGTTGGCAGAATCCGACGAAAAGGGCCGGCCCATCAACGACGACGACCTGGTGCTGCTGTTCAACGCCCACCACGAACGCATCGACTTTCAGCTGCCGCCATGCGACCCGCCCGGCTGGGAGGTGCTGATCGACACCTTCGAAGCAGATGGATTGCCCGCCGATGCGGTGCCGCGCAACGGCGGCGGCAGCTACCCGCTGCAGGGCCGCACCATGGTGCTGCTTCGCCACCAGGAGCGGGCGCAGGCCCTCAACGCCTGACCCACCTCGGCACGCCGGCCTACCTCCCCAACAAGCTCGCAGAGGCAGTCTCCTGCGGTTCGGCAATCACCGCTCCAGAACCTTGTCGGCAGCTGTCGGCCGGCATGAGCAGGAACTGGTTTGTGTTTCCTTGCTTCATGTCACGATCCGGTCATCGACTTCGCCGCACAATGGGCACCACTGAGACGACAAACCGACTGCAGCACTGGGCAGAGACCGGAACCCGTTACCGGCGTCGAAGTACCCGTTGCACCACCGAAATTGGTGTGAACGGAAGTCTGGGGTCACCTTTGGGTGGCCCTTTGCTTTTGTGGCGCCACATGCGTCACAGGCCAATGGGCACAGCCCGGCCTGTCTCTTTCGGGGTGGTACCAGGCCGGGCATGACGCAAGGCCGAGTTTCTCGGTAAGCTAGGCCGTTGAACGGATGGCTGCCGCTGTCCGCAGCCCGGAGAGAGCCCATGCCTGTAGAGACCGCGCACCCGTTTGCCGAGACCCTGGACGAGTTTGAAACCGCATCGGGCCGCAAAGGCCTGTTCTATTCGCTGCCGAAACTGACCGAAAAGTTTCCCGGCGTGAAGCGCCTGCCGGTGTCGCTGCGCATCGTGCTCGAAGCGGTGCTGCGCCACTGCGACAACAAGCGTGTCGCCCCTGAGCATGTGAAGCAGTTGGCCACCTGGCAGCCGCATGCGCCGCGCAATGAAGAGATCCCGTTTGTCGTCGCCCGCGTGGTGCTGCAGGACTTCACCGGCGTGCCGCTGCTGGCCGACCTGGGCGCGATGCGCAACGCCGCGGCCAAGCTCGGCCGCGACCCGAAGCTGATCGAGCCGCTGGTGCCGGTGGACCTGGTGGTCGATCACTCGGTGATGATCGACTACTTCGGCAGCAAGAAATCGCTGGACCTGAACATGCAGCTGGAGTTCCAGCGCAACCGCGAACGCTACGAGTTCATGAAGTGGGGCATGCAGGCCTTCGACACCTTCGGCGTCGTGCCGCCTGGCTTTGGCATCGTGCATCAGGTGAACCTGGAATACCTGGCGCGCGGCGTGCACAAGACCGGCAAGAAGGGCGCGCAGGTCTACTACCCCGACACCCTGGTCGGTACCGACAGCCACACCACGATGATCAACGGCATCGGCGTGGTCGGCTGGGGCGTGGGCGGCATCGAGGCCGAGGCCGGCATGCTGGGCCAGCCGGTGTATTTCCTGACGCCGGACGTGGTCGGCTTCGAGCTCAGCGGCGAGTTGCGCGAAGGCGTGACGGCCACCGACCTGGTACTGACCATCACCGAGATCCTGCGCAAGCAGAAGGTGGTCGGCAAGTTCGTCGAGTTTTTCGGTGAAGGCACGGCCAGCCTCAGCGTGCCGGACCGCGCCACCATCGGCAACATGGCGCCCGAATACGGCGCCACCATGGGCTTCTTCCCGGTCGACGAGCGCACGCTGGACTACTTCCGCGGTACCGGCCGCAAGAAGAGCGAGATCGAGGCATTGGAGGCCTACTTCAAGGCGCAGGAGCTGTTCGGCGTTTCGCGCGCAGGCGACATCGACTACTCGGCCGTCGTGAAGCTCGACCTCGGCAGCGTCGTGCCATCGCTGGCCGGCCCGAAGCGGCCACAGGACCGCATCGAGATCACGAACCTCTCGAGCAAGTTCACCGAGCTGTTCAGCGACCCGAACCCTGCGGTGGGTTTCAACCAGCCGGCGGAGAAGCTGGCCAAGGCCTTCACCACTTCGGACGAACAGCTGCAGATCCACAACGGCGACGTGCTGATCGCCGCCATCACCTCCTGCACCAACACCTCCAACCCCAGCGTGATGCTGGCGGCAGGCCTGCTGGCCAAGAAGGCGGTGGAGGCCGGGTTGAAGGTGGCGCCGCACATCAAGACCTCGCTGGCACCCGGCTCGCGCATCGTCACCGAATACCTCACCCGCGCCGGCCTGCTGCCCTACCTGGAAAAGCTGGGCTTCAACCTGGCTGCCTACGGCTGCACCACCTGCATCGGCAACGCCGGCGACCTCACGCCGCAGCTCAACGAGGTCATCATGACCAACGAGCTGGTGTGCGCGGCCGTGCTCTCGGGCAACCGCAACTTCGAAGCCCGCATCCACCCCAACATCAAGGCCAACTTCCTGGCCTCGCCGCCGCTGGTCGTCGCCTACGCGATTGCCGGCAACGTCACGGTGGACCTGATGACCCAGCCGCTGGGCATGGGCAAGAAGGGCAGGCCGGTGTACCTGGGCGACGTGTGGCCCAGCAGCAGCGAAGTGCAGGCGCTGATGAATTACGCGATGGACCCTTCGGCCTTCCGCGACAACTATGCGCAGATCGCCGACAAGCCAGGCAAGCTTTGGGAGCGCATCCAGGGCGTCTCGGGCCAGGTCTACCAGTGGCCCGAGAGCAGCTACATCGCGCAGCCGCCGTTCTTCGAGCATTTCGAGCCCAAGCCGGCGTTCACCGCGGCCGGCGTGCAAGGCGCGAAGATCATGGCCTTGTTCGGCGACTCGATCACCACCGACCACATCTCGCCGGCAGGCTCGATCAAGCCCTCGTCACCGGCGGGCCAGTATCTGCAGGGCCGCGGCATCCAGCCGGTGGACTTCAACAGCTACGGCTCGCGCCGCGGCCACCATGAAGTGATGATGCGCGGCACCTTCGCCAACGTGCGCATCAAGAACCTGATGATCCCGGCCAAGCCGGACGGCAGTCGCGAAGAGGGTGGCTGGACGCTGCTGCAGCTACCAGGCGCAGCGCAAGGCTCGAAGGTCTTCATCTACGATGCCGCGATGCAGTACATCGCCGCGAAGGTGCCCACAGTGATCTTCGCTGGCGAGGAATACGGCACCGGCTCCAGCCGCGACTGGGCGGCCAAGGGCACGCAGTTGCTGGGCATCAAGGCCGTGATCGCGCGCAGCTTCGAGCGCATCCACCGCTCCAACCTGGTCGGCATGGGTGTGCTGCCGCTGCAGTTCAAGGGCACCGACAGCTGGGGCAACCTGGGCCTGGTCGGCGACGAGACCATTGACATCGTGATCGACGGTGAACTCTCGCCGCAGCGCGACGTGATCCTGCGCATCACCAAGGCCGACGGCAGCGTCGAGGACCTGCTGCTGACGCTGCGCATCGACACACCGATCGAGGTCGATTACTACCGCCACGGCGGCATCCTGCCCTACGTGCTGCGCCAGCTCATCAAGGCCTGAGGCCAAACGACCGGCGCCTCATCGGCGTCGGTCGTCCCTGCATCACATTCAGGCTGGCAGCGGCCGGTTCGTCGGCAGCACCAGGCGGCCTTCGTCGTCGCCCGGCACATGGCCAATGCCGCCAGCGGCCCATACCTCGCCCGCCTTGACGATGCGCTCGCGCTGAGTGGACACGAAGTTCCACCAGATCAGCCGGTGGCCGTCCAACGGCGCGCCGCCAATCACCATGACGCGCTGCGCCTGGCCGGTCGTGCCGGCCAGCGTCGCCGTCTGGCTGGCGGGCAAAACGGCCAGCGTGCGCGGTTCGACGACTTGGCCATCCAGCAACAGCGGCTCGGAGACCGGGTAGACGGCCATTTCCTCGGCCAGCGCAGGCAGTGTGAAGGTCTCTCCCGGCACAAGTTGCAGGTCCAGGTACAGCGTTTCGCTGAAGGTCTGCACGGGTGACTTGAAGCCCAGCGCCTCACCGATCAACACGCGCAGCTTGTGCCCGCCGGGCAGCGTGTGCTCTGGCAGTTCTGAAGCCGCGGTGTGCGAAAACGCCGGCTCGCTTTCTTCATGCGCCGCCGGCAGCGCGGCCCACAACTGCAGGCCGTGGTTCATGTAGGTCGCCTGCGCCAGGTCTTCGGGTCGGCGCTCGGAATGCACGATGCCGCGGCCGGCGCTCATCCAGTTGATCGCGCCCGGCTCGATGCGCTGCACCGAGCCAATGCTGTCGCGATGCATCATCGCCCCCTCGAACAGGTAGGTCACCGTGGCCAGGCCGATGTGCGGATGCGGCCCCACGTCATGCCGGCTCTCGGGCACCACCTGCACCGGACCGAAGTGGTCAAAAAACAGGAACGGGCCGACGGCTTGGCGCTTGGCCGAAGGCAGCAGGCGGCTGACGGTGAAACCGCCACCCAGGTCCTTGGTGTGGCCGGTGAGCAGCAGGGGGGTGTCTTGGGGCGAGGCAGGGCTTTGCATCGCGCGATTCTGCTGCGCCGCGGCCCGAAACACCATCTCCCGGAAGGGGCAGGACAGCTTTGCGGGCCTACAGCCGCGGAATGGCCAGCACGCCCGCCTGGTGGAACTCCACCGTGCCGAACAGACCACCGCCGATCTTGCCCTTGATCAGGTACGGCACTTCCTTCTGGCCGCCCTTGTCGCGGACGAGTTCGCTGGCCTGGCGCAGCAGCGCCACGGTGGAGACTGTGAGCGGCAGTGTGACGACGGTTTCACCAAAGCGCGGCAGCGTACCCTTGTCGTTGCTCACGCCACTGGCCAGCGGCTTGCCGTTCAGTTCCATGTCCACGGCCAGGCCGTCGTAGTCCAGCGAGATGTCGTTCGGGTTCTGCACCCGCAGCTTCACCACGAAGCGCGCTTCCAACCCATGCACGCCCAGGCTCTCTACGCTGGCCACCGTCACCTTGATCTTCTCCAGCTTGCCCATGCCGGCGCAGCCGCTCAGCAGTGTTGCCGCGGCCAGTGCCGAGGCGGCGAAACCGGCGAGGAGACTGCGGCGGGAGCAGGGCGACGAGAGGGGAAGCATCGACTGCATGGCGGACCTTGGTGCGGAACAAACGATGCTAACGCGCGCGGGCTCGTCGGCGTTCACCTGAGCCTGGTTGTCTTCAGGACGGTGCCATCACCATGGCCTGATCCCCATCGTCATGTGCGGCCAGGTCTGCACCGGCGGCTTCCCAGGCGTTGATGCCGCCGATCAGCGGCCGGGCGCGGGTGTGGCCATGGCTGCTCAGCGTGCGTGCGCCGAGCGCGGCGGACACGTCGTTCGGGCAGTTGCAATACAGCACGATGTCGCGGTCGCGCGGCAGGCGCGGTGCGTGTTCGGCCAGGTCCGGCAGCGCAATGCGCATGGCACCCGGGATGCGTCGGCGGTCTGCCGCCTGGCTGCCGGCCGAGCGCACGTCCACGATCAGCGGTGGCTGCTCCTGCGCCATCAGTTCCAGCAACTCTTCGACGCTGATGCGCGGCATGTCCAGGTTCAGCAGGAAGCGGCGGCGGCGCCAGTAGCGCAGCGCCACCGCGGCGGCCAGCAGCACAGCCAGCAAGCCCAGCGCGTACATGCCGGTGTTGGCCAGCACACCGAGGATCTGCTCGATCTGGCTGCTGAAGACCCGACCAATGCCGAAGAACAGCCCCGTCCACAACAGCCCGGCCAGCGCGTCGTAAGCCAGGAAGCGGCGCCAGGACATGTGCAGCGCGCCAGCCATGGGTGCGGCCACCACCGAGATGCCCGGCACGAATTTGGCGGCCACCAGCGAAGCGCCGCCCCAACGCGTGATCAGCGATTCGCTCTGGCGCACGCAGGAGTCAGGCGACAGCGAAATGCGGCACAGCAGCCGCATCACGCGGTGGCCAAAACGCTGGCCGCCCCAGAACCACAGCGCGTCGCCCGCCAGGTTGGCCAGCAGCGAGGCCATCACCGTGCCGCTGCTGGAGAGGAGCCCGCCCGCCGACAGGCCGCCCGCCACCACCAGCAGAGGCGCCGCCGGAAAAGGCGCACCGGCACGCGCGGCCAGCGTGACCAGGAACACCAGCAACACGCCGTGTTGCAACAGCAGGGCGATCAGGTCTTTCACGGGGGGACTCACACAGGAACAGCGGGGAAGGGAAGCGACAGCCTCGATTGGAACAGCAAGCCTCAAGCCGCAGCGGCATCAAGGCCATCGACCAGGCGCTGCGCCAGCCGCGGTTCGCGCAGCTTTTCCAGCCACCAGTTCAGCGCCCGGCCCTGCGCCTCGCCGCGCCAGCCAAGGTACAGCAGGTTCGGGTCACGCGGCTGCGCCACCTGCTTCTCAACGAGCAAGCCCCGCGCCAGCAAGGAAGCCACGCGTTGCCGAGGCAGCCAGCCCACGCCCAGACTTTCGCACTGCGCGCGGATCTTGGCCCGCATCGACGGTACCGCCAGCGTTGGCTGGCCGCCCAGCACGCCATAGCTGCGGCCGACCGACTGGCGCGAGCTGTCGCCGACGACGACTGAGCGGTGTGCCGCCACCGCCGCCGGGTCCAGCGGCTCTGCTGCCTGAGCCAGCGCATGGCGCGGCGAGACTGCGAACACCCAGGCCATGCTGCCCAGCTCCGCCCATTGCAGGCCGGCAATGACGGGTGGCTCATTGGTCGCGCCAATCACCAGGTCGGCCCGGCCCTCGCGCAGCGCCTCCCAGGTGCCGCCCAGCACCTCGTGCGTGATGCGCAGCGACACACCCGAAGCCAGCGCGTCGAAATCGCGGATGACCGGAAGCAGCGTTTCGAATTCCAGCAGCTCGTCGGTGACGATCCAAAGCCGATCTTCCCAGCCGCCGGCCACCTGCTTGACGCGACGTGTCAGCCTGGAAACGTCTTCTCGGATGCGCCCGGCCTCCTGGACCAGCAGCTGGCCGGCCTGCGTGAGCTGCAGCCGGTAGCGGCGCCGGTCGAACAGCAGCGCGTCGAAGCGGTTTTCCAGCTGCCGGGCCGCGTGCGAGAGGGTCGACGGTGCCTTGCCCAGCTTGGCGGCGGCGCGCGTCAGGCTGCCGGTGGCCTTGATGGCTTCCAGCAGCGCCAGTTCGTCCTCCGACAACATGTGCAACTCCGTCGAACGTTTGCGTCGAAGCGATGGTACGGCAGCGGCCCCTGAAAAACAGACCATGACGGCACGGCATCCCGCCGCGCAAACCCCAACAGGAGCTTCACCATGACCCGTTTCACCAACAGCACCGTCCTCGTCACCGGCGGCACCAGCGGCATCGGCCTGGCCACCGCCCAGGCATTTGCCAACGAAGGCGCCCGCGTCATCGTCACCGGCCGAGACCAGGCGCTGATCGACCAGGCCCTTGCGCAACTCGGCGCGACCGCCCAAGGCCTGCGCAGCGATGCTGCCGACCTTGCGGACGCGAAGGCGCTGGCGCGCACCTTGGCCGAACAACATGTTCGACTGGATGCCATCTTCATCAATGCCGGCACCGCCCAGTTCGCCAGCCTGGCAGACGCTGACGAAGGCCTCTGGGACCGCATCTTCAACGCCAACGTGAAGGGCGCCTTCTTCCAGATCCAGGCCCTGGTGCCGCTGCTGAACCCGGGCGCGTCCATCGTGCTGAACGGTTCGATCAACGCCCACATCGGCATGCCGAACTCGTCGATCTATGCCGCCAGCAAGGCCGCGCTGATCTCATTGGCCAAGACGCTGTCAGCCGAACTGCTGCCGCTTGGCGTGCGGGTCAACGTGGTCAGCCCTGGCCCGGTGAGCACGCCGCTGTACGGCAAGCTGGGCATGGACGCCGCCACGCTGGACACCGTTGCCGCGCAAATCCAGGGCCAGGTGCCGCTGGGCCGCTTCGGCCTGCCAGCCGAGATTGCCTCGACCGTGCTGCACCTGGCGGCCAAGGAATCGGCCTTCATCGTCGGCACCGAAATCATCGTGGACGGCGGCATGAGCCAGCTTTGAGCGCTCTACGGTTTTCAACACCCTAGAACGACTGTTGCGGCTAGTCTGCAAACCGGCAGGCATTCACCCTGGCGCGGCAGGCCGCGCCTTATGATTTTTTCCGAGGCTGGCGCTTGCCGGCCTGCTCAAGGAAACAGGGTGAATGAACAAAGAGAAGTACTTGGCGCGGTTCGGTTACACCGGTCCGCTTGAGTTGAACCTGGACACGCTTGCCGGCCTGCAGCTCGCCCATCTGTTGGCCGTGCCTTTCGAGAACCTGGACATCCACGGCGGACCGCCGCTGCACCTGGACCCGGAAGGCCAGTACAACAAGATTGTCGAGCGCCGGCGCGGCGGCATCTGCTACGAGCTGAACGGCTTGTTCGGCTGGCTGCTGCAGGCACTGGGCTTCGAGGTGGTGTTCCTGTCTGCCCAGGTGCATGGCGCAGACGGCAAACCCGGGCCGGCTTTCGACCACATGGCGCTGCAGGTGACGCTGGACGGTTCGCGCTACCTGGTTGATGTCGGCTTTGGCGACTCGTACATGCAGCCGCTGCGCATTGGCAGCACCGACACGCACCGGCAGGGCAAGGACGTCTACCACCTACAGCCGGAGGGCGAAAACCTGCTGCTGATGCGCGCCACCGATTCGAGCGAAGTCGCAGCGCCCAAGCCCAGGCCGGTGTTCCTGCTGTCTTTGCAGCCGCAGCCACTGGCGGCCTTCGAAGCCATGTGCCGCTTCCACCAGAGCTCGCCCGCGTCGCACTTCAGCCGCAAGATCATCTGCTCCAAGGCCATTCCTGGTGGGCGCATCAGCCTGAGCGACCACATCCTGATCACCACCGAAGGCTCACGGCGCCGCACCCAGCGCCTGGCCACAGAGGCCGATCAAGCGCGTGCGTTGATTCAGTACTTTGGCGTGGTGCGCTGAGCAGGTCGCAAGGTCAGATGCCTTCCGCGGGTGGAAATTTTCCTCATGGGCCGCGCGACATCCGATGGATTGCAGGTTCTGCATAATTTGACATAATATACAGACTGTTACACGCTGAAGCCCCCTGCTTCGCAGCAGAAGCGTGCGCATCGCTGGGAAGCGAGGCGGATAAAAACGCCCCCAGGAAGAGGGTGCCTAGGGTGGCCGCCGCCTGGTTTAGAAACGGGTTTCGGCGCTGCATCTGTGACATCCAAAGCTCTGCCGGATTTGCCTCCAAGAGGCTCGCGAGGATCTCGATTTGATCTTCCGGCATCGAGCGTTTTCCGGACTTGCAACTCGATAACGCGCCTGGCGAAGTGCCCAGCCTCGCGGCGAGTTTGTTTTGACCCCCGCATAAATCAGACGCTCTGTCTATAAGGTCTTTCCAGTCCTGCATGGGATGCGCCTTTCTTCATCCAATTCGGTCTGTTCATAACTCTTGTGAACGTTCTCAAATGAGGTGAACCGAATTATGAGCGTGACGCAACAAGCCGCACCAGGCGGCCTTTCCACAGGCCAGGCCTTGATAGCCGGCAAGGCAGTTTCCCAACGAAGCATCAGCACCCAGCAGGGCCGGCGCTGGCTGACAGTGGTCGCACTGCCGCAGGTGGACGAGTTCACGCCAGGCGGCGTGATCGAACTCCGCAGCGAGAACAAGCTGGCCGGCGCGGCCGGCGAGATCGTGCGGGCCAAGGTCCAGATCACCGGCTATCGCCGCTCGTTCGACGTCACCGACAAGGAAACCGGCGAGCGCAGCCGCGTGAACTCGGCCCAGATCA